>JAEUOZ010000067.1 GCA_016790225.1 Rubrivivax sp.
TTCAGCGGCCGAACTGCTCCAGCGCCGTGCCGGCCACGCGGCAGATGCGCCATTCGGGCATCACTGTCGCGCCCATGCGTTCGTAGAAGCGGATGGCGTCGACGTTCCAGTCGAGCACGCTCCATTCGAAGCGGCCGCAGCCGCGCTCGCGCGCCAGTTGGCCCAGGTGCAGCAGCAGCGCCCGGCCGATGCCCTGGCCACGGTGGGCCGGCTGCACGTACAGGTCTTCCAGGTAAAGACCGGGCTGGCCCAAGAAGGTGGAGAAGTTGGTGAAGTACAGCGCGAAGCCGACCACCCGTTCGCCGCGTTCGGCCACCAGCGCTTCGGCCACCGGCCGCTCGCCGAACAGGTGCGGATGCAGTTTCTCCGGCGTCACCTGCACCAGGTGCGTCAGCTTCTCGAAATCGGCCAGTTCACGCACCAGGCCGACAATGGCCGGCAGATCGCGCGGCTCGGCGGCGCGCAGGGCAGCGGGCGCCATGCCCTGGCGCGTCAGCGGAAGCGCGACTGCGCCACGGTGCGCATGTCCGACGGCAGCGAACCCAGGTAGTTGGCCAGCATCTTCAGCTCCTTGTTGCTGAACTGCTTGACCTGCGCGGACATGATGGCGTTGCCTCGCCCGACCTGGTTGCTGCCTTCGATCTTGTAGGACTTGAGCGCGCTGTACAGGTAGTCGGGGTACTGGCCGGCGATCTTCGGGTACGAGCCGTCGATGGGCTTGTTGAAGTCGGCACCATGGCAGGAGGCACAGGCGCCCTTGGTCAGCAGCGCGGCCACCTCCGGCGGCGGCGTCGCGGCACCCGCCGATCCGGCAGGGCCGCCATCGGCCGCGTAATAGGCAGCCAGATCGGCGATGTCCTGCTCGGACAGCGAACTGGCAATGGCACGCATCGTGCCGTGCTTGCGCTCGCCGCGCTTGTACGCGTTCAGCGCACCGATGATGTACTTGTCGTTCTGGCCCGAGATCATCGGCACCCGATGCACTTCGGGAAAGCTGGACTGGTAGCCCGGTATGCCATGGCAGCCGATGCAGCTGGCGTTGATCTTGGCGCCCCGGGCGGCATCGCCCTTGATGTCTTGTGCCTGGGCAGCAACAGTGAGGCCGGACAAGGCAATCAGGAGCGTGAGCGCTGTCTTCATCGGATGGCAGCCCGCGAAGGGCAAGGGGTTGCTGGAAACAGGCGTGCCCTCGGCCGCGCCCTGCTTTGATCGGCATCAATTATACGGCCCGCCCTTATACTGGCCCGACACCCCGTCCCTGTCCGGCACCGGCTCATCGGCCCGGTGCGCGGCCCGGCCGACGGCCCTTCTGGCCAGCCCGGATCATCATGCAAGCAACGACCAAGTTCACCGGCACCGACAACTACATTGCCACCCAGGACCTGATGCTCGCGGTGAACGCCGCCGTCACACTGAAGCGGCCGCTGCTCGTCAAGGGCGAGCCGGGCACCGGCAAGACCATGCTGGCCGAGGAGGCCGCCACCGCGATGGGCATGCCGCTGATGCAGTGGCACATCAAGAGCACCACCAAAGCGCAACAGGGCCTGTACGAATACGACGCGGTGAGTCGCCTGCGCGACAGCCAGCTGGGCGACGAGAAGGTCAAGGACATCCACAACTACATCGTCAAGGGCGTGCTGTGGCAGGCCTTCACCGCCGACCAGCCGGTGGCACTGCTGATCGACGAGATCGACAAGGCCGACATCGAGTTCCCGAACGACCTGCTGCGCGAAATCGACCGCATGGAGTTCTACGTCTACGAGACGCGCGAGCTGATCCGCGCCAAGCACCGGCCGGTGGTGTTCATCACCAGCAACAACGAGAAGGAGCTGCCCGACGCCTTTCTGCGCCGCTGCTTTTTCCACTACATCAAGTTCCCCGATGCCGACACGATGAAGGCCATCGTCGACGTGCACTTCCCGGGGCTGAAGAAAGAGCTGCTGGGCGCCGCGCTGAAGACCTTCTACGACGTGCGCAACCTGCCCGGCCTGAAGAAGAAGCCCAGCACCTCCGAGCTGCTGGACTGGCTGAAGCTGCTGGTGGCCGAGGACATCCCGCTGGAGGTGCTGCAGAGCAAGGACGAGAAGGTCAGCGTGCCGCCGCTGGTCGGGGCCCTGCTGAAGAACGAGCAGGACGTGACCTTGTTCGAGAAGCTGGTCTTCATGCAGCGGCACAACCGCTGAACCGGCGCTTAAGCCCTGGGAAACACGGCGTGGCGAACTGGGTCGAGCCCGTCACCCTGGCGCGGGCGCCGGTGCGCCTGGAGCCGCTGGGCCCGCAGCATGCTGCCGGGCTGGCCACCGCGGCGGCGGATGGCGAACTCTGGCGCCTGTGGTTTACCTCGGTCCCCGATCCGGGCGACGAGCTGCGCTACATCGAGACAGCGCTGGCCATGCGCCAGGCGGGCAACCGCATGCCCTTTGCCGTGATCGAGCAAGCCACGCAGACGGTGATCGGCAGCACCAGCTACCACGACATCGTGCCGGAGATCCGCCGGCTCGAGATCGGCTACACCTGGTACGCCAGCCGCTTCCAGCGCAGCGCCGTCAACACCACCTGCAAGCTGCTGCTGATGCAGCACGCCTTCGATGGGCTGGGCGCGCAGCTGGTGGGCTGGCGCACCGATGGCGAGAACCACCGCAGCCAGGCGGCGATCGAACGCCTGGGCGCACACAAGGATGGTGTCCTGCGTCACCACGCGCTGCGCCGCGATGGCACGGTGCGCGACACCGTGATGTACAGCCTGCTGCCCGCCGAATGGCCGGCCGTGCGGGAGCGCCTGGAACAGCGCCTCGCCGCAGCCACCTGAACCGCCCGAGAGCGAGGTGCCCACCATGGCAGACAAGGCATTCCGTTTCGATGTCGAGACCCTCTGGCGCCTGCAGCGCCTGGGCGCCCCCAGCCTGTCGCCGGACGGTGCCCAGGCGGTGGCCAGCGTCACGCGCTACGACATGGACGAAAACAAGGGCCGCAGCAGCCTGTGGCTGATGTCCACGCTGGGCGGCCGCCCGCGCGAACTCACCACCTGCGGCGACAAGGACGGCCAGCCCCGCTGGAGCCCGCGCGGCGACTGGGTGGCCTTTGTCGCCCGCCGCGAGCAGCAGGGCAGCAAGGACGAGGAGGCGCAGCTCTACCTGATCGCGCCCGATGGCGGCGAGGCGCGGCGCGCCGCGACACTGGCCACCGGCGTGGAGGCCTTTCGCTGGCTGCCCGACGGCAAGCGGCTGATCTGCGTCTCCTGGGTGTGGCCGGATCTCAAGGGCGCCAAGGCGCAGGCCAAGGCCCTGGCGGCCTTCAAGCAGCGCAAGGAAACCGGCTATGCCACCGCGCAGACGCAGTACCGCTACTGGGATCACCAGATTCCCGCGGGCCGCGAGCCGCAGCTCCACCTGGTGACGCTGGATGCGCAGGGCGGCCCGGGCAAGGTGCTGAATCTGTTCGAGGGGCTGCCCTACGCGCTGACGCGCACCGAGCCTGACGCCAACTGCTTCGATGTCTCGCCGGACGGCCGCCGGCTGGTCTTTGCCTTCGATCCCCAGGACGAAAAGCGCATCGAGAACCGCCATGCACTGGCCGAGATGGAGATCGCCACGCGGCGCGTGACGGTCATCGTGAAGGACGAAGCCTGGCATTGCACCGCCCCGCGCTACAGCCCCGATGGACAGCGCATCGCGTTTGTCGCTTCGCACAGCGGCCGCAAGCACACGGCACCCGATCAGCTGGCCGTGTGGGAACGCGAAGAGCGCAGCTGGGATGTGGCCAGCGCGCAGTGGGATCACGAGGTCGAGGCGCCGCTGCTCTGGGAAGACGACGGCCAGTCGCTGCTGCTGATGGCCGAGCAGACCGGCCGCAAGCACCTGTGGCGCTTCGATCTGCCGGACCGGCGAGCCGAGAAGGTGGTGAGCGGCGGCACGCTGATGGGCTTCGACAAGCGGGCCGGGCTGCTGGTCACGCTGGCCGACGCCATCGATCACCCGCCGCGCCTGCACGCCCACGCGCCGGGCGCGGCAGCGCAGCGCATCGAGCGTTTCAACGACGCGGAACTCAAACGTTGGACACCGGCCCGCACCGAGGAACACTGGATCGAAGGCGCGGGCGGCGACGCGGTGCAGCTGTGGCTGAGCTATCCGCCCGGCTTCGATCCGCGCAAGACATACGCGGTGCTGCACCTGATCCACGGCGGGCCGCACACCGCCTTCGGCGATGCCTTCCACTTCCGCTGGAACGTGCAGGCCTTCGCCGCCGCGGGCTATGTGGTGGCCTGCGTGAACTACCACGGGTCCAGCAGCTTCGGCTATGCCTTCAAGGACAGCATCACGCACCGCTGGGGCGAGCTGGAGCTGCAGGATGTCGAACGCGCCACGGACTGGATCCTGCAGCAGCGCTGGGCGGATCCGCGCCGCGTCTTCGCCACCGGCGGCAGCTACGGCGGCTACATGGTGGCCTGGATGAACGGCCATGTGCCGGCCGGGCGCTACGCGGCCTATGTGTGCCACGCCGGCTGTTTCGACTGGACCGCGATGTTTGCCGACGACGCCTTCTCCTGGCATGCCAAGGAACTGGGCGCCTGGTACTGGGACGACATGGCCCAGGTGCACAGGCAGAGCCCGCACGCCTTTGCCGCCCACATGAGCACGCCCACGCTGGTGGTGCACGGCGCCCTGGACTACCGCGTGCCCGATGCCCAGGGACTGGCCTACTACAACACGCTCAAGGCCCGTGGCGTGGATGCGCGGCTGCTGTGGTTCCCGGACGAGAACCACTGGATCCTGAAGCCGCGCAACAGCCGGCAGTGGTACGGCGAGTTTCTGGGCTGGCTGAAGCAGCACGATCCGTCGCACACACCGAAAGCCCGGCCGCGCGCCCCGCGACGAGCAGCGCGAGAATGAGCCGCCACGGGCCGCGCGGAGCGCCATCATGCTGATCAACTTCTTCTACACCCTGCGTGCCGCCAGGCTGCCGGTCTCGGTGAAGGAATACCTGACGCTGCTGGAGGCGCTGCAGGCCGGCGTCATCGGCCCCTCGGTGGAGGATTTCTACTTTCTTGCACGCACCTCGCTGGTCAAGGACGAGGCGCACTTCGACAAGTTCGACCGTGCCTTCTCGGCCTACTTCAAGGGCGTGGAGATGCTCACCGATTTCACGCAGGACGTGCCGCTGGAGTGGCTGCGCAAGACGCTGGAACTGGAGCTGAGCCCCGAACAGAAGGCGGCCATCGAGAAGATGGGCTGGGACGAGCTGATGGAGACGCTGAAGAAGCGCTTCGAGGAACAGAAGGAACGCCACGAGGGCGGCAGCCGGATGATCGGCACCGGCGGCACCAGCCCCTTCGGCGCCTACGGCTACAACCCGCAGGGCATCCGCATCGGGCAGGACAAGGGCCGCAACAAGAGCGCCGTCAAGGTGTGGGATCAGCGCGCCTACAAGGACTACGACGACACCAAGGAACTGGGCACGCGCAACATCAAGGTGGCGCTGCGGCGGCTGCGCCGATTTGCACGTGAAGGCTCCGATCTGGAGCTGGATCTGGACGACACCATCCACAGCACGGCGGCCAACGCCGGCATGCTGGACATCAAGATGATCCCGGAGCGGCACAACAAGGTGAAGGTGCTGCTGCTGATGGACGTCGGCGGCACGATGGACGAGCACATCCACCGCGTGGAAGAGCTGTTCAGCGCCACCAAGAGCGAGTTCAAGCACCTGGAGTTCTACTACTTCCACAACTGCGTCTACGACTTCATGTGGAAGAACAACCGCCGCCGCTTCAGCGAGAAGTTCTCGACCTGGGACGTGATCCGCAAGTACAACAAGGACTACAAGCTGGTCTTCGTCGGCGACGCGACGATGAGCCCCTACGAGATCCTGCAGCCCGGCGGCAGCGTCGAATACAACAACGAGGAGCCCGGCGCCGAATGGTTGCAGCGCCTGACGCACGCCTTCCCCAAGTACGCCTGGATCAACCCCGAGCCGCAGGGCGGGTGGGGCTACCGGCAGAGCATCGCGATCGTGCAGCAACTGATGAACCAGCGCATGTTCCCGCTGACGCTGGCCGGGCTGGAAGGGGCGATGCGGCTGCTCAGCAAGTGAGGACCGGCGCTTGACGAGATCGCGCAGCGGGCCGCCAGCCTGGGCCGGGATCTGGGCCGCCGTACTGGTGCCGGTTGCGCTGGGTGCGCTGGCGGGCTGCGGCAGCCAACCGCCGGCGCCGGGGCCGGCGGCCACCGCTGCGGCGCCTGCACCGGCAGTGCCGGTCGCGCCCGCCACCCCGGCCACGGCACGCGAGGCGCGCCCGCAGTACGGCGCCGACGGCCGCCTGGTGGGGCTCGAGACCACCGAGGGCAATGTCCTCATCACGCCCGGCGAAGCGGCGGTGGCCACCGGCACCGTGGGCGTGGCGGTGGACATCGTCGCCCCCGAGGCCCTGAAGGCGCTTCTCGAAAAACACCTGGACGTGGTGCGCCTGGGCCGCATGGCGCGCGACGAGGTCGACGATTCCGAGTGGGCGCGCCTGGTCGACGCCGCGCCGGCGCAGGCGCGCGACCTGCTGCAGACCGAGGGCTACTTCTCGGCCCATGTCAGCCTGCAGCGCCAGCCCCGCCGCACGCGCGGCGAGGCCGATCGCGTGCGCATGCTGGTCGATCCCGGCCCGCGCGCCCGCGTTTCGCGTCTGACGTTCGAATTCGACGGCGACCTGGAGCGCGACGCCGGCCGCGGCGAGGCCTATGCCAGTGCGCTGGCCGAGCAGTTGCGCGCCGCCTGGCCGCTGCAGGCCGGGGCCGAGTTCAGCAACGCCCGCTGGGGCGAGGCCAAGGCCCAGGCGCTGGCCAAGCTGCGCGCCGCCGGCTATGCCAATGCCACCTGGAGCGGCACCGGCGCCCAGGTGGACCGCGCGCGCAACGAGGTGCGTCTGTTCGTGGTGGCCGACAGCGGGCCGCTGTTCCGCCTGGGCAGCCTGCAGATCGAGGGCCTGTCCTCGCACGACGAGGAGTCGGTGCGCCACCTGCTGCTGGCCAAGGAAGGCGCGCCGGTCACCGAGGGCGTGCTGCTGGACTTCCAGGAGCGGCTGCAGAAGACCGGCCTGTTCGCCAGCATCAACGTGGCGCTGGACACCGACCCGGCCAGCGCCGGCAGCGCGCGCCTGCTGGTGCGGCTGCGCGAGGCGCCGCTTCAGGTCTATACCTTCGGCGTGGGCGTCAGCGCCAACACCGGTGCCCGCGCTTCGGTGGAGCATGTCTACCGCCGCGTCTTCGGCTTTCCGCTGACCTCGCGCAACAAGGTCGAGCTGGGCGAGAAACGCCGCGGCTGGGAGGGCGAGCTCAGCACCCACCAGGGCGAAGGCCTGTACCGCAACCTGCTGGGCGGCACCGTGGAATGGCTGCGCAGCGATACCGACGAGGTGCTGTCGCAACGCCTGCGCCTGGGCCGCACACAGGACAGCACGCGCATCGAACGGCTCTATTTCGTCGAGGCCGAGCGCGCGCTGCGCCGCACCGAGGCCAGCCGGGTGGAGGCGATCGCGCTGTCGATCAACTACCACGGCGTCTGGCGCGACCTCGACAGCGTGCTGCTGCCCACGCGCGGCTTCACCTTCGCCGGCCAGATCGGCACCGGGCGCTCGCACGCCACCGCCGCCGAGAGCGGCTTCTTCACGCGCGCCTATGGCCGCCTGACCGGCTACTACCCGCTGGGCGAGACCTGGTACGGACAGGCCCGGCTGGAAGTGGGCCAGGTGCTGCTGCAGTCCGGTGTCGTGGCCCCCGATTCGCAGCGCTTTCGCGCCGGCGGCGACGACTCGGTGCGCGGCTACGGCTACCGCACCCTGGGCCCGGTGACCGACGGCGTGGTCGGCAGCGGCAGCACCATCCTCACCAGCAGCGTGGAGCTGGCGCGCCCGTTCAGCGCCAGCCTGCCCTCGGTGTGGGGCGCGGTCTTCGTCGATGCCGGCAACGCCGCCGACAGTTTTTCGGCCCTGCACCCGGCGCTCGGCT
>JAEUOZ010000004.1 GCA_016790225.1 Rubrivivax sp.
GCCGAGCGTCTCGTCATCCGGCGGTGGCGCATCGCTGGCGGACAAACGGCGCAACGCGTGGTGCTGCGCGTCGTAGTGCCACCAGCCGGGCGACAGGTCGGCCGCCGCGCGCACCGCCAGATAAAGCTCGGTCGAGAACAACGCGCCCGACGACGGCGATGCGCGCAGTGCGAGGCCCGCCCGGCGCTCGGTGACGCCGGCGGTATGCCACAGCAGCGAGCCGATCGTGCGGGCGTCGATGCGTGCGCGCGCGCGCGACGCTGCGCCCTGCGGTGACGGCAGCTCGAGCCCGGTACCGCGCATGGACTTGAATGGCGGCGGGGCGGTGCCCCAGTCGCCGCCGGGCAGGCGCAACAGGACGCCCGAGCGAGAGGTCGACGAGGCAGCCTGAAAGCGCTCGACCAAGTCCATGCCGTGGGTGTCGAGCGCGCCGGCAGCAGGCGGCTTTGCGCTGCCCGTGCCCGGCGTGGACGCGACCGACGCGATGGGTTCGCGGCGTCCTAGACGCCATCCGAGCGCAAAGGCTGCGGCGGTGAGGCCAGCGACACCGAGAGCAGCCAGCCACGGCCGCCGCGGCGTTTCTGCCTGCGCCACCGGCGCACGCTGCGGCGTAGTGCGGCCGCGCTGCCTCCACCAGTGCCAGAGCCGCGGCAGGTTGAACCACAGATGCAGCGAGACCAGCAGCAGCGTCGTGTAGCCGAACAGGTAGTGCCAGTCGAACACCGGCAACTGCTGATTCGCGACCCAGAAGATGCCCAGGCTCGCGGTGGCCGCAAGATAGAGCATCAGCAGCAGGCTGCCGACCATGTGGACCGTTCGTCGTTCCGGCAGCCGTCGGCGGCGCAGCGCCACCAGCGCCAGCCACGCCAGCACCCCGAGCAGCGGCAACGCGACCCAGATCAGCTTGGGCATGGACAGCGGGCGAAGACGGTGGTCCCGGGAACCGGATTGTCGGGCGCCGGCCGTCGGCCCGGTACGGGGGCCCCGGTCGCCGGCGGGCGGCTACAGTTCGAACTCCCTGGTTTCACGGAGCGGACGGCGATGTCCCTGCTGCAGTTGCGCAAGGTCGTGGTTCAGATCGAGGAGATCCATCGCGAAGCGAATCGCGCGGTCGACCCGCCGACGCGCAAGGTCAGCGTCGCGGCGGTGATCGCGAATCCCTACGCCGGGCGCTATGTGGACGACCTGTCGCCGCTGTACGACCTGGGCGCCGAGGTGGCCGCGCTGCTCGCGGCGCGCGGTGTGGCCGCGCTCGGCGTGGCGCCCGATGACGTGACGGCCTATGGCAAGGGCGCGATCGTCGGCACCGCCGGCGAGATCGAGCATGCCGCGGCGCTGCTGCATCCGAAGTTCGGCGCGCCGGTGCGCAAGGCGGTGGGCAAGGGCGACGACATCATCCCGTCGACCAAGAAGCTCGGCGGCCCGGGCTCGGTGATCGTGATGCCGGTGACCAACAAGAACCGCATCTGGAATTTCGACGACATGGACGCCGCGGAGATCACGATCCCCGACGCGCCGCATGCCGACGAAGTGGTGGTGGTGCTGGTGCTCGCGGTGGGTGGCCGGCCGCTGCACCGTATCGCACCGGTGAAGTGAGGCGCGCGATGTTCAAGGCGATCATCCTGCTGACGCGTCGCGCCGACATGAGCCGCGAGGCCTTTGCCGACTGGTGGCTGAAGGAGCATGGCCCGCTCGCACGCCAGTTGCCGGGCTTGCGCAAGCTGACCTTCAACCTCGTGAGCTCCGAGGCCGGCGTCGACGGTGTGTCGGAGCTCTGGTTCGACAACCAGGCCGCGTTCGAGGCGGCCTACGCCAGCCAGATCGGTCAGCAGGTGGCGGCCGATTCGATGGCCCATGTGGCCAGGCGCGAGCGGCTGCTCGTCGTCGAACATCCGCAGCTGAACTGAACAACGAAGGAGACCCCATGACGAGCAATGCCGAACTGCTGCAACGCGACCACCGCGCCCTCGTGCACTCGCTGCACAACCCGGCCGCACACCTGGCCGGCAACCTGTGGGTGCGTGGCGAGGGCTGCGACCTGATCGACGCCGACGGCAAGCGCTACATCGACGCGATGTCCGGCCTGTGGAACGTGACGCTCGGCCATGGCCGGCGCGAACTGGCCGACGCCGCCGCGCGCCAGATGGGCGAACTGGCATACGCCTCGGGCTACAGCGGCAACAGCAACCTGCGCGCGCTGGAGCTCGGCGAGCGGCTCGCCGAGCTTTGTTATCCGAACATCCGGCGCTTCTTCTTCACCTGCGGCGGCGGCGAGTCGACCGACAGCACGATCAAGTTCGCGCGCTACTACTTCAAGGCGACGGCCAAGCCCGGCAAGTTCAAGACGATCAGCCTCACCGGCGGCTACCACGGCGCGACGCTGGCGGCCATGTGCGCCACCGGCATGCCGGCGTACTGGACATCGTTCGAGCCGCGCATGCCCGGCTTTGTGCATATCCCGAACCACGACCGCTACCGCTACGCGGTGCCGCCCGGCGCCGACCCCGAGACCGCCGCGGCCGACGAACTCGAGCGCGCGATCCTGCGCGAAGGGCCTGACACGGTGGCGCTGTTCATCATCGAGCCGGTGTGCGGCGCCGGCTCCTACGTGCCGCCCAAGGGCTATTTCAAGCGCATCCGCGAGATCTGCGACAAGTACGACGTGCTGTTCGCCGCCGACGAGGTGATCACCGGGTTCGGCCGCACCGGCAAGCGTTTTGCGCTCGACCACTGGGGCGTGTTGCCGGACCTGATGCAGTTCGCCAAGGGCATCACCAGCGGCTACGTGCCGCTGGGCGGCGTGGGCCTATCGGACAAGGTGGCCGCGGTGCTCGAGCGGCCCGGGGCCGACCCCTGGATGCACGCCCACACCTACAGCGGCCATCCGGTGTCGTGCGCGGTGGCGCTCGCGGCGATCGACGTGCTCGAGCGCGAAGGCCTGACCGCACGCGCCGCGGTGCTCGGCGAGCGGCTGCACAAGGGGTTGCGCGAGGCGCTGGGTTCGCATGCGAACGTCGGCGACATCCGCGGCCTGGGGCTGATGGCCACGGTGGAGCTGGTGGAAGACCGCGCGACGAAGAAGAACTTCGACGTCGCGCGCAAGATCGGCCCGCAGGTGCTGGCGGCGATGCGCGAGCGCGGCGTGATCACGCGCGGCCGCGGCGACCATCTCTACTTCGGTCCGCCGCTGGTGAGCAGCGAGGCGGTGGTCGACCGCATCGTGGGTGCGGCCGCCGAGGCGGTGCGGGCGGTGCTGCGCGGCTGAGCCGCTGCGGGCCAGAGTGCTTGCTCGGGCGCCGACAACAGATCAAGTACATGAGGCGAGCCGCGACATGATGCAAGCGCGCGGGCGGCCAGACTGGGCGCGAATGACGTCACGCCGCGCCAGAGTTGCGCCAATGGTGAATCTTGACCCGTCTCATTTCACGAGGGCGCGCTGCCGTGTCACCGCGCTACCTGCAGCTTCCCAGACCTGTCATTCGAGTGGGTCGGAAATCGGCCATCAAGCCGCCGTTCTCGACAGGCAACTTTCAGGCGTTTCGGCATGGCGACGGTTGCGACCCTTGACTGGGCTTCTCACAAGTCAATCCTCGTACCCAGTGCCGGCGCTTCGACGCTCCACCCGAATTCATCGGCCATCCGATCTGCAAACCCGCAGGCCGTCTGTGCCTCGCCGTGCACGACGAAGCTGCGTTGCGGCGCCGTCTCGAAGCATTTCAACCAGTTCAACAGCGCCGCCTGGTCCGCATGAGCCGACAAGCCGCCGATGGTGTGGATGCTGGCGCGCACCGCAATCTCCTCGCCGAAGAGGCGCACGCGCCTGTGGCCATCCACCAGGCGGCGCCCCAGGGTGCCGCTGGCCTGGAAGCCGATGATCACGATCGCGCACTCCGGGCGTCCGAGATGGTGCCTGAGGTGGTGCTTGATGCGGCCGGCATCACACATGCCGCTGGCCGAGATGATGATCGCGCCGGCCTTGATGCGGTTCAGTGCCATCGACTCGTCGACGCTGCGCGTGAACCGAAGATCCAGCCACTCCGGGTGCGAGCGGCGCAGAGAAAGCAGGGCTCGGCTCTCCTCGTCGAGGAACTCACTGTGTTGCCAGGTGATCTCGGTCACCTTGTTGGCCATCGGTGAATCGACGAAAACCTGCAGGCGGGGCAGCTTGCCCCGGCGGCACAAGTCCAGCAGCAGGTGAAGCAACTCCTGCGTGCGGCCAAGCGCGAAGGCCGGGATGATGATGTTGCCCTGGCGTCGTCGCAGCGTGTCTTCGATGACGAATACCAGTTCGTCGATGGTCTCGCCCAGCGGCCGGTGCAGCCGGTTGCCGTAGGTGGACTCGACCACCAATACGTCGGCCGAGTCGATCGTCGTAGGGTCGCGCACGATGGGCCGCCCGGGCTGCCCGAGATCGCCCGAGAACACCAGTTTTCGCGTGCGGCCGTTCTCGGTCACCCAGACTTCCAGAATGGCCGAGCCGAGGATGTGACCGGCGTCGCGGAAGCGGCAGCGCACTGACGCCTGTGGCTGCACGTCTTCGTCGTAAGACGTGCCCTGTAGCTGGTCGAGGCTGGCCTCGGCCTGGGCCACGGTATAGAGAAGGGCCGGTGCATCCGCCCGCGGTTGGCGCGGGCGTTTGCGTTGCGCGCGCGCCCACTCGCTCTCCTGAATGAAGGCGCTGTCCAGCAGCATCACCGATAGCAGGTCCGCCGTGGCGCGGGTGGTGATGATCGGCCCGCGGAAGCCCAGGGCGCACAGACGGGGCAGCAGGCCGCTGTGGTCGAGGTGCGCATGCGTGAGCAGCACGAAGTCGAGTTGCCGCGGATCGAACGGCCAGGCCTTGAGGTTGCGCTCGCGTGCTTCGCGTCCGCCCTGGAACATGCCGCAGTCGACCAGGAAGCGCACGTCTTCCGTCTCGACCAGAAAGCATGAGCCGGTCACCTCCTGCGCTGCGCCGATGAAGGTCAGTCTCATAGGGTTCCCCTGCCGGCGAAGCGGCGCCATGACTCATGAAGCTGCTGTGCGAACCCGGCAATGCCGCCGCGTCGTGTCGGTTCCCCGTCGTGCTGCAGCGACTCCGATGCCGAAGTCATGCCTCGCGCGCCGTGGAGACCAGCACATCGGTGCTGCCTTCGGCCAGCACGTGCTTGCTGACGCTGCCCAGCAGCAGGTCTTCGGTGGCCGACTGGCCATGCTTGCCGAGCACGACGAGGTCGCAGTCCTTCTCCTGCTCGTGCTCGACGATGCGCTGCGAAGCCTCCCCTTCGACAATGCAGGGCTCCCAGTCGCCGGGCTTCAGGCCGCTGGCTGCGGCCAGCGCATGAACACGCCGGGTGGCTTCGGCACGGGCCTGTTGCCGATAGCGATCGATGGTCGCGGCATCGACGCCGGCGAAGTGCAGCTTCTCCTCGAACGGCACCTGGTAGGCGTTGAACAACAGCAGCCTCGCGTGCGGCGCCACCCGACGCGCCAGCGTGACGGCATGTGCCGACCAGGGTGAAAAGTCCAACGCAACCAGCACCCGACGGTAGGGTTCGTGCGGAGTCTGCCGGACCACCAGCAGGGGCCGCGTGGTGCGGCGCAGGAGCCGCTCGGACGTGCTACCCAGCACCAGCCGGCGCAGGAAACCGGCGCCACGCGCGCCCAGCACCAGCAAGGCGGCATCCAGCGCCTCGGCCTCCTGGTTAATTTCATCCAGCACCGAACCGCTGACACTGACCGTTCGCGCGGTCACGTGCCGGTGCGTCTGCAGTTCCGAGGTCAGTGCGCGAAGCTCCCGCTGCGCATCGTCGTGCAGCTGCTGCTCCATGGCGTGCCCGGTGCCCAGCCATTGGCGAAGCTCCTGCAGCGCGCCGCCCGGCAGCACGTGCATCAGCGTCAGCGACGCGCCGGTGGCGTGCGCCACGCGTGCGGCCCGGTCCGCGGCATGGCGGGCCGGGGCCGAGAAGTCGGTGGCGGCGAGGATCAGACCGAGACGGTTCATGGGGCCTCCTTGTCGGCCGTGCGGCGTGCGGATCGCATCAGTTCACTGAGGTGCTCGACGGTGTAGTCCACCGCGTTGCGCACCGGGTAGAGCACGATCGGGACACCGGCGCTCTTGAGTGCAGCGCCCGTGGCATCGTCGCGCGCCACGATGGCGAGATCCCCGCCGTAGCCGCGCTCGGTGAGGGCATGCAGCAAGAGCCGGTTGGAGACGAAGTCCGGCATGGTGCTCACGACCCAGGGTGCGCGGGCCAGGGGCAGCGTCTCGAGGAACTCGGGATCCTGGGCATCGCCGAAGCGCACGTCCAGGCCGCCGGGTGCAGGCGCCTGCGCGATCTCGGGGTCGAAGTCCACGCCGAGCACGCGCACGCCTTCTTCCTGCAGCTTGTGCGCCAGACGCCGTCCGTAGCGGCCGAGGCCGATGACGATGGCGTCGGCCGCGGCAGTGTTGGCAGGCTCACCGCCGGCCTCCCGTTGGGGGCGACGGCGCTCGAAGATCCGCAACCACGGCGCCAGCCGCTCGTACAGCGGCTGCGCGTACAGGATCATGTACGTGGACGCCGTGATCGTCACCAGGCCGACCAGCGTGGTCAGACTCAGCGCCTGCACGCCCACATGGCCCAGCGTGATGCCCATGGCCACGAAGACGATGGAGAATTCGCTGATCTGTGCCACGGTCAGGCCCGCCATGAAGCCGGTGCGCCGACGGTAGCCCATGTAACCCATGATCGCCATGACGATCAGCGGATTGCCGATCAGCACGAACAGCGACAAGACGATGGCCGGCACCACTTCGGCGCCAAGGGCCGAGAGCTCGAGCTTGGCGCCGAGGTCAATGAAGAAGAACAGCAACAGGAAATCGCGGATCCCGGTCAGCCGCGCGTTCATGGCCTCGCGGTAGGGCGTGGAGGCGAGCGAGAAGCCGGCCAGGAAGGCACCCGCCTCCTTGCTGAAGCCCGCCCATTCGCCCAGGGCGGCCAGGGCCACGCCCCAGGCGATGGCGAACACCAGCAGCAGTTCCTGCGAGCGCGCCATGGCTGCCACGACCGCCGGCAACACCCATCGCATCAGCACGAACATCGCAGCGGCGGCGGCCGCCAGGCGCCAGCCCAGCGACAGGAGTATTGCCATCCAGCCCGTGCTGTCGCCGCCAGGGTCCCCGCTGCCCGTGCCTCGCAGCGCGCTCATTGCCATCATCGCGATCACGACCGCCAGGTCCTGCACGATCAGGAAGCCCACCGCGATGCGGCCGTGCAGGCTGTCGAGCTCGCGCTTGTCGGACAGCAGCTTGACGATGATGATGGTGCTGGAGAAGGTCAGCGCCACGGCCACGTACAAGGCCTCCATCCAGCCCTTGCCCAGCGCCAGGATCAGCGCGAAGCCGATCACGATGGTGAACGAAAGCTGGCCCAGACCCGTGGCCAGCGCCACCGGCCCGATGTGGCGGATGTGGTGCAGGTCCAGCTTGAGCCCCACCGCAAAGAGCAGTACCGCCACGCCGACCTGGGCGAGCAGGTCGATCTGGTCGTGCGCGGTCACGAGCCCGAAGCCGGCGGGTCCCACCGCGATGCCGACGACGATGTAGGCGATCAGCACCGGCTGCCGCAGGCGCACGAAGGCGGCGCCGGCCAGCGCGCAGATCAGCAGCAGCAGGGCGAATTCGGTGAAGGGGCCGTGCATGGGGATGCCGTCGGCGATGCTGTGCGTCGATGATCAGGCTGCGTGCGATCAGCCCCAGAGGTCCAGGGGCGGGTCGGTGGTCAGCGCGCGCAGCAGGTCGGTTCGGGAGACGAATCCGAGCACCTCGCCGTTGTCGCCGGCCACCGGCACGCCGGGCAGCCCGGTGTGCAGCAGCAGCGCGGCCACGCGGCGCAGGTCGGTGTCGGGCGCCGTGCTGGGCACGGGTGACCACATCACCGCCGTCACCGGCTGCGACAAGCGGGCCGACTCCGACGCCGCGCTGGGCGGCTCCAGCGATGCGGCCGGCATCAGTTCGGCACGGGCGATCAGGCCGACGAGCACGCCACCAGCGCCCACCACCGGCGCCTGGGCGATGCCATGGCGCGCCAGCACCAACCAGGCCTCGCGCAGCGTAGCGTCGGCCGGTACCGTGAGTGCTGGGCTGTGCATCACGTCGGCCGCGCAGGTGAGCGGCTGGCGAACGCGGATGGCCTGGCCGTAGGCCTGCACCGCCTCGGCGCCGAGGCCGTGTCCGCCGCTGCCGCTGCCGTTGCCGGACGGCGCGGCTGTCGTTGGACTGGTATCGGCAGCCACGAACCCGACGCGCCGGATGCGCGCGACGCCGGTGACCAGCTGCTGCTGTCGCAGTTGCTCCAGGGTGCCCGAGAACACCCGCCCCTGGATGCTGTGGATGTGGAACATGGTGTCTCCTCGTCGATCCTGCGGCCAGTTACAGCCCGCCCAGGTAGACCAGCGCCGCATTGACAACATATGTCGCTGCCAGACCGACGCTGATCCAGCTCAGCACTCGCAGCGTGCGCCCTTGCGGCCGCATCACCAGGCCGATGATTACCAGTCCCGTCATCACCAGGCCCGTCACGGCAGTGCCGGCGTGCACGGGGGCGGCGTCGGCGAGCAGCGGCCCGCGAACGTAGAACGCATCGTCCACTGCCAGGATCATGACGTTGAACAGGTTGCTGCCCAGCAGGTTGCCGATTGCCATGTCCAGCGCGCCCAGCCGCAAGGCGCCGAGCGTCACTGCCATTTCCGGCAGTGTGGTCACGATGGCCATCAGGACAGTGCCGACGAAGCTTCGCGACAGGCCGAGCGCCGCCGCCAGCCCGTCGGCCGCCTCGGGCAGCCAGCTGCCGGCGGCCAGCACCACGAGCGCGGCAAGGCCGAACCGCTTCCACTCGTGCCGGGTCGGCCCGGCCGCTGCCGGTGGCCGCGTTGACGCGTTGGCCGCCAGCGCCTGGCGCTCGTGCGCGTGCACGCCCTTCAGCGCCAGCAGGTACAGCGCCAGCAGCATCGGGCTGTAGACGCCGACGTGCAGCACGGCCGGGGCACGGGTGCCGGTGAGCAGGCTCAAGGCGACGAAGCCCAGCATCACGACGCCGAAGCCGGCCGACAGCAGGTGCGTGGCGCTGGCCTCGCGGTACATCGGCTGGTGGCGCTGCAGGGCGTCGACGACGACCAGGAACAGCAGGTTGACGACGCAGGCGCCGAGTGCGTTGCCCACCGCCAGGTTGGGTGCGTCGATGAAGGCCACCGCGCTGATGCCCGAGGCCAGCTCGGGCAGCGAGGTCACGGTGGCCAGCAGCGCCAAGCCGACCCAGCCGCGCCCCCAGCCATGTGCTGCGGCCAGTGCATCGGCGCTGCGGCTGAGCACGTACCCCGCGCGTGCGATCAGCAAGGCGCAGGCGGCGAACTGGAGCACCAGCCAGGCCAGCCTCACGTGCGGCTCCTGCGGGCCGTGCGCAGCCAGAGCTTGCGTGCCTCCTCGGCCCACAGCACGAGACTCGCCAGTGCCAGCAGCGGCAGCAGCGACTCCGGGGCCAGCGGCACGGTGTGGAACAGCGCATTCATCGGAGGCGTGTACAGCACCAGCCCCTGCAGCGCCACGGACAGCGTCAGCCCGCCGAGCAACCAGCGGTTGCGCACGATGCGCAGGCCCAGTGCCGAAGCGCTCGCGGACTGGCAGTTGAGCACGTTGAACCACTGACACATCGCCAGCACGGTGAAGGTCTCGGTGCGCACGATCTCTGGGGCCATGCCCTGGCCCAGCCGCCACGCGAACCAGCCGAAGGTGACGCCCGCGATCAACGGTGTCATCAGCGCGACGCGCTTGAGCAGCTCGGCGCCGAGCAGGCGGTCGTTGCGCGGGACGGGCGCACGACGCATCTCGTCGCCGTCGGCCGGATCCATCACCAGATTCACCGTCACCGTGCCTTCGGTGACGATGTTGATCCACAGGATCTGCACCGCTGCCAGAGGCAGCGGAAAGCCACCCAGCAGTGCCAGCAGCAGCACCAGCACCTCGGCCATCGAGGTGGCGAAGAGGTACAGGATCACCTTCTTCAGGTTGGCGTAGACCACGCGTCCCTGCTGCACGGCGCCGACGATGGTGGAGAAGTTGTCGTCGGTGATGACGATCTTGGCCGCGCTCTTGGCGACCTCGGTGCCGGTGATGCCCATCGCCACGCCGACGTCGGCGCGCGCGAGCGCCGGCGCGTCGTTGACGCCGTCACCGGTCATGGCCACCACCTCGCCGCGCGCTTGCAGCGCCTCGACGATGCGCAGCTTCTGCGCCGGCTGCACGCGGGCGAAGACGGCGATGCCCGGCAATTCGTCGCGCAGGTCAGCCTCGCCCATGCGCTCGAGCTCAGGGCCGTCCACCGCGCGATCCCCGTCGCGAGCGATGCCGAGTTCGCGACCGATCGCCAGGCCGGTGAGCTTGTGATCGCCGGTCACCATGACCGGGCGGATGCCGGCGACGCGGCACTCACCCACCGATGTCTTGACCTCGAGGCGCGGCGGGTCGATCTGGCCGACCAGGCCCAGCAGGCGCGCGCGGCCCGCAAGGGCGCCGAAGCCGGAGGCCGGATCGAGGACGTCGTCGTCCACGGTGGCGAAGGCCAGCACCCGCAAGGCCTGAACCGCCATGGCCTCCGCGGCCTCACGCGTCGCCTCCAGCGTCTCGCTGCTGCCGGCCGCACACAGACGCAGCACGGCCTCAGGCGCACCCTTGATCCAGACACGCCGCGGTGCATCGGCCATGCGGTGCCGCGTGGCCATCAACTGGGTGTCACTGTCGAACGGCAGCTCGGCTTCGCGCGGCGCCTCGCGGCGAAGGGACTCGACC
This sequence comes from Rubrivivax sp., assembly GCA_016790225.1. The sequence goes on from JAEUOZ010000004.1 coordinate 10,805, forward strand.
GGCAGGCTGGCCTTGCGCGCCAGAACCAGCAGCGCCCCTTCCGTCGGGTCGCCCAGCACCGACCAGCCGCTGCGTTCGTCTTCAGGCGGCAGCAATTGGGCGTCATTGCACAGCGCTGCGGCCATGCACAGCTCGCGCGTCGCCGGGTCCACGGCCTGCAGGGGGTTTCGGCCTTCGACGAGCCGCCCCTCGGGGACATAGCCGATGCCCTCGACAGCGATGGGGCGGCCGCCGGGCAACCACAGGGCCACGGCCGTCATCTCGTTGCGTGTGAGGGTGCCCGTCTTGTCACTGCAGATGACAGTGGTCGAACCCAGTGTCTCCACCGCAGACAGGCGCCGGATGATGGCCCCTCGTGCGGCCATGCGCTGCATGCCAACCGCCAGCGCGATGGTCATGGCCACCGGCAGGCCCTCAGGCACCATCGAGACCATCTGGCTGATGGCCACCATCAGCAGCTCGGACAGCGGCAACTCGCGCCACAGGCCCAGCAGCACCACCAGCACGAACAAGCCGAGAGCTGCTGCGACCAGGGCCCGACCAAAACCCTCGAGCCTCAGCTCCAGAGGCGTCTTCGGTTCCTCGGCGCGTTCGGTCAGGCGGGCGACGCGGCCCACCTCGGTGTGGGGCCCGGTGGCGACGACGACGGCACGGGCCCGGCCGGCGGTGACATGGGTGCCTGAGTACACCATGCAGTGGCGGTCCCCCAGGCCGGTGGCTTCGGGCACCGCGGTCACCGACTTCGCCACCGGCACCGATTCGCCGGTGAGCGCGGCCTCGGCCACCTGCAACTGCGCCACCTCGATCAGCCGGGCATCGGCAGCCACCGCGTCACCCGGGGCCAGCAGCACGATGTCGCCAGGCACCAGCTCGCGCGCCTCGATGATGAGTTCGAGGCCTTCGCGCTGCACTCTCACGCGCACAGAAGCCAGCCGCCGCAGCGCGGCCATCGATCGCTCTGCACGGCCCTCCTGGAAGCTGCCGATCAGCGCGTTGGCCAGCACCACGGCCAGGATGACCATCGCATCGCCGTGATGACCGAGTGCCGCGGCAAGCACCGATGCAACGAACAGGATGTAGATGAGCGGGCTCTGGAGCTGGCGCGCGAAGCTGCGCCACAACGGCCTCGGCGGCGCCTGCGGCAGTTCGTTGGACCCATGCCGAGCCTGAGCCGACTGCAGCCCGCCTGCGTCAAGGCCGCGAAGCGGATCGAGTTCGAAGTGGCGCAGCAGCTGGTCGATCGGCAAGGCATGCCAGACAGGGGCACTGGGTTCGCTCATCCTGTTGGCCATTCAGCGTGCTCCTGGGTGTGAACGAGACCGTGGGCGGTTTCCGGAGAGACAGCTTGCGGTGCCGCTTGGTTCCAGAGCCAGGCTTGACGAGGATCAAGCGCTCAAGGGTGAGGTTCGGCGGGGCTCCGGGCACTGAGCGTTTCTCCTGCAGCGCCTGCCAAATCGGCAGATTTTTTCGATGGACAGGATCGGAAGAATCGAGCGGTTCCGATGGCAGGCCGGGGCTACAGTCGTCATGCCGAGAAGAGGTGTGCCGTGGCTCCCATTTGCGATCTGGTCGTTCATGTCTTCGATGAAAAGATCTCGCGCCCCGTTTTCGATCTGGCAAGCTCGCTGGCCGCCGACCTGGGGGCCAGTCTGACGGCCGCCTTGGTGGCCACGCCTGCCATTGCCGGTGTGGGACTCAGCGCCGAGACAGCCTCGCTGACACGCCGACTCGCGCAGGAACAGCGCTCCACGCTGCTGGAGATCGGTGATCGCCTGGCCGCCGGCGCTCGGCAGCGTCACGGTATCGCCGTCGATCTGCGCTTCGTCGGCGGAGAGCCGATCGAGGCGCTCCAGTCCTTTGCCCGTACGTCGGATCTGCTGATCACGGCTCAACGCGATCCAACGACCGATGAGGGGCTGTCGACTGGCCAGTCAGCGCGCCTGCTCGTCGGCTCCGCCTGCCCGGTGCTGAACGTGCCGTATGTCGGGCTGGTGTCCGGCAACTCCGGACCCAGCGACGCGCTGCCGTTGCGCCGCGCGCTCCTGGCATGGTCCGACACACGGGAGAGTGCGCGAGCCGTGCGCGATGCCTTGCCGCTGCTGTCGCGCGCAGATCATGTCGAACTCGTCAGCTTCGCCACTGACGCTCAGGGCGATGGCGCATCGCAGCGTGCCTCGCTCGAGAAGGTGGTGGCATACCTCGCGCGGCATGGCGTGAAGGCGCAGCCCACCCTGTTGCGCCAGGGCGAGTCATCGGCCGGCGAGCGCATGCGACGCGGCAGCGTGCCCGATGTTCACGTGGCCGAGGCGCTGCTGTCGCACGCTGCGGACACGCAAGCCGACTTCATCGTCATGGGCGGTTACGGTCACTCGCGCCTTTGGGAACTGGTCCTGGGCGGGGTCACCCGGACGATGCTGGAAACGATGACCGTTCCGGTGCTGATGTCGCACTGAGGCCTTCCCTGGCGGGGCGTCGGAGCCTGCGTCAGGCAGGCTTTCGACGAAGGCCCGCGCGGGGCGCCTGGGTGCGCGCAGTGGCCTGGAACAACTCGCGGCTCGCCGCGTGGGTGATGGCCAGCACGCAGGGGTGCGTGATTCGCCTCTCGATCGAGATGGCGTAGAAGTGTTCCTCGACGCCGTCGATCGTTCCCATGTGCCGGACCTGGTGACGCGACTCGATCTCGTCGACCATCACTTCGGGCGCCAGCAGGAAACCCACCCCCCGGCGACCAAACTCCTGGGCCAATGCGCTGTCGTCAAACTCGGCGACGATGCGCGGTCGCAGGCCCTGTGCCTTGAACCAGGCGCGCAGTTGCTGGCCAACGGCGGAATCCTCACCCGGCATGAGAAGCGGCGCGCCGTCCAGCAACTCGGGAAAGGGGCGGCGCGAGCGGGCCCTCAAGGCGCGTGCGGCGAAGACGCCAACACGGGAGCTGCCCAGGAGGTGGCTGAAGGCCTTCACGCTCACGCTTGGCGGCAGCGGAACGTCTGCGATCACCAGGTCGAGCGTATGCAGGGCAAGCTCGGAAAGCAGGCGATCGAGCCGCCACTCGCGGCAGACCATGCGCACCGGTTGCGCCACACCCAGCGCCGGCTCCACCAGGCGGCAGGCGATGGACTTGGGCACGGCATCGGCGACGCCGATGCGGAACTCAAGGCTCTTGCCGCCCCGCAGCTCTTCCCGCACGGCCGCCTCCAGCTCGGAACCGAGGGAGAAGATCTCCTTTGCATAGTTCAGCGCCAGCTGGCCGGTATCGGTCAACACCAGCCGTCGTCCGACCTTCTCGAACAAGGGCCCCCCCAGCCGCTCGCCGAGCAGCTGAATCTGCCCGCTGATGGTTTGTGGCGTCAGGTGCAGCTGTCGACTGGCCGCCGCCACGCTGCCGGACTCAGCCACCTGCAGAAAGTAGTGGAGGTGCTTGTAGTTCATGGCGGTCGTCAGTTTTTTTCGAATTGACGTGCTCGATCAGTCGATGCTGGCCGGATGCTAGCGAAGCCTGCTGCCGGTTCGGCAGGCGCGCCTGGCCCGATGCGCTGAAGCGCTGATGATCTGATGCGTTCGAGTCCGAAGACGGCTTGTCCAAGCCCACTGCACTCAGCCGCGCGCCATCAACTCCCGCAGCCGGTAGATCAGCTCCAGCGCCTGCCGCGGCGTCAGCGCCTCCGGATCCAGCCTGGCCAGCTCTCGCTCCACCATCGAGGGCTCGGGCGCGGCTGCGCCGGCCGCCGGCTGCGCAAACAGGTCCACCTGGGCCGACTGCGCCTGCTGCGACGATTCCAGGGCCTCCAACGCCGCCCTCGCCTGGCGGATCAGGGCCGGCGGCATGCCAGCCAGGCGCGCCACCTGGACGCCGTAGCTGCGGCTGGCCGGCCCGGGTTCGATGTGGTGCAGGAAGACGATGTCGTGCCCGCTCTCCACCGCGCCCACATGCACGTTGATCGCCCGCTCGTGCTTCTGCGGGAGTGCCGTGAGCTCGAAGTAGTGCGTGGCAAACAGCGTGAAGGCCCGGTTGCGGTCGTGCAGCTGGGTGGCGATGGCTCCGGCCAGCGCCAGGCCGTCGAAGGTGCTGGTGCCGCGACCGATCTCGTCCATCAGCACCAGGCTGTGCTCGGTTGCGCCATGCACGATGGCCGCCGCCTCGGTCATTTCCAGCATGAAGGTGGATTGCGCGTTGGCCAGGTCATCGGCTGCGCCGATGCGCGTGTGGATGGCATCGATGGGGCCCAGGCGGCAGGCGCGCGCCGGTACGAAGCTGCCCATCGAAGCCAGCAGCACGATGAGTGCCACCTGGCGCATGAAGGTGCTCTTGCCGCCCATGTTGGGGCCGGTGATCACCAGCATGCGCGTGCGCGCATCCAGCCGGCAGTCATTGGCCATGAAGCCCGCGCCACCGGTCTCGCGCAGGCGCTGCTCCACCACCGGGTGGCGGCCCGCCTCGATCTCGATGCAGGGCTGCGGCACGAAGACCGGCCGGCACCAGCCCAGCGTGGCCGCACGTTCGGCCAGTGCCGCCAGCGCATCCAGCGCCGCCAGCGCGCGCCCCAGCGCCATCAGCGCCGGCACATGCGGCTGCAGCGCATCCAGCAGCTGCTCGTACAGCCACTTCTCACGCGCCAGCGAGCGCTCCTGCGCCGACAGCGCCTTGTCCTCGAAGGCCTTCAGCTCGGGCGTGATGAAGCGCTCGGCATTCTTCAGCGTCTGGCGGCGGCGGTAGTCGTCGGGCACCTTGTCCAGGCCCGACTGCGTGACCTCGATGTAGAAACCGTGCACCTTGTTGAACTGCACGCGCAGGTTGCCGATACCGGTGCGCGCGCGTTCGCGTTGCTCCAGATCCAGCAGAAAGGCATCGCAGTGGCTCGCGATGCCGCGCAGTTCGTCCAGCTCGGCATCGACGCCGGGCGCGATCACGCCGCCGTCGCGCAACAGGACGGCCGGCTCCTCGGCCAGCAAGGCCAGGCGTTCGATGATCAGCGGGCTGGGCTGCAGATCGGCCAGCAGGGCCTGCAGCAGCGCCGTCGGCGCCGGAAACGGGTCGCCATCGGCACCCGGGCCCGTGCGCTGCGCCGCACCCGGCACGCAGGCACGCAGCGCCGGCAGCGCGGCCAGCGTGCTGCGCAGGCCGGTGAGCTCACGCGGGCGCACCTGGCGCAGCGCCAGGCGCGAGCTGCTGCGTTCCACATCGCTGACGCTGCGCAAGGCCTCGCGCAGCGGCTCGAAGCCGGCGCCTGCGAGCGCCTCGATCGCCTCCTGGCGCTCGCGCGCCTGGTGGCGCTGGCGCAGCGGGTGCGTGAGCCAGTGGCGCAGCGCGCGGCTGCCCATGCCCGTGCGGCAGACATCCAGCAGCGACAGCAGCGTGGGCGCGCTCTCGCCGCGCAGTGTCTGCACCAGTTCCAGGTTGCGGTGCGTGGCCGGCGGCAGATCCAGCAGCTCGCCGCTGCGCGGCACGGCCAGGGTCTGCACATGGGCCAGCGCCCGGCCCTGCGTGTGCTCGGCATAACTCAGCAGCGCAGCGGCGGCGGCATGCGCGGCCGGCAGGCCCTGGGCGCCGAATCCGGCCAGCGAGGCCACGCCCAGCTGCGCGCACAGCTGGCGCTCGCCCAGCGCGGCATCAAACTGCCAGGCCGGCCGGCTGGTGCGCGCGGCGCGCGTGGACAGCGCGGCCTCGGGCAGCGCACTGCCGTCATGCAGCAGTTCGGCCGGCTCCAGCCGCGCCAGCCAGGCCGGCAGTTCGCGCTCGGCGCACTCGGTGATGGCCAGCGTGCCGCTGGCCACGCCCAGCCAGGCCAGGCCCCAGAGCGCCGGGCCCCGGGCGCCCGGCAGCCGGTGCAGGGCCAGCAGCAGGGTCTCGGCGCGGTCCGCCAGCAGTTCGCTGTCGGTCACCGTGCCCGGCGTCACCACGCGCACGACCTGCCGCTCCACCGGGCCCTTGGCCGTGGCGACATCGCCCACCTGCTCCGCCACGGCCACCGATTCGCCCAGCTTGATCAGCCGTGCCAGGTAGGCCTCCACCGCGTGCACGGGCACGCCGGCCATGACCACCGGCTCGCCGGCCGATTGCCCGCGCGTGGTCAGCGTGATGTCCAGCAGGCGGTGCGCCTTGCGCGCATCGTCGAAGAACAGCTCGTAGAAATCGCCCATGCGGTAGAACACCAGCGTCTGCGAATGCTGGGCCTTGATGCGCAGGTACTGCTGCATCATCGGCGTGTGCCCGGCCAGGCTGGCTTCGGCGGGCGTAGGGGCGCCGGCGGCAGGCCGCTGGCGGGCGTCTGCGGCCTCGGACGCGCTGGCGCCGCCTGGCGGTCGGGAAGGATCGTCGCTCTGCAAGACCGGCTCGCGCGTCACGGTGGGGCCTGGGCGGGGCGCTCAGGCCGCGCGGCGGGCGGAGATCACGCCGGTATTCACGCCCACCCAGTTCAGGCCGCCATAGAGCCTGGCGTGCTCGATCTTGACGCAGCGGTCCATCACGCTGCCAAGCCCGGCTTCGCGCGCCAGCGCATCGGCCTGCAGGTTCTTCACGCCCAGCTGCTGCCACAGGCAGCGCGCGCCGATGGCCACCGCGCTGTGCGCGATGGGCAGCACATCGGCTTCCTTGCGGAAGACGTCCACCATGTCCACAGGCTGCGGAATGTCTTCCAGCCGTGCGTAGCAGCGTTCGCCCAGGATGCTGTCGTAGCGGGGATTGACCGGCACGATGCGGTAGCCGTGGCTCTGCAGGTATTTGGCGGCAAAGTAGCTGGGCCGGTGCCACTCGGCCGACAGGCCCACCACCGCGATGGTGCGGCAGCTGCGCAGGATGCGCCGCAGGCTGGCGATGTCGTCGTTCATCGTGCCGAGTTTAGCCAGCGCGCCGGGCGTAGGATCCCGGCCCTGCCCCTGTCTGCTGGAGCCGAACCGCCATGAGCCACGTCTTTCACCGTCACCTCAAGGCCGATTACCCGGTGGCCGTGGCCGGGGACGGGCCCTACCTGATCGACCGGGACGGCCGGCGCTACCTGGATGGCTCCGGCGGTGCCGCGGTCAGCTGCCTGGGCCATGGCCATCCGGCCATCGTGCGAGCCGTGCAGGAGCAGGTGGCGCGGCTCGAATACGCGCACACCTCCTTCATGACCAGCGAGCCGGCCGAGGCGCTGGCCGATGACCTCATCGCGCACGCCCCGGCCGGCCTGAGCCACGTGTATTTCGTCAGCGGTGGCAGCGAAGGGGTGGAGGCGGCGCTGAAGATGGCCATCCAGGTGCATGCCGAGCGGGGCCAGCCGCAGCGCAACCGCATCATCGCGCGCTGGCAGAGCTACCACGGCAACACGCTGGGCGCGCTCTCGGCTGGCGGCAACCGCTGGCGCCGCGCGCAGTTCGGGCCGCTGCTGATCGACGTCTCGCACATCGGCGAGTGCCACGCCTACCGCGGCCGGCGCGCCGACGAAAGCGAAGCCGCCTACGGGCAGCGCATGGCCGACGAGCTGGAGGCCGAGATCCTGCGCCTGGGCGCGCAGAACGTGGCCGCCTTCATCGCCGAACCCGTGGTCGGCGCCACGATGGGCGCCGTGCCGCCCGCGCCAGGCTACTTCCGGCGCATCCGCGAGATCTGCGATCGGCACGGCGTGCTGCTGATCCTGGACGAGGTCATGTGCGGCATGGGCCGCACCGGCACCCTGCACGCCTGCGAGCAGGACGGCGTGGCGCCGGACATCGAGATCATCGCCAAGGGCCTGGGCGCGGGCTACCAGCCCATCGGCGCCGTGCTGGTCAACCGCCAGCTGGTCGATGCCATCCGCGAAGGCAGCGGCTTCTTCCAGCATGGCCACACCTACCTGGGTCACCCCGTGGCCTGCGCCGCCGCGCTCGCGGTGCAGCAGGTCATCCGCGAAGAAGACCTGCTCACCCGCGTGCGCAGCCACGGCAGCCGGCTCGACGCCCTGCTGCGCGAGCGCCTGGGCGAACACCCCAACGTCGGCGACATCCGCGGACGGGGCCTCTTTCGCGGCATCGAGCTGGTGGCCCGGCGCAGCAGCCGCGAGCCGCTGCCGCCGGCGGCGCAGACGCACGCGCGCATCAAGACCGCCGCCCTCCAGCGTGGCCTGCTGTGTTATCCCTCCGGTGGCACGGTGGATGGTTCACAGGGCGATCACGTATTGCTGGCTCCGCCGTTCACGGTCAGCATCGCGCATCTGGAAGAGCTGGTGGACAAGCTCGCCGCGGCGATCGAATCGGTTCTGCCGCGCTGAACCGTCAGCGCTCATCCCAGAGAATTTCAGCTCATCAGCGCCTTGAACGGCGCATCAGGAAGGAGTTTGCCTTGCGTTCACTCGTCACCGCGGCCGCCCTGGCCATTGCCACCCTCTCGGCGCCCAGCGCCTTTGCGCAGCAGAAGTTCGTCACCATCGGCACCGGCGGTGTGACGGGCGTCTACTACGCGGCCGGCGGCGCCATCTGCCGCCTGGTCAACAAGGATCGCGCCAAGCACGGCATCCGCTGCTCGGTGGAATCCACCGGCGGCTCGGTCTTCAACGTCAACACCATCAAGGCCGGCGAGCTGGACCTGGGTTTTGCCCAGAGCGACGTGCAGTTCAACGCCATGCGCGGGCTCAACCAGTTCAAGGACGGCGGCGCGCACGGCGATCTGCGCTCGGTCTTTTCCGTGCACCCGGAGCCCTTCACGGTGGTCGCGCGCAAGGAAGCCAACATCAAGAGCTTTGCCGATTTCAAGGGCAAACGCTTCAACGTAGGCAACCCCGGCTCGGGCACGCGCGCCTCCATGGAAGAGCTGCTGGCCGGCATGGGCTGGAAGCTCGGCGACTTCTCCCTGGCTTCGGAACTGAAGGCCGATGAACATGGCCCTGCCCTGTGCGACGGCAAGATCGACGGCTTCTTCTTCGGCGTGGGACACCCCAGCGCCAACATCCAGGATCCCACCACCTCCTGCGGCGCGCAGCTGGTGTCTCTCACCGGGCCGGCCGTGGACAAGCTGGTCGCCGAGAAGCCCTTCTACGCCAAGGCCACCATCCCGGGCGGGCTCTACCCCAACAACCCCAACCCCACGCAGACCTACGGTGTGATCGCCACCGTGGTGGTGTCCTCCAAGACACCGGCAGACGTGGTCTACAACGTCGTCAAGGGCGTGTTCGACAACTTCGACGAGTTCAAGCGCCTGCATCCGGCGCTGGCCAACCTGACCCCGCAGGCCATGATCAAGGACGGCCTGTCGGCACCGATGCACGAGGGTGCGGTGCGCTACTACAAGGAAAAGGGCTGGATCAAGTAAGGCCCGGCCGCCTGGGCGCCGGGCTTGCCGGCGATCCGGGCGCGCTGCAGGACATGCTGCCAGGGGCGAAGCGCCGCTTCGCCCCTGGTTCGTTTGCGGGACAGGGAGGAACGCGGGCCCATGGCAACGGACATCGAGAAGGCGCCGCAAGCGCTGCAGCAGCTGGTGGCCGACACCGACACCGGCGGGCGCAATCCCAGCGGCTGGGCGGCGCGGCTGATCTTCGGCGTCAGCCTGGCCTGGGCGCTGTTCCAGCTGTGGTACGCCTCTCCGCTGCCCTTCACGCTGGGCTTCGGCATCCTGAACGACACCGAGGCGCGGGCGCTGCACCTGGGTTTTGCGCTGTTCCTGGCCTTTGCCGCCTGGCCGGCCTTTGCCTCGTCTCCGCGCCGGCATGTGCCGGTGGTCGACTGGATCCTGGCCGTGGCGGGGGCCTTCGCCGGCGCCTACCTGCTGATCTTCTACAAGGAGCTGGCCACCCGGCCCGGCCAGCCCACGGATCTGGACGTCGTCGTGGCCTGCACAGGCCTCGTGCTGCTGCTGGAAGCCACACGCCGCGCCGTCGGCTGGCCGATGGCCGTGCTGGCGCTGATCTTCATCGGCTACGCGATGCTGGGCCCCTACATGCCCGAGGTGCTGCAGCACAAGGGCGCCTCGCTGAACCGGCTGATGTCGCACCTGTGGCTCACCACCGAAGGCGTCTTCGGCATCGCGCTGGGCGTCTCCACCGGTGCCATCTTCGTCTACGTGCTGTTCGGCACGCTGCTTGATCGCGCGGGCGGCGGCAACTACATGATGCAGGTCAGCTTTGCCGCACTCGGGCACCTGCGCGGCGGGCCGGCCAAGGTGGCGGTGGTGTCCTCCGCCCTGAACGGCATGATCAGCGGCAGCTCGGTCAGCAACGTGGTCAGCGGCGGCATCTTCACGATTCCGCTGATGAAGAAGGCCGGCTATGGCGGCGTCAAGGCCGGCGCCATCGAGACCATGAGCTCGGTAAACGGCCAGATCATGCCGCCCGTGATGGGCGCGGCGGCCTTCCTGATGGTGGAGTACGTCGGCATCAGCTACGCCGAGATCGTCAAGCACGCGGTGCTGCCGGCCACGCTGAGCTACATCGGCCTGCTCTACATCGTGCACCTGGAAGCGCTGAAACTGGGCATGCAGCCGCTCATCAACCGCCAGCCGCGCAGCTGGCGCGAATCCCTGATGCGGCTGGCACTGGGACTCAGCGGCTCGGTGGCCGTGGTGTGCCTGATCTACTTCCTGCTGGCCGCCGTCAAGGCCACGCTGGGTGCGGCTGCGCCCTGGGTGGCCGGCCTCGTCGTGCTGGCGCTCTACGGCATCAGCATCCACCAGGCCGCGCGCTGCCCGGATCTGCCGCAGGACATCGACATCGAGCGCCCCCAGGCGCTGGACACCTGGCCCACGGTGCGTGCCGGCCTGCACTTCCTGATGCCCATCGGCACCCTCATCTGGTGCCTGATGGTCGAGGAGATGTCCCCCGCGCTGAGCGCTTTCTGGGCCATTGCCGTGCTGATCGTGCTGATGCTCACGCAGCGGCCGCTGATCCAGGCGCTGCGCGGCCTGCCCCCGGGCGATTCGCTGCGCCAGGGCGCGCGCGAGGTGATCGGCGGCCTGACCGACGGCTCGCGCAACATGATCGGCATCGGCGCGGCCACGGCAACGGCAGGCATCATCGTGGGCGGCATCACGCTGACCGGCCTGGGCCTGCGCATGACGGAATTCGTGGAGTTCGTCAGCCAGGGCAACGTGATGGTGATGCTGCTGTTCATCGCCTTCGTCTGCCTGATCCTCGGGCTCGGGGTGCCTACCACCGCAAACTATGTGCTGGTGGCCACGCTGATGGCGCCGGTGGTGGTGGAGCTGGGCGCGCAGAGCGGGCTGATCATCCCGCTGATTGCCGTGCACCTGTTCGTCTTCTACTACGGGATCATGGGCGACATCACGCCACCGGTCGGCCTGGCCACCTTCGCCGCGGCCGCCATCTCCGGCGAAGACGCCATCAAGACCGGCATCCAGGGCAGCGTCTATGCGCTGCGCACCGTGATCCTGCCCTTCATCTGGATCTTCAATCCGCAGCTGCTGCTGATCGACGTGCACTCCCTGCCGGAGCTCATCGCGGTCATCGTGGGCTGCACGCTGGCCACACTGATGTTCGCGGCCGTCACCATGAACTGGTTCCGCGTGCGCAACCTCTGGTGGGAGACGGCGCTGCTGTCGGTTGCCGTGGTGCTGCTGTTCCGGCCGGATTTCTTCATGGACCGCCTGGAGCCGGAGTTTCGCGATGTGCCGCCCGCCCAGGTGATGGAGGTGGCCAAGACTGCGCCGGACCGCGTGGTGATGGTCATCGCCGGCCAGACGCTGGAAGGCGAGGACAAGCAAAAGACCGTGGCGCTCAACCTCGGCCCCGGCACGGACGGGCGCAAGCGCCTGAGTGACGCCGGGCTGATGGTGGTGACGCTGGGCGGCCAGGTGCAGATCGCCCAGGCCCGGTTCGGCAGCCAGGCCGCCAAGGCCGGTTTCGAGCAGGGCTGGGAGGTCAAGACGCTCAAGGTGCCCACCGACCGACCCAGCATCCACTGGTTCTACCTGCCGGCCTTTGCATTGATCGCGCTGGTCTGGTGGAATCAGGGGCGCAGACTCCGCCCGGCATGACGCGCATCGCCCTCATCCACGCCCTGTCGCACTCGGTGGCGCCGATCAACGATGCGCTGGCGCGCGACTGGCCTGCCGCGCAGCGGATGAACCTGCTGGACGACAGCCTCTCGGCCGATCTGCTGGCGCGCGGCGGGCAGCTGGATCTGTGCATGACGCAGCGCTTCATCGCGCTCACCGATTACGCCGTGGCCACGGGTGTCGACGGCATCCTCTTCACCTGTTCCGCCTTCGGCCCCTGCATCGAGGCAGCGCAGGCGCGCCACCCGGGCATCCCGGTGCTCAAGCCCAACGAGGCCATGGTGGACGAGGCGGTGGCAGCCTCGCAGCAGGAGCCCATCGGCCTGGTGGCCAGCTTCGCGCCCACGCTGAACTCGCTGCCGCTGGAGTTTCCGCCGGGCACGCCGCTGCGCACCGCGCTGGCCGAAGGGGCCCTGGACGCGCTGAACCTGGGCGATGTGGCGCATCACGACCAGCTGGTGGCCGATGCCGCCTGGCGTCTGGCCAACGAGGGCTGCCGCGTGATCGCCCTGACGCAGTTCAGCCTCGCGCATGCCACGCCGCTGGTGGCCGCCTGCACCCAGCTGCCCGTGCTGAATACCGTGGACAGCGCCGTCAAGCGCCTGCGCCAGCGGCTGGCGGCCTGATCCCGCGGGCAAGCGTCCCGGGGCTTGCATGCCAAGGCCGCCGGGAGGGCCACAGGCGGCCCGCTATACTGATCCGCATCAGGAGAGAGCCCTGCCGGACAGGGCCGCCGAAGGCGAATCCAGCCCTCATCCGGCTGGCGTAACGCTCAGGCAAAAGGACTGATCCCATCCTCGCTGGAGAGAGGCCGTCCCCGAGGCGGCCCACCGAAGGGGCAAGGCATGGCGGCCGGGGCAAACGCACCGGTGCGGCATGGCCGAATCTCTCAGGTAGAGCGGACAGCGCAGGGCCCATTCGCCGGTTGGCAGCAGCCGGCGCTTCGAAGCCCGCGCCCGAGGAATGCCAGCTGATGTCCGCTGAACTGCTCAAGACGCCCCTGCATGCGCTGCATGTGGAGCTTGGCGCCCGCATGGTGCCCTTTGCCGGCTACGACATGCCGGTGCAATACCCTGCCGGCATCCTGGCCGAACATGCCGCCTGCCGCTCATCGGCTGCGCTGTTCGATGTCTCGCACATGGGCCAGCTGCGCCTGCTGGGCGACGACGCCGCCGCCGCGCTGGAAAGCCTGGTGCCGGTGGACATTTGCGGCCTGGCCCTCAACAAGCAACGTTATGCGCTGTTCACGAATGACCAGGGCGGCCTGCTCGATGACCTGATGGTCACGCGCCGCGAAGGCGATCTGCTGGTCATCGTCAACGCCGCCTGCAAGGAAGCCGACACGCGCCACCTGATGACGCACATCGGCCACCGCTGCACGATCCAGCCGCTGCCCGATCGCGCACTGCTGGCCCTGCAGGGGCCGCTGGCGGTGCATGCACTGGCACGGCTGAATGCCGATGTCGCGGCCCTGACCTTCATGACCGGCGGCGCCTTCGTGCTGGCCGGCGCCGAGTGCTACGTCACGCGCTCCGGCTATACCGGGGAAGACGGCTTCGAGATCTCCGTGCCGGCCGATCGCGCCGTGCCCCTGGCGCGTGCGCTGCTGGCCGAACCCGAGGTCCAGCCGGCGGGCCTGGGCGCCCGCGACACCCTGCGCCTGGAGGCGGGCCTGTGCCTCTACGGCCACGACATCGATGGCAGCACCACGCCGGTGGAAGCGGCCCTCACCTGGGCCATCCAGAAAGTGCGGCGCCCCGGCGGCGCGCGCGCGGGCGGCTACCCCGGCGCCGCGGTGATCGAGCACCAGCTGGCCCACACCAGCACGGTCAAGCGTGTCGGTCTCGTGGGCCTGGAACGCACCCCCGTGCGCGAAGGCGCCGAGCTCTTCGATGCGCAGGGGCACAAGATCGGCCGCGTCACCAGCGGCACGCTGGCGCCCACCGTCAAGCAGCCCATCGCCATGGGCTACCTGGGCATCCAGCACGCCCTGCCGGCGCACGAGGTCTTTGCCGAGGTGCGCAGCAAGCGCCTGCCGATGCGCGTGACGGCCATGCCCTTTGCGCCGCACCGCTATCACCGCGGTTGAGCCGACGCCTGCGCACTGGACAGCGCCGCGCCACGGCCGACAATCCACGCGACCGGCCGATCCCTGGCCGGCCCACCACAACCCGATCATCCCTTCCGAGGAGCCCGCCGATGACGACCATGTTCACGCCCGATCACGAGTGGATCAACATCGAAGACCACGAAGCCGCCATCGTCGGCATCACGCTGCACGCGCAGGACGCGCTGGGCGACGTGGTCTTCGTGGATCTGCCCGAGGTGGGCCGCAGCTACAAGCAGGGCGATGCCGCCGGCGTGGTGGAGTCCGTCAAGGCCGCGGCCGACGTGAAGATGCCCGTCTCTGGCGAGATCGTGGAGGTCAACGAGGCGCTGCGCGCCGACCCCTCGCTGGCCAACAAGGACCCGATGGGCGAAGGCTGGTTCTTCAAGGTGCACGTCACCGACATGGCCGAGTTCGATCGGCTGATGGATCCGCCAGGCTACGACGCCCTGCTCAAGACGCTCTGAGCGCGACTGCGGCTGCGGCCGCGCCACCCGACCTTCCGTGACTCCCACGGGGCCTTGGCGGCCCCGCACTGCCATGCTGATGAATGCCCGCAAGCCGCTGCCCGATCTGGAGCCGGCCACCGAATTTGCCGCTCGCCACATCGGGCCCACGCCCGACGAGGAGGCGCACATGCTCTCGGTGATCGGCGCGGCCTCGCGCCGCGCGCTGATCGAGGCGGTGGTGCCGCGCGCCATCGCCCGCAGCGCACCGATGCAGCTGCCGGCGCCGGTCAGCGAGGCCCAGGCGCTGGCCGAGATCCGCGCCATCGCCAGCCGCAACCGCGTGCTCAAGAGCTTCATCGGCCAGGGCTACCACGGCACCCACACGCCGGGCGTCATCCTGCGCAACATCCTGGAGAACCCGGCCTGGTACACCGCCTACACGCCCTACCAGGCCGAGATCTCGCAGGGCCGCATGGAAGCGCTGGTGAATTTCCAGACCATGGTCTGCGAGCTCAGCGGCATGGCCATCGCCAATGCCTCGATGCTCGATGAAGCCACCGCGGCGGCCGAGGCCATGACCCTGGCCAAGCGCAGCGTGAAGAGCCGCAGCGACACGCTGATCGTGGCCGGCGATTGCCACCCGCAGACGATCGAGGTGATCCGCACGCGCGCCGAGCCGCTGGGCCTGAAGGTGCTGGTCGGCATGGCGCCGCAGCTGATGCAGGAGCACGACTACTTTGCGGTGATCGCCCAGTACCCCAGCACCACGGGCCTGATCCATGACCTGGCGCCTTACGTGGAGCAGGCGCACGCCCGCCAGGCCGCCTTCATCGTGGCCACCGACCTGCTGGCGCTGACCCTGCTCAAGCCACCGGGCGAATTCGGCGCCGACATCGTGGTGGGCAACTCCCAGCGCTTCGGCGTGCCCATGGGCGCGGGCGGCCCGCACGCGGCCTTCCTGGCCTGCCGCGACGAATTCAAGCGCAGCATGCCCGGCCGACTGGTCGGCGTGAGCGTGGATGCGCACGGCAACCCTGCCTACCGGCTGGCGCTGCAGACACGCGAGCAGCACATCCGCCGCGAGAAGGCCACCAGCAACATCTGCACCGCACAGGTGCTGCTGGCCGTGATGGCCAGCATGTATGCCGTCTACCACGGGCCGACAGGCCTGCGGCGCATCGCCCATCGGGTGGCCAGTTATACCGCCATTCTCTCGGCCGGGCTGCAGCGCCTGGGCGTGAAGGTGCTCACGCCCCAGGCCTTCGACACCCTCACGCTGGAGACCGGCGCCAGCACCGATGCGATCCTCGGCCGCGCGCGGGCGGCGGGCGCCAACCTGCGCCGCTTGAGCGATCAGCACCTCGGCGTGGCGCTGGACGAGACCACCACGCGCGAGGACATCGTCGCACTGTGGAGCTGGCTGGCCCCCGCCGGCAGCAGCCTGCCGCAGGTCGAGGAGTTCGAGTCCGGCATCGAGCCGCTGATCCCGCCGGCGCTGCGCCGCAGCAGCGATTTCCTCACGCACCCGGTCTTCAACACGCACCACAGCGAAACCGAGATGCTGCGCTACATCCGCAGCCTCAGCGACAAGGATCTGGCGCTGGACCGCACCATGATCCCGCTGGGCTCCTGCACGATGAAGCTCAATGCGACCAGCGAGATGATCCCGGTCACCTGGCCGGAGTTTGCCGGCCTGCACCCCTTTGCCCCGCGCGATCAGCAGGCCGGCCTGTGGGAGCTGAACGAGCAGCTCGTGGGCTGGCTGTGCCAGGCCACGGGCTATGCCGGCATCAGCATGCAGCCCAATGCCGGCAGCCAGGGCGAATATGCCGGGCTGCTGGTGATCCGCGCCTGGCACGCCAGCCGCGGCGAAGGCCATCGCCACATCTGCCTGATCCCCGAAAGCGCGCACGGCACCAACCCGGCCAGCGCGCAGATGGCCGGCATGAGCGTGGTGGTGGTCAAGTGCGATGCCAACGGCAGCGTCGATCTGGACGACCTGCGCGCCAAGTGCGAACAGCACTCCGCCAATCTCGCCTGCGTGATGATCACCTACCCGTCCACCTACGGCGTCTTCGAGCCGCGGGTCAAGGAACTGTGCGCGCTGGTGCACCAGCACGGCGGGCGGGTGTATGTGGATGGCGCCAACATGAACGCGCTGGTCGGCGTGGCCGCGCCGGGTGAATTCGGCGGCGATGTCAGCCACCTCAACCTGCACAAGACCTTCTGCATTCCCCACGGCGGTGGCGGCCCGGGCGTGGGCCCGGTGTGCGTGGTGGCCGATCTGGTGCCCTTCCTGCCCGGCCACAAGGCCGGTGGCGTGGGCCTGGAAAGCCCCGTGGGCGCCGTCTCCGCAGCCCCGCTGGGCAATGCGGCCGTGCTGCCCATCAGCTGGATGTATGTGCGCATGATGGGTGCCGAGGCACTGCGCGCCGCCACCGAGGTGGCGATTCTTTCGGCCAACTATGTGGCGGCGCGGCTGGCCGAGCACTACGACATCCACTATTCCAGCCAGGCCCCCGGGATCCGCGGGGGCGGCGTGGCGCACGAGTGCATCCTCGATCTGCGGCCGCTGAAGGACAGTTCCGGCGTCACCGCGGAAGATGTGGCCAAGCGCCTCATCGACTACGGCTTCCACGCGCCCACGCTCAGCTTCCCGGTGGCCGGCACGCTGATGGTGGAGCCCACCGAGAGCGAGCCGCTGACCGAGCTGGACCGCTTCTGCGACGCGATGATCGCCATCCGACAGGAGATCGCGCGTGTCGAGCGTGGCGAATGGCCGCGCGAGGCCAACCCGCTGAAGAACGCGCCGCACACCACGGCCTCGCTGCTGAAGGCCGAATGGACCCTGCCCTACAGCCGCGAGGAGGCCGCTTACCCTGTTGCCAGCCTGCGGCGCCAGAAATACTGGTCTCCGGTGGGCCGCGTGGACAACGTCTGGGGCGACCGCAACCTCTTCTGCAGCTGCGTACCGCTCAGCGAGTACGAAGAGAGCTGATCTTTCACCTGAGTAGCGCCATGGCCGTCTCCGTCTTCGACCTCTTCAAGATCGGCATCGGCCCGAGCAGCAGCCACACGGTGGGCCCGATGCGTGCGGCGCGGCTGTTTGCGCTGCGGCTTCAGGCCGAAGGCCATCTTCCCCTCACCGCGCGCGTGCAGGTGTCGCTCTACGGTTCGCTGGGTGCCACGGGCAAGGGGCACGGCAGCGACAAGGCCGTGCTGCTGGGCCTGCAGGGCCACGAACCCGACACGGTGGACGTGGAGGCCATCGCCGCGCTGCTGACCGCCGTGCGCGGCAGCGGCCGGCTGGCCCTGCTGGGCCAGCAGGAGATCGGCTTCACCGAGAAGGAAGACCTGAAATTCTTCCGCCGCGAGACCCTGCCCTTCCACGCCAACGGCATGCGCTGCATCGCCTTTGACGCCTCGGGCGCAGAGCTCGCCAACCGCTGCTACTACAGCGTGGGCGGCGGCTTCGTCGTCAGCGAGGAGGTGGCCGCCGACGGCACGCGCCAGAAGGCCATCGCGCCGGACACCACGATGCTGGCGCACCCCTTCCATACCGGCGAGGAGCTGCTGCAGCTGACGCGGCAGCTGAGGTGCAGCATCGCCGAGCTGATGCGCCGCAACGAACGCCACTGGCGCAGCGACATCGAGATCGATGCCGGGCTGCTGAAGATCTGGCGCGTGATGCAGGATTGTGTCGAACGCGGCTGCCGCACCGGCGGCACGCTGCCCGGCGGCTTCAAGGTACGGCGGCGCGCCAAGGCCCTGCGCGAAGCGCTGGTCGCGCGGCCGGAGGAAGCGCTGCGCGATCCACTTCAGGTGCTGGACTGGATCAACCTCTATGCGCTGGCGGTGAACGAAGAAAACGCGGCCGGCGGGCGCGTGGTGACCGCGCCCACCAACGGGGCGGCCGGCATCATTCCGGCCGTGCTGCACTACTACACGCGCTTCGTGCCGGGCAGCAACGATCGCGGCGTGATCGATTTCCTGCTCACGGCCGCGGCCATCGGCATCCTCTACAAGGAAAACGCCAGCATCAGCGGCGCCGAGGTCGGCTGCCAGGGTGAAGTGGGTGTGGCCTGCAGCATGGCCGCCGGGGCGCTGTGCGCCGTGATGGGCGGCACACCCGAGCAGGTGGAGAACGCGGCCGAGATCGGCATGGAGCACCACCTGGGCCTGACCTGCGATCCGGTGGGCGGGCTGGTGCAGATCCCCTGCATCGAACGCAATGCCATCGCCTCGGTCAAGGCCATCAATGCCGCGCGCATGGCGCTGCGCGGCGACGGCACGCACCATGTCAGCCTGGACAAGGTCATCAAGACCATGCGCGAGACCGGCGCGGACATGATGACCAAGTACAAGGAAACCGCCCGCGGCGGCCTGGCCGTCAATATCGTCGAGTGCTGATGGCGGCCGGCCGACGGGCCCGGCGCAGCCGCAGGCCCGCGATCAGCCGATCTTGAAGTTCCCCAGGCGCTGCGTCAGGCGTTCGCCGTGCGAGCGCAGCGAATGCGAGGCATTGGCCAGTTGTTCGACCAGGCCCAGGTTCTTCTCGGTCGTCTCGCGCAGCGCACGCACCTGTTCCAGGATGGCGGCCGATTCCTGCTGGCCTTCGCGCGTGAGGCCGGAGACATCAGCCATCGCGCCGTGGATCAGATCGATGTGGCCGTCGGATTCGGCGATCGCGCGGCCCGTGTCCTCGGACAGCAGCGCGCTCTGCTCGATCTGCCCGCTGGAGCTGCCGACGATGCTGCCGATGCGGCGCGCCGCTTCGGCACTGCGCATGGCCAGGCTGCGCACCTCCTGCGCCACCACGGCAAACCCTCGACCTGATTCGCCGGCCTTGGAGGCCTCCACGGAGGCATTCAGCGCCAGGATGTTGGTGCGGAAGGCGATGTTGTCGATCAGCGAGACGGCTTCCTGAACCTGCTGGCTCTGCAGCCGCACCTGGGACAGCGTCTCGCACAGGCGCTCCATCTGGCGGCGGCTGCGCGTGGATTGCAGGCGCAGGTGCTGCACGGTGCCCACCACCCGCTCGACCTGCGCACCGCAGGCTTCCAGCTGCGTGGAGTAGCGCGCCACGCCATCCACCACGCGCTCCAGGGATTCGGCGGTGCGCTGGTTGCGCGAGCGCAGATCCCCGTTGCCGGTGGCGATCTGCTGCGCGGCCTGCGAAACCGAGCCCGAGCCGTGACGCACCGAGCCCAGCAGCTCGCCCAGGCGCTCCACGGAGATGCTCACCGCGGCGAGCGTCTCGGCGACCTCGTCACCCCCGCGCGGGCGGATGGGGCGCGAGAGATCGCCGCGCGAGAGCCGCTGCATCTGCTCGTTCAGGGTGCTCAGACCGCCGCGCATCACCAGATAGAAGGCATAGAAGAGGTAGAGCGCCAGCGCGATGCTCGTCGCCGTGCCCGCCGCCATCAGCCAGCGTGACAGCTGCGCCTGGCGGCGCTGCTGGTCATAGTGCGTGATCAGCCACGCCACACGCGCCTGGCGCAACTCGATCAGGGCCCGCGTCGCCGCCTCGGCAGCACCGCGGATGCTCACCAGTTCCTCTGCGCCCAGGTAGGCATCGTCCATCAACGCTGCGCGGGTCAGCGTGACCAGGGTCTGGACCGCCTGCAGCGAGGCTGCCGGGTTGTCGCGCGAGGCCACCTGCTCGGCCGTCGTCAGGCGATCTCGCAGTCGGCTCAACTGAAGATCCAGCCCTTCCACGCGGCCGGCCGCCTGCAGCAGCGTGGACGCCAGGCGCGGCGCATCGCCCACGTGGCGGTCCTGCAGGGCCAGATGGCCGCGCAAGGCGCGCATCAGCTGCCACAGCTGCTCCTGCACCGCGGGCGCCAGCACGTAGGCGACGGCGCTGTGCGATTGCTGATCCCGATCGCGCGTCAGCAGCAAGGCGCCGCTGTCCACCGTGGCAGCCTGCAGCTGCGCAAGCGCCAGGTGCGCCTGCGCCAGGGCTTCGCTGCGCCCTTCCTTCGACAGGCTGCCGCCTTGCTGCAGGCGCGCCATGGACGGCTCCAGCGCTTCCCAGGGCGCGATCATCTGCAGACCTTCGGCCTCGGCCAGCCTGCGGGCCTCGCGAAGGGCGTCCAGGCTCGCGGCCAGCCGCTGCGGGTCGGCCGAGGCACCCAGCTCGATCCGGTTGTCGACAGCGTCCAGGTCATCCACCAGCGCATGCACGGCCGCCGCCAGCCGCGCACCGGAAGCATTCAAGTTCGCCAGGGTCACGGCCTGGCTCTGATAGGACAGCAACTGCACGAGCATCGGCAGCATCGGCAGCGCCACCAGGCCCAGCACCAGCAGCATCTTGTTCTTGATGCTCATGCGCCGCAGCAGGCGCACGCCAATGGCCCAGACACCGTGATACGCGAAGAACTCGCGCACGCCCTGCCACCCCGGAAGCGGCCCCAGCGCAGACCACAGGCGGCGGGGTGACGGAAGGCGGGTACTGGTCGATGACATGCTGATCCTCGGGTCGGACCCCTCTGCAAAACGCTGCGCACAGGCAGACATCGCCTGCAGACGGTAGGTGAGCAGATCTTCGGCCGCGCGGGCGCTCAAGAGGTCTGGAAATGCCGAGAGCGGCCCCGCCTTATCCGCGCTTCGAGGCCGGGGCCCGGGCCTCAGCATCCGGGTCTGGACGCCGAAAGTGCGGGGATGCCCATCGTGCTGGCCATCCTGGTCTCGCGCCGAGGCCGCCCCCAAGAACCGACTTGAACGCCGCTGCCCCTCCGATGATCAACCCGAGCCCCGCTGACGAAACGGCCGATGCCGCCAAGCCCGCTGCGCCGGTGCTGCGGCACTGGCCCTGGCTGCTGTCCGCTGCCTCATGGGCCGGCGCCGGTGTGCTGGCCTGGCAGGGCGGCTTGCCCGCGCTGCTGGGCTGTGCCGGTGCGGTGCTGGGCACCGCTGTGCCGGGCCTGGTGCAACGTCGCCGCCTGGGGCAGTCAACCGACACTCCCGCCGCCACCGTCGACGCCACCGCTGCGGCGGTGGCGCCTGGCTCCGACAGCACCAGGGCGCCCGGCACGGCGCCGCCTGACCGGCAGCCCGGCCACGGCAGCACGGCCGTCGCCGCCGACAGCAGCAGCCCGATGGTCACCCACGTGATCCCGGTGTGGGCACGCCAGCTGGACGCCACGCGCGGCAGCGCCGATGCGGGCCTGGCCAACGTGCTCAACGCCTTCTCGGAGATGAATGGCGCGCTCGATACCCTGCTGTCCAACCTGCAGGGCATGTCCACCTCGGCCCAGCCGGGGGCCGTGGATCAGGCGGTGCAGGCCAGCGCCGGGCCGCTGGGCGCGCTGCTGGCGCCCAGCCAGCGCGCCTTCGATCTGCACGACAAGGCCTTGAGTGAACTGCGGCACTGCGCGCAGGCGCTGCAGGAGATCACGCCACTGGCCCGCCAGGCGCAGGAAATCGGCCGTCACACCCGGCTGGTGGCCTTCAATGCCTCCATCGAGGCCAGCCGCGACAACACGCGCGACGGCGGCAACGAGGCCGTGGCGCACGAGATGCGCCTGCTGGCCACGCGCATGAGCGACAACGCGATCGCGATGCAGCGCATCGTCACGCCGCTGCTGCAGCGGCTGAACCAGATGCTGCACCAGGCTGCCACGCAGGACGTGGCGCCCGAGGAGCTGCGCATGGAAGTGGAGCTGCGCGCCCGCGAGGCGCTGCAGACGCTGATGTCATCCGTTGGCGCCTCACTGTCCACCTCAGGCTCGGTGCGCGATGCCAGCGCAGCGATGCGCCAGCACCTGGAGGATGCCTTCGTGCACTTCCAGTTCGGTGACCGCGTGAGCCAGATGCTGGCCATCATCGGCAACGACATGAACCACTTTGTCGACTGGGTCAGCCGTCATCCGGCGGCCACGGTCGACGATGCCACCGAGTGGCTGCGCCGCCTGGAGAGCAGCTACACGATGGAAGAGCAACGTTCCGAACACCACGGCAACGTGCACGTCGACCGCGGCAGCGAAGTCGAGTTTTTCTGACCCACAGGCACTTTCCCAAGAGGACCCCGCCATGAGCAAGACCATCATGATCGTCGACGATTCCGGCAGCTTCCGGACCGTCGTCAAACTCGCCCTGCAGAAGGCCGGCTATGCCGTCGTCGAGGCCGTTGACGGCCAGGACGCGGTGGGCAAGCTCAACGGGCAGAAGCTGAACCTGATCGTTTGTGACGTGAACATGCCCAACATGGATGGGCTGAGCTTCCTGCGTCACCTGAAGACCACCTCGGCCTACAAGTTCACGCCGGTGATCATGCTGACCACCGAATCGCAGGAGGCGAAGAAGGCCGAAGGCCGCGCCGCCGGCGCCAAGGCCTGGATCACCAAGCCCTTCCAGCCTTCCCAGCTGGTGGACGCTGCCAACAAGCTGTGTGTGTGATGGTGACCGCCACCGCTGCCGCGTGGGCGCTGGGTCCTGAAGTGACCATCGCCCAGGCCGCCGAGAACCACTCGCAGCTGCTGGCTGCGCTGCCCGCGCTGGCGGCCTACCCGCGGCTGGAGCTTTCGGCCGTGACCGATTTCGACAGCAGCGGCGTGCAGCTGCTGCTCGCCCTGCGCAGCAGTCTGGCCGAAAAGGGCCAGACGCTTCACCTGGTGTCACCCAGCGCCGCGGTGCTGGACGCACTGGGCACCTTCGGCCTGCGCGAGCAGTTTCCCGCCGTCGAAGGCACCACCCCCCACTGAGCCGACCGAGGACGCCCGATGAACAGGGACGACGATGCCGAGATCCTGGCCGCTGCGCGAGCCGGCTTCCTGGATGAAGCCAGCGACATGCTCGCGCAGTTCGAGCAGGCCCTGCTGGTCATGGAGACGGCGCCGGACGATGCGGAGAACCTGAACGCCGCCTTCCGTGCCGCACACACGATCAAGGGCACGGCGGGCATGTTCGGCTGCGAGGCCGTCGTCACGTTCACGCACGAGGTCGAGACCCTGCTGGAATCGCTGCGCGCCGGCAAGCTGGACATCACCGAAGAGATCGCCGCCGCGCTGCTGGAAGGCCGCGATCAGATGGAGGCGCTGATCGCCGAGGTGCGCATGGGCACCACGAGCCCACAGGTGCAGGCCCGCAGTGCCGAGCTGGGCCAGGTGATCCGCCGCCTCTACGGCGGCAGCCCGGTAGACGCCGATGCCGCGCCCGCTGCAGCCGTGGCAGACGCGCCCGGTGCGCCTGCCGCCGTGGCCTCCACGGCCGGCGCCTGGCACCTGTCTCTGCGCTTCGGACCCGATGCGCTGCGCGACGGCATGGACCCGCTGGCCTTCCTGCGCTACCTGCGCACGATCGGCGAGGTCTGGCATGTGCAGACCCTGACGGAAAGCGTGCCGGCGCTGGAACAGATGGAACCCGAGGCCTGCTACCTGGGCTTCGAGCTGCGCCTGAAGTCCGAGCGCACGCGCCAGGAGATCGAGAGCGTCTTCGAGTTTGCGCGCGAAGTCGCGAGCATCGAGATCCTCGATCCCGGCGCCAGGCCGATCGACTTCGACAACCTCCTGGACAAGCGTTGCGGCGATGACGAGGCCGCGCGCTCGCGCCTGCTGTGGATCTGGCTCTCGCAGGGCGTGGACATCCGCCTGCGCGAAGAGCCGCCCGTGCCGCCGGAAGTGGCGCACCTGGTGCCCGCCGTCACGACCAGCGTGCCCAAGATCGAGCGCCGCACCGAGAACCGCGAGCGGCGCGGTCCGGCCCGCGAGCGCCGCGCGGCCGAAGAGACCCGCTTCGTCAAGGTGCGTGCCGACAAGCTGGACCACCTCATCGATCTCATCGGCGAGCTGGTGATCGCCGGCTCCGGCGCGCAGATGGTGGCCAACCACGAAGGCTCGCCCGCCTTCCTGGAGGCCACGCAGCGGGTCGCGGATCTGGTTCAGGCCACACGCGACGGCGCGCTGGCCCTGCGCATGGTGCCGGTGGGCGAGACCTTTGCGCGCTTCCAGCGCGTGGTGCGCGACACCGGCAAGCAGCTGGGCAAGGCGATCGAATTCAGCGTCACCGGCGGCGACACCGAACTGGACAAGTCCATGGTCGAGGTGCTGGCCGATCCGCTGATGCACCTGGTGCGCAACAGCCTCGATCACGGCATCGAACAGCCCGAGGAGCGTGAATCCAACGGCAAGCCGCGCACCGGCCATCTGGTGCTGAACGCCTACCACGAGGCCGGCTCCATCGTCATCGAGGTCATCGACGACGGCCGCGGCCTGCGCCGCGAACGCATCCTGGGCAAGGCCATCGAACGCGGGCTGATCTCGCCCGAGGCCCAGCTGAGCGATCCCGAGGTCTGGCAGCTGATCTTCGCGCCGGGCTTCTCCACCGCCGATCAGGTGACCGATCTGTCGGGCCGGGGCGTGGGCATGGACGTGGTCCGACGCAACATCGAATCGCTGCGCGGCCAGATCTCGCTGTCCAGCATCGAAGGCCAGGGCACGACCACGCAGATCCGGCTGCCGCTCACGCTGGCCATGATCGACGGATTCCTCACGATGGTCGGCAGCGTCTACTACGTTCTGCCGTTGGCGGTGGTGGCCGAGTGCATCGACGTGCCGCGCGAGTGCCGCGATGCGCCGGAACGCACCTGCGGCACCTTCGACCTGCGCGGCGAAGTGCTGCCCTACCTGGACCTGGCGCGCTTCTACGGCAGCGAGACCGGCGACGCACGGCGGCGCAGCCTGATCGTCGTACGCGACGGCAGCGTGCGCATCGGCCTGGTGGTCGATCGCCTGCTGGGCGAGCACCAGACCGTGATCAAGCCCCTGGCCGGCATCTTCCGGCACCTCAAGGCCCTGGCCGGCTCCACCATCCTCGGCAGCGGCGACGTGGCCCTGGTGCTGGACATGCAGGGCCTTGTCGCGGCGGCCACCCAGGCCGGCGCTGCCATCTCACGCTGAACCTGCAGCGCAGGCCCGCAACCCCCATTCCGCTGTCGAAGCCACCCTTCAAGCGCCACCGACCATGTCCCTGATCCTGCGCCGTCTCAAGCTCTGGCAGAAGTTCGCCATGCTGGGCATCCTCGGCATCACTGCGGCCGCCGTGCCACTGAGCTTCGTCGCACGAGACCTGCGCAGCGAGCAGGCCGTCGCCCAGGGAGAACTGGACGGGCTGCAGCCCGTGAAGCTGGCCATGGCCGTGCAGCAGGGCCTGCAGTCGCAGCGTGCCCTTGCGGTGCGGCTGCGCGCGGGCGACCGCTCCGGCCAAGGCGAAGCCAGCCTGCGCGAAGCCGAGCTGACGGCCCGCTTCGACGCGCTCAACCAACGCCTGGTCGAGCTCGGCTACAGCCAGGCCATCGGCGAACTCAGGGCCATGCGCGAGGCCTGGCAGGGCATCACACGCAGCGCCGACAAGGCTGAAGGCGAGATCCAGGCCGCCTATGGCGAGGTGATTGCCAGGGGCATCGTGCTGCTCGATCACATCGCCGATGCGTCCGGCCTGAGCCTGGATCCGGTGGCGGAGAGCTACTACATCATGACCGCGCTGGTGGACCACCTGCCGCGCATGGCCGAAGAGGTGGACCGGCTCGGTCTGGCGGGCAGCCGCAGCCTGCACGCGGCCGACATCCCCTTCGAGCTGCGCATGACCATGGACACGGCCTCGCACAGCATCCATCACCTGCAAGGGCGCGTGCAGGCGCAGTTCGACAAGGCGTTTGCCATCGAGGCGCGGCTGAAGGCCAGCCTTGACAAGCTCACCGCGCAGGCGGTCAAGAGTGCGGACGAACTCCATGAACTGGCCGAGGCCATGGCCGAATCCGGCAAGCCCAGCGTCAGTGCCGCCCAGTTCGGCAACCTGGGGGTGAGCGCGTCCGCGCAGCAGTACCGGCTGGTCGAAGCGACCGAAGCATCGCTGCGCAGCCTGCTCCAGGAACGCGTGGACCACAAGCGGCGCCAGGCCCTGCTGATCGGCGGGCTGATCGGTGGCCTGCTGCTGGCCGCCGGCGTGCTGGGCTGGGCCATCGCCCGATCCGTGACTCGCCCGCTCAGCCATGCCGTGGACGCCGCCAATGCCGTTGGCAGAGGCGACCTCGCCTTTGCCATCGATGACCGCGGCAGCGACGAGGCTGCCGTGCTGCTGGGTCGCTTCAAGGAGATGCAGATCGCCCTGCACCAGCGCCGTCTGGAAGACCAGCAGCGCATGGCCACCGCGGAAGAAGAACGCGAGGCGGCGGCACAGGTGACCGACGTGATCGCCCAGACCGTGCAAGGCGCCACCCAGGGCGACTTTTCGCGACGCATTCCCGTGGACGGCATGAACGACTTTCACGCCCAGCTCTGCGGCACCGTCAACCAGCTGTTCGACACCATCGCCGACACGCTGCGTCAGGTGCGTGCAGCGTCCGATCAGCTGACCGCTGCCTCGGCCCAGGTCTCGCAGACCTCCCAGAGCCTTTCCCAAGGGGCCTCGCAGCAGGCGGCCAGTGTCGAGGAGACCACCGCCTCGCTGCAGGAGATGGCGGCTTCGGTGAAGCAGAACGCGCAGAGCGCCACGGTCACCGACGGCATCGCCACCAAAGCCGCAGCCGAGGCCATGGAAGGCGGCCAGGCCGTGAGCCAGACCGCAGACGCGATGAAGTCCATCGCCGCCAGGATTTCCATCATCGATGACATCGCCTACCAGACCAACCTGCTGGCGCTGAATGCCGCCATCGAAGCGGCCCGCGCCGGTGAGCACGGCAAGGGCTTCGCCGTCGTCGCCGCCGAGGTTCGCAAGCTGGCCGAGCGCAGCCAGGTGGCCGCGCAGGAGATCGGCACCCTGGCCAGCACCAGCGTGAACCTGGCCGAGCGTGCCGGCACGCTGCTGTCAGCCATCGTCCCCGGCATCCAGAAGACCAGCGAGCTGGTGCAGGAGATTGCTGCCTCGTCAGGCGAACAGAGCGATTCGGTCGGCCAGATTTCCGGCGCCATGACGCATCTGTCGGGCACCACGCAGCAGACCGCCAGCGCTTCCGAGCAGCTGTCGGCGACCGCCGAGCAGCTGTCGGCTCAGGCCGCGGGGCTGCAGGAACTGATCGCCTTCTATCGCCTGAGCGAAGAAAGCCGCAGCCGCAGCGCGCACCGCCCTGCTGCGGCAACCGCACCGGCCGCGGGTTTGAAAGCCGCCGCACCGGGCAAGCCACCCGCATGGACCGGCAGCGGCAGCACGGGCGATGTCGACGAGTCGTCGTTCACCGCCTTCTGAACCTGCTTCCTTCACGCCACGCACCCGACTCCCGTCAGCGACCCCACCCATCAGGACTCCGCATGAACCACATCCTTAGAAGCATGCAGCTCTGGCAGAAGTTCGCCGTCCTCGGCCTCATCGCAGCCGCCATGATGGCCATGCCGCTGTGGAAGACGATCGAGTTCAAGCGCAACGAGCTCGGCGTGGCCCGGGGCGAGGCCGCCGGCCTGGCGCCGCTGGCCGCGGCGATCGACGTGCAGCGGCAGCTGCAGGCCCACCGCGGGCTTTCGGGCATCGTGCTCAACGGCAACGAAGCGTCCGATGCCGATCGCCGCAAGGCCCTGGCGGCTGCGCAGGCGGCCCTGGCCCAGCTGCGGCAGCGCCTGGACGCCGCAGGGTTCAAGCAGTCGGCCGATCGGGCTGCCAGGCTCAGCGAAGGATTCGAGTCGGTGGCCGCCAAGGTGGGCAGCAAGGGGGTCTCCGGCAAGGACAGCTTTGCGTTGCATACCGCCCTGGTGAACCAGAACCTGCTGCTGATGGACGCGGTGGCCGATGAATCCGGCCTGTCGCTGGACCCGGTGGCCGAAAGCTACTACCTGATGACGGCCACGGTGGATCACCTGCCGCGGCTGGCCGAAGCCATTGCCCAGATGCGCGGCCGAGGCGCCGGCATGCTGGCCGGCGCAGAGATCTCCGCCGTGGACCGCAGCGTCTTCGAGGGCCTGGTCAACACGGCCTCCTACCTGCAGGAACGCGGATCGCTGCAGATCGAGAAGGCCGCGCAGATCGATCCGGCCTATGGCCAGGCGCTGGCAGCCGCGCAGAAGGCCGCCAAGGACGGCGGCGACCGGGCCGTGCAACTGGCGCGCGACGAGATCATCAAGCCCGAGAAGCCCGCGCTGGCCGCCAACAGCTACTTCAGCACGGCCACGACAGCCGTCAATGCCCAATACGACCTGGTGAACAAGTCGGCCGAGGTGCTCAAGCAGGTGCTGGAAGAGCGCATCGCCCAGGCGCAGAGCAGCCTGAACCAGATGCTGACGGTGCTCGGTGCCCTGGCGCTGCTGTGCCTGGGCGTTGGCTATGCCATCACCCGTTCGGTCACCGTGCCGATGGGCCGCGCGCTGGCCGCCGCGCGGGCCGTGGGCCAGGGCGACCTGAATCACGCGATCGATACCAGCGGCCGGGACGAACTGGCCGTGCTGCTCAAGGGCTTCCAGGACATGCAGCAGTCGCTGCGCCAGCGCAAGCACGATGACGACCAGCGCATGGCCGAGACCGAAGCCCAGCGCGAGGCCGCCGCCCAGGTGACCGAAGAGGTCAGCCAGGCCGTGCAGGCCGCCACCGAAGGCGACTTCACCAACCGCCTGGAGGTGCAGGGCAAGGAAGACTTCCACGCCCAGCTGTGCGAGAAGTTCAACGAGCTGCTGGACACCATGAGCACGACGCTGGAACAGGTGCGCGGCGCGGCCGATCAGCTCAGCGCCGCCTCGGGCCAGGTGTCGCAGACCTCGCAGAGCCTTTCGCAGGGCGCCTCGCAGCAGGCGGCCAGCGTCGAGGAGACCACCGCCTCGCTGCAGGAGATCGCCAGCTCGGTGAAGCAGAACGCCGACAGCGCCAGCGTCACCGACGGCATCGCCACCAAGGCCGCGGCCGAAGCCATGGAAGGCGGCCAGGCCGTGAGCCAGACCGCGGACGCGATGAAGTCCATCGCCGCCAAGATCTCCATCATCGACGACATCGCCTACCAGACCAACCTGCTGGCGCTGAATGCCGCCATCGAGGCGGCGCGCGCCGGCGAGCACGGCAAGGGCTTTGCGGTCGTGGCCGCCGAGGTGCGCAAGCTCGCCGAACGCAGCCAGGTCGCCGCCCAGGAGATCGGCACGCTGGCGCGCAGCAGCGTGAGCCTGGCCGAGCGCGCCGGCACGCTGCTGTCGTCCATCGTCCCGGGCATCCACCGCACCAGCGAGCTGGTGCAGGAGATCGCCGCCTCTTCGGGAGAGCAGAGCAGCTCCGTGGGGCAGATCACCGGCGCCATGGGGCACCTGTCGGGCACCACGCAGCAGACGGCCAGCGCCTCGGAACAGCTGTCGGCCACGGCCGAGGAACTCTCGGCCCAGGCCGCGCAGCTGCAGCAGACGGTGGCCTTCTTCCGCCTGCGCGGCGACGACTCGGCTGCGCTGCACGCCCCACGAGGCGGCAGCTCGCGCTCGGCCCCGCTGGCCAGCCTGCACACGCCCTCGCAGGCGCAACAGATGGCCCGCGGCGCGATCCAGCGCTCGTCCTCCGCATCACCGGCCGGTGGCGCGGCAGCCGCACGCCGCGCCCCCGCAGCGACCACCATGGTCGACGAAGACGCCTTCACCAGCTTCTGAGCCTGCCGGTCCGCCGACCCCGCATCCCAAAGCCCAACGGATCACCCCATGCGCACCAACCTTCCCGTCACACAGCGCGAGTACCTGCTGCGCGATGGCCTGACGATCGTCTCCCGCACCGACACCAAGGGCCGCATCACCTACATGAATGCGGATTTCCTGGAGGCCGCCGGCTTCGAGGAGAGCGAGCTGATGGGCCAGCCGCACAACATCGTGCGCCACCCCGACATGCCCGAGGGCGCGTTTGCCGACCTCTGGAACACGCTGAAGGCCGGCCGCCCCTGGACCGGGCTGGTCAAGAACCGGCGCAAGAACGGCGATCACTACTGGGTGGTGGCCAACGCCACGCCGGTGCTGGAAGGTGGGCGCGTCACCGCCTACATGTCGGTGCGCACGCGCCCGACACGCGAGCAGGTCGCGGCAGCGGAGAACGCCTACCGGCTCTTCCGCGAAGGCAAGGCCCAGGGTCTGGCCGTGCAGGAGGGTGCCGTGGTGCGTGTCAGCGGCCCGGGCTACTGGCTGGCTGCGCCGGCACGCGCGCTCGGCCGGCTGGGGCTTGGCCTGAAGTTCGGCCTGTCGACCCTGTCCCTGGTCGGTGGTGCCGCCGGCGTGGCCTACGGTGCCGCGTCGGGCCTGTGGCCGCTCGTCGGCGCGGCTGGCGTCGTCGGTCTGCTGGGTCTGGCCGGTGGTGTGTCGCTGTGCGCGCGGGTGCTGCGCCAGCTGCGCGAGGCCGCGCGGCACCTGGACGGCTTCTCCCAGGGCCAGTTCGACGGCATCATCGATGCGCGCGGCCATGATGAGCTCGCGCAGGCGATGCTGGCCCTCAAGCGCGTGCAGACGCGCATCGGCTTCGAGTTCATGGACGCCAAGCGCCATGCCGCCGAGACGGCGGCGCAGCGCGATGCCGAATCCGTGGTCGCCCAGCAGGTGGCCCTGGCGGTGGATGCCGCGATGCAGGGTGACCTGACGCAGCGCATCCCGCTGGAAGGCAAGAACGGCTTCTATGCCGACCTGTGCAGCAACGTCAACAAGCTCTTCGACAGCTTCTCCGGCACGCTGCGCGAAGTGCGCAGCGCAGCCGATCAGCTGAGCGCCGCGTCGGAACAGGTGTCGCAGACCTCGCAGAGCCTCTCCCAGGGCGCTTCGCAGCAGGCCGCCAGCGTCGAGGAGACCACGGCTTCGCTGCAGGAGATGGCCGCCTCGGTGAAGCAGAACGCCGACAGCGCCACCGTCACCGACGGCATCGCCACGAAGGCGGCCAGCGAAGCGCAGGAAGGCGGCCAGGCCGTGGGCCAGACGGTGGACGCGATGAAGTCCATCGCCGCCAAGATCTCCATCATCGATGACATCGCCTACCAGACCAACCTGCTGGCGCTGAACGCCGCCATCGAGGCCGCCCGCGCCGGCGAGCACGGCAAGGGCTTCGCTGTCGTCGCCGCCGAAGTGCGCAAGCTGGCCGAACGCAGCCAGGTCGCGGCACAGGAGATCGGCGCGCTGGCGGGCAACAGCGTCGGCCTTGCCGAACGCGCTGGCGCCCTGCTCTCCGCCATCGTGCCCGGCATCCACCGCACCAGCGAGCTGGTGCAGGAGATCGCCGCCGCCTCCGGCGAGCAGAGCGATTCGGTGGGCCAGATCACCGGCGCCATGAACCACCTCTCTGGCACCACGCAGCAGACGGCCAGCGCATCCGAAGAGCTGTCGGCCACGGCCGAGGAGCTGTCGGCCCAGGCCATGCAGCTGAAGGACCTGGTGAACCAGTTCAAGCTGGACATCGCCACGCAGTCGGCTGCCCGCTCCAGCGCCGGCACGCGCACACCCAGATCGTCCGCAGCGCCGCGCCCGGCAGCGGCACCGGCTCGGGCAGCGCCCGCCGCGCAACGGCCCGCTTCCAGGCCTCAACGGCAGGACAGCGACGTCGACGAGGGCGCCTTCGTGGCCTTCTGACTCACGCCGCGGCCGGATCCGCTCGGGTCGGCCGGCGCTCGTTGCGGCTAACTACAAACATCAGGATACTGCCCATGTCTTTTCTGCGTCGCCTCTCCATCCGGCAGCGACTGAACGTGCTGGTCGGGCTTGCCCTGGTGCTGATGCTGGCGCTGGCCGCCCTGATGGCAGCCACCACGCTGAAGAGCCGCGAGCTGCGCCTGGGCTTCGTCGACGCCACGGTCAGGCTCAGCCAGCCGCTGGGCGCGGCCCAGAGCGGCGTGGGCAATGCCCGGCGCTACGAGAAGGACATGTTCCTGAACGTCGCCAACGACGCGGCGCTGAAAAAGTATCACAAGGCCTGGGCGCAGGAGGTGGAGTCCGTCCTGGGCCACCTGGCGAGCCTCGACACCTTGCTCGGGGCGGAGGATGTGGCCCACCTCAAGCAGCTGCGCGCCGGCCTGGAAGGGTATCGGCGCGGGGTCGGCACGGTGCATGACGCCATGGTGGCAGGCCAGCTGCACGATCCCGAGACCGCCAACAAGGCCATGGAGCCGTTCAAGGGCGATGTGCGCAAGGCCGACGAGGCCTTCGCCAGACTGCAGGCCTCCGTCACGGCCGGCGTGTCGCAGCGCAATGCTCAGGCCGATCGTTTCGAGCGGGCCGCGGGTGCAGCCATGCTGGCGGTCACGATCCTGGCGGCGCTGCTGCTGGGTGCGCTGGCCTGGGGCTGCACCGTCAGCATCACCCGCCCACTGGCCCAGGTGATGGCCCAGGCGCGCCGCGTGGCCGAAGGTCAGCTTCAGCCGCAGGCCGAAGAGGCGGCCAGCGACGAGCTGGCCACCTTGCGGCGCGAGATGGACGCCGTGCGCCAGGCCGTTCAGGCGCTGGTGGAGGACGCCTCGCGGCTGGCCCGGGCAGCCGGCGATGGCCAACTCTCCACCCGAGCCGACGCCTCACGCCACCGCGGCGACTATGCGCGCGTGGTGCAGGCCATGAACCTGTCGTTCGAGTCCATCGAATCGCCCTTGCAGCGCACCGGGGAAGCGCTTCGTCGCGTCGCCGACGGCGACCTTCGCGGAGAGCAGGCCTCGCACGAACTCAAGGGCACCTATGCCGATCTGCACCAGGACCTGGAAGCCATGCGCGCCCAGCTGGGATCGGCCATCGGTGCCGTCAGCCGCAGTGCCGGCCAGCTCGGCGCGGCCGCGCAGCAGGTGCTGCAGACTTCGCACAGCCTCTCGCACGGCGCCTCGCAGCAGGCGGCCAGTGTCGAGCAGACCTCGGCGACGCTGCAGGAGATCAGCGCTTCGGTGAAGCAGAACGCCGACAGCGCGCGCGTCACCGACGGCATCGCCGCCAAGGTCAGCCACGAGGCCCAGGAAGGCGGCCAGGCGGTGGAGCAGACGGCCGCGGCGATGAAGTCCATCGCCGCCAAGATTTCCATCATCGACGACATCGCCTACCAGACCAACCTGCTGGCGCTGAACGCGGCCATCGAGGCGGCACGTGCCGGCGAACACGGCAAGGGCTTTGCGGTGGTCGCGGCCGAAGTGCGCAAGCTCGCCGAACGCAGCCAGGTGGCCGCGCAGGAGATCGGCACGCTGGCCCGCACCAGCGTCGGCCTGGCCGAGCGCGCCGGCGGCCTGCTCGGCGCCATCCTGCCCGGCATCCGCAAGACCAGCGGGCTGGTGCAGGACATCGCGAACACCTCGGGCCAGCAGAGTGAATCGGTGAGCCAGATCACCGTGGCCATGAACCATCTTTCGGGCACCACGCAGCAGACCGCCAGCGCCTCGGAGCAGCTCTCGGCCACGGCCGAAGAGCTGTCCGGCCAGGCTCGGGATCTGCTGGAGCTGGTGGGCCGATTCCACCTGGATGCGGCGGCCGAGCCTCGGCTCGCGCGGGCGGCGCGCGCGGCGGCAGTGCCCGCTGCCACCCCCTTGGCAAGCCACGCGTCGGCTGCAGGCGCCAGGCGGCCTGCAGCGGCGCGGCCAGCCAGTGCCGATCTCGACGCAGCCTTCGTCGCGTTCTGAGCACCCCCGGATGCACCCGATGAGCGCCCCCCTGCACGTGCACCCGCCACTGGCGGCCGAGCCCGCTGCCCGCAGGTCCGGCAAGCCGCCGGCGGCCTTCGTGTGGCTGGTCATCGGGATGGCCATGCTCTCGGGCCTGGCCAGCTTCGCATCGCTGTTCGTCGGGCTGGCGCCGCTGGGTCTGCTGCTGGCTGTCGTCACGGTCAACCAGACGGTGCTCGCCCGCTTCCTGTGGCAGCGCAGACAGCCGCAGCAGCCGCTCGAACACGGGCTCGACGCCGCGCGCGAGTACGAGCCCGAACCGATCGCGGCTGAAGGCCGCTCGACCCCGGCGCTGGCGCCCTTGCGCCCGCTCAGCGCCGACACCGCAAGCCCGAAGGGCGCTGCCCCGCAGCCGCCCCACGCGCCCCTGCAGCCCCGCCGCAGGCCCCCGGTCCCGCATCCGGAAACCCAGGAAGCCTGAACGGCGCCCGACTCAGAGCCAACCCATGACTGCTGCCTCCTTGCTGTCCTCCGCCGCCAACCCCCTCGCAGGCTCCGCCCCCGACGGTGCGCAGTCGCTGCTGCGCATGGCGGTCGGCCCCGAAGTGCTGGCCGTGCCGATCGAGCACGTGCGCGAAATCCTCGAGGTCTCGCGCCTCACGCCGCTGCCGCGCACACCGCCCTTTGTGCGCGGCGTGATGAACCTGCGCGGCGCCGTGGTGCCGGTGATCGATCTCTCGGCGCGCCTGGGCCTGCCGCCCACCACGCTGGGGCGCCGCTCCTGCATCGTGGTGGTCGAGGCGCCGCACGCCGGCACGCTGGACGAAGCCGCGGAGACGCTGGAAGAGGTGAGCGGCTCGCTGGTGGTCGGCCTGCTGGTGGATGCGGTGTTCGAGGTCTTCGACACCAGCACCGCGCGCATCGAGCCCGTGCCGGCGCTGGGCACGCGCATTGCGGCCGAGATGCTGGCCGGCATGGCGCGCGCCCGCGGCGAGGTGATCGGCCTGCTGGCCTTGTCACGCGTGCTGAGCCAGACCGACCTCACCGAGATGATCGCGCGGCACAGCGCTCACTGAGCGCAGGCCCACCGCCCGGAACCTGGCGCCCCCGACACCTGCCCCCGCACGAAGAAGAATCATGAAAGCACTGTCCAAGAAGGCCTTCGACTCCGTCACCGAAATGTTCCACGGGGTCTCCGGCATCCGGCTGGGCGAGCACAAGATGGCGCTCGTCAGCGGCCGCCTGCAGCGCCTGGCCCAGGAAGCCGGCGAGATGGATGTCGACCGTTATGTGGATCGCCTGGTCAACGGCAGCTTCTCTGCGCAGGAAGCGCGCCGCGTGATCGACCGGCTGACCACCAACGAGACCTATTTCTTCCGCGAACCGCAGCACTTCGAGGCGCTGGAGAAGCTGGTCAGCGGCAACACCTCGCGCGAGGAGCTGCTGGTCTGGAGCGCCGCCAGCTCCAGCGGCGAAGAGGCCTACAGCATCGCGATGCTGCTGGCCGAAAAGGCCGGCCGCCGCCCCTGGCGCGTGATCGGCACCGATCTGTCCAGCACCATGGTGGCCGCCGCGCAGCGCGCGCTCTACCCCATTGAACGGGCCCGCATGGTGCCGCCGGAGTACCTGCGCAAATACTGCCGCAAGGGCACCGGCAAGTACGAGGGCCAATTGCTCATCAGCCCGGAGCTGCGCGAGCGCGTGAGCTTCGGCGAGGCCAACCTGATGCAGGCGCTGCCCGAGCAGCTGCCCGCCTTCGACGTGATCTTCCTGCGCAACGTGCTGATCTATTTCGACAACGACGCCAAGGCGCAGATCGTGCGCGGCGTGCTGGGCAAGCTCAAGCGCGACGGCGTGCTGTATACCGGCCACGCCGAGTCGATCACCATGCTCAACCTTCCGGTGCGCCCTCTGGGCACGGCGATGCATGGCCACGCCTGAGGCCACACGCAAGCCGGCCCCTGGCACGCCGGCTGCGGCCACCCCCCCGGCCCGCGCCACGGCCCCGGGCGTGATGCGCCACGGCCCCTGGCACCTCGAAGCCCAGATGGGCCAGGACGTCGTGCTGATGCCCGGCCAGATGTACTTCGGCGGCC
The DNA here is from genome assembly GCA_016790225.1 of Rubrivivax sp. Next base: position 46,893 of record JAEUOZ010000004.1, read on the forward strand.
GCGCCAATTCCATCCGCACGCTGCTGGGATCCTGCCTGGCCATCACCGTCTGGCACCCCGGACGCCGCATCGGCGGCATGTGCCACTTCCTGCTGCCCTCACGCAACCGTCCGCCCGGCGAAGGCCTGGACGGCCGCTATGGCGACGAGGCCATGGAGGCCATGATGAGCATGCTGCGCTTCACGCAGACGCAGCCCAAGGACTATGTCGCGCATCTCTACGGCGGCGCCGACACCATGCCCGAGGGCGGCGGCCTGCGCTTCAACGTGGGCGAACGCAACATCGAGCAGGGCTGGAAGCTGGTCGATCAATACGGCTTCCAGCTCGAAGGCATCGACGTCGGCGAAGACGTGCCGCGCACCGTGACGCTGCACGTGCCCAGCGGCTCGGTCGACATGAAGCGCGGCAGCGGCCACGCGCCGCAGAACCTCACGAACGCCATGAAGAAGGGGTTGGCATGACAACATCGGGCGCCGCCATCACTGCCGTCGTCGTGGACGACAGCGCCGTCGTGCGCAAGCACCTGGCCGATCTGCTGACGGCCGGCGGCATCGAGGTCATCGCCACGGCCAGCGACCCGCTGTTTGCCTGGCCCAAGATGGCCGCCCGCTGGCCTGATGTGGTGGTGCTGGATGTGGAGATGCCGCGCATGGACGGCATCAGCTTCCTGCGCAAGATCATGGCCGAAAGGCCAACGCCGGTGGTCATGTGCAGCACACTCACCGCCGCCGGCGCGGAGACCACGCTGCAGGCGCTGGCCGAAGGCGCCGTGTCCTTCGTCACCAAGCCCAAGCTGGGCCTGCGCGACTTTCTGGCCGACGACAACAACGGCCTGGTGGCCGCCGTGCGCGCGGCGGCCCGCTCGCGCGTGCAGGCTGTGCGGCGCACGACGCCGGGCGCGCTGCCGGTCTCGCCGGGAGGTGCCGGCGCTGGCGCTGCTGCCGGTGTTGCCCCCGTTCCAGCCCAGCCCGCGTCGCGCCCGGCGCCTTCGCTGCAGGCCATGGCAGAGACCACCGACCGTGTCATCGCCGTCGGCAGCTCCACAGGCGGCGTGCAGGCCATCGAATCCCTGCTCACCGCCCTGCCCCGCACCACGCCGGGCATCGTGATCGTGCAGCACATGCCGGAAAAGTTCACCGCCGCACTCGCCGCGCGGCTGAATGGCCTGTGCCAGATGGAAGTGCGCGAAGCCTGCGACGGCGATCGGGTGCTGGACGGTCGCGTGCTGATCGCGCCCGGCGGACGCCACATGCAGCTGCAGCGCAGCGGTGCCCGCTATGTGGTGAGCGTGCGCGACGGCCCCCTGGTCAACCGCCACAAGCCTTCGGTGGACGTGCTGTTCCGATCGGTGGCCCAGTGCGCCGGTGCCAATGCCTGTGGCCTGATCCTCACCGGCATGGGCGACGATGGCGCACGCGGCCTGCTGGCCATGCGCCAGGCGGGCGCGGAAACCGTGGCGCAGGATGAAGCCAGCTGCGTGGTCTTCGGCATGCCGCGCGAGGCGATCCGCATGGGTGCAGCCCAGGACGTGCAGCCACTGAACGGCATGGCCGGCTGGCTGGGCCGCTGGGCGCAACGCGCGCTCGGAACGCTGGCTACCGGCTGAACCCCGCGGCGGCGCTGCCGGGAGAGACCGGCGAAGCGGGCGACCGACTCGATTGCACCGCCGGACACCCGCACTTCCTGCGACCGCGGGCCGGGGGCATCGGCCACCATGCGGGAAACCGTTCTGGCCGTGCCCGCCCCATGACCGACACCCAAGCCACTTCCCGCTCGACCCCGCCTGGCCGCTGGCAGCGCCTGCGCAAGTTCTTCGTCCGCCCGGGCGCCCGCCTGATGGCCCAGATGCGCTTGTCAGGCAAGCTGGCTCTGCTGGTGGCGGCCATGAGCGTGCCCATCACCGCCCTCGTCTGGCAGACCTTTTCGCAGGCACGCCACGATGACCAGGACGCCCATGTGGCGATGGACAGCTTCGAACTCGTGGGCAGTGTCATCGATGCCAGCGCGGCAGTGCAGCGCTTGCGGGCCCTGACGGTCTACATGCTGGCCGGCGCGCCGGGCACGGTCGAAGAGAGCGTGGCGCAGCAGCGCCTGGTCGCGCGGCAGGCGCTGGAAGCGGTCGACCAGCGGCTGGCGCAGCTGCGCCACCTGCCGCCCCAGCACACCTGGCCGGGGCTGCGCGAGCGTGTGCTGCCGCTGACTTCGGGTGTTCACGCCCGCGTGCCGCTGGAAGCCCATGCCCAGTTCGAAGCCGCGATACAGGATCTGCACGGCTTCGCGCGCCGGCTGCTGGACCGCGACGGCGTGGGTGAGGCCATCGGCAGTGCCGGACGCCCCCTGATCGATCTGCTGGGCGGCGGCGCCCTGCAACTGGGTTCGAGCGCCGGCGAACTGCAATCCCGCGGTGCCCTGGCCTTGTCACGCGCGCAGGCCGTCACGCTGGCCGAGCGGGCGGAGATCCTGGGCATGGCCTGGACCGTGGAACGCGATCTGCTCGCCCTGGAAGAACAGCTCAACCGCGCCACTTCGCGGGAACTCTCCTCGCCCGGATCCTGGCTGAACGCCAAGGACATCGTGCAGGTGCTGGTGCAGGATGCCCGGCGGCGCTTCACCGAAGAACGGGTCTCCGGCTCGGCCGAAGCCTTCATCGACATCGCGGACATGGTGCTGGAACAGACCATCGCCGTGCAGAAGGACTCCGGCTCACGGCTGTACGGACTGGCGCAACAGCGCAAGCAGGAGGTCCACCGCAGTGCGCTGCAGCTGGCGCTGATCTATGCCTTGGGAGGGCTGGCGCTGGCCTACCTGATGTACGCCTTCTATGTTTCGTTTCACAACGCGCTGCGTGAGGTGCTCAAGGGCATGCGGGCCACGGCTGAGGGCGATCTGTCCCGCATGGTGATGGTGCGCGGCAAGGACGAGCTGGCCGAGATCGCGCAGGCCTTCGATCGCATGAACGAGCGGCTCTCCGGCTCGACGGCCGAGATCCGCAGCCGCGCAGCCCGAGTGGATCTCTCCGGCCGACAGGTGGCCGACGGCAGCCAGCAGCTCGCGCAGCGGACCGAGGAGCAATCGCTCAGCGTGCGCAATGCCTCGGTCTCGATCGAGCAGATCGCCCAGGCGGTGGCGCAGAACGCGCAGGCCGCGCGCGAGGTGGACGCCCTGACCGAGCGCCTCTTCGTCCAGGCCGAGCAAGGCAACGAGGCCATGGCCACCACCCTGATGGCCATGGACGAGCTGCAGACCTCGTCGGCCCGCGTGACCGAGATGGTGGCCATCATCGACGACGTCGCCTTTCACACCGGCATGCTGGCGCTCAATGCCTCGGTCGAGGCGGCGCGGGCCGGCGTGGCCGGCAAGGGTTTTGCCGTCGTGGCGGGCGAGGTGCGCCAGCTGGCCCTGCGCTGCGCCGAAGCCGCCGACGAGATCCGCACGCTGATCGGCACCTCGGGCGCCCAGGTGCAGGACTCGTCCGACAAGCTGCAGCATGTGAGCGTGGCGCTGGACACGCTGGTCAACGGCGTGCGCGAAGTCTCCGGCCAGCTGCGCGTGATCGCGGCGGCCAGCACGCAGCAGAGCGCCTCGCTGGCCGACGTCGAGAGCAACATCAAGAGCCTGCAGGCCATCACGGCGGACAACGCAGCGCTGGTGGAACAGTCCACCGGGGCCTCGCACCAGCTGGTGGCGCAAGGCCAGGCGCTGACCGCCTCGGTGGCTTCGATGCGTCTGCGGCATGGTTCTGCCGACGAAGCGCGTGCGCTGGTCGAACGCGCACTCGAGTTCTGGGCGCAGGCCGGCCGCGAGCACGCCCTGCAGGCCTTCAACCAGCCCCGTGGCAGCTGGCTGGACCGGGATCTCTACATCTTCGTGCTGGACCGTTCGGGCAACATCATGGCCAATGCGATGCGGCCTGATCGGGCGGGCCAGAACGCCAATACCTTGGACGGCCTGCGCGGCACGCACCACTCCGAGCACCTGTGGGAGGTGGTCAGCAACGGCGGTGGCTGGGTGCGCTACGAGATCCAGCACCCGAGCAGCGGCCGCATGACCCCCAAGGAAAGCTACGTCATGCCACTGGACGAAGACTGCCTGATCGGCTGCGGCTGCTATGGCAAGGGCCGGGAGGACGCGGACCTGCCGCCCGTGCCGGTGGCCTGGTCGCGAGCGCGCGAGAACCACGCGCTCGAGGTGGCCTGAGCGCCTGCGCCGCCGGGCTCGCGGGCGCCCGCCAGCCCGCGCGCTTGCCGGCTCTCCAGCGCCTCAGTGCCGATCCGCCGGTGAGCCTTCGGGCAGCGGCCCGCCGGCCGGGATCTCACGTGTCTGCGACTGCGGCTGGCGCTCGCGCACCAGGTAGCTGTACAGCACCGGCACCACGATCAGCGTCAGCAGCGTCGAGGTGATCACGCCGCCGATGATCGCGCGGCCCATCGGCGCCTGGATCTCGCCGCCGTCGTTCAGTGCCAGGGCCAGCGGCAGCATGCCGAAGACCATCGCGGCCGTGGTCATCACGATCGGCCGCATGCGGATCAGACCGGCCTGCAGCAGGGCATCGGCCACCGTGGCCCCGGCCTTGCGCGCCTGGTTGGCAAAGTCCACCAGCAAGATGGCGTTCTTGGTCACCAGGCCCATCAGCATCACCAGGCCGATCATGCTGAAGACATTGAGCGTGCTGCGCCAGAACAGCAGCGCCAGCATCACGCCGATCAGCGCCAGCGGCAGACTGGCCATGATCGCGATGGGCTGCACGAAGCTGCCGAACTGGCTGGCCAGCACGATGTAGATGAAGATCACCGCCAGCGCCATCGCCGCCAGCAGACCCCCGAAGGCCTCCGACTGCTGCTGCAGCTGGCCACCGACGTCGAAGCTGAAGCCCGGCGGCAGCGTCGTCTCCTTCACGAGCTTCTTCACGTCTTCGCCCACCTCGCCCACGCTGCGGTCCTTCACGCCCGCAAAGACGGCCTCGCGGCGCTGCAGGTTCTGGCGCCGGATGATCTCGGGGTTGAAGACCTCGGTGATCTCGGCCACGCTGCCCAGGCTCACCGGCGTGCCGTCCTTGGCAAAGGCCACCGGCAGATCGCGCAGCTGGTCCACGCGTTCGCGCTGTCTTTCGTTCAACCTCAGCAGCACCTCGACCTGCTCGCCGTCGGGCGTGGTCCAGTGCGTGGCGGCTTCGCCATTGACGTAGGCCCGCAGGCTGGAGGCCAGCTGCGGCGCCGTGAGGCCCAGTTCGCGCACGGCGCCGGGCTTCAGCCGCACGGCATAGGCGGGCATGCCCTGCTTGACCGAGGTCTCGACATCGACGATCCCGGGAATCTGCTTGATCTTCTCGCTGAACTCGCTGGCCACGCGCGCCAGGCCTTCCGGGTCATTGCCGAGGATGGCGACGTAGACCGGCCGGTTGAAGCCCACCGAAGCATCCGTGCCCGGCACCTTGGCCACCGCCTCGCGCAGCGCGTCTTCCACCTGCTTCTGCGTGCGCTGGCGCTCCTTGCGATCGGTCAGCGCGATATTCAGCCAGGCCTGGTTGCGCTGGCCCGCGCCACCGACCCAGGTGGAGACTGTCTTGACCTCGGGCAGTGCCTGCACGATGGCCTCGATCTGGCGCACCTTGGCATCGGTGCGCTCCAGGCTCGCGCCCACCGGCATGCGCAGCGCCAGCTGCGTGAAGCCCTGGTCGGTCTCGGGCACGAACTCGCTGCCCACCAGCGGCGCCAGGCCCAGCGCCAGCACGAAGCTCGCCCCGCCAGCCGCCATGACCAGCCCGCGCGGCGTAATCGTCGCCCAGCGCCAGCGGCGTGCCGAGGCCTTGTCGCGCTGACCCCCGGGGCCGAAGGCATGCCCGTAGATCCGCACCGGCGGCAGCAGCACACGGTAGCGCCGGCCGCTGAAGGCCCAGCGCAGCGTGCGTTCGTAGGCGCCGTGCAGCAGATCCATCAGGCGATCGGTGGCGCGGATGGCGTGCCCGACCACCGGCCAACGCTTCAGGTACGCCGACGGCGGATCCTTCCACACCGAGCTGAGCATCGGATCCAGCGTGAAGCTGACGAACAGGCTCACCAGCACCGCAACCACCACGGTGATGCCGAAGGGGTAGAAGAACTTGCCGATGATGCCGCCCATGAAGGCCACGGGCACGAAGACGGCGCACAGCGCGAAGGTGGTCGCCATCACGGCCAGGCCGATCTCGTCCGTGCCTTCGCGCGCCGCGCTGAGGTGGTCCTTGCCCATCGCAATGTGGCGCACGATGTTCTCGCGCACCACGATGGCGTCATCGATCAGCAGACCGATGCACAGGCTCAGCGCCATCATGGTCATGAAATTCAGCGTGAAGCCGAACAGGTAGACCGCGATGAAGCTGGAGATCACCGCGATAGGCAGCGTGAGCCCGGTGATGACGGTCGAGCGCCAGCTGTGCAGGAACAGGAAGACGATCAGGATGGTCAGCAGCGCCCCTTCGATCAGCGTGTGCTTCAGCCCCGTGAGCGAACCCTTGACCCAGTCGCTGCTGGCAAAGATGGTGCGCAGTTCCACATCCGGCGGCAGCTGCTTCTTCACCTCCTCGAGCGCGGCCTTCACGGCATCGCCGGTGGCCACGATGTTGGCGTCCTGCTGCTTGAAGACATTGAAGTTGATCGCGCGCTGGCCGTTGATGCGCGCGGTGGAATCGGCCTCGCGCTCGCGCTCCACCAGCGTGCCCAGGTCTCCCAGGCGCAGCGCCAGGCTGCCGCGCCGCGCCACGATCAGGTCCTCGAACTGGCGCGGGTCGCGCACGCGCCCTTCCACGCGCAGCAGCGCATCCTGCAGACCGTTGCTCAGCAGGCCCACCGGCTGGTCGGCATTGGCCTCGCGCAGCGCGGTGGCGATCTCCGCCGGCGTCACGCCATGGGCACGCAGCCGGGCCGGATCCAGATCGATGCGCACCTCGCGCGTGGCCAGGCCGTTGATCTCCACGCGCGCCACGCCTTCCACGCGCTGCAGCCGCTTGCCCACCAGCTGATCGGCCATCAGCGAGAGCTCGCGCGTGCTGCGGCCGGACGAGAGCAGCGCGAAGTTGATGAGCGGCTGGCTGTTGTCGTTGTTCCAGCGCGCGATGGTCGGCGCCCGCACTTCACGCGGAAGCCCCCCCTGCACCGCCGCCACCCGGTCGCGCACTTCCTGCACGGCGCGGTTCATGTCGGCATCCAGCTGGAACTCCGCACTCAGCGTGCCCAGGCCCTCGCCCGAGCGTGAGGTGATGCGTTTGATGCCCGCCACGCCGTTGACGGCTTCCTCGATGGGCTTGATGACCTCGCGCTCCACCGCTTCGGCCGAAGCGCCGGGGTAGCGCACCTCCATCCACACGCCGGGAAACGCGATGTCGGGCATCTGCTCGACACCGAGCCGGGAATAGGAGAACAGACCCAGCACGCACAGCGCCACCATCATCATGGCGGCGAAGACCGGGTTCTGGATCGAGATTCGGGTGATCCACATGGGAGATCCTTTGCTGCGGCGCCGGGCGCCGCGGTCGGCCGGGCGCGGCGCCCGGCGCAGACAGGAAGGCAGCGATCAGCGCTGCGGCGCGCCCGTCGGCCCTGACGCGGCCGAGGCCACGGGCATCGCGGCGCGCGCATCCACCACCTTGGCCAGCGCGCCTTCGCGCAGGTTGTCAAAGCGTGCGGCCAGCACCACGGCCTCCGGCGCCAGGCCCTCGATCACCTCCACGCGCCCGCCGCTGTCGTCACGCCGGCCCAGAGTGACCGCGCGCCGCATGAGCTTGCCGTCCACGATGGTCCACACATGGCTCTGGCCCGACGTGGCGCCGACCGCGGCCACCGGCAGCACCCAACGCTGCACCGCATCCGACAGCGTGACCGTGGCCAGCGCATACTGGCCGGCGCGGTACAGCTCCTTGGGGTTGGCCAGCTCGATGATCACGCCGATGCTGCGCGTGCCGGGCTCGGCCGCCGGGGCGATGCGCGCGATGCGGCCGTCCACGGCCTGCGTGTGGCCCTCCACCGTCACCTGCACCGCCATGCCCGGCGCCAGGCGCGAAACCTCGTGCGTGGCGACCGTACCGGCCAGTTCCAGCCGCGAAAGATCCACCAGCGTGAGCACGGGCTGCTCGGCCGCCACCGCTTCGCCGGGCAAAGCCTGGCGCCGGGCGACGATGCCGCTGATCGGTGCCACCAGCGCACCGTCGCGCAATGCCACGCGGCTGGTGTTCAGCGCAGCCTGCGCAGCATCCAGCTGCGCCTGCGCGGTCTGCACCGCGGCGCGCGTGCTGTCCAGCGCGGCCAGCGAGATGAAGCTCTGGTGCGCCAGGCGTTCGTTCTGGGCGTGGCTGCGCTCGGCCTGCGCCAGGGCTGCGCGGGCCGATTCCACCAGCGCGGCGCGCTCGGCCACGCGGCTGCTCTGGTCGGCCTGATCGATGCTGCCGAGCACCTGCCCGGCCTTCACGCGCTGGCCTTCCGCAGCCGTGAGCGTCAACAGCCGACCGCTGGCCTTGGCACGCACCACCGCGGTAGCGGGTGCCACGAGCGGGCCTGAGAAGCTCAGGCTCTGGGGCAAGGCGCTGCGCTGCGGCCGCGTGACCTCGGCCGCGATGAACTCCAGCGGCGTATCCTTCTTGCCGTCGGCCTTGCCGGAACCCTCCGGCTGCTTCGCCGCCTGCGTGGCCCCTGCGACGCTGCCTGCGGCCTCGCGGCACTTGAACCACCAGCCCGCCGCCACGGCCACGCCGAGAACGACCACGGCCGCGGTGGCGACCCCTACACGCTTGTTCATCTGTGCCCCTCGTCCTCGTTTGTCGCTCCGGATCGCGAAGCGCGAGCGCAGTCTAGTCAGCGTCAGCCGACGGGCTGCAGGGGATTGCGATGAACGGCGCGCTGGCCATGACAGGGCGCGCAAGGGGCGGACGGCCGCAGTGGCGCGCGATCGTGGACTGTCAGCGAACAGGCGGGGGCAGCACCGGGCGCTCAGGCGCGCCCGAACGGGCTGGTCCGCTTGCGCCTGGCGGGCATCAAGGCATGACGCTGCCGATCGAATGTGCGCCGTTGAGCGGCGAGCGCCTCGCCGTCGATGCGCTCGGCCAGACTCTCGATATCCCTGGCGCTCACACCGGCCCGCGCAAAGTGGGCCTGCCAGGTGTCCACGACCGCGATGACCTGCGCCACCTCGGCGGCCGCTTCAGCCGGCAGCAGACCGAAGGCTTCGCACTGCGTCATCGCGTTGTCCAGCGTGGCATCGCGGCCGCGCTCGCCGCAGATGAACTCCTGGTAGCCCTGGCCGGACTGTGTCGGCAGCACGTCGTAGGCCGGGGCCAGTGTCATGCCCGTACCGGCAAACGGGTCCGAGATCAGCAGCGCGTGGTTCTTCTCGTGGTCGTCGGTGTTGTCGATCAGGATGTTGAACACCATGCGCCGAAACAGTTCGCGCGCGTCGCGCTGGTGCGTCCCGTCTCGCGCCACACCGGCGCGGCGCAGCAGCCGCGCCAGCTCCGGATAACCCAGTTGCGGCTCGTCCCCGGCGATGGTGGCCGCGCGGATGGCCGTGCCCGCCGACAGGCAATGAATGCGCCGGGGCCCGTCGCGGTCGAAGCGGCGGATCGCCAGCGCGTGCGTGCCGACCAGGTCGATCACCCGCGTCATCGGCACGGTGATGCCCGCCAGCCCGGCCAAGGTCAGGGTGGCGTGTTCGACCAGCGGTGTGTCGATGGGCTCGTTGTTGAAAAACTTGATGACCCAGGGCTCGCCCGCGATATCGATCAGGGCCTTGGGCTTGGCGCCGCCAAGCGGGCTGCCGCCGCCGGCAATGATCCTGGATTCCGCACTCGTCAAGGGCTCGGAGGCCTCGATCTTGGCCACCACCTCGCTGAGATGCCGGGCTTGCTCAAGCCGCGGCAAGGCCCCCCCGACTCGCGGCTCGTAGGCACTGGACGAGGTGGAGACCCCGAGGGCGCCGAATCGATCATCGCCCGCGTGGTACAGGTATTCCATCAGCGACAGTCGCGCGGGCTTGTCGACGAAGCGGATGACCTTTTCGCCCCAGCGGTCCGGCCGCGCGTCGTCAACCGCGCCCACCGCGCGGGGTGCATCAGCCTGCAGCCGGCCTGGCGGCAGGTGCTCGACGTCGATGAGCGGCAGGTCCTCGCTCAACGCAAAGCCCGTGTCCAGCCAGGCCGTGCTGTAGCGAAGCGACACGCCCTTGCCGGCCGCGACGAGCCGCAAGGCTCCGACGTGTCGCGGCTCGAACGGTTCTCCCAGGTACCAGAGGTCGAGCTTATCCAGCCGCATCGCCGGCCTTGCGCGCGCGGGCTCGGGTCAGGCGCGCCTCTGCAGAAGCCTGGGCACGCGCGCGGCCACGTTCCATCGCCTCGCGCACGTCCATCTCCACCGCACCAAGATCGCTTTCGGGAGCCGCCAGGTTCTTCAGTTCGCCATCCCGGCGGATCAGCCACAGGGCCGTCGCCACGATGCCGATGGCGACCGACGGATCGCCGGCTTCCAGACGCTGCAGGGTCGGCACGGATACACCCATCCGGGCGGCCCAGGTCTTCAGCGACTCACGCCGTCGAAGCCGCGCCACGGCCAGATCGGCACCCAGCTTCTCTATCGCGGCCGCGGTGGCGGGCGGGAGCTGCTGAATGGCGCGCGCTGTCTTCGGCATGAATATAGATATTATCTAAAATTGAGCTTTCGTCAACATAGATACGCTGCACTTTCGAAAACGCGCGCAAGCGGCCGGACGCCGTCATCCCGCCGGCAGAGACTTCTGCTCTCAAGCAAATGTGGCTTTGCCACTTTGCTTGAACCCCCGCGGGGGGCGGGCTGGGCGCAGCCCGGCCCTGGGGGCGCTCAGAAGCAAATGTGGCTTTGCCACTTTGCTTGAACCCCCACGGGGGGCGGGCTGGGCGCAGCCCGGCCCTGGGGGCGGTCTCAAGGCAGGCGGAACTGCCCCACTTCGTCGGCCAGGCCGCGGGCCTGTTGCTGCAGGCTGGCCGCGGCCGCAGCGGTCTGCTCCACCAGGGCGGCGTTCTGCTGGGTGTTGCGGTCCATGTCCTGCACGGCGCGGGTGGTCTGGCTGACGCCGGCCGCCTGCTCCTTGGCGCCCAGCGCGATCTCGGCCAGCAGCTGATCCACCGAGTGGGCCTGGCGCAGCAGCTCCTGCATGGTGCTGCCGGCGCGCCGCACGATCTGGGCGCCGGATTCGATCTTCTGCACGCTGTCGCCGATCAGGTTGCGGATCTCGCGTGCCGCCTCGCCGGAGCGCTGGGCCAGCAGCCGCACTTCGGCCGCCACCACGGCAAAGCCGCGGCCGGATTCGCCGGCGCGCGCCGCTTCCACGGCCGCATTCAGCGCCAGGATGTTGGTCTGGAAGGCGATGCTGTCGATGGTGCTGGTGATGTCGGCGATGCGGCCGGACGAGCCGTGGATGTCGGACATGGTCTCGACCATCGTGGAGATGATCTGCCCGCCCTGCTCTGCCTGCGTGGCGTTCTCGCGGGCGATGGTGGCTGCCTGGCGCGCCGCGTCGGCCGTCTTTTCCACGGTGACGGTGATCTCCTCCATCGCGGAGGCCGACTGCTGCAGGTTGGCGGCCGATTGCTCGGTGCGGTTGGACAGATCCATCGAGCCCGTGGCGATCTCACCGCTGGAGCTGAGGATGGTGTCTGAAGCACCCCGCACGCGGGAGACGATGCGCCGCAGCGAGGTCTGCATCTGCACCAGCGTGCGCATCAGTTCCGCCGCTTCGTCGCGCCCCCAGGGCGTCACTTCGGTGGTCAGGTCGCCTTCACTCATGGCGGTGATGTGGTGCGCCACCTCCTTCAGGCCACCGTCCAGCACGCGGCCGAAGGAGGCGAAGAGGTAGAGCACCAGCAGCAGGCTCAGCACCAGGACAACGCCGGTGACGTTACGGCCGGTCTCGAAGCCGGAAACACGCGTCGCGATCAGCACGTCCAGCTTGTCCTGGGCCCGCTGCGTCAGGGGCATCAGCGCGGCGATCGCGCGGTCGGCCGCGGCGATGTGTGCTGCGGCATCGCCCTTGGGCCCTTCGGCGGCCAGCAAGGTGGTCTCGACCTGCTTCTGGAACTGGCGCAGTTCGGCCAGGGCTTCGCTGGCCTTGACGGCGTCCTTCACCTCGCCGTTGTAGGCGATGGCCTTGGCCAGACCGGCCTCCATCGCCACCAGGTTGGCCGTGACGTTGAACGACTGCTCGACGATCTGGCGCAGCTGGGCAGGCGACATCTTGCCGGTGTTCAGACCCACGGCCCCCAGCCCGCGCAGTTGCGCCACGGCCTCCAGGATCGGAGGCAGGCGGAAGAAGGCAGCATCCATCACGTAGTAGGTGTCGATGTCGGGATCCAGCGTCAGGTTGGAGCCGTCGGTCGAGGTGCCCAGCAGATCCAGCAGGGCCTGCACGCGTGCCGTGTGGGCATTGAAGACCGCTTCCGGATCCTTCAGGCCCGTGGGCAGGGCCTGCGAGGCGTCTTTCAGCGCCTTGTGGGCCTTGGCCGTCCCCAGCTCTTCGCCGTGCGCCTTCTCGGCAGCATCCAGCGCGAGCCAGGCCTTGTTCAGGCGGCCGGCATCCACCACGGGCGGGCCGGAGGCACCGGCTGCCTGCAGAACATCGTGCAGGCGCTGTCGCTGCAGCAGATCGAGCAAGGGCATCACGGCGCGGCCGTAGACGATGCCCACGCGTTCCTTCGAGGAGAACTCGATGGTGGCCTTCTTGTCGCCGAAGTAGCTCCAGGCCAGCACGGCGATGGGCAGCATGAACAGCAGCGAGATGATCCAGGCCTTGGCCCGAAAGCCGACACCGCGGAAGAGGCGGATCCCCGGAGCCCAGGCGCCGTGGTAGCGGAAGTAGTCCACGCCTGGCGGGGTGCCGGCGCTCGCCATCGTGGGGCTGCGGGGTTTGTCAGGGAGGGCGAAGGTCTGGGGCATGGTCAGATCTTTGGTGAGTGGGGTCTGCGGGGCATGCGCGCGCGGCACCGGAACTCCCCACCGATGCCGTAGCACGTCACTCCGACATTTTTCGGCTCGTCCGGGCGTGTCGTTTCGATGAACACCCGGGTCAGCGCCGGCTATTCCTTCGCCCTCTGAGCGTGCTTCCAGCCCCGGCTGACGCAAACGGCCGCGCCCACCCCCGCCGCCGCGGCTGCCCAGAACAGCGCGCTGAAGCCGGCCAGCTCCACCAGCCAGCCACCGGCCACGCCACCCACCACGCCAGGCAGGCCGTATCCCAGCGTGGCGTAGAAGGCCTGACCCCGGCCGCGCAGGCGGCCCGGGAAGTGCCGGTGCAGCAGCGTGGTGCAGGCGGCATGGTGGGCGGCAAAGGTCAGCGCGTGCGACATCTGCGTCAGCACCAGCACGCCCAGATGCTGGCCCGCCCAGGCCAGCAGGACAAAGCGCGCCACCGTCGCCAGCGCCGCGATCTGCAGCCAGCGCCAGGGGGACAGCCTGTCGAACCAGCGCCCTTGCCACCAGAAGAAGGCCACCTCCAGCGCCACGGAGAGCGCCCAGAACAGCCCGACCTGCGACTTGCCGTAGCCCTGGCGCTCCAGGAAGAGCGAGAAGAAGGCATACAGCGCCGTGTGGGCCAGCACGGTCAGCGCCACCGAGGCGAAGAACCAGGCCACCGCAGGCTCGCGCAGCAGCGGCAGCGCCGGCGGTGCCGGGCTCGCGTGGGCCGTGGCCTCCCGCTGCGCCGGCAGCCGCCAGGCGGCCAGCAGCAGGCACGCTGCCAGCCCCAGCACCAGCGCGGGAAAGGCCTGCACGCCCAGGTGCTCCAGCGCGAGCCCACCCAGCATCACCGCCACGATGAAGCCGATCGAGCCCCACATGCGGATGCGCCCGTAGCGCCCGGCGTCAAAGCCTTGCTCCGTGGCCAGCAGGCGCGAGACGGCGGCCTCCGACAGCGGCACGATGCCGCTGTTGCAGGCATACAGCAGCACCACGACGACCGCGATCGCCGCATATTCGCGCGCCCAGAGCAGCGGCAGCGTGCTGAGCACCGTGCCGGCCGCCGCAAGCCGCAGCAGCCAGACCCGGCGGCCAGTGTGGTCGCCCAGCCAGCTCCAGCCGTAGGGGACGACGATGCGCGTCCAGCTCTGCAGCGAAGCGATGATGCCAATGGCGACCGTGGAAAAGCCCAGGCTCTGCAGCCAGAGCGAGGAATAGGGGTTGAAGAACCCGATACCCGCAAAGTAGGTGAACGAGACCGCGCCGAACGCAAAGAACGGGCGGTTCATCGGGCGTGGGCGCACGCCCGCATCGTGGGCTTCAGGCGACGGGCATCCGGCCGGCCAGCGGCGGCGTGTCGATCCGCACGTCGGCGCACTGGGCGCGGTGGCGCAGCACGTGATCCATCACCACCAGCGCCAGCATGGCCTCGGCGATGGGTGTGGCGCGGATGCCCACGCAGGGGTCGTGACGGCCATGCGTCACCACCTCGGTGGGCTGCCCGGCACGATCGATGCTGGCCTTGGGCAGGCGGATCGAGCTGGTGGGCTTGATGGCAATGTGCACCACCAGATCCTGCCCCGTGGAAATGCCCCCCAGCACACCGCCGGCGTGGTTGCTGGCAAAGCCCTCGGGCCTGAGCTCATCGCCATGTTCGCTGCCACGCTGGCGCACCACGGCAAAGCCGTCGCCGATCTCCACGCCCTTGACGGCGTTGATGCCCATCATCGCGTAGGCGATGTCGGCATCGAGCTTGTCGTACAGCGGCTCGCCCAGGCCGGGCGGCACGCCGCGCGCCACCACGGTGAGCCGCGCGCCGACCGAATCGCCCGATTTGCGCAGCGCATCCATGTAGGCCTCCAGCTGCGGCACGATGGCCTGGCTGGGCGCGAAGAAGGGGTTGTGCGGGATGTGGGCTTCGCTCTCGAAGGGAATCTCCAGCTCGCCGATGGCCGTCATCCAGCCACTGAAGCGGATGCCCAGCACCTGCTGCAGCCACTTGCGCGCCACGGCGCCCGCGGCCACGGCAGGCGCCGTCAGCCGCGCCGACGAACGGCCGCCGCCGCGCGGATCGCGCAGCCCGTACTTGCGCCAGTAGGTGTAGTCCGCATGGCCCGGCCGGAAGGTATCCAGCAGGTTGCCGTAGTCCTTGCTGCGCTGATCGGTGTTGCGGATCAGCAGGCAGATCGGCGTGCCGGTGGTCTGGCCTTCGTAAAGACCGGAGAGGATCTCCACCGCATCGGCTTCGTTGCGCTGCGTCACGTGGCGGCTGGTGCCGGGGCGCCGACGGTCCAGCTCGGGCTGGATGTCCGCCTCGCTCAGCAAGAGGCCGGGCGGGCAGCCATCGATCACACAGCCGATGGCCGGGCCATGGCTTTCGCCGAAATTGGTGACGCGGAACAGCTCGCCGAAGGTGGAACCTGACATCCGTCGATTGTAGGCAGCGCCTAGGATGCGCCTGCGCAGATCGACGAAGGTGCCGAAGGAGCAGCAGCCACACCTGGCGCCGCAGACACCGCGCAAGCCGCCCGGGCCACGCGGCGGGGGCCGGGCTGAAGAGCGCTCAGGACTTCGCTTCGGCCTCGCCCGGCTCCACAGGCCAATCGCGGATGTAGGCCTTGAGCATGCGATTCTCGAAATCCTGCGCATCGACCACGGCGCGTGCGACGTCGTAGAACGAGATCACGCCCATCAGCGTGCGCTTGTCCATCACCGGCATGTAGCGCGCATGGCGCTGCAGCATCATGCGGCGCACCTCGTCCATCTCGGTGCCCGGGGTGCAGGTCAGCGGGGCGTCGTCCATCACCGTGCGCACGAGCGTGGTGCCCACGCTGCCGCCATTGGCCACGACGGCGGCGATGACCTCGCGGAAGGTGAGCATGCCGACCAGATCACCGTGGTCCATCACCACAAGCGAGCCGATGTCCATCTCGGCCATCAGGTTCAAGGCCTCGGACAGAGGCCGGCCCGGCGATGTCGTGAACAGGGCGCTGCCCTTGACGCGCAGGATGTCGCTGACTTTCATGGGTCCCCCGCAGTGGCTGATGGCGGGCCAATATAGCCCACAATTCCCGCCACCCCATACCCCTGGAAACCGCCATGCCCGGTTCAGCCGACCCTGGTTTCGACACCCTGGCGCTGCACGCCGGCGCGGCACCCGATCCCGCCACCGGCGCACGCGCCGTGCCCATCCACCTGAGCACGAGCTTCGTCTTCGAAAGCAGCGATCACGCCGCGGCCCTGTTCAACATGGAGCGCGCCGGCCACGTCTACAGCCGGATCAGCAACCCCACCAACGCGGTACTTGAGGAGCGCGTGGCCACGCTGGAAGGCGGCACCGGCGCCATCGCCACCGCCAGCGGCCAGGCCGCGCTGCACCTGGCGGTGGCCACGCTGGCAGGCGCGGGTTCGCACATCGTGGCGTCTTCGGCGCTGTACGGCGGTTCGCACAACCTGCTGCACTACACGCTGGCGCGCTTCGGCATCGAGACCTGCTTCGTCAAGGCGCGCGACATCGACGCCTGGCGCGCCGCCGTGCGCCCCAACACGCGGCTGTTCTTCGGCGAGACCCTGGGCAACCCCGGGCTGGATGTGCTGGACATCCCGCGCGTCAGCGCGATCGCGCACGAGGCGGGCGTGCCCTTGCTGGTGGACAACACCTTCACCACGCCCTGGCTGATGAAGCCCTTCGACCACGGGGCCGACCTGGTGTTTCACTCGGCCACCAAGTTCCTCAGCGGCCACGGCACCGTGGTGGGCGGCGTGCTGGTGGACAGCGGCCAGTTCGATTGGGAGCGTTCAGGCCGATTCCCGGAGCTGACGCAGCCGTACAGCGGCTTTCACGGCATGGTCTTCAGCGAAGAGAGCACCACCAGCGCCTTCCTGCTGCGCGCGCGGCGCGAAGGTCTGCGCGATTTCGGCGCCTGCATGAGCCCGCACACGGCATGGCTCATCCTGCAGGGCATCGAGACCCTGCCGCTGCGCATGGAGCGCCACGTGGCCAATGCCCGGCGCATCGTGCAGTTCCTGGTGGCGCATCCCATGGTTTCTGGCGTTGGCTACCCGGAACTGGATACGCACCCCGATCGGGCGCTGGCGCAGCGGCTGCTGCCGCGCGGCAGCGGCTCGGTCTTCAGCTTCGATCTGCGCGGCTCGCGCGCGCAGGGCCGGGCCTTCATCGAGGCGCTGAAGATCTTCTCGCACCTGGCCAACGTGGGTGACTGCCGCTCGCTGGTGATCCACCCGGCGTCGACCACGCACTTCCGCATGGACGATGCCGCGCTGGCGCAGGCCGGCATCGGGCCCGGCACGATCCGCCTGTCGATCGGGCTGGAAGACGCCGATGACCTGATCGATGACCTGGGCCGCGCGCTGAAGGCGGCGCAGAAGGCCGTCTGAAGAAGATCCCGCCCGGAGCCGTCCCATGAAATGCACTGTCGAGGGCCGCACGGCCTATGCCTACACCGGCGGCAAGCCTCTGGATCCAGCGCTGCCCGGCATCGTCTTCATCCACGGCGCACTCCATGACCACAGCGTCTGGATCCAGCAGACGCGCTACCTCGCGCACCACGGCCACGCCGTGCTGGCGGTGGACCTGCCCGGCCACGGCCGCAGCGAAGGGCCGCCCCTGGGCGTGCCGGAAGCGGCCGACTGGATCTGCGCGCTGGTGGATGCGGCCGGGCTGTCGCGCGTGGCGCTGGCCGGCCACAGCATGGGTTCGCTGATCGCCCTGGAGGCGGCGGCGCGGCTGGGGGAGCGAGCCTCTCACCTGTTCCTGATCGGCTCTGCCTACCCGATGAAGGTCTCGGCCACGCTGCTGGAGCTGTGCCGCAGCGATGTGCTGAAGGCCATCGATCTGGTGAACAACCTCTCGCTGTCGTCCCACGCCAGCAAGCCGTCCTCCCCTGGGCCGGGCTTCGTGCTGCATGGCGGCAACCGGGCGCTGATGCGCCGCATGCAGGCCGGCTGGACAGGCGGCAACCTGTTCCTGCACGACTTCCAGGTCTGCGATGCCTATGCCGGGCTCGAAGCCGCCGCCCCGCAGGTTCGCTGTCCGAGCACGCTGATCGCGGGCGAGCGCGACCAGATGACCTCGCCAAAGGCCATGGCGCCCCTGATCGCAGCGCTGCAGCCGCGGGTGCGCCGGCTGGCTTCGGGCCACGCCTTGTACGCCGAGGCGCCGGACGCGCTGCTGCAGGCACTGCTGGACGGGCTGCGCGGCTGAGCCGGGCCGCGTCGGGCTGGCCGCGACCGGCAGCCGGAAGCCGGCGGCCGGCAGCCCGCGGAAGCTGCCTCCGCGTCAGCTCTGCCCCGCCCAGACGCAGGTGCTGGCCACGCGGTCCGCGCAGGGCCCCAGAAGGCGCAGCTCGCCCGCCCGGGCGGGCAGCGGGATGCGCCACTCCAGGCGGCCGGTCTGCGCTGGAATGCGGATTTCCAGCGTTTGCCAGGCCTGCGAAGCGTCGCTGCGCCACTGGGCTTCGTGGCGGGCGCCAGGCCGCAGCGCACGCGTCTGCAGCACCCAGTCCTGGCCATCGATGCGGCTGACCGCGGCGTCCGCCCAGGGGCGTGCCAGGGGATCACCGACAAAGAGCCCCTGCCCCGGCCAGGCCACGGACTTCCAGTAGGCTTCGATCAGCGAGGCCCCGCGCAGATAGTGCCCCAGCAGCACCGAAGCCTGCGGAAACTTCTGCGTGTGGTTGCAGGGCTCTTCCACCGTGCCGTAGCTGCCCGTGGCGCCGGCGCGCAGCCAGGCCAGCGCCGTCATCTGACCTGCACCGTTGGGCAGCAGTCCGCCAAAGGACGTCAGGTGGTCCGCCACCGCGCCGGGCAGCCAGTTCAGCCGCTCGATGCCGGCCACCCGGGGCAGGCCGGTGAAGTAGAACATCACCTCTTCGCCGTCCTGCGGCGCGCCGGCCCCCTGCGTCAGATCGCGGTAACGCAGGTCCAGCTCGGATCGGGCGCCCCAGGCCGGCAGCGCCGCCCAATCGACATGGCGCACGCTGCGCGCGGCATCGGCGGTGCGCACCAGCCAGCCGGGACCCGGCGGCAGGCGCCCCTGCGCTGCCAGGCCGCGGGCGATCAGGGCACGGGCCTCGTCAAGGCTGTTCGCACCCAGCATCATCGAGGGGCGCCAGCCCAGTTCGTCCTGCGGGCGCAGGCTCTCACTGTCGAAATACGCCGACGCCGACGTTCTTGCACAGCCGCCGCAACGCGAGCCATCGAAGCCCAGCGCCACGGCGCTGGTGATGCTCATGCTGCAGCTGCCGGCCACGCGCGAAGGCTGCACGAAGGTCAGCAGCGTCGCCTGCGCCCCGGGCGGCAGGGCGGCATCGATCTGCGCCTTCAGAGGCGCAAACTCGGCTGCGCTGATCGTGTCGCGCTGCGCGGGCAGGCGGATGCGCACCACGTTGCGGGCCGGCACGCCGTGCGCCTGCTGGTAGGCCTGCGCCACCGCTTCGCTCAGTGCGTCGCCTTCGGCCACCACCAGGGCCAGATCGGCCGCCTGCAGCCCGTAGCGGCGCCAGGGTGGCGCCTGCACTGCCGGCACCAAGGATTCGGAGCGCGTGCCGGGGGCGCTGTCCCACACGGACGCAGAGCCCGGCGAAGGGGCCTGCGCCTGCATCGCAGCGGCGGCGTCATCGCCACCGCTTGCGCCGCCGCCGCAGGCCGCCAGCAGCGCGACCGCAAGGACCAGCACCGCGACGAGCCCCGACGCGAACCGCGCTGGGGCCGCGGTGGACAATGCCACCCTCGCTCTGCACGCCCTCTGCGCCAGCCCGGCGAAGGCACGACCGCGGGCTACGGAGTGGGTATTCCAGCCGGGCAGCCGGCGAAAGTGGGAGCGAGACATCGGACGTTCCTGCGAGCCGTCCGATCACACCCGATACGCTGCGGGCCCGATGTGCCGATGAGGGGTGCATCCCCGGCTCACTCCGCGGCCGTGCGAGCCTCAGGGCCGGTGCGCTGAAAACTGGGCCCCGGGCAGCGCCCAGTTGTGCGGATCGCAGCGGGCAGCGACGCTGCGCCTGAGCGCCCGACGCCGCAGACTCTGCGCGTCAAGCCGGCGCGGCGGCCGCCCCCAGTCGCGCGGCATCGGCGCTGCCGTGCTGCGCAAACCACTGCAGTGCGGCGTCCCACAGGCGCTGCGACGAGGGACGGAAGTAGCCCATGTGGCCGATCCCGGCCACACCCAGATCGCGCGGACTCAGATCCAGCGTCTGAACCGGCGCCTGGCGGTAGGCCGCCATGAAGGCATCGCGCGAGCGCGGCGGCGCCCACAGGTCGTCCAGCGCATTGGCGGCGATGATGGGCGTGCGGACCTGGGCGAATCGTTCGTCCAGCCCCGGCATGGCCGGATCCTGGAAGAAGTAGCGGGGAAAGCGGCACCAGTGGCGCCACTGCAGGAAGACCGCCTTGGGCAGGTCTTCACCCATGCCCAGCAGGCTCCAGTTCAGATAGCCCTTCCAGCGCACCAGCGCCGGGCCCACAACACTCCACATCAGCCGCACCTTCAGCTGTTCCAGCCGCGGCATCCAGCCGTGCCAGCCCGCCCCGGTGGCAAAGGTGTAGAAGCGCTGCACACGCTCGTGGTTGGGCAGCAGCCCGAAGGCATGGCCACCGAAGGAGTGGCCGATCATGAACAAGGGCGTGGGCCCATCGGCCAGGTGATCCACCGCAGCAGCCAGATCGAGCTGAGCCCAATCCAGGTAGTTCATGCGAAAGCCGCGCAGGCTGGCGGGCCGCGAAAGACCGATGCCGCGGTAATCCAGCGTCAGCACCTCGAAGCCCTGCTGCGCCGCGTGCTGCGCAAAGCGTCGGTAGAACTTCTGCGGCACGCCGGTGGCACCCGCCACCAGGATGCGCCCGGCGGGGCGGGCCGCGGGCAAAGCCGGGTCTGCAGACCGCGGTGGGACGTAACGCAGCGCCACCAGGGGGTAGCCATCAGCGGCGCGCAGGTGAACGATCTCGGCAGTGCTCATGGTCGATCCGGTTGGGAGGTTGAACCGCATGACGGGGCATCGGCGGAAAGCTGTGCTTCCAGCAGTTGCAGCAGCGCTTGCACCCCATCGGACATCGGCGCCGCGTCGCCAGCCACGCGGGCCTGCATCAGCGCGCCTTCGTAGGTGGCCACGATCAGCGCGGCCAGCGCCTGGGCGCGCGCTGCCGGCACGCGGCCGTCGGCGGCCAGCAGCTGCGCCAGCTTGCCGCGCAGTTGCGCAAAGGCGTCTGCCAGCGTCTGCCGCAGCAGCCGGTCTTCGCCGGTCGATTCCAGCGCCACGGTGGCCAGCGGGCAGCCGCGCTCAAAACCGCTGGCCTGCAATTGCTCCTGCGCCGCGGCCAGCCACTTGCGCAGCGCCGGCAAGGGCGGCGCGCGCCGCGCGATCAGGCCATCCAGCGACTGCAGCAGCTGCGCGAGCGTCCAGGCAATGGCCGCCGCGGCCAGCTCGGACTTGCCGCCCGGAAAGTGGTGGTACAGGACGCCCTTGGGTGCCCGCGCTTCGGCCAGCAGCTCGTTCAGGCCGATGCCGTGATAGCCGCGGTGGCGCAGCGCCTGAGCCATTGCCGCGACCAGCCGCTCACGCGTGCCGGGCGGGCTTTCGGCCTGCCGGGCCGGCGCGGGAGATGAGGCCGATGAGGCCGATGCGGGCGATGCGGGCGATGCGGGCGGCATCGGCAGCGGCGCCGGGGGGCGTCTGGGCATGTCGCCATTCTGTAGACCAGTCGGTCTATTGTCAAGCGACCCCTCTGCGGGCGCGGCGTGACGGCGGCGATGCAGCCGCCGGCGTCGCCTCAGGTCGTCAAGGGCTCAGGCGCAGCGGCCTGCAGCTGGGGACGCAGGTTCTCCAGCATGTCATCCACCATCGCCTGCAGGCCGAAGCCCAACTGCCAACCCCAGTCACGCTGCGCCGCAAGGTCGTCGATGCTGGCGGGCCAGCTGTCGGCAATCGCCTGGCGGAAATCCGGCTCGCAGCGCAGCGTGAAGCCCGGCACGCGCCGGGCGATGGCCTCGGCGATCTGCACCGGCGTGAAGCTGATGCCGGCCAGGTTGTAGCTCTGGCGTTCGCGCACGGATTGCGCCGGCGCTTCCATCAGCTCCAGCGTGGCGCGGATGGCATCGGGCATGTACATCATCGGCAGCGCCGTGTCCTCGCGCAGGAAGCTGGTGTAGCGGCCCTGCTTGAGCGCCTGGTGGAAGATCTCCACCGCGTAATCGGTGGTGCCGCCGCCGGGCGCCGTCTTCCAGCTGATCAGGCCCGGGTAGCGCAGGCTGCGCACATCCACGCCATGGTTGCGGTGATACCAGGCACACCAGCCCTCGCCCGCGAGCTTGCTGATGCCGTAGACCGTGCTTGGGTCCATCACCGTGTGCTGCGGCGTGTGGTGACGCGGCGTGCCGGGCCCGAAGGCGGCGATCGAGCTGGGCCAGAAGATGCGCTGCAGGCGGTGCGATCGAGCCAGCTCCAGCACGTTCAGCAGGCCCTTCATGTTCAGATCCCAGGCCCACATCGGGTGCTGCTCGCCGCGCGCCGAGAGCGCTGCGGCCAGGTGGTAGATCTGCGTGATGCCGTGACGCTCCACCACCTGCGTCAAGGCGCCGGCATCGGTGCAGTCCAGCTGCTCGTGCGCCAGGCCCGGCACGCGGCCGAACGAGGCCAGATCGCTGGTCACCACGGCGGCGCGGCCGTGCCGCTGCAGCAGCGCCTCGGCCAGCTCGGTGCCGATCTGGCCGTTGGCGCCGATGATGAGGATCTTGGGCGCCATCTCAGGCTCCTTTCCTGACGTTCGGGTGATTCGCGGCCGCGGTCACTTGACGAGCCCCAGCTCGCGCCCGGCCTGGGCAAAGGCCGCCACCGCACGCTCGAGCTGATCGCGCTCGTGCACGGCGCTCATCTGCACGCGGATGCGCGCCTGGCCCTTGGGCACGACCGGGAAGAAGAAGCCCACGGCATAAACGCCCAGCTCAAGCAGACGCGCGCTCAGCTGCTGGGCCTTGGCCGCGTCGTAGACCATGATGGGCACGATGGGGTGGGTGCCGGGCTTGATCTCGAAGCCGGCCTCCACGATGGCCTGGCGGAACCAGTGGGTGTTGACCTCCAGCTGGTCGCGCAGCGCCGTCGAGGCTTCCAGCAGGTCCAGCACCGCGATCGAGGCGCCCACGATGGACGGCGCCACGGTGTTGGAAAACAAGTAGGGCCGCGAGCGCTGGCGCAGCAGCTCCACCACTTCGCGGCGCGCCGCGGTGAAGCCGCCGCTGGCCCCGCCCAGTGCCTTGCCCAGCGTGCCGGTGATGATGTCGATCTTGCCGAAGACGCCGCGGTGCTCGTGCGTGCCGCGGCCGGTGCGGCCCATGAAGCCGCTGGCATGGCATTCGTCGATGCCCAGCAGAGCGCCGTGCCGATCACAGAGTTCGCGCATGCGATCCAGCTGCGCGATGGTGCCGTCCATCGAGAAGACACCGTCGGTGAAGACCAGCTTGAAGCGCGCGCCCTTCGCGTCGGCCTCCTCGAGGCAGCGCTGCAGATCGGCCATGTCGTTGTGCCGATAGCGCCAGCGCTGCGCCTTGCACAGGCGGATGCCATCGATGATGCTGGCGTGGTTGAGCTCGTCGCTGATGATGGCGTCGGACTCGCCGAGCAAGGGCTCGAAGAGGCCGCCATTCGCATCAAACGCCGCGGCATAGAGGATGGCGTCCTCCATGCCAAGGAAGCGGGCCAGGCGTGCTTCCAGGGTCTTGTGCAGATCCTGCGTGCCGCAGATGAAGCGCACGGAACTCAGGCCATAGCCGTGCGTGCCCAGCGCCGCGTGCGCAGCCTCGATGACCTGCGGGTGCGAGGACAGCCCCAGGTAGTTGTTCGCACACAGGTTGATCAGCTCGCGGCCATCGGCGGTGCGCACCGTGGCCCCCTGCGGCGTGGTGAGGATGCGCTCGCGCTTGAAGAGCCCGGCGTCGGTGGTGGCCTGCAGCTCCTGGCGCAGGTGGGCGAAGAAGTCGGCGGTGTCGGGCATGTTGCGCTCCGGTGGGCCCTTGCCGCGCGAGCGGCCGGAAGGCAGAATCGGCTTGTCTACTCAACAGAACAAGGACCTGTCTTGTTCTGTATATCGAATCTTCGTACAGTATCGTGAACCTTGCTGTGTCTGTCAATCGGCAGCGGCCAAGGGCTCGACGCACCCACGATGCACCCGCCACGTGTCCGCAAGGCCCCGGACACATCGCACAGTACTCATCCCCGACGCCACCATCCCCACCATCGCCCATGCCCCGCCGCGCCCCGACCCCGCCCGCCCCGCGCCCCTTGCCCGAGCCACCCGCCGTGGGCGCCGCGCTGGCCGCCCTTCGGGAACAGCACGCCCTGTCGCTGGACGAGCTCTCGCGCCGCGCCGGAGTCTCCAAGTCCATGCTCTCGCAGATCGAGCGGGCCCAGGCCAACCCCACGGTGGCCGTGGTCTGGCGCCTGGCGCACGCGCTGGGCGTGCCCATCGGCGATCTGCTGGGCACGCCGGAGCCGGCCGCCCCTTCGCGCATAGAACTGGTGGCCGCGCACGCCACGCCGACCATGGGCCATGCGGAGAGTGGCGTGAGCCTGCGCATCCTGGGCCCCATCGATCTGGCCGGCCGCTTCGAGTGGTACGAGCTGCAGATCAGGCCGGGTGGTGCCCTGGTCTCGCAACCGCACGGACCGGGTTCGTACGAACACCTGACCGTGCAGTCAGGCACGCTGGAGGTCAGCGCGGGCGATCACGCGCAGCGCGTCAAGTCCGGTGAAACGGCGCGTTATGCGGCCGATCAGCCGCACGCCATCCGCAACGGTGCCCGTACACCCGCCACGGCCTTGCTGGCCGTGGTGCATGGCAGCTGAGGCGGCTTCTCCCGCGGTGGGCCGCGCACTGGCTTGGCACCTCCCGCGCAGCCGCTCGGCCTGGCGATTCGGCCACCCGCGGCACGCGGCCCCTCATCCCAGCAGATCGGCCAGCCGCAGCTCGGCCAGCCGCGCCCGCTGGCGAAATGCCTGGCTGCTGGGCAGATCCGCCAGCAGCAGACGATCCACCAAGGCCTGAACGGGCGTGAGCCCGGGGTCGGCCAGCAGCACGTGGCGCTGGGCGCCGTCTTCGTCCAGCCGGCCTACCCAGCCCAGCTCCACCAGCAGCTCCAGCAAGGGCTCGATCTGCAGCGGGTCGATCTTCAGGGCCTGCGCCAGGGCCAGCGGGGTCAGGCCGTGCCCGGGCTCCGAGCGGGCGGCCTGCAGCCGCGCGAGCAGCATCAACGCCAGATCGAAGCGCCAACCGGGTGCCGATGGGCGGCGTGCCACACCCAGACGCAAGGTCGGCGCATAGGCGGCGATCACGGCCCCCAGCAGCACGACGACCCACACCAGGTAGGTCCACAGCAGCAGGATCGGCACGGAGGCAAAGGTGCCGTAGACCGCACCGTACGTGGGAACGTGGGACAGGTACCAGCCCAGCAGTTGCTTGGCGAGCTCGAACGCGGCAGAGACGAAGATCCCGCCGGCCACGGCATGACGCCACTCGACATGCGTGTTGGGCACGAAGCGGAACAGGCCGGCGGCCGCTGCCGCCAGCAGCGTGAACTGCAGGATGTCGATCACCCAGACCCAGAAACCCGGCACGGCGCTGACCAGCCCCCGCGATGCCGAGACCGCATACGAGGTCAGCGTGAGGCTCGCGCCCAGCAGCAGCGGCCCCAGCGTCAGGGCCGCCCAATACACCAGCACCCGCTGCGCCAGAGGCCGCGCCCGGCGAACGCGCCAGATGCCGTTGAGCGTGCGATCGATGGTCAGCATCAGCGCCAGCGCCGTCACCACCAGGATCGTCAATCCCGCGGCGCCGATGCGATTGGCCTTGGTGGCAAACAGGGTCAGCGAGCCCATCACGGTCTTGGCGATGGAATCGGGCACGAGGTTCTGCAGGAAGTACTGCTCCAGCGCACCCTTGAAGGACGCGAAGTACGGAAACGCACTGAACACCGCCAGCATCACGGTGATCAAGGGCACCAGGGCGATGAGCGTGGTGAAGGTCAGGCTGCCGGCCGTCTGGCCGAGGCGATCTTCCTTGAACCGATCGCGCAGCGTGCGCAGGGTTTCCAGCCAGGGCCAGTGCTGCAGGCCCTGCAGCATCGCCGCCAGGCCCGGCCGCGGCGCACGGGCCGCATCTACTGAGGGGGAAGGCATGCTGGCTATGATGCCAGCATGCCCTCGGCACCCTCAGCGACGCCGGCCGAACCGGCCGAGCACGACCCCTTCGCCTCGCCCCGCCCGCCCGACGCCGCCGCGCGCCGCAGCCGGGCCTGGGTGCTGGGCAGTGTGCTGGCCCTGATCGCCTTGTGCCTGGCCTGGGAGCTGTGGCTCGCGCCCACCGGTTCCGGCACCTTGGCCATCAAGGCGCTGCCGCTCTTCCTGCCCTTGGCCGGCCTGTGGCGCTTTCGGCTCTACACCTACCGCTGGCTGAGCCTGATGATCTGGCTGTATGCCGGTGAGGGCATGCTGCGCGCCACCTCCGAGCGCGGCGCGGCCGTGCCGCTGGCGATCCTGGAGCTGGTGCTGTCGATGATCATCTTTGTCGGCTGCGTGATGCACGTGCGCGGCCGGCTGCGCCGCAAGGGCGAGCTGGCCGCCGAGGCTCAGGGATGACGCTGCCAGCGGCCTGCATCCAGGCCCTGCGCGAAGCCATCGGCGAAGCGCAGGTGCTCACCGAAGGTGACCTCTCGGCCTATGAGAACGATTGGCGCCGCCGCTGGCGCGGCAAGGCCGGCGCCGTGCTGCGCCCCGGCAACACGGCCGAGGTGGCCGCGGCGGTGCGCATCTGCCGCGCGCACGGCGTGGCCATGGTGCCGCAGGGCGGCAACACCGGCCTGGTGGGCGGCGGGGTGCCCGATGGCACGGGCCGCCAGGCGCTGATCTCGCTGCAGCGCATGCGCAGCGTGCGCACGATCGATGCTGCCAATCTGACACTCACGGCAGAGGCCGGCTGCGTGCTGCAGCAGGTGCAGGACGCGGCGGCCGATGCCGGCTTCTTCTTTCCCTTGAGCCTGGCCGCGGAAGGCAGCTGCACGCTGGGCGGCAATCTGGCCACCAATGCCGGCGGCACCCAGGTGCTGCGCTTCGGCAATGCGCGCGACCTGTGCCTGGGCCTGGAAGTGGTGACGGCCGCGGGCGAGGTCTGGAACGGCCTGTCCGGCCTGCGCAAGGACAACACCGGCTACGACCTGCGCAACCTCTTCATCGGCAGCGAAGGCACGCTGGGCCTCATCACGGCCGCGACCATGAAGCTGTACCCGCCGCCGGCTGCCGTGATCACGGCCTGGGCCGCCTGCGAAGACCTGACCCGCTGCGTGCAGCTGCTGAGCCTGGCCCATGCACGCCTGGGGGCCGGGCTCACTGGCTTCGAGGTGATGAACCGCTTCTCGCTCGATCTGGTCGCGCGGCACTTCCCTGCCCTGCCCTGCCCGCTGCCGCAAGCGCCCTGGGCCGTGCTGATCGAGCAGAGCGACACCGAAGGCGAGGCCCCGGCACGTCTGCGCATGGAAGCGCTGCTGGAAGCCGCCTTGCAGGACGAGCTGATCAGCGACGCGGTGCTGGCCGAGAGCGTGGCGCAATCCCAGGCCTTGTGGCATGTGCGGGAATCCATCCCGCTGGCGCAGGCCGAAGAGGGCCTGAACATCAAGCACGACATCTCGCTGCCCGTCTCGACCATCGCCGATTTTGTGCGCAGCACCGATGCCGCCCTGGCGCAGCGCTTCCCGGGGATCCGCCTCGTCAACTTCGGCCACCTGGGTGACGGCAACCTGCACTACAACGTGCAGGCACCCGCGGGCCAGGATGCCGCGCAATTCCTGCGCGAACAGGAGCACGCCGTCAACACGCTGGTCTACGACGCGGTACAGGCGCGCGGCGGCTCCATCTCGGCCGAGCATGGTGTCGGGCGGCTCAAGCGCGAAGAACTCAGTCTGCGCAAGAGCCCCGTCGCGCTGGGCCTGATGCGGGCGATCAAGCAGGCGCTGGATCCACAAGGGCTGATGAATCCGGGGCGCGTGATCTGAGGGCCTGTGACGCGGGAGCCATGGCCTGCCGCCCAGCCAGCCATGGCTTGCGCGTCATCCGGAAAGCCTGACCCCCTGCTTCAACGGCGGCGTGCGCCCGCCTGGCGCAGCAGCCAGACCAGCATCGCCCCCGTCCCCCCTGAAGCGACGACCAGGCCCAGCAGCGCGGCTGCGCCTTCACTGTCGGCCGGTTCGCCCGGCGCTTGGAGCAGCGCAGCAACGAGCAAGGCCAGCAGCGGAGAGGAGTGGTAGGCGACGGTGAACCAGCCCGCGCGGCTCATGTGCGGCCGCAGCAGACTCCAGAGCAGCAGCCCGAAGCAGAACGGCACCGCAAGCAAGGCCAGGATCGCGATGCTCTTCCCGGCGGACTGGCCCACGCCGTGGGATCCTGCGACGAGCATCATCAGGGCCGCGCCCAGCAACGGGGTCTGCCACAGCATGGCAGAGCCCAGGGGCAACCAGACGCGCAACACGATCCACTGGCTGGCGCCCACGGCAAGCCCGAATACAGCGCCTGAGAGCACCAGCCAGTGCGGCCCTGGCCATGGATGAGTGCGGCGGGGATCCCCGGCGTCCACCACGGCGCCCGGCAGGGCCGCACCGTCGCCGTCGAATCCCTGCGGCGCCATCAGCACGAAGATCAAGGCGAGCATGCCGACGATCCATCCCGTCAGCGTGCTGGCCGACCAGGCCAAGCCGACCGTCCAGGGCACATGGGCGCTGCTCAGCAGGGCGCGCAGGTCGGCCTCGTAGTGCGATTCACGAAGGGTGCCGGCCTGGCGCTCCAGCAAGCCGCGCAGATCCGCAGACAGCCGCTCGGCGGACGGCAGCTCGGCGCCATTGACCAGTACCGGGATGACGCGCTTGCCTTGCCGCAAGGCCTCGCTGAGTTCGACATGCAGCACATCGTCGACCGCAGCCTGGGCCGGGCTGCCAAGTTCAGCCCCCGGCACACGCGCGGCGTTGCGCTGCTGCCACTCCGCAAGCCAGCGCGGCCCGATCAGGGCAAGCACCAGATCGCTGGCTTGCAGGTGCCTGGAGATGGTCTCGCGCCAGGCATCACCCCGGTGGATGTCTTCTCGGTCGAAGAAGACGCGCTCCTCGCCGTAGCGGCGCGCCAGATCGTGGTGCAGTCGTTCAGCCAGAGCCTGCGTGTCGGCCCGGCGGTAGCTGATGAAGACAACCGGGCCGGCCATGTGGACCTGGCTGCGCCGCGTGCTACTGCACCGGCCCCTTCAAGGCCGGCGGGATCGGCAGCGACATCACCTCGATGCCTTCGTCGCGCAGCGCTTCGCGCTCTTCGGGCGAGGTGACGCCGCGGATGCCGCGCGCCTGCTTCTCGCCATAGTGGATGCGGCGCGCCTCTTCGGCAAATCGCTCACCGACATCGTCGGTATTGGCCAGCGCGTGCCGCACGGCGGCCACCCACTGGGCCTGCAGATCACCCGCCACTGGCTCACGCACCGGCTGGGCCGTCGTCGTTTCAGCCGGGCGCTGAACGGTCTTGGGTTCACGGCTGCCGGACAGGTTCAACCTCGGCGCACTGGGCAGGCGACGGATCACGCGGTCGCTGCACAAGGGGCACTCGACCAGCCCGCGGCCGTTCTGATCGAGGAAATCTTCCTCGGACCCGAACCAACCTTCGAAGCCGTGGCCATTGGCGCAGCGCAGATCGAGCACTTTCATGAGACCTGCATCATGCGCGAAACGCCCTCAGTCTGCCTGACTCCAATCAGGGGACCAGGCACCTGAACGCCAGCGCTGCACCCACAGCAGGCCCAAGGCGGTCTTCATGTCGGTGATCGCGCCCTGCTGCAGCAGCTGCAGCAGCTCGGCCTCTTCGCGCAGCGTCACCTCGACAAACTCTCCCGGGTCCAGGGCCTGTTCGCCCAGGTGCAGGCCGCGCGCCAGCCAGAGCTCGATCCCTTCGTCGGAATAGGCGCAGGCGTTGTGGAAGACGCCGATGCGCGCCCACTCGCGCGCCGTGTAGCCGGTTTCCTCGCGCAGCTCGCGCTGGGCGCACAGCAGCACCGGCTCCTGCGCATTGAGCTTGCCTGCGGGCCATTCCAGCAGCACACGGCCCACCGGGTGGCGGTACTGCCGGATCATCACGAGGCGCCCGTCGTCCAGCACGGGCACCACCGCCACCGCACCGGGGTGCAGGATGAACTCTCGTGTGGCCTGCCCGCCGTCCGGCAGGGACACGGTATCGCGCACCACCGTGAGGTAGCCGCCCGACAAGCGGTCTTCGCGCGAGAGATAACGCTCGACCAGATGCTCATCGGCACCGGGCAGCGACGCGGGCTGCCGGCTCAACGGTGCCTCGCCCGCGGCCGGACAGGGCAGGCGCCGGCGCTCAAGTGGCCAGCGCCTTGACGATGGCGTCGCGGCACAGCGCCATCAGCCCCCCCGGCAGCAGACCCAGCGCCAGCACCGCCACGCCGTTGACGGCCAGCAGCGCGGAAATGCCTGAGCTGCGCACGATGGGCTGCGTATCGACCGGTTCGTCGAAGTACATCAGCTTGACCACACGCAGGTAGTAGTAGGCACCGATCAGCGACAGCAGCACGGCAATCACCGCCAGCACGATGTAGCTGGTGACGTTGGTCGTCACCAGCGCCTGCAGGACAGCCAGCTTGGCGTGGAAGCCGACCATCGGCGGAATGCCCGCCAGCGAGAACATGAAGACCGCCATCACGCCGGCCACCCAGGGCGAACGGCGCGCCAGGCCGGCAAAGTCCGACAGCTCCTCGGCTTCGAAACCGGTGCGCGACAGATAGAGGATCAGCCCGAAGGTGCCCAGCGTCGTGAAGACGTAGGTGAGGATGTAGAACATCGCCGAGCTGTAGGCGTTGGCAGCCGACAGCGTATTGCCGCTCACCACGCCTGCGCTGAGCCCCAGCACGACGAAGCCCATCTGCGCGATGGTCGAGTAGGCCAGCATGCGCTTCATGTTGGTCTGCGCAATGGCGGCCAGGTTGCCGACCACCAGCGAAGCCACGCCCAGCACGATCAGCATGCGCTGCCAGTCGACCGCCAGGCCCAGCATGCCTTCGACGAGGATGCGGATGGTGATCGCAAAGGCCGCGAGCTTGGGCGCGCCGCCGATCAGCAGCGTCACCGCCGTGGGCGCGCCCTGGTAGACATCCGGCACCCACATGTGGAACGGCGCGGCGCCGAGCTTGAAGGCCAGCCCGGCAACCATGAACACGGTGCCCAGGATCAGCACTTCCTTGTTGATCTTGCCGGAGGCGATCTGCTCGAAGACCTTGGGGATCTCCAGCGTGCCGGTGGCGCCGTACATCATCGACATGCCGTACAGCAGGAAGCCGCTGGCCAGCGCCCCGAGGACAAAATACTTCATCGCCGCTTCGGTGGCCACCGCGTGGTCGCGCCGCAGCGCGGTCAGCGCATAGAGCGACAGGCTCATCACTTCCAGGCCCAGATAGACCACCAGGAAGTGGTTGGCCGAGCACATCACCGAGATGCCCAGGTACGAGAACAGCGTGAGCGTGAAGAACTCGCCCTTGAGCATGTCGCGCGAGGCCAGGTAGGGCTGCGCGTAGGCCACGGCGATCAGCGTCGCGAAGGCGCCGGCCCCTGCCAGCAGGTGCCCCATGGGATCGTTCACCACCAGGCCCTGCATGCCGTAGAGCGTGAAGCCGCCATCGGCATACAGCACGTGCGTGATGCCCACGACCAGCAGCGTGCCCTGCGTCAGCCAGTAGGTCAGGCGCCGGGCCGGATCGGTGACCCACAGATCGACCACCGCGATCAGGCAGGCCATCGACAGCAGGATGATCTCGGGATAGATGACGAGCCAGTTCATCGCATTCATGTTCTTGTTCCCGGCCGCTCAGTTCAGCTTGCTCAGCGCGACATGGCGCAGCAGCTCGGTGACCGAGACATGCATCACGTCGGTGAAGGGCTTGGGATAGAGGCCCATGGCGAGCGTCGCGATGGCCAGCAGCGCCAGCATGAGGAACTCGCGCGAGTTGATGTCGGTCAGCGCGCGCACGTCGTCGTTGGCGATATCGCCGAAGTAGACGCGCTTGACCATCCACAGCGTGTAGGCCGCGCCGAAGATCAGCGCCGTGGCCGCCAGGGCTGCGAGCCAGAAGCTGGCCTGCACCGTACCCAGGATCACCATCCACTCGCCCACGAAGCCGGCGGTTCCGGGCAAGCCGCAGTTGGCCATGGCGAAGAACACGGCGAAGGCAGTGAACTTGGGCATGGTGTTCACCACGCCGCCGTAGGAAGAGATCTCTCGGCTGTGCACCCGGTCATACAGGACGCCGATGCACAGGAACATGGCGCCCGAGACGAAGCCGTGGCTGATCATCTGCACCAGGCCCCCGGACACGCCGAGTTCGTTGAAGATGAAGAAGCCCAGCGTCACGAAGCCCATGTGCGCGATCGACGAATAGGCCACGAGCTTCTTCATGTCCTGCTGCACCAGCGCCACCAGGCCGATGTAGATCACCGCGATCAGGCTGAGCGCAATGATGAACCAGGCGTATTCGCGGCTGGCGTCGGGTGCGATGGGCATGGAAAAGCGCAGGAAGCCATAGGCGCCGAGCTTCAGCATGATCGCGGCCAGCACCACCGAGCCGCCGGTGGGCGCCTCCACGTGGGCATCGGGCAGCCAGGTGTGCACCGGCCACATCGGCACCTTCACCGAGAAGGCGGCGAAGAAGGCGAAGAACAGCAGCGTCTGCGCGCTCAGCGACAGAGGCAGCTTGTGCCAGGCGAGGATGTCGAAGCTGCCGCCGCTCTTGAAGTACAGGTACAGCAGCGCCACCAGCATCAGCAGCGAACCCAGCAGCGTGTAGAGGAAGAACTTGAAGGCCGCATAGACCCGCCGCGGGCCGCCCCACACGCCGATGATGATGTACATCGGGATCAGCGTGGCCTCGAAGAAGACGTAGAACAGCAGACCGTCCAGAGCCGAGAACACGCCGATCATCAGGCCCGACAGGATCAGGAACGCGCCCATGTACTGGTTGACGCGCTCGGTGATCACTTCCCAGGCGGCGATGACCACGATGATCGTGATGAACGCGGTCAGCAGCACGAACCACACCGAGATGCCGTCGACGCCCAGGCGGTAGGCCACGTTGAAGCGCTCGATCCAGGGCACGTTCTCCTGGAACTGCATCGCGGCGGACGCCACGTCGAAACGCGTGACCAGGGGAATGGTGACAAGGAAGCCTGCCACCGCGCCGAGCAGCGCCACCCAGCGCACGGTACCGGCATAGGCGTCACGGCCCAGCGCCAGCAGCAAGGCACCCACCGCGATCGGCAGCCAGATGGCCACGCTCAGAAGACCCATTTGTTTTTTCTCCGCCTCTTGTCGTCGCTCTGCTTGCGCGCTCTTGTCGTGTTCAACGCCCCATGGCGCTGCTGAGGTAGGGCCACAGCTGCCAGGTCAGCAGGCCGAAGATGCCCAGCACCATCACCAGCGCATACCAGTAGAGCTGGCCGGTCTGGAACAGCCGCGTGAGGCCTGCAAACGCGCCGACCATGCGCGCCGAGCCGTTGACGACCGCACCATCGATCAAGCCGACGTCGCCGCCCTTCCACAAACCCTGACCCAGGAGCCGCGCGCCTGCCGACAGCACTTTCTCGTTGAAGGCGTCGAAGTAGTAGCGGTTCTCCAGCACACGCACCACGGGGCTGAGGCTGCGTGCGATGGCTGCGGGCACCGATGGCGCCTTGAGGTACATCCACCACGAGAGCGCCACGCCGGCCACCGCCAGCCACAGCGGCACGGTCTGCAGCGCGTGCAGCGCCATCGCCCCGGCCCCGTGGAAATGCGCAGCGAGCTCGGTCATCGCCTTGTGCTGCTCCGCATTCACGACCACGGCATCCTTGAGGAAATCACCGAAGAGCATGGGCTGGATCGTCAGATAGCCGATGATCACCGAGGGGATCGCCAGCAGCACCAGCGGCAGCCACACCACCCAGGGAGACTCATGCGGCACGTGCGGCTCGTGGTGGCCGTGCGCGTCATCGTGATGATCGTGCTCGCCCGGGAAGGGCTTGTGTCGGAAGCGTTCCTCGCCATGGAAGACAAGGAAATACATGCGGAACGAATAGAAGGCCGTGACGAACACGCCGGCGACCACGGCGAACTCGGCAAAACCGGCCCCAGGCAGGTTGCTCGCGTGCACCGCCAGGATGATGCTGTCCTTGCTGTAGAAGCCTGAGAAGAACGGCGTGCCGATCAGCGCCAGCGAACCGATCAACGAGGTGATCCACGTGATCTTCATGTACTTGCGCAGGCCACCCATGTTGCGGATGTCCTGGTCATGGTGCATGCCGATGATCACGGAGCCCGCACCCAGGAAGAGCAAGGCCTTGAAGAAGGCGTGCGTCATCAGGTGGAACACCGCCACCGAGTAGGCCGAGACGCCCAGCGCCACGGTCATGTAGCCCAGCTGCGACAGCGTGGAGTACGCGACGACGCGCTTGATGTCGTTCTGGATGATGCCCAGGAAGCCCATGAACAGCGCCGTGAT
>JAEUOZ010000015.1 GCA_016790225.1 Rubrivivax sp.
CATGTCAAGGGTAGGTAAGGTTTTTCGCGTTGCATCGAATTAATCCACATAATCCACCGCTTGTGCGGGTCCCCGTCAATTCCTTTGAGTTTTAACCTTGCGGCCGTACTCCCCAGGCGGTCGACTTCACGCGTTAGCTTCGTTACTAAGGAAGTTTCCTTCCCCAACAACTAGTCGACATCGTTTAGGGCGTGGACTACCAGGGTATCTAATCCTGTTTGCTCCCCACGCTTTCGTGCATGAGCGTCAGTGTTGGCCCAGGAGGCTGCCTTCGCCATCGGTGTTCCTCCACATCTCTACGCATTTCACTGCTACACGTGGAATTCCACCTCCCTCTGCCACACTCCAGCCCGCCAGTTTCAAACGCAATTCCCAGGTTAAGCCCGGGGCTTTCACATCTGACTTGGCGAGCCGCCTGCGCACGCTTTACGCCCAGTAATTCCGATTAACGCTTGCACCCTACGTATTACCGCGGCTGCTGGCACGTAGTTAGCCGGTGCTTATTCTCCAGGTACCGTCATCCCCCCGAGGTATTAACTCAGAGGATTTCTTCCCTGACAAAAGCGGTTTACAACCCGAAGGCCTTCTTCCCGCACGCGGCATGGCTGGATCAGGGTTGCCCCCATTGTCCAAAATTCCCCACTGCTGCCTCCCGTAGGAGTCTGGGCCGTGTCTCAGTCCCAGTGTGGCTGGTCGTCCTCTCAGACCAGCTCCAGATCGCAGGCTTGGTAGGCCTTTACCCCACCAACTACCTAATCTGACATCGGCCGCTCCAATAGCGCGAGGCCTTGCGGTCCCCCGCTTTCACCCGTAGGTCGTATGCGGTATTAATCAGGCTTTCGCCGGGCTATCCCCCACTACTGGGCACGTTCCGATGCAGTACTCACCCGTTCGCCACTCGTCGCCAGGTTGCCCCGCGTTACCGTTCGACTTGCATGTGTAAGGCATGCCGCCAGCGTTCAATCTGAGCCAGGATCAAACTCTTCAGTTCGATCTTGAATTTTGCTCAAAACGGAATTGAAGTGAACTTCACTTCAGTTTCCGTGAGCGTTTGTGGTCTCGCATCGCTGCTTGACCGTGGCACTCGCCTTCAAACGCCCACGCTTATCGGCTGTATGTTGTTAAAGAGCTTTGCCTTTCGGCGCGCTGATCAGTAATCAGCGAAGACATAGATTCTGGCACGTAAACAAAGACCGTGTCAAGTGCTAGGTCTTCTGTGCTGTTCGATTTCTCTTTTCAGCACCTTCGCCGGTCGTGCCCTGCTTCTTTGCTAGGCCGCGATCAGCGAAGCCCACGACTATAGCACGATTCAGCGGGCGGTGCGAACGCTGTTGACCCAGGCAGCAGGGTCCGCCGCGTCGAGCACGGCTGGCCATAAACGTTCGAGTTTAGCCGCTTCGGCACGCAGGACGCGCTGCTTGATGGTGGCGACCTGCGCGGGGTGCATGGAGAAACTGCGCAGCCCCATGCCAAGCAGCACCTCTGTGAACATCGGGTCGCCGGCCATTTCGCCGCACACGCAGACATCCTTGCCTGCAGCCACGGCGGCTCGGATCGTCCTGCCGATCAGGCCCAGCACCGACGGATGCCACGGGTCATAGAGATGGGCCACCGCTTCGTCGGCCCGATCGATTGCCAGTGTGTACTGGATCAGATCGTTGGTGCCTATCGACACGAAGTCGAAGTGGGGCAAGAGCCGTTCGATGGACAACGCGGCCGCCGGCACCTCCACCATGGCGCCCAGCTCCACCGCACCGTAGGCCAGCCCGGCCTCATCCAGCTGCTCTCTGGCGCGTCGCAGGGCCTCGAGCGTGAGCCTGACCTCCTGCATCTGGGCCACCATCGGAATCAGGATCCGCACCTTCCCGAAGGCCGCAGCACGAAGGATCGCGCGCAGCTGCTGGCGAAACATGCTGGGCTCCGACAGGCTCCAGCGGATCGCCCTCAGGCCCAAGGCCGGATTGAGGCCGTGCTCATGACGCAGCTCGTTGGCTGTCATGCGTTCGAGCGGCTTGTCCGCGCCCACGTCCACGGTGCGGATGGTGACGGGCAAGCCCTGCATCGACTGCACGGCCAGACGATAGGCCTCGAACTGTTCGTCCTCATCGGGCAGGGCGCCGTCACGGTTCATGAAGAGGAACTCGCTTCGGAACAGGCCCACCCCCACCGCACCCGCTGCCAGCGCGGCAGCAGCGTCTTCCGGCAGCTCGATATTGGCGAGGAGCGAAACGGCCTGCCCGTCAAGCGTCACCGCCGGCGTGTGCCGCAGCCTGTCCAGTCGCGCGCGCTCGACCTCGGCCTGGCGCTGCCGGAATCGATACTCCTCCAGCACGATTGGCGAGGGGTTGACGATCGCCACGCCGGCTTCGCCATCGATGATGACCCAGTCGTCCTGACGGATCAGGCGACTGGCTTCGCGAGCGCCGACGACGGCCGGAATGGCCATGCTGCGCGCCACGATCGCCGTATGGGACGTCCGACCGCCCACGTCGGTCACGAAGCCCTTGAAGACACTGTGCTTGAACTGCAGCATGTCGGCCGGAGAGATGTCCGCCGCCACCAGGACGAGCGGGTCCTCGCCGGCGAAGTCTCGCGGGTGCGGCAGGCCCTTGGCGTGGCTGTCACCCTGCGAGAGCCTGGTGAGCAGGCGCTCGACGACCTGCTCGAGATCGGCCTTGCGCTCGCGCAGATAGGCATCCTCCATCTCGTCGAACTGCCGGGCCAGAACCTCCAACTGAGCCGAGAGCGCCCACTCGGCGTTGTAGTGCCGCTCGCGTACCCATTGGCCGGCCGCGCCCATCAGCGCCTCGTCGTGCAGCAACATGACGTGAACGTCGAGCAGTGCGGAGAGCTCCTGCGGCGCATCTGCCGGCAAGTCCCGCTGCATCACGGAAAGCTCCTGGGAAACCGCATCCCGCGCCAGCAGCAGGCGCTGGATCTCGGCATCGCAAGCGGCGTCCTCGACGTAGTAGTGGGCGACGTCGATCCGACTGGAAGCCACCAGCACCGCACGCCCGATCGCCACCCCCGTGGATACCGACACGCCGAAGACCTGGATGCTCATCTGCCGGCCCTTGTCTGCAAACAGCACTCGCTGCGGCTATTCGCCTTCACCGAAACGATCCTCGACAAGGCCCTTGAGCGCCTTTGCTGCTGCCTCTTCATCCGGCCCGGCAACCTCAAGCTCCACCTCGCAGCCCATGCCGGCAGCGAGCATCATGACCCCCATGATGCTCTTGGCATTGACGCGGCGCCCGTTGCGGCTGAGGTGGACCTCGCTCTGGAAGCTTCCAGCCAGCTTGGTGAGCTTGGCCGAAGCCCGCGCATGCAGGCCGAGCTTATTGCTGATGGTGAGGGTGTCCCGGATCATCGGAAGAAGCCTTGTTCGACTGATTCTGAGGCCTGCTCGCGGCCAGCTGCATCACGCCCTGGGTGGCACCCGCGACGGCACGCGCCACCAACCTGTCCAACGGTTCATCCGATGAACCCACGGTGCGCCACAGCATCGGGACGTTGACCCCGCAGACCACGCGGCAGCGCGCGCCATCGGCCACGCGCAAGGCCACGTTGCACGGTGTGGCACCGAACACATCGGTCAGGATCAGCAACTCACCCTGGGCGGGCATCGCCGCGCGAAGCTGCGCCTCGATTTCCGAGGCGCTCTGGTCAGGCGCCACATCCAGGATGGTGATGCGCGCCACTTCCTCCGGAAAGACATGTCCCGCCACCTGGACCAGCGCGGAAGCCAGCGGGGCATGTGCGATGACGAGGAGATGGGCCATGAGGGAAACCGGGGCTGTGCGCCATTATTCACTGGCACACAGGATCACCGCCTGACGTCGTGGCCAGACGAACCAGACGTAGGACAGGGCGGCCATGGCGCCCAGCGTTCCGAAGGCCAGGCCGAAGGCCTCGCGCTCGCTTGCGCCACGCGCCAGAGCCAGATCCACCAGCAGGCCGACGCCCCACTGGACGACAAAGACCCCGAGGAAGATGACCAGGTTGTAGGCCGAGAGGGCACGCCCGGCGAGCGCGGGCGCAAAGGCCTGTCCAATGGCGGGCTGGCTCAGTGAGATGAAGGTGCAGGAGACACACCAGGCCGCCCAGGCCCAAGCACCGGCCGCACTGGGCCACAGCAGGATGCCGGCCAGCAACACCAGGCTCCCGGGCACCCCCCAGCGCATCAGGCGCATCGCATCCCATCCGCGGGCCACCAGTCTTGGCATCGCGGCGCCCCAGGCCAGGAAGGTCAGCAGCATGCAGGCATTGATCACGAACAGCCCTTGCGCGGCCTGCTGCGCGGACCAGCCTGCGACACGGGTGAGCCAGGGGCCGGCCCACAGCGCCTGGATCGCCACCATGCCGCCGTAGAGCCAGAATCCCAAGGGCACACAGCGGCGGAACATGGGGTGCCGGATGACGTCGCGATAGCCGCCGCCAGCCGCCGAAGCCCCATCGGCCGGTGCCGGTGCGTCGCGGGGCACCGCCCAGGCCAGGACCGCCATGGCCAGCAGCAAGCCCGCAGCGAGCGCCCAGAACAGCCCGCGCCAACCCCAGTGGGGCAGCAGCCACTGCACCGGAAGGGTCGAGGCCAGCATGCCCAGCGAACCCGTCATCAGCATCCAGGAATTGGCGCGCAGCTGGGCGGCCGGGCTGTAGAGGCGGCGATAGCAGGTCAGGGGCGCCATCAGACAGGCGGCGACGCCCATGCCGATCAGCAAGCGCGCAGCGATGAGCTCACCGAGGCTGCGCGCCAGCGCAAAGGCCACGCAGCCGATGACGGCGAGCAAGAGCAACACCAGGCTGACGCGCCGCGGACCCACACGATCCAGCGCTGCCCCCAGCGGCAGCTGCAAGGCCGCAAAGCCCAGAAAGTAGGCCCCGGCCAGCAAGCCCAGATCGGCCGCCCGCAGGCCCAGCTCGGCGCTGAAGCTGGGCGCGAGCGTGGCGGTGACGGCCCTCAGCAGCGCCGAGAAGAAGTAGGTGAACGCGAACGCCAGAAAGATCAGCACCAGCCGGCGAAGCGGCAGACCGGGCGCATCGCTCTTCACGCGGGAAAGCGCAAGGCGCCGAAGAAGGTGTCGACCGCGTCGGTCAGCGGTTTGTCCGACAGGACCGTCGCCTGAAAGGCCGTCGTGCCGCGGCTGAAGACAGCCAGGCGCTGCTGAACCGCTGTGCCGTCCGGCCGCTGCCCGGCGCCTCCGCCCTGCGCCGCCTCCTGCTGAGGCGTGGCGCCGGGGATGCGCAGAGGCTGCCATGTGGGCGCGGCGACACGGACGTTGGACGCCGCAGCCTCGCGCAGCTCGCGCAGGGCTGGCCCCATCTGCGCCGGCTCGATGCCATAGGCCCAGGCCAAAGCCCAGGTCGCACCGGCCGTCGAGCAGGCCATGAGGTGCACGAGCCGCGATTGCCCGGCGATCACCACACGGCGCGCATTCAATGACGGCCGGCAGGGAAACTGGGCGCGCAGCCCGGTGTCCTCGGCGCGCACGTCGCGCCAATCCAGGCTCGGGCTGCAGGCCCCCAGCGCCGCGGCAGCACACAGGCTGATGCACACGGCAAAGAGGCGTCCTCGCATCGGGTGATTATGCGAGGCACGAGGCACGCGCTTGCGCTGCTGCACGGCTGGCGTCCCGCGTCGGCGCAGTCGATCCAGAATGGGCGATGAGCCCGCAAGACGCCGATCCCTCCCCCGGCCCAGCCCCTGCCGCGCTGCAGGGTGTCCGGGTCCTTGATCTCTCGCGCGTGCTCGCCGGCCCCTGGTGCACCCAGACGCTTGCGGATCTCGGCGCCGATGTCATCAAGGTCGAGCGCCCCGGCGCGGGCGACGACACGCGCGCCTGGGGCCCGCCTTTCCTGAAGGACGCCGAGGGCCGGGACTCGCAGGAGTCCGCCTACTATCTGGGCGCCAACCGCAACAAGCGCTCCATCACCGTGGATATCGCTCGTCCCGAAGGTCAGGCCGTGATTCACGAGCTGGCGCGATCCAGCGATGTCTTCGTGGAGAACTTCAAGGTCGGCGACATGGCCCGCTACGGGCTGGACGCCAACGCATTGCGCGCCCTGCACCCGGGCCTGATCTGCTGCTCCATCACGGGCTTTGGCCAGACAGGGCCGTATCGGGACCGCGCCGGCTACGACTATGCCGTGCAGGGCATGGGCGGGCTGATGAGCATCACCGGCGAGCGCGATGATCTGCCGGGCGGCGGCCCGCAGAAGGTGGGCGTGGCGGTGGCCGATCTGTTTACCGGCATGTATGCCACCGTGGCCATCCTGGCCGCGCTGCGGCACCGCGAGCGCAGCGGCGAAGGCCAGGTCATCGACATGGCGCTGCTGGATACCCAGGTGGCCATGCTGGCCAACCTGGGCGCCAACTACCTCGTCAGCGGCAAGCCACCCGGACGCGCCGGCAACGCACACCAGAACATCGTGCCGTACCAGGTCTTCGAAGTGGCCGACGGGCACATCATCCTGGCGGTCGGCAACGACACCCAGTTCCGCAAGTTCTGCGAAGTGGCCGGCTGCGCGCCGCTGGCGCAGGACGCCCGCTTCCAGCGCAACGCCGACCGGGTGCGCAACCGGACGGAACTCGTGCCGCTGCTGGAGCCCGTGCTGCGCAGCCGCGCCAAGGCCGACTGGCTGGCGGGGCTGGAAGCCGCCAAGGTGCCCTGCGGCGCCATCAACGCGCTGGACGAGGTGTTTGCCGATCCACAGGTCCAGGCGCGCGCCATGACGCTGGATGTCCCGCACGCCCTGCGCGCCGACCTGCAGCTGGTCGCCAGCCCGATGAAGCTGTCGGCCACACCGGTCAGCCTGCGGCACGCGCCGCCGATGCTCGGCCAGCACACGCAAGAGGTGCTGCTGGAGGCCGGCTTCGATGCGGCCAGGATCGCCTGGCTGCGTGAAGCCGGCGTGATCTGAAGCCCGTGCGCGGCCAGGCCGGCCTCAGCGGCCGAAGACCTGGCGCAGGATCGCGCTGCCGGTGCCCACGGGATCACGGCGGATCTTCTTCTCCTCTTCGCCGATCATGAAGTACAGGCCGTCCAGGGCCTTGTCCGTCACATAGGCCTGAAGGTTGGCGTCCTTGCCCTTGACCAGGCCCAGACCGGCCGCCTTGCCGGCCACGGCGTTGTACTTTTCGGCCAGGGCCTGCTTCTCGGTCGCGCGGGTAACGATCGGCAGGAAGCGCGCCGTGAGCGGCTCGCGCGTGCTGCGGCTGAAGTGATCGGTCACGGAGGTCTCTCCACCGCGAACGATGCGCAGGGCATCCTGCACGCTGAGCGTCTTGACGGCATTCACCAGCAAGGCCTTGGCCTCGGGAACCGCCGCCTCGGCGGCACGGTTCATCGCCGTCAGCAAGGCCTCCACCCGGGCGCTCTGGCCCGTGGCCTTCAGCAGCTTGGCCGCATCGTTGAGCACGCCCGGCAAGGGAATGCGCACCTTGGGGTTGTCCAGAAACCCCCCTTCGCGGCCCAGCAAACCAACCGCCGCCATCGCGCCGCGCTCCAGCGCGGTTCTGACGCCGCTGGCAGCGTCCGCCTCGCTCAGGCCCTGCGCCCAGGACGGCCCGGCGACGAGCAATAGCCCGATCCCCGACGGAACGAGCACCGTAAACTGCCTTCGATGCATGGTCAGAGCCCTTTCTTGAGGTGTCGACGGCGCGATCTTGCCCGCTGGCCGCTTGGCCGGGTAGTGGCCCTTGCCCTGACGCCGGCTTTCAGCGGCTGCGGCACGCGCACGGCCGCGCCGCGCTTCAGCTACAGCCTGCTCGACGGATCGCGCCATGAGAGCACCGGGCTGCTCGGGCAAGTGGTTCTGGTGAATTTCTGGGCCACCACCTGCGCCATCTGCGTCGCCGAGATGCCCGAGATCGTCGCGCTGCACCGCCGCTTCGAGCGCCGCGGGCTCAGCACGCTGGCCGTGGCGATGAGCTACGACCCGCCGGCTCGGGTGTCCCACTTCGCCGAGACACGTGCCTTGCCCCTGTCCGTCGTGATCGACAACACGGGCGACATTGCGCGCGCCTTCGGGGATGTCCGCGTCACGCCCAGTTTTGCGCTGATCGACCGGCGGTCACGCCTCGTGCGGCAGTGGTCTGGCACGCCGGCCTGGGATCGGCTGGCGCGCGAACTCGAGGAGCTGCTGGCCGAGGCGGGCTGACAGAGGCCGAGGCGGGCCGACACGGGCTGAGGCGCCGTCTCGCGCGCCAGGCGCTGCCGCGTCAGGCTGTGGTCGGGCTCAGGCCCGCGGCATGCGCCTGCTGATCAGCGTGGTAGGACGACCGCACCATCGCACCCACCGCGGCGTGCGAAAAGCCCATCGCCGCAGCCTCGCGCTCGAATAGGCGGAAGGTGTCCGGGTGCACATAGCGCCGCACTGGCAGGTGGTGCCCGCTGGGCGCCAGATACTGGCCGATGGTGAGCATGTCGATCTGATGGGCGCGCATGTCGCGCATCACCTGAAGGATCTCCTCGTCCGTCTCGCCCAGACCGACCATCAGGCCGCTCTTGGTGGGCACGCCGGGCACCTGCTGCTTGAACTGCTGCAGCAGCGACAGGCTGAACGCATAGTCAGAGCCAGGGCGCGCTTCCTTGTACAGACGCGGCACGGTCTCCAGGTTGTGGTTCATGACGTCGGGCGGTGCCGCACGCAGGATGTCCAGAGCACGGTCCAGGCGGCCGCGGAAATCGGGCGTGAGGATCTCGATCTGCGTGTGCGGCGAGCGCTCGCGCACGCGCTGGATGCAGGCCACGAAGTGCGCGGCCCCGCCGTCGCGCAGGTCGTCGCGGTCGACGCTGGTGATGACCACATACTTCAGCTTGAGCTGCTCGATGGTCTTGGCCAGGTTCTCGGGTTCTTCGGCGTCCAGCGGATCGGGGCGGCCGTGGCCCACGTCGCAGAAGGGGCAGCGGCGCGTGCACTTGTCGCCCATGATCATGAACGTGGCCGTGCCCTTGCCGAAGCACTCGCCGATGTTGGGGCAGGAGGCCTCTTCGCACACCGTCACGAGCTTGTGCTCGCGCAGGATGTTCTTGATCTCGTAGAAGCGCGTGCTGGGTGAACCCGCCTTCACGCGAATCCATTCCGGCTTCTTCAGGATCTCGCCGGCCGGCACCACCTTGATCGGGATGCGCGAGGTCTTGGCCTGCGACTTCTGCTTCGCGGTGGGGTCGTAGGCGGGCGGCGTGACTGCGCTCATGGTGTTCGAAAAGGTTGGCTCGGGCGGATGCCGGTCTCCGGATTATCCCGAAGCCTCCCCTTCATCGCGACAACAGGGCCGACAGACGCAACGCCAGCCGCTGCGCAGCCTCCTCCCAGCTCGTCTGTACACCCAGCGTGCGCAGATCGACCGTCCGCAGGCCAGCGTAGCCGCAAGGATCGATGCGCGAGAAGGGCTCCAGATCCATCGCGACGTTGAGCGCGAGGCCATGGTAGGCGCAGTGGTTGCTGACCTTGATGCCCAGCGCAGCGACCTTGCCCAGACCATCGAAAGGGTCTTGCCCGGCCGGCGGCGGCATCCAGGGCCGATGGTCAAAGGGATCCTGCCAG
Source organism: Rubrivivax sp. (assembly GCA_016790225.1). The sequence goes on from JAEUOZ010000015.1 coordinate 9,550, forward strand.
CGGACATAGATGCCGGGCGCGCCGGCCACGCGGTGTCCGGTGACGCCATAACTCTCCAGCACCTGCAGGACGGCCGTCTCCAGGCGGTAGACATACTCCTTGACGTAGATGCCCATGCGGCGCAGATCGACCAGCGGATACGCTGTCACCTGGCCCGGGCCGTGGTAGGTGACCTGGCCGCCGCGCTGCGTGCGCACCACGGGAATCCCGCCTGGCAGCAGGACATGCTGATCGCGCCCGGCAACCCCTTGCGTGAAGACCGGATCGTGCTCGACCAGCCAGAGCTCGTCCGGCGTGGGCGGCAGGCGCGTCGCCGTGAAGCTGCGCATGCGCGCTTCGATGTCGTCGTAGGGCTGGCGTCCGAGCAGGATGATCTCCATCGCGGCAGTCTAGAGGCCTCGGCGGCCCCCTGCGCCGGCGCGTCAACAAGGACACCGCCGCTCATCGGCTGCGCGGCCGCGCCGAGTTCACTCGTCAATCACCGCCGGCGGGCGTATGCTGAAGCCATGTTCTGGCTTGCCACCACCCGCGCTGTCTGTCTGGCTGTGTCCCTGGCGACCGCGCCGCTGGCGATGGCCGCGGCTCCGGGCACCGCTGCAGGGCCCAGCGCCATCGAACAGGCCTTGGAGCTGTACCAGCGGCAGGACTTTGCGGCTGCCGCCTCGGCCTTCGAGCGGCTGTCCCGCGTGGGCGTGCCGGCGGCCGATTACAACCTCGCGGTCATGCACCTGCGGCAGGAATTGCCGCAGTCCTCGCTGCCCGAAGCCATCCGCCTGATGAGGCGCGCGGCAGACAAGGGCTTCGTCACCGCGATGGTCGGGCTGGCGCAGTTGCACGAGCGGGGTGATGTCGATGGCCGGCGCGATCTGGCGGGCGCGCACCAATGGCATCTGAAGGCCGCGCAGGCCGGCAGCGTCGAGGCGCAGCTGGAGACGGCGACGGCCTTCTATCTGGGTCGGGGCGCACCCAAGGACATGACGGCAGCCGCGCACTGGTACCGCGAAGCCGCCAAGCGCGGCGATGTCGGTGCGCAGTACCTGATCGCGTCGATGTACGAAACCGGGCTGGGCGTGGAACGCGATCTGCGCCTGGCCCGCTACTGGTACGACCTCTGCGCCCGCAATGGCGATGTCGTCGCGGCCGCCAAGCTGCGCGCGCTGACACCCGCACCCGAAGCCACCGCCCCGGCCGCTGCCGCCTCGGCGCCCTGAGCGCGGAGCACAGGGCGCCCGCCGTCGCGGGATGGCGCTACAGCACCACCTTGACCATCGGATGCGCGGTGAGCGCGCGGTACAGGCCGTCGAGCTGCTCGCGGCTCGTGGCCGTGATGGTGATCGTCAGCCCGAGGTAGTTGCCGCCGCGGCTGGGCCGCTGGGTGACGGCGCTGGCGTCCAGCCCGGGATCGAACTCACGGGCGACCGCAATCATCGCGTCGGCAAAGCCGTCCACATGCAAGCCCATCACCTTGATCGGGAAAGCGCTGGGGTACTCGATCAGGGACTTTTCGACTGGCGTCTCGGACATCGGGCGGGCCTGTCGTGTCTGCTCAGATGGACTGTTCGAGCTTGGCGCGCTGGTAGGCCTCGTGCAGGCGCGCGTAGACCGGGCCCGGCTTGCCGCGCAGCGCGCCATGGCCGACCAGCTCGCCATCGATGCGCGTCACGGGCAGGATTTCCTTGGTCGCCGAAGACAGCATCACTTCGTCTGCCGACAGCACCTCGGCTTCGGACAGGGGCCGCAGATTGAAGGCGACACCGCACTCTTCGCACAGCTCGCGCAGCAGCTCGAAGCGGATGCCTTCCAGGACGTGTTCGCTCTTGGGCGCACCGAGCAGCGCGCCTTCGTGGACGATCCACACGTTGCACGCGGCCGCCTCGGTGAGGAAGCCGTTGCGGAACATGATGGTCTCGGCCGCGCCGGCATCGGCCGAGATCTGCCGCGCAAAGACATTGCCCAGCAGCGAGATGCTCTTGATGTCGCCGCGCTCCCAGCGGAAGTCGCGCGCCGTGACGCAGGCCACGCCGTGGTGGCGCTGCTCGGCCGTCGGCGGCTTCATCACGTTGACCATCATGAAGACGGTGGGCTCGATGCCTTCGGCCATCACGTGATCGCGCAGCGCCACGCCACGCGTGATCTGGATGTAGACCAGCTGGTCGTCGGCGCCGCTGTCCTGCGCCAGGGATTGCACCAGCGGGCGGATGCGCTCCAGCCAGCCTTCGCGCGTATACGGATTGCGGATGCGCACCTTGCCCAGACTGCGCTCCAGGCGGGACATGTGCTCGTCGAAGCGGAACAGGCGCCGCCCGTAGACGGGCACAACCTCGTAGATGCCGTCACCGAAGACGAACCCTCGGTCGAGCACGCTCACCCGTGCTTCGGACAGCGGCGTGACTTGACCGTTGAGGAAGCACAGGGTCTGCGGCAATGCGATCGCCATGGCGAAGTCCTTGGTTCGAATCAGTTCACTTGATCATCAGGCGCACGCTGTCCCAGGTGCGCCCGAAGAAACCCGCCAGCTCAACGGGCTGCTGCACCACCAGCGGGATGCTGGCCACCGTCGCGCCGGCCGCGGTGGTGACCTTGATCGTGCCCACGCGCTGGCCCTGGGTCAAGGGCGCCACCAGCGGATCGGAGCGCTCGACCACCGTCTTGAGGCTCGCCGCCTCGCCCTTGGGCACGGTGATGAACAGGCCGGCCGGATGGGGCGTGCCCAGCGCCGCCTCCGCGGCCTTGCCCTTCCAGACCGGCACGGACACCACCGGCTTGTTGCCCTCGAACAGCTTCACCGCATCCCAGGCCTGGTAGCCCCAGTTCAGCAGCTTCTGGCTTTCGGCCGCGCGCGCCTCGCGCGAGGCGGTGCCCAGCACCACCGTCAGCAGCCGGCGCTTGCCGTTGGGCAGCTCGCGCACGGCGCTGGCCACGAGGCAGTAGCCCGCCGCATCGGTGAAGCCGGTCTTCATGCCATCCACGGTGGGATCACGACCCAGCAGCAGGTTGCGGTTGTCCTGCTTGATGTTGTTGAAGGTGTACTGCCGCATGGCGTAGTACGCGTAGAAGCTGGGGTGCTCCAGGATGATGCGTGCGGCGATCGTGGCCACATCGCGCGCGCTGGCCTGGTGACCCGGCTCCGACAGACCGGTGACGTTCTTGAACGCCGTGTTCTTCAGGCCCCAGGCCTGCGCCTGCCGGTTCATCATCGATACAAAGCTGTCCAGGCTGCCGGCCACGCCTTCGGCCAGGACCACGGAGGCATCGTTGCCGCTCTGCACGATCATGCCCTTGAGCAGCTCATCGACCCGCGGCGTCATCTTGGGATCGACAAACATCAGCGATCCCCCGCCCTTGCGTTCGGCCCAGGCGCGCTCGGAAACCGGCAAGGTCTGCTCCAGCGAGAGCTTCTTGTCGCGCAGCGCGTTGAAGACCAGATAGGCCGTCATCAGCTTGGTCAGCGAAGCCGGGTCTGCGGGCGCATCGGCCTCGCGCTCGGCCAGCACCTGGTTGCTGGCCAGATCCACCAGGATGTACTGGCGTGCCGCGACCTCGGGCGGCTGCGGCACTTGCGCGTCAACCCGTGGCACGGCCAGTGCAAACAGCAGAAGGACGCCGAAGGTGTTCCGAAGCAGAGAGGGCAGCAGGCGGGACGACAAGAGGTTCATGTTCACCAGAGTTGCGGGCCCTCAGGAGCGGCCCAGGGTCAGGAGGATCTGCTTGAGCACGGCCAGCTGGCCGTGGAAGAAGTGGCCTGCGCCTGGCAGGACCATCACCGGCAGGCCCTGCGGACGCGCCCAGTCCATCACCGCCGCCAGGGGCACGACCTCGTCGCGCTCGCCATGAACGACGCCGGTCGCGGGTGACACCGGCGCCGGCGGGAAATTGACGACGGCCGGGCCGACCAGCAGCAGCCTGGCCAGCGCCGGGTCGCCTTCGAAGGCCTGCGCCACGTGCGTGGCCACCGAGGCACCGAACGAGAAACCGCCCAACGCCAGTCGCTCGCCGTCCTTGCGGCAGGCGGTCAGCACGGCGCGCGCATCGTCGATTTCGCCGATGCCACGATCCCAGTGGCCTGCCGATTCGCCGACGCCGCGGAAGTTGAAACGCACGGTCCGCCAGCCCAGCTGCAGGAACGCTCGCGCCAGGGTCTGCACGACCTTGTTGTCCATGGTGCCACCATGCTGCGGATGCGGATGGCACAGCAGGGCCATGCCCACGCTTTGGCCACCCTCGGGCTCGTCAAGGGCGCACTGCAGTGATCCCGCAGGCCCCGGCACCAGCAGACGCTGGGTGCGCGGGTTCATCAGCGGCCGACATCCGGCGGCAGGCGCAGGCGCTCCACCGGGCGGCCTTCGATCAGGTGCGACTGCACGATCTCGTCGATGTCCGCCTTGTCGACATAGGTGTACCAGACGCCCTCGGGGTAGACCACCGCCACCGGGCCGCCGGCGCAACGATCCAGACAGCCGGCCTTGTTGACACGCACCCCACCCGCGCCATGGGCCCCGGCAGCCTTCACCCGCGACTTGCAGTGCTCGAATGCCCCCTGGGAATCGTGCTGGGCGCAGGCGGTCTCGTTGTTGTCCCGCTGGTTCAGACAGAAGAAGATGTGGTGCTTGTAATAGCTCATCGGGGAATTGTAGGCAGCCGCGGGTTTCAGCCCCGGCGCGCCAGCCGAGAGACCAGCCAGCCGATGGCTACATACGGCCAGAGCAGGCCGACCCAGCGCGCCAGCCCGTGAAAGTGGATGAAGCGGCCCTGCTCCCAGCCTTGCAGGCTGGCGGCGTAATAGGGGTCGGCCGGGGCTTCCGCCACCAGCACGACCATGGCCGTCAGGGCCACCAGGCCCAGGGCGGCCGACACCCGGGGGCCGGCGATGGTGAGCAACATGCCCAACGCGGTCGCCACGCCCAGCGACTGCAGCGTATGGCGCGTGATCCAGGTTCCGGCGTGGTCCGGACCGAAGTTGAGTGCCGTGGACAGGGTCATCACGATCAAGGCGATCGCCGCCGCGCCGGGCGCCAGCAGCCCGCGACGCCAGCCCGGCCGCGTGATGGCGCTGGCCAGCATGCAGGGCGCCAGCAGCCCGCAGCCGATGGCCATGAACTCCTGCAGCGGCGAAAGCGGCCGCAGGGGCGATGCGGGCCCCTGCAGGTAATGCTCGACCCAGGCTTGAACGGGCGTGCCCTCGGTCGCCCATTCGACCAGCGCCCGAAGCTCAGGGCCGATCTGGCCCATGCCCAAGGGCACCGCCGTCGGAAACAGCAGGCCCAGCGGCCAGATCAGCAGCAGGGCCGCCGCTGGCGCGCTCTGGGGCAGCAGCCACCGTTCACGCAGGCGATCCCACAGATCCATCAGGCCCGTCGCCTGGGCCAGCCAGGCGACGGCGGCACCGGCCAAGGCGCCGAGCGTGTTGTTGAACCAGTCCCGCTGCGAAGGAAAGCGGCGCGGGATGAAATGCTGCAGCACTTCCATCGTGTACGACACCGCGCTGGGCAGCAGCACCGCGACCAGCAAGGCCTTGGCCACGCCTCCACCGCCGCGCACCATCATGGCAAACAGCATCGCGCCGAAGGGCAGGTAACCCAGCAGGTTGGCCCATTCGTCGAACCGGTTGCGCCAGGGTGGCCAGCTCAGCCACAGCAGTTCCCGCGCCGTGGCGCCAGCGGGCCACAACCATCCTTCGAAGGGATGCAGGCTCGCATAGACGAGCAGCATCAGGTAGGCCAGCGCCAGCAGTCCCGACAGGCTGCGGTCCGCTTTCATCGCACGGGATGGGTCAGAACGGCTTCACCACGACCAGCACGACGGTAGCTGCAAAGGCCAGCACGGCGATCTCGTTGAAGACGCGAAACCACCGGTGGCTGCGGCGGTTCTCGCCGCGCTGGAAGGACTTCAGCAATCGCCCGCAGGCGATCTGGTAGCCGATGGCGGCGCCCACCAGCAGCAGCTTGGCGTGCATCCACCCCTGCCCCGCGCCGACGCCGTAGCCAAGCCACAGCACCAGACCGAGCCCGAGGGCGATGGCCATCAGGCCGTGCCCGAAACGCTGCAGCTTGCCGGCCATCAGCAGGAGCCGGTCCCGTTCGGCCAGACTGTCAGCCGGAACCATTGCCAGGTTCACGAAGATGCGCGGCAGGTAGAACAGCGCCGCGAACCAGCTGGCCACAAAGACGATGTGGAAAGCCTTGAACCACAAGTAAGCCGCAGACATGGTGCGATTATGGTGGGCAGCCTGCGCGTGTCGTCGATTCAGGCCTGCAGGTACCGCAGGCACAAAAAAAGGCCCCAGCCGAAGCTGGGGCCTGCAAGCCTTAGCGCTGTCATCACGTTAAGGCACCTGCTCAGGGAGGAAAAGCAGGGGACAACAGCCTGACGGCTATCATCCAAAATCAACTTTATCAGAGAGTTATCAGTTTGTGAAAGCAAATGCAACGAACGGGGGGTTCCCGAGCATTCGCCCGCGAAGGCTGCGTCGGGATGCCTTCACACGCGAACTGGTTCGCGAGAACCGGCTCTCTCCTTCCGATCTGATCCTGCCCGTCTTCCTGCTGGATGGCCAGGGCCAGGAGCAGGCCGTCGCCAGCATGCCCGGCGTCAGCCGGCGCAGTCTGGATGGCTTGTTCCCCATCGCCGAAGCCTGCCTGGAGCTGGGCGTGCCCGTGATGGCGCTGTTTCCGGTGATCGACCCGGCGCTGAAGTTTCCGGACGGCCGCGAGGCGACCAACCCTGAAGGTCTCGTGCCGCGCGCCGTGCGGGCGCTCAAGCTGCGCTACCCGCAACTCGGGCTGCTCACCGACGTGGCGCTGGATCCCTTCACCAGCCACGGCCAGGACGGTCTGCTTGATGACACCGGTTACATCCTCAACGACGAAACGGTGGAAGTGCTGGTGCGCCAGGCCCTGGTTCAGGCCGAGGCCGGCGTGGACATCGTGGCGCCCAGCGACATGATGGATGGCCGCATCGGTGCGATTCGACAGGGCCTGGAGGCCCGCGGCCGGATCCATACACGCATCATGGCCTACAGCGCCAAGTACGCGAGCGCCTTCTACGGCCCCTTCCGCGACGCGGTGGGGTCGGCCGGCAACCTCGGCAAGGCCGACAAGAAGGTCTACCAGATGGATCCGGGCAACAGCGACGAGGCCCTGCGCGAAGTGGCGCTGGACATCCAGGAAGGCGCCGACATGGTGATGGTCAAGCCCGGCATGCCTTACCTGGACATCGTGCGCCGCGTGAAGGAGAGCTTTCGCATGCCGACCTTCGCCTACCAGGTCAGCGGCGAGTACGCGATGATCAAGGCCGCCGCAGCCAACGGCTGGCTCGACCACGACGCGACGATGATGGAAGCGCTGCTGGCCTTTCGCCGCGCCGGTGCCGATGGCGTGCTCAGCTACTTTGCACTCGATGCCGCGCGCTTGATGCGACGCGGCTGACGGCGGCGGCACGGTGCAGGTCTTTCACATCGTCCAGGACCAGTTCGCCGAGCTGCCTGACCTGCCCCAGCAGCTGCCTGAAGCCGGATTCCTGTGGATCGGCACCGGGCGCCGGGAGTTCGAGGTCCGGCACGCCGAGCTGCAGGCCGCGCTGTTGCGCTGGACCGGCGCGCCGCTCGTCGATCTGCACGTCGCCGACCTGCTGAACATCCAGCTGCCCAGCCACTACGACTACACCTCGTCCTATGACCTGATGGTGTTCCGGCGCCTGGCGGCCAGCGCCGCGCCGGCCTGGGGCGGCAGCACCCTGCAGACCACGGCCGAGGAAGCCCGGCAGACGCTGCAGGCCATCGACACCAGCCCGGTGGGCTTTGCCGTCTTCGACCGCGTCCTGCTGACCGTGCATCCGGCCGATTGCGCCGTGCGCGAATACTTCGCGCAGCGCCTGAGCGGCCAGCAAGGCACGGTCGAGGCACGCGGCGCCTCGCGCATGCCGGCCGGCCCGGCCGATCTGATGCTGCGCATGGTCAACCACATGGTGGACAGCTACCTGGACCTGCGGCGCCTGCTCACGCGCCAGCTGAGCACCTTGCAGCGCGAGCTGCTGGATCCCAAGAGCCGCTTCAACGACTGGCAGGTGCTGCTCGATTCACGCAACGCGCTGCACGAGCTGGAGGACACCTGCGAGGACCAGCGCAGCGCGGTGCAGGAGTGGCTGGATGCGCTGGACGAGTGGCCGCTGGAACCCGGCGCGGACAAGCAGCGCGAGCGCGAGCTGCTGCGCGTGCGCACGCGCGACGTGCTGGAACACGTGGAGCGCGTGCTCTCCCACGTGCGCCGACTGGAGCAATCGGCCGAAGTCGCGGTGCAGATGCACTTCTCGGCCCTCGGCCACCGAACGAACGACATCATGCGCACCCTGACCGCGCTGACGGCCGTCTTCCTGCCGCTGAACCTCATCACCGGCTTCTTCGGCATGAACTTCGACGGCCTGCCCCTGATCCACACCGAGACCGGCGTGTGGATCGCAGCCATGATGATGCTGGTGGTCGTCGTCGGCCTGGGAGGCTTCTTCTGGCGCCGCCGCTATCTGGGCAGCGCTCGTCGCCACTGAGGCACCGACCCTGCGCGAAGCTCAGTCCGGCGCCGCTGCGCCGCCCGCATAGGGATCGGCCACGCCCAGCACGGCCAGCAGGCGGACTTCCAGCGCTTCCATCGCCTGCGCCTGCCGTGCCCTGAGGTGGTCATGGCCCTGGGCGTGCAGCGCAGCGTGCACCAGCAGATGCGCATAGTGATCGGCCACCGATTTGTGCTGCTCGGCCGCCTCGCGCTCCACGACCTCGGCGCAGAGCACCAGGTCGGCCATGACGACGGGCTCCCGCGCGTAGTCGAAGGTCAGCACGTTGGTGGCGTAGTCCTTGCGCCGGTAGCCGAGATTCAGCGCGCGGCCTTCCTCGGGCGAGACGATGCGCACCGTCAGCTCCGCCGGGCCACGCAGGGCCACGCGCAGGCAGCGCGCGACAAAGCTCCGCCGCAGCAGCGCGCGATGGCGGCCATCCGGCTGCTGCAGCGACAGACGCAGCGACGCCGCCGCCAGGCCCCTTGCGACAGCTGGCCCGGCCGGAGGCTTCAACGCCCCTCCCGCGCGGCGTCGTAGGCCTGCACGATGCGCGCCACCAGCGGGTGGCGCACGACATCCTCGGCGCCGAACTGCGTGAAGGCCACACCGTCCACGCCTTGCAGCACCTGCTGCGCATCGATCAGTCCGCTGGGCGTGGCGGCCGGCAGGTCGATCTGGCTCACATCGCCGGTGATCACGCAGCGGCTGCCGAAGCCCAGGCGCGTGAGAAACATCTTCATCTGCTCGCGCGTGGTGTTCTGCGCTTCGTCCAGGATGACAAACGCATGGTTGAGCGTTCGACCGCGCATGAAGGCCAGCGGCGCGATCTCGATCAGGCCCTTCTCGAAGGCCTTGGCCACACGCTCCGGGCCCATCAGGTCATACAGCGCGTCGTACAGCGGGCGCAGGTAGGGATCGACCTTCTGCGCCAGATCGCCGGGCAGGAAGCCCAGCCGCTCGCCGGCCTCCACGGCCGGGCGCGTCAGCACCAGCCGCTGCACGCTCTGGCGCTCCAGCGCATCCACCGCACAGGCCACGGCCAGGAAGGTCTTGCCCGTGCCCGCGGGGCCGATGCCGAAGCACACGTCCTCCTTGAGCATCTGGCGCAGGTACTGGATCTGGTTGCGCGTGCGGCCCCGCAGCTCGCTGCGCCGCGTGTGCAGAACCGGGGACGGGCCCGGGCCTGCGCCGTCCGTCGCCGCATCGGCCCGGGGATCCGGCGCCGCGTCGGTGCGCGCCTCGGCCAGCGCCAGCTCCAGCGCCTGGCCTTGCACGGCTGCGCCCTCCTGGGCGTAGAGACGCTGCAGCAGCTGCAGTGCGCGCGCCGCCGCCGTGTCCTCACCCTGAACGGTCAGCTGGGGTCCGCGGCGCGAGATGCTCACGCCCAGGGCTTGCTCGATACGCCGCAGGTGGGCATCCATCGGCCCGCAAAGCTCGGCCAGACGGATGTTGTTCTCGGGTTCAAATCGATGACGAAGGCTCACAGTCGGACTTTTGCGATGCAGCGACGCGCACGGGGCGAAAGGGAGGCCGATTCTCCACAGCTCTGCGCCAGTCTGCGCCCCGCGCCATCCTGCACAATCCCCGCCCCATGGTGAAGCGACTTCTGCAGCTGCTGTCGATCGTCTGTGCGCTCGCAGCCGCTGCTCCGATGGCGGGCGCGCAGCCGGTCGTGCGCATTGTCTCCGCGCTGACGGTCGAGGATGCCGGGCCCCGCTTCCCGCAGGGCACGACCGCGCGCACCGTCTCGCTGCCCGACGCCTGGTCGGAGTCGCGCCCCGCCACGAACGGGCCGGTGTGGTATCGGCTGTCGTTCCTGGGGCCTTCGGCCGCTTCCGATCCGCCACCGCTGATGGCCGTCTGGATCGAGCGCGCGTGCAGCCAGCTGCTGGTGCAGCTGAACGGGCGGACCGTCTTCCAGGAGGCGACCGCGCCGCCGGCCACCACGCGCTGCAACCACCCGCTGTGGATCGCACTGCCGGCCGAAGCCCTGATGGGCGGCACCAACGTGCTGGACATCCGCCTGGCGGGCTGGCCGCTGGACCGTGTGGCCTCGCGGGAGCGGGCCGCCGGGCTGTCGCTGGTGCATGTGGGGCCGCAGGCCGCGCTGCTGGAACTGCACGCGGCAACGGTGCCCTGGCGCGCAGGCATCGCCCAGGCCATCACCCTGGCCCTGGGCTTCGTGGGGGCCTTCATGCTGCTGCAGGGCTGGAGCCACCCGCGCGAGCGTCACATCAACTGGTTCGGTGGCCTCTGCCTTGCCGTGGCCCTGGCGCAGTTGCCGCAATGGCTGCGCGACGTGCCGCTGGACAGCGCGTGGGTGGAGTTCCTGGCGGCCAGCCTGCTGCCCTGGATGACGCTGGCGGCGGCGCAGTTCCTGCTGCGCCATGCCGGCCGGCGTGAGCGGGTGGCCGACCTCGTGCTGCCCGCCCAGTGCGTGCTGATGCCGCTGTCGCTGGTGCTGCTGGGCCCGAACAACCTGCAGACCGCGATCCAGTTCTGGAGCACGCTGTTCATCATCGAGATCCTCGTGGCGGCGACCTTGCACCTGGGCGTGCAATGGCATGTCAGCCGTCGCAGCTTCTGGATGATGTGCGCGCTGCTGGCGGCGATCGGCCTGGGCGAGGCGGCGGCGTTCTTCGGGTCACGCCTCGAACTGCCGGAGCTCGCCGTGGCCGCACAGGTGATCCTGCCGTCGGTGCTGATGCTGCTGGCGCTGCGCCTGATCCAGCAGCGGGGCCGGGCGCTGGAATCGGCGGAGACCAGCCGCGCCCTGCTGGAGCAGCGCGTGGCCGAGGTCAAGGCCGAGATCGAGGCCAACTACCGCCAGCTCTCCGAGCTGCGCGTCGTTCAGGTCACCGATCGCGAACGCAAGCGCATTGCGGCCGATCTTCACGACGACCTGGGCGCCAAGCTGCTGACCATCGTGCACACCAGCGAGAGCGAGCGCATCTCCACGCTGGCGCGCGAAGCGCTGGAAGAGATGCGCCTGTCGGTGCGCGGCCTCACCGGCAAGCCGGTGAGGCTGGAGGACGCGCTGGGCGACTGGCGCGCCGAGGTGATCTCGCGCCTGGGCCAGGCCGGCATCGAGGCCGTGTGGAACATGCCCGTGGAGGATCTGCCGCACACGCTGCCCGCCCGGGCCTTCGTGCAGACCACGCGCATCATCCGCGAAGCGGTCAACAACATCATCAAGCACAGCGGCGCCTCGCAGTGCGCGGTACGCTGCAACGTGGCCGGGGGCGATTTCCAGCTGGTCATCCAGGACAACGGCAAGGGCATCGCCGTCGAAGTGGACGGCCGGCTGGACCGCGGGCATGGCCTGGCCAGCATGAAGGGGCGCGCCAAGCAGCTGCAAGGCCAGTGCCTGGTGGAGTCCGGCCCCGGCTATGGCACGGTGATCCGACTCACGATACCCCTTGAACCGACTGGCCACGCGGTTTGAAGCGCTTTAGTATCTGCGCCCGCATGCCGATAGGGGCTTAACCGGCAGACAGGAATCGTATGAAGAACATTCTCCTCCTCGAAGACCTTCCCCAGATCCGCGCCTGGATGCGCGATCTGGTGATCCGCGTCTTTCCGCAAGCCCAGATTTCCGAGGCGGCGCGCGTGCACGATGCCTTGCAGCTGGTGCAGGCTGTCAAGTTCGATCTGGCGCTGATCGATCTGGGCCTGCCCGATGGCTCCGGCGTCGACGTGGTGGCCCGGCTGCGTGACGTGCAGCCCGAGGCGCAATCGGTCGTGGTCACCATCCACGACGACGATGAACACCTCTTTCCGGCGCTGCAGGCAGGCGCCTACGGCTACATCCTGAAGGAGCAGGCGCGCGAGCTGATCACCGAGCAGCTGCAGCGCATCAGCCAGGGCGAGCCCCCGCTGTCGCCTTCGATCGCGCGCCGCGTGCTGGCCTACTTCACGCACAAGGCCAAGCCGCAGCCCTCGGCCATCCTGCCGCATGTCTCGCTGACCGAGCGCGAATCCGAAGTCCTGCTGCGCGTGGCCAAGGGCTTCACGCTGCCGGAAATCGGCGTGCAGCTGGGCCTGAGCCGCCACACGATCGCCGATTACGTGAAGCAGATCTACCGCAAGCTCAACGTGAGTTCGCGCGCCGAAGCGGCCCTGGAAGCGCAGCGCCTGGGCCTCTTCGGGCGCTGAACACGCGCCATCGGTTCATCCGGCCTGCCCGGCCGACCCACCGCAAGCCGCCCACGGGCGGCTTGTGTCGTTTCGGATTCGGGCTGGCGCAGTCTGCGTCTTCACCGGCCTGCGCGCGGCTCACAGGCCCCAGTCGAGCACACTTCAAGCCGCCCCCGGTGCACTAGCATGCACGCATGATTGGCAGGCTGCGCGGCACCCTGGCGGCGAAGACGCCGCCGCAGGTACTCGTCGATGTGAACGGCGTGGGCTATGAGCTCGACGTCCCGATGAGCACGTTCTACAACCTGCCCGGACTGGGCGAGCCGGTGGTGCTGCTGACGCAGTTCATCGTGCGCGAGGACGCGCAGCTGCTCTACGGTTTCCTCACGGCCGCCGAGCGCCAGAGCTTCCGGGAGCTGGTGCGCATCAGCGGCATCGGTCCGCGCACGGCGCTGGGCGTGCTGTCGGGCCTGAGCGCCGACGAGCTGGCGCGCGCGATCGAGCAGCAGGACGCCGCGCGGCTGGTGAAGGTGCCGGGCATCGGCAAGAAGACCGCTGAGCGCCTGCTGCTGGAGCTGAAAGGCCGGCTCGGCCATGAGCCCGGACCGTCCGCAAGCGCGACAGCCGACGCCAACACGACCGACATCCAGCAGGCGCTGCTGGCCCTGGGCTACAACGAGCGCGAGGCGAGTGCGGCGCTCAAGGCGCTTCCGGCGGGCGTGGGCGTGAGCGAAGGCATCAAGCTGGCACTGAAGTCGCTGAGCCGCTGAGCCGCTGACCGCACGCAGCCGCGAAGCCGGGCGGGCGGCAGCAGGCAGCGCAGGGCCGCCCACGCTCCTTGCCCCGCTTGACGATAATCACTGTATGACCATCCAGACCGACGGTTTCGAGCCGGCCCGACGCGTCGTCGGCCCGGACCCTGTCTCGCCGAACGAGGAGGCCATCGAGCGCGCGCTGCGCCCCAAGGGGCTGCAGGACTATGTGGGCCAGGCCAAGGCGCGCGAGCAGCTGGAGATCTTCATCGGCGCCGCGCGTCAGCGCGCGGAATCGCTGGACCATGTGCTGCTCTTCGGCCCGCCGGGGCTGGGCAAGACCACGCTGTCGCACATCATCGCCAACGAACTGGGCGTCAAGCTGCGCCAGACCTCCGGGCCGGTGCTGGAAAAGCCCAAGGACCTGGCTGCGATCCTCACCAACCTGGAACGCAACGACGTCCTGTTCATCGACGAGATCCACCGCCTGTCGCCGGTGGTCGAGGAAATCCTCTACCCGGCACTGGAAGACTTCCAGATCGACATCATGATCGGCGAAGGCCCGGGCGCGCGTTCGATCAAGCTGGATCTGCAGCCGTTCACGCTGGTGGGCGCCACCACGCGCGCCGGCATGCTGACCAACCCGCTGAGAGACCGCTTCGGCATCGTCGCGCGGCTGGAGTTCTATGCGGACGAGGAGCTGTGCCGCATCGTGACGCGCTCGGCCGGCCTGCTGCAGGTGCCGATCGATGAAGGTGGCGCACTGGAGATCGCACGGCGCGCGCGCGGCACGCCGCGCATCGCCAACCGCCTGCTGCGCCGCGTGCGCGATTACGCCCAGGTGAAGGCCGATGGCCGCGTGGACGCAGGCATCGCCGACCGCGCGCTGGTCATGCTGGACGTCGACAGCCGCGGCTTCGACCTGATGGACCGCAAGCTGCTGGAGGCCGTGATCCACCGCTTCGACGGCGGCCCAGTCGGGCTGGACAACCTCGCGGCCGCCATCGGCGAGGAATCCGGGACGATCGAGGACGTCATCGAGCCCTACCTGATCCAGCAAGGCTTCCTGCAGCGCACGCCCCGCGGGCGGGTGGCCACGCAGAACGCCTGGCGCCACCTCGGGCTGGCGCCGCCAGCGCGCAGCAACGATCTGTTCGAGGCGAGCTGAGCGCCTGGCGGCTACAGCCCCTCCAGGTGGCTGCAGTCGTTCCAGCCGATCATCATCAGGCCTTCATCGGCCAGCAGCAGCCGGTTGACGGCGGCGTTGGCCAGCTCCCAGGTGCGCGGCGCCTGCATGCCCGTGCGGCAGGCCGCGCGGTACAGCGCGTCCAGAACGCCCCCGTGGGCCACCAGCACCACGGTCTGGCCCGGGTGCCTGGCCGCCAGGCGCAGCGCGGCCTGCACGCTGCGCGCCTGGAAGGCCGGCAGCGATTCGCCCCCAGGCGGCTCGAAGGCCGGGTCGCGACGCCGCCAGGCGGCCGCGCCTTCGGGCCAGCGCGATTCGATCTCCGCGTAGGTGTGGCCCTCGAACTCGCCAAAGGCCCGCTCGCGCAGGCCCGGATCGGTGTTCACGGCCAGCCCGTGCCGCAGCGCCAGCGGCGCGGCCGTGTCGTGGGCGCGCTGCAGGTCGCTGGCGTAGATCACATGCAGCGTCTCGCCATCCAGCGCCTCCGCAAGACGCTGTGCTTGCGCCTGGCCCAGCGCGTTCAAGGGGATGTCGGTGTGGCCCTGCAGCCGCTGCGCGACGTTCCACTCGGTCTCGCCATGGCGGACGGCAATCAGGTGCGTGGCTTGCGCGGCCGCGTCGCTGCCGGTCTGCATCAGTCCAGCAGGCGCCGGTTGAGCGTGTAGGTGCCCGAGTGCGTGGCGGCATCCAGCATCACGCCGGCCAGCGCAGCGCGGACCTGTTCGCCCGTGAAGTCGCCTTCCACGGGCAGGCGCGGCACGGAGACGGCATAGAGCGTGAAGACGTAGTGGTGCACCAGCGAATCGTTGAACGGCGGAAACGGCCCGTCGTAGCCGTGGTAGCGGCCGGCCATCTGCGCATCACCGGCGAACCAGCCGGTGTAGTCGTTCAGGCCCTGGCGCGCGCCGCGCAGCGCCTGCGGCCCCGGCTTGCCGCGGGCCACGAAGCCGCGGCTGAACTCGCCCTCGGCGATCTCGCTGGGTGCGGGGGGCAGATCGATCAGCAGCCAGTGGAAGAAGTCCACGCGATCCAGATCGGCGGGCACCTCGCGCCCCGGCTGATTCACGTCGTCGCCGCGGCTGGGCACGTCGAAATCGTGGCACACCAGCACCAGCGAGCGCGTGCCGGCCGGCAGGTCATCCCAGGCCAGATGCGGATTCAGGTTCTCGGAGAAGGTGACGCTGCCGTCCGAGGCCAGGCGGCCGGCGGCATAGCGCGAAGGAATCCGTTCGCCGTTGGGCCAGCTGCGGCTGGTGAGTTTCATCTGCACGCTCCCTTGGACACTCAAACGCCCCAGACGATGGGCTCTTCGGCCGCATGCGCCTGCCTCATCATTTCCACCATCGGCCACACCCGCTGGCGCAAGGACACTGGATCCCGGCGGGAGCCGGCCGCGGGTTCACCCTGCTGCGCCCGTTCGGCATCCTCCAGCGCGGCTGCGCGCTGCAGGGCTTCGATGGCCGCCGGCATGGCGGCGGGCTCGATGATGCCCTTGGGGGCCGGCTCGCGGCCGATCAGCGTGAGCAGGCGGTCGCCATGCGGCTGCAGCATCAGCGTGTCGCCGGCCGCCTTGCTCTTGAACTTGTAGATCATCGCCACTCCCGGCACGCGTGTCGCCGGTGATTGTGCAACGACGCGCGGTGGCTGCCGGCGCGCGGGCCGGGCGCCGGCGACGCGCCCTCAGCCGCCGTGCACGAGCAGCGGCACGCTCGGCGCGAGCCAGCGCTCTTCAAAACGGGCTGCGTCGACGGCCGGCGAGAAGTGGTAGCCCTGGAAACGCGTGCAGCCGGCATCGCGCAGGAAGTCGTGCTGGCCCTGGTTCTCCACGCCTTCGGCGATCACGCCCATGCCCAGCGCACGCGCCATCTGCAGGATGGCCTTGACGATGCCGGCATCGCTGTCGTCCGCGGGCAGCCCGGCGACGAAGCTGCGATCGATCTTCACCTGATCGATCGGAAAGCGCTTCAGGTAGGCCAGGCTGGAGTAGCCGGTGCCGAAGTCATCGATCGACAGCCGCACGCCCAGGCGCGACAGCGCATTCAGCCGCGTGAGCATGTCTTCGGCGTCATGGATCAGGATCGTCTCGGTGACTTCCAGCTCCAGGGCCTCGGGTGGCAGCCCGTTGTCGTCCAGCACCTTGGCCACCTGTTCGATGAAGTCCGGCTGCTGGAACTGCAGCGCCGACACGTTCACGGCCACCGGCACATCAAAACCCTTGGCGCGCCAGCGCGCCGCCTGGCGCACCGCCTCGGCCATCACCCAGGCGCCGATGCTGATGATCAGCCCGCTTTCCTCGGCCACCGGGATGAAGCGCGCCGGCGAGACGTCACCGCCGAACTCCGGGTCGCGCCAGCGCAGCAGGGCCTCGGCGCCCACGAGCTGGCCGCTGCGCAGATCCACCTGCGGCTGGTAGTGCAGCCGGAAGCGCTGGTGCGCCAGCGCCTGGCGCATGGCGTGGTCCATGCGCATGCTGGTGCGCAGATCAGCCTCGCGGCGCATGGTGTGCAGCCGCCAGCTGGCGCGGCCGGCGCCCTTGGCACGGCGCATCGCTTCGCCTGCGTTGTTCATCAGCTCGTCCAGGCCGCGTCCGTGGATCGGGCTGACCGCCACGCCAATGCTGCAGGTGAGCGTGAACTGCATGCCGTCCAGGCTGCTGGGCACGGCGATGGCATCCAGCACACGTCGCGCCGTGATCTCTGCAGCCGCCGGATCCGCGTGGTGGACCAGCAGCGCAAACTGATCGCCGCCGACGCGGGCGATCATGTCGCCCTGGCGCATCGCGGCGCGCAGGCGGCGCGTCACCTCCAGCAGCACGAGATCGGCGCGCGAGCTACCCAGCGTCTCGTTGATGTTGCTGAACCTGTCCAGATCCACCAACATCAACGCAAAGCTGCTGCCGCCATGGTGCAGATCGGCCACGGCCCGCTCCACGGCCGCCGAGAGTTCGCCGCGGTGCGGCAGGCCGGTCAGCGGATCGGTCTGCGAGAGCTCCACGATGCGGCGATCGGCCGCCACGCGATCGGAGACGTCGCGGAACGCATAGACACGCCCCATCGGCCGGCCACGCTGCCACAGCGGCTGCGTGACACGCTCGATGATCTGGCGCGAATGCAGGGTCAGCGTATCCGTGGCGCTGGCCAGCGTGGCATTCACGAGGGCGCGCAGGCGCCGCTCGTAGGCATCGCTGTCCTCCACGCTGCGCCGCAGCCAGTCGTGCACGGCCTGGTCATCGCGGGCATCCAGCAGCTGCTGAGGCAGGCCCCAGATCTCCGCAAAGCGGCGGTTGAAGGCGCGGATGTGGCCGCCCAGATCCGTGACCAGGATGCCGTCTGCCGTGCTCTCCAGCGTCGCCTGCAGCTCCGACAGCGCCTGCTCCAGCCGATCCTCGGCCGCGTGGCGCTCGGACAGGTCGGTCAGCATCACCAGGTAGTAGGTCTGGCCGGCCTCTCCGTGGGCAAACGGCCTGACGCTGCGCGACACGTGCAGGCTGCGACCATCGGCCAGGCCCAGCGTGGCTTCGGAGTGCAGCACGCCGGCCAGCCCGCGCGAGGCCTCGTCCCAGTAGACCAGGTCTTCGGGCGTGAAGACCAGCGACTCCGCGCTCTGTCCCAGCAGGGAGCCCGGGGCCTTGCCGATCAAGGCATGGGCCCGGTCGTTGGCGGCCACCACGGTCAGCCCGCGCCCTTCCACCAGCCAGGCTGCCTCGGGCAGGCTTTCCAGCAGCGCGGGCCAGCCCAGCGCCTGCACGGTGGGCACCGCGCCGGGGGGCAGCAGCCGCACGGAGCTGTCGAAAGCGCCCATCAACCCGCCGGCGTCTCGTTGTCGACGAGCGGGGCCGCGCCGGACTCGAAGAAATAGGCCACGCGCGGCCGCGGGGCCAGATAGTCCAGCGCCGCCGCCGGCAGCTGGGCGGCGCGGATGCTGCGCCGGATGCCCAGATCGGGTGCGCGTTCCAGATCCAGGTGCAGGGCTTCGTCGCGCGGGACCTTGGAGTCGTAGACCAGGACCCGCGGCTTCAACGGTCGAAGCGAGTTGACACTCACGACGAGGCCGAAGCGGTCGTCGGTCAGCTGCACCACGGAGCCCGCCGGATAGACGCCCATCATGCGGATGAAGGCATTCAGCACCGTCGCGTCGTACTTCGCGCGGCTGTGGGCAAACAGCGTCGAGAGCGCCTCGTGCGGCGTGAGCGCGCGGGCCAGCGAAGGCGGATTGCACAGGTTGTCGAAGCGGTTCACCAGCGCCACGATGCGCGCCGGCATGCTGATGGCATCACCGCTCAGCCGACGCGGAAAACCGCTGCCGTCGGCCATCTCGTGGTGCTGGGTGATGACGCTGGTGACCGCTGCGCCGGTGCCCATGCGCCGGGCCTGGAACTGGCCCTGGTTCACATGGTCGGCATAGGCCGCCGCCTCGGCCGGCGTGAACTTGTCGTCCGGATGGCGCAACCGCTCCGGCACTCCCAGCTTGCCCACGTCATGCAGCAGCGCGCCGGCGCCCAGCTCGGCCAGCTCAGGCTCAGCCAGACCCAGCATGCGCCCCATCAGCATCGACACCACGGCGACATTCATCGCGTGCGCGGTCGCCCGGTCGCCCGAGGCGGTGTTGAGCACGCGGATGCACATCTCGCCTTCGACGAGCATCTTGTCCAGCAAGGCCTGGCTCAGGGCCTCGGTGTCCTGGCGCGCGGCCTGGGGCTCCTTGAGAACGCGGTCGTGCGCCTTGCGCCAGGCCTTGCCGGCCTCCTGATACTGCATTTCGCACAGCTGCGACGCGGCACGCTGCTCGGCCAGCAGGCGGCGGCGGGCCTCGGCCTCGATCTCACCCGGCGTGCGGGGTCGGGCTTCCGGCTGCACAGCGGCGGACGTCGGCCCTGGCTCGGCCGGCAGGCTCATCCGGGCCGGCTCATCGGGATCGCTGCGCTCGGGATCCCAGCGCACGCGGCTCAGGCCCAGGGTGCGTATCGTCTGGATCTGCTCATCGGACTCGATCTTGAAGCTGGAACGCGGAAATGGATGCGACATCCAGCTCAGGTCGAGGTGGACGTACATGCCCACCCGCAACTGCTGAATGCTGACCGTCGGTGTCATGGCCAATGAACCCTTCCAGGGGCGGCTCGGACAGCCACCCACACTGGGCATTTCGACCCGGGCACCCCTGACTTGAATCAGGCCCCCAGTCCCTCAGGCAGCCGTGAACCAATTCACGCCGAAGCCCGGCCTTCGCCGCTGGCGCGGCCGGATCAGAGGCCGGCAGCAGCGGCCACCGCGCCGGGGTCCACGCCCAGCCGCCCGGCGGCATCGAGGATCTCGCGCCAGGTGGTGGCGTCCACGGGCACGCCATCGCGCAGCCGCTGCAGCCTGCGCGCGCGCTCGGGCTCGCCGGCTGCCTGCACCGGACCAAAGCCTTCACGCGGCGGCGAGGCCTTCATCCACGCCAGGAAGGCCAGCGCCTCGGCTTCGAAGGCAGCGCGCTCGCCCAGCCGCGCCGGATCGACCAGCACGCTGAACATGCCGTTGAGCACGCGGCGCCGGCTGTTGTCGTGATCGCGCTGCGTCTGGCCTGCGGCCAGTGCGCCACCCAGCAGTTCGCACACCAGGGCGAGCCCGGCGCCCTTGTGGCCGCCGAAGCTCAGCAGCGCGCCCAGCGGCGGGATCACCGTGTAGCGCGGCTCCTGCGTCGGCCGACCCTGGTCGTCGATCAGGCAGCCGGCCTCGACCGGCTCGCCCTGGTTGTGGGCGACGCGGGTCTTGCCCTGGGCGATCACGCTGGTGGCGAAATCCAGCAGCACCGGATCGCGGCCCTGCAACGGAATCCCCACGCAGAAGGGGTTGGTGCCGAATCGGGCATCGCTGCCGCCATGGGGCGCGACGATCGCGCGTGCGATGACGTTGACGAAGTGGATGGAGACAAGCCCGGCCTGCGCGACCTGCTCGGCCCAGGCGCCGATGCGGCCCAGGTGATGCGCCTGGCCCAGGGCCACGACGCAGCTGCCCAGCTGCCGCGCACGCTCGATGCCCAGCGCCATGGCCTCCTGGCCGACCACCTGGCCGAAGCCGGCGCAGCCATCCAGGCGCAGCAGCGCCCCGGCGTCCAGCAGCACCTGAACATGGGCGTTGGGCTTCAGGTTGCCTTCGAGAAACGCATCGGCATAGCGCGGCAGCATGCCGATGCCATGCGAATCGTGGCCCTGCAGGTTGGCTTCGATCAGGTTGCCGACCACCGCGTCCACCTCGGCGGGCTCGCTGCCGAAACCGCGCACCAGGCGACGCATCGCCTCTTGCAGGCGGGGCTCGGGGATCAGGTGCATCTGGTTCATGGTCAGCCTCACAGGACGGCGGGCTGCAGCAGGCGCAGGGTGCCCGCATCGGCATCCATCTCCACCGGCAACCCGATGGGCAGCGTGAACTTGCGGCGGATGTGGCCGAAGCTGGCCCCGCCATAAACGGGCACGTTCAGCGGCGCGAAGTAGTCGTCGAACACCTCGTCCAGCGTCAGCGTGCCGAAGCCCTCGCCGGGCGTGCAGTTGGTGAAGGCGCCCAGCACGATGCCCGCCACGCGATCCAGCGCGCCGCTGAGCTTCAGCGTGGAGAGCATGCGATCGACGCGGTAGATGTATTCGTTGACCTCTTCCAGGCAGAGGATCGCGCCATCGAAGAGCGGCCACCAGGGCGAGCCGGCCAGCGCCGTGAGCACCGCCAGATTGCCACCCAGCAGCGGCCCGCTGGCCCGCCCCGGGCGCCGCGTGCTGATGCGGCCCTCGCGCGGCGCCAGCACCTCGGTGCCGGGCGGCGGGTTGCGCAGCGTCAGGGCCTGGGCGTCCATCAGCACGCCGCGAAACTGCTGCACGCTGAATTCGTTCCACTCGCTGGCGGCCATCGGCGCGTGGAAAGTCACGAGGCCGGTGCGCGTGTGGATGGCATTGATGACGGACGTGAGATCGCTGAAGCCGCACAGCACCTTGGGGTTGCGCTGGATCAGCTCGTAGTCCAGCAGCGGCAGGATGCGGCCGCCGCCCGAGCCGCCGGTGATGGCCAGGATGCCCTGGATGCCGGGATCGGCAAACAGGGCATTCAGATCCGCGGCGCGCTGCGCATCGGTGCCGGCCAGGTGGCCGCGGCGCGCACGCGCGTTGGCGCCTTCGCGCACACGAAAGCCCAGCGCGGAAAGTGAGTCGCGCGCCAACTCGTAGGGCTGGCGCTCGTAGATCGCACCCGAAGGGTTGACCAGGCCCAGCGTGTCGCCCGGCTGCAGGCGACGCGCGCGGATCAGCGGCCGCCTTGGCGTGTGTGTCTGTGCCGGCACCAGCCCGGGCCACAACGCGGCACCGCCAGCCCACAGCGCCTGACGGCGGCTGAGCCCGGCCGGCGCGCGCCGCTCAGTCAACCCGCGGCCCCGTCAGGCGCACCGTGGCGCGATCGCCCCAATCGAAGTGCCACCACTCGGTCGGAATGCCGCGAAAGCCGCCGCGCACCATGGCCGCATGCAGCCAGCCACGATCCGTGACCTGCGCGGCCGTCAGCTGGCCCAGCGCCAGGTGCTCGTCGTTCATCGCCGGGTGCGAGATCAGGCTCATCTCGTCGAAGGCGCTGCCCATGTCGGCCTCGGTGCCCTGCGGCGTGAGCAGCGTCGCGTCCACGGCCATGCCGAAGCTGTGGATCGAGCCCCGCGCGGGATCGGCAAAGTAGGTCTGCATCGGCGTGCCCACCACATCGGCCCAGATCGCCTGCTGCACGCGGTGCGGGCGCAAGGCATCCAGCACGCGGATGCGCCAGCCGGGACGCTGCGCGGCCAGCCAGGCCGCTGCCACTTCGAGCCCCGCGGCCGCCTCCTGGCGCAGCCAGGCGCAGTCCCAATCGCGGTAGAGCACGCGACCGGCAAAGTTGTTGGCGGTGGGGTAGCGCAGGTCCACGTCGATCAGCGCATCCAGCGTCGACAGGTGCCGGAAGGCCGCGTGGCCCGCGACGGCTTCGATGCTCAGGGTCTGGAGGCTCATGGCCGCCCGTGTCAGGCCTCGGCCGCCAGCGCGGCGCGCATCGCCCGGATCACCTGCGCATAGTCGCGCTGGCCGAAGATCGCGCTGCCGGCCACGAAGGTGTCTGCCCCGGCATCGGCCACGCGCCGGATGTTCTCCACCTTGATGCCGCCGTCGACTTCGAGCCGAACGTCCTTGCCGCTGGCATCGATGAGACGGCGCACGCGCTCGATCTTGCGCAGCGCGCCCTCGATGAAGCTCTGCCCGCCAAAGCCCGGATTCACGCTCATGATGAGCACCAGGTCCAGCTGGTCGATGGTCCACTCCAGCACGTCCAGCGAAGCCGCCGGGTTGAACACCAGCCCGGCCTTGCAGCCCGCGCCGCGGATGAGCTGCAGCGTGCGATCGACATGCGCGCTGGCCTCGGGGTGAAAGCTGATGAGATCGGCGCCGGCCTGGGCAAAGGCCTGCGCCAGCGCATCCACCGGCTGCACCATCAGGTGCACGTCGATCGGCGCGGGCGTGCCGTCGGGCTTGATGGCATGCGGCTTGAGCGCCTGGCAGACCATCGGCCCCACGGTGAGGTTGGGCACGTAATGGTTGTCCATCACGTCGAAGTGGATCCAGTCCGCACCGGCCGCCAGCACCGCGCGCACTTCCTCGCCCAGGCGGGCAAAGTCGGCCGAGAGGATCGAAGGAGCCAGTAGAGCATCGCGCGGCGGGGTCATCGGAGGATTCTAGGAGCCGTGCCTAGAATGGTCCGATGGCCCGACCCGAATTCACCAGCACGGTGCAGGTGCAGTATCTGCCCGAGCAATCGCAGCCGCCCCAGGGGCCGTTTGCCTATTCCTACACGGTGACCATCCGCAATACGGGCGACGTGGCAGCGCAGCTGGTGGCTCGGCACTGGGTCATCACGGACGCGGCGGGCAGCACGGAAGAGGTTCGCGGCCTGGCCGTGGTGGGCCACCAGCCGCTGCTGCAGCCCGGTGAATCCTTCGAGTACACCAGCTGGACGCGCATCGCCACGCCGCAAGGCACGATGCGCGGCACCTTCTTCTGCATGACCGACGATGCCCATGCCTTCGAGGCACCGGTGGCCACCTTCCTTCTGGCGCAGCCGCAGTCGCTGCATTGAGCATCGCCGCGTGCTGAGCAGCGCCTGCAGCGCACAGCCGCCCGGCAGCCGCCGATCGACTGACGATTGAATACCTGGGACCTGACCGCGCTGCTGCATGCGGCCGATGCCGCAGCGCCCTTGCCCGAACGCAACCTCTGGCTGGTGCGCCTGCTGGAGTGGCTGCGCCACGGGCCGCTGACGCTGTCCGCTCGCGAAGACGCGACACCGGCACCCGTGCTGCGCCTGCGCCAGCTGTGCCAGGTGCTGGAGCGCCACGAGGAGCACCGCCAGCGCGTGCAGGCGCTGCTGGCGAGCATTCGCCGCGATACCGATGCGGTGGCGCTGCTGGCCGACTTCGGCTTCGCCCCGCGCGCCTCCTTTGCCAGCGAGCTGGCGCGGCGCCTTCGCCTGAAGCTGCTGCCGGCCACGCCCGAGACGCACAACCTGGCCGAACTGTTTGCCCTGGTCTTCCAGCCCGGGGATGCCGCCTGGCTCGAACGTCTGGACGCGCCCACGCTGCAGCGCTGCGCGGCGCTGTGGCCCGCGGGCCCCGGGCCAGGATCGCAGACGCTGCTGGACGCCATCACCATGCTGTGCAGCGCGGTGCGCGCGGCGGGCTTTTCGGCGCCGCTGCGCCTGCGCATGCGGGCGGACGCGCTGCAGCACGAACCCTTTCGCCAACTGGCACGTTCAGCCGACGCGCTGCGGGCCGCCCATGAGTGCGGCGACGCGCTGCTGGCGGCGCAGCAGGCCGCCTACCTGCGCGCCTTGCTGGCCGAGTGCCGCGCCGCGGCCGACAGCGTGCTGGATCACCTGGAGGAGTACGGTGTCTCGCTGCACATCGTCTTCGATGTCGATCAGTTGAAGCTGCGCACCGAGCGCATCGAGCTGCTGCTGGAGCCGCTGCTGCAGCCGGCACCGGCCGCGCAGCATGCGCAGGCGCTGCTGCTGGCCTGTCTGCACAGCCTGCAAGGCTCACGCAGCGTGCGCGCCCTGCTGCACGACCAGAGCCGACAGCTGGCGCGGCAGGTGGCCGAGCGCCACGCGGAGACCGGCGCGCACTACATCACCCGCACCGCGGCCGAATACCACCAGATGCTGCGCGCGGCCTGCGGCGGCGGCGCCGTGATCGCGCTCACCACCCTGGTCAAGTTCGGCCTGGGTACGCTCGGGTTCACGGCTTTCTGGGGCGGCTTCTGGGCCGGCGTCAACTATGCCGCGAGCTTCGTCATCGTGATGCTGATGCATTGGACGGTGGCCACCAAGCAGCCGGCGATGACCGCGCCCGCGCTGGCGGCCAAGCTGCCCCAGGTGCGGCGCGCCAGTGCCGATGAGGGCGCGGCCGTCGAGGCCTTCGTCGACGAGGTCACGCACCTGATCCGCTCGCAGATGGCGGGCATCATCGGCAACCTGGCGCTGTGCGTTCCGCTGGTCCTGGCCGTGCAGCTGCTGAGCGGGGCGCTGCTGGGGGCGCCGCTGATCGGCGAGCGCCCGGCTCAGTACGTGCTGCAGGCGCAGACGCTGCTCGGCCCCACGGCGTTGTATGCCGCCTTCACGGGCGTGCTGCTGTTCGCCAGCTCGCTCATCGCGGGCTGGGTGGAAAACGCCTTCGTCTTCCACCGCCTGCACAGCGCATTGCGCTGGAACCCGGCCCTGCTGTCCCGCCTGGGCGCGGCCCGCGCGCAGCGCTGGGCCGACTGGTGGCGCACGCACATCTCCGGCCTGGCGGCCAATGTCTCCCTGGGCCTGATGCTGGGCCTGGTGCCGGTGCTGCTGCAATTCTTCAGCATCCCGCTGGATGTGCGGCATGTCACCTTGTCCGCCGGGCAGCTGGCGGCTGCGCTGGGTGCGCTGGGGCTGCCCGTGCTGCTTGAGCCGGCGTTCTGGTGGTGTGCGGCCGCCATCCCGGTCATCGGGCTGCTGAACTTGAGCGTCAGCTTCGCACTGGCCTTCCGCGTGGCGCTGCGATCGCGCAGCATCCAGGTCGCGCAGCGCGCTGCCATCTACGGCGCCATCGGCCGGCGGCTGCGAAGCGCGCCACTGTCATTCCTTCGGCCGCCCCGGGCCGCCGCTTTCCCCGATGCCGGCGCCTGAGGCCGGCTCCTGCGGTGTCGCACGTTCCCCCTTGCGCCGTCCCGAGAACATGGTCCACCAGACGATGAACAGCAGCAGCGCCAGCGCCGCCAGCGCTTCGATGATCAGCCAGGCCATCGGCACATTGTGCGCGGCCTGTCGCCCATCGCCCGATGTGGGGTCTCGGCTCCGGGCGCGCACCGTGCCCGCCGCCGGCCGGGCTGACCCTGGGCGACTGCGCGCGGCTCCCGCGGCGCCGGGGGCGCGGAAGTCGTCCGGAATGCCGCGGCGGCCAGAGGCGCTGCTGGCCGCGCTGGCGCTCGCCCTGCTGCTGTCGGCCTGCGGCACGCCGCCGGCGCCGACACCGGCCGGCCCGCCGCCCAGCAGCCCACGCGTCACACCGTCGGCCCCGGCAGCCCCAGGCGCGCAGGACGCGCAAGGCGCTTCGGATACCCCCGCAGCGGCCCCTGCGACGCCCGCCAGTGACACGCCCTTGATGCCGGCCACGCCCCTGGCCGAAGCCGGCGTGCGCTGGCTGCGTGCCGAGTTTGCCGATCTGCCCGGCTGGGCCAGTGACCGCGCGCTGCAGCTGTGGCCGGCCCTGCTGCGGGGCTGCGCGCGCCCGGCGCCGCTGTGGCGGGAGCTGTGCGCGCGCGCGGCGCTGGAATCGCCGGCTGACGACGCCGCGGCGCGTCGCTTTCTGCAGACCTGGCTGCGGCCCTGGCAGCTGCAGACCGCCGATGGCCGCAGCGAAGGCCTGGCCACGGGCTACTTCGAGCCGGAACTGGACGCCGTGCGCCAGCGGCGCGAGGGCTTCGAGGTGGCCCTGCACGCGCCGCCGGCTGATCTGGCCACGCGCCGCCCGCACTTCAGCCGCCAGGAGCTGGACACCCTGCCCGCCGCGCAGGCCACGCTGGCCGGGCGCGAGCTGGCCTGGATCAACGATCCGGTCGATCTGCTGCTGCTGCAGATCCAGGGTTCCGGGCGCCTGCGCCTGATCGAGCCGGACGGCCGCATCACGCCGCTGCGCGTGGCCTTTGCCGGACATAACGCCCAGCCTTACCGCTCACCGGGCCGCTGGCTGGTGGAGCAGGGCGAGCTGCGCGTGGACAGCGTCTCCTGGGGCACGATCCGCGCCTGGGCCATCAAGTTTCCACAGCGCCTGCCCGAGCTGATGTGGTCCAACCCGCGCGTGGTCTATTTCCGGCTCGAGCCCCTGCCCGATCCGCAGCAAGGCCCGCGCGGCGCGCAGGGCGTTCCACTGACGCCGATGCGCTCCGTCGCCATCGACCCCCGCGCCGTGCCCTACGGCAGCCCGATGTGGATCAGCACCACCGATCCGCTGGCCAACGCCCCGCTTCAGCGGCTGGTGATGGCCCAGGACACCGGCGGCGCCATCCTCGGCGCGGTGCGCATCGACCTGTTCACCGGCTGGGGCGACGACGCACTGGTGCTGGCCTCGCGCCTGAAGCAGCCGCTGCGCGCCTGGGTGCTGTGGCCGCGTACTGCGGCTCCCCCACGGCAATCGCCGTAGTGCTCGCCGTAGTGCTCGCCGAAGAGCTGCGGCGCCGCGCGGGGTTGTCATCCGGCGCCGACGCAGCAGCGGGCGATTGACGGGTCCAGCGGGTGGTCAGGCAAACGAACTCACTCTGCTTTCAAACCAGCGTACCAACGCTTGCTTCAGGCGAAGAAAGGCCGGATCCGAACACCGGCGCAGGCTGATGCGCCCTGTCACGCGCTCGTAAAGGGAGGACGAACGCGGCAGCCCGTGCACCGGAATCAAGGCCTCAAGGGCCTCTTTGGGCATGCGGGGCTTGCCGTGGCTGTCAAACTGAAACTGGCGCGAGACCAGCCAGTCACGGATGCCGGTGTCACGCAAGGGCCAAGCCAGGCACTCACGCAGCACGCTCTCGGTGCCCCAGATCCAGGCATCGACCTCGGGCTCGATCACGATGGCCTTTGCCCGGTCAGCCCAGACGGTCTCCAGCCTCTGTTCCAGTTCGGCTTCCAGGTCCAGGGTGCTGGCCAGTTCGGAGGCGCCGCATCCGGCGCGGTCATGGACCAACAGAGCATGGTGAAAACGGGCGCGCTCGCCGCGAAGCAATTCAGGACCCGCAGTACGCACACCCCCGTCCCGGCCCGGGTGAATCCGAAAGTCATAACTGATCGGCCTGATGCCCAACGCCGAGTGGCGAGCGAGGATTCCACGCAAGGCGAACTGCGTGTTCTTGTCAGGCACCAGAACCACCAGGTCCCTCATCGCGCCTTCAACTCAAGATGCCGGCCGCAAAGAGCACACCCAGGTCAGGCTGGCCTTGCCTCCAGTCGACCAGCGCCGGGTGGAGGTGACCCGGCACTACGTCCGTCGCACCCGATTCGTCCTTGGCAAAGCAAAGCACTTGGTCCGCTTCAAGGAGATTCAGCGCCACGGGACTGTGTGTGGCCAGCAGCACTTGTCCTCCATAGATGGACGACAGCGACTGGATCACGGTCTCGATCGCGCGCGGATGAATGCCGTTCTCGGGCTCCTCAATCAAGTAGACATCATCCACGTCGGGCAGATAGGCAGGCAAGGTCAGCGCCAACAAGCGCAGAGTTCCGTCGGACACCAGCCACGATGGAACTTCGGCGCCATTTCGGTAGCGCACCACCAGATGTCGGTGCCGGTCTTCTTCACGCTCGACCGTGTCGATGTCCGCTATGTCTTCCAGCGCCGTCCGTACGTGCGCCACCCAAGCATCGAAACGGCTGCGGTCATGACGCAAGGACGCGATCACCCAAGGCAGATTGGAGCCGTCCGTCTGAAACCGCAGGCCCAGCCCAGGTGGGCTGGGCAGGCGGATGGCCTGGCTGTTGAGCACGACGCGTTGCACGCCTGTTTCCAGAAGCGATCGAAACCAGGTGCTGACAGGAAAGCTCCTCTCGTCCGCGGGCAGATTGGCCAGTGCAGACTTGCCGCGCCCCAGCTTGAAGGAAGGTGTGTAAGTGGCCGCGCCCTCGGGGTAGTAGTTGTCGTTGCCCCCTGGGACCTTGCGCAGCGCCATCTTGGTACCCTTGCGCGAGCGACTCATGATCGAGGCGCTGTCCAAGAGGACGGCCGGGAAGAGTTCCCTGGGCTCTTGTTCACGCTCGTGACCGCTCGCCTTCAGCCAGAGAGTCTCGTGGTTGAACCCGAGTTCATTCGAGAGCTGATCCAGCCCGACTTCAAGCTCGTAGCGCACGCCGGTGTAGCCCCTTAGCTGCTCGTCCATGCGTGCTCTGACCGGGTTCGGAATGACCGCCTCTACCGCCAGCTGGAAGGACCGCGAAGCCGGCTCTCCTTGCCAGACAAGCTTGTCGAAACTGCCGCTGCGGGAGTGGATGACCTTGACCACATCACCGCGCTCCCGCATGAGATCGGACAGCAAGCCGATGACATCCAGAAAGGTGGACTTGCCGCTTGCATTGGGCCCGACAAGCGCCTGAACTCCGCGCAATACCTGGTCGACGCTCTTCAGACTCCGAAAGTGGCGCGCTTGGATACGGGAAAACATGGACGAAGTGTCGCCTATGCCGAGGTCACGGAGATGGCCGCTCAGCACCTCAACCCCTCTCAGCCCCCGCCCCCCGCAGGTGACCCAGCGGCAGTGCGCCGCCGGCCTTGACCTCGCCCAGCGAGAAGCTGGTGTGCAGATCCTTCACGTGCGGCAGGTTGAGCAGGGTCTCGACGGCAAAGCGGGAGAAGCTGTCCAGATCGGTGGACATCACCTGCAGCTCGAAGGTACCGGTGCCGCTGATGTAGTGACAGGCGATGACCTCCGGCAGTTGCTGGATGGCCTCTTCCAGTTCGCGCGTGGCGCGGCCGGTGTTGCGTTCGGCATCCAGGCGCACGAAGGCCAGCACGCCCAGCCCTATGCGGCGACGATCGATCACCGCGCGGTAGCCGGTGATGTAGCCCTGCTCCTCCAGCCAGCGCACACGGCGCCAGGTGGGCGCGGCTGACAGGCCGATGCGCGCGGCCAGCTCGATGTTGGACAGCCGCGCATCGGCCTGCAGCTCGCGCAGGATGGCGATGTCGTAGCGGTCCAGGCCGGCGCCGTGGGGTTCGTCCGGCTCGGCGGCGGGCGTGGACGAAAGGGTCGGGGATTTCCCTGATCTGGGTGTTTTGAGCGTCATTGATTCTTCAGAGGCCTGTTCAAAGAAACTTCCTTGCCCAAAGTATCGGTTTCAGCGCATCGAAAGAAAAGACATGCCCGAGCCTTGCACCCTACACTCACCTGACAAATCCGGTGCGCCGCACCGCCTGCGCGCGCGCCTGCCCGACTGGCCCCTCCATCCCCTGGACCGCCGATGAACGCACCCCTACCCGAAGCCATCCGCAAGGCCCTGGAAACCGTCTCGCTGGACGACAAGTACGCGCTGGAACAGGGCCGCGCCTTCATGAGCGGGGTGCAGGCCCTGGTGCGCTTGCCGATGCTTCAGCGCACGCGCGATGCGCTGGCGGGCCTGAACACCGCCGGCTTCGTCAGCGGTTACCGAGGCAGCCCCTTGGGAGGCTACGACCAGGCGCTGTGGCAGGCCAAGAAGCACCTGGAGAGGCAGCACATCGTCTTCCAGCCCGGCGTCAACGAAGAGCTCGCCGCCACCGCCGTGTGGGGCACGCAGATGCTCGATCTGTACCCGCAGAGCCGCAAGTTCGACGGCGTCTTCGGCATCTGGTATGGCAAGGGCCCGGGCGTGGACCGCTGCAGCGACGTCTTCAAGCACGCCAACATGGCCGGCACCTCGCGCCACGGCGGCGTGATCGCAGTGGCCGGCGACGACCATGTCGCCAAGAGCAGCACCGCCGCGCACCAGAGCGACCACATCTTCAAGGCCTGCGGCCTGCCGGTATTCTTTCCGTCCGATGTGCAGGGCATCCTGGACATGGGCGTGCACGCCTTCGCGATGAGCCGCTTTGCCGGTGTGTGGACGGGCATGAAGACCATCCAGGAAGTGGTGGAGTCCTCGTCCAGCGTTTCGATCGACCCGCAGCGCGTGAACATCGTGCTGCCGGAAGACTTCGTGATGCCGCCCGGCGGCATGCACATGCGCTGGCCCGACGGTGCGCTGGACCAGGAAGCGCGGCTGATGGACTACAAGTGGTATGCCGCCCTGGCCTATGTGCGCGCCAACAGGCTCAACCACAACGTCATCGAAGGCCCGCATGACCGCTACGGCATCATCGCCAGCGGCAAGGCCTTCAACGACACCCGCCAGGCGCTGGCCGATCTGGGCCTGAGCGACGAGATGTGCCGCGGCCTGGGCATCCGGCTGCACAAGGTGAATGTGGTGTGGCCGCTGGAAGCCACCATCACGCGCGACTTTGCGCTAGGGCTGCAGGAGATCCTGGTCGTCGAGGAAAAGCGCCAGGTCATCGAATACCAGCTCAAGGAAGAGCTCTACAACTGGCGACCCGATGTGCGGCCCAACGTGCTGGGCAAGTTCGATCAGCCCGAGGGCGATGCCACCGGCGGCGAGTGGAGCATGCCCAACCCGAGCCAGAACTGGTTGCTGCGTCCCAAGGCCGATCTGACGCCGGCGATCATCGCCAAGGCCATCGCCAAGCGGCTCAAGAAGGCCGGCATCGTGCCCCCCGGCAGCGAGATCGAAGCCCGCATGGACGCGCGCATCCGTGTGATCGAGGCCAGCGAACGCGCGCTCTCGGTGATCGATGTCAAGGGCGTCGAGCGCACACCCTGGTTCTGCAGCGGCTGCCCGCACAACACCAGCACGCGCGTGCCGGAGGGCTCGCGCGCGGTGGCCGGCATCGGCTGCCACTACATGTCGGTATGGATGGACCGCAGCACGGTCACCTTCAGCCAGATGGGGGGCGAAGGCGTCAGCTGGGTCGGCCAGGCGCCCTTCACCACCGATCAGCACATCTTCAGCAACCTGGGTGACGGCACCTACTACCACTCCGGGCTGCTGGCGGTGCGCCAGAGCATCGCGGCCAAGGTGAACATCACCTACAAGATCCTCTTCAACGATGCCGTGGCGATGACCGGCGGCCAGCCGGTGGACGGCACGCTGCGCGTGCCCGAGATGACGCGCGAGCTGCATGCCGAAGGCGCCAAGGAGATCGTGGTCGTCACGGACGAGCCCGAGAAGTACCAGGGCGTGAGCACGCTGGCCCCCGGCGTCACGGTGCATCACCGCGACGAGCTGGATGCCGTGCAGCGCCGGCTGCGCGAGGTGAAGGGCTGCACGATCCTCATCTACGACCAGACCTGCGCCACGGAAAAGCGCCGCCGCCGCAAGCGCGGCACGATGGCCACGCCGTCGAAGACGGTGATCATCAACGAGGCCGTCTGCGAGGGCTGCGGCGATTGCTCCGTGCAGAGCAACTGCCTGAGCGTGGAGCCGATCGAAACCGAATTCGGCCGCAAGCGCCGCATCAACCAGAACACCTGCAACAAGGATTTCTCCTGCGTCAAGGGTTTCTGCCCCAGCTTCGTGACCATCGAAGGCGGCACGCTGAAGAAGCCCCGGAAGGAAAAGCGCGGCGATCTCTCCGCGCTGCCGCCGCTGCCTGAGCCGATGCTGCCGAATGCCGAGCAGGCCTACGGCATCGTCGTGGGTGGCGTGGGTGGCACGGGCGTCATCACCATCGGCCAGCTGCTGGGCATGGCGGCCCACCTGGAAGGCAAGGGCATCGTCACGCAGGATGCCGGCGGCCTGGCGCAGAAGGGCGGCGCCACCTGGAGCCACATCCAGATCGCCGACCGGCCCGAGGCCATCTACACGACCAAGGTCGATACCGCCAAGGCCGATCTGGTCATCGGCTGCGACCCCATCGTCACCGCCACCAAGAGCACGCTGGCGCTGATGCAGCCGCAGCGCAGCTTCATCGCGCTCAACAGCCATGGTTCGCCCACGGCCGCCTTCGTGCACAACCCGAACTGGCAGTTTCCGCAGGGCAGCTGCGAAGCGGCGATCGAGAAGGCCGTGGGCCGCGAAGGCATCGGCGCTTTCGATGCCGAAGAGGCCGCCACGCAGCTGCTGGGCGATTCGATCTACACCAACCCGCTGCTGCTGGGCTATGCCTGGCAGAAGGGCCGCATCCCGCTGTCGCAGGCTTCGCTGCTGCGCGCGATGGAGCTCAACGGCGTGCAGATCGACAACAACAAGGCCGCCTTCGAATGGGGCCGGCGCTGCGCACACGATCTGGCGGCCGTGCGCGCGCTGTTTGCCGCGCAGCAGGTGATCCAGGTCGTCAAGCGGCCCTCGCTGGACGAGGTCGTCAAGCGTCGCGTGGACTTCCTCACCGGCTACCAGGACGCTGCGTATGCACAGCGTTATGCGTCCTTCGTGGAGCGCGTGCGCGCGGCGGAAGCTCCGCTGCAGGCCGGCACGGCCTTCAGCGAAGCGGTGGCCAGGTACCTCTTCAAGCTGATGGCCTACAAGGACGAGTACGAGGTGGCGCGCCTGCACACCGATCCGGCCTTCCTGCAGAAGATCGAGGGCATGTTCGAGGGCGACTACCGCATCGTGCACCACCTCGCGCCGCCCTCGATCGCGAAGAAGAATGCCAAGGGCGAGCTGATCAAGCAGCCCTTCGGGCCCTGGGTGCGCAAGGCCTTCGGCCTGTTGGCCAAGATGAAAGGTTTGAGAGGTGGCGCGCTGGACATCTTCGGCAAGACCGAAGAGCGCCACATGGAGCGCCAGCTGATCGCCGACTACGAGACCACCGTGCAGGAACTGCTGAAGTCGCTGTCGGCCACCAACCTGGCGCAGGCCGCCGAGATCGCGCGCATCCCCGAAGAGATCCGCGGCTACGGCCACGTGAAGGAGCGCCACGTCAAGGCCGCACGCGCCAGGTGGGACGGGCTGATGGCCCAGTGGCGGGGCAGCCGGGCCTGAGCTGCTGCAGCGCCGTGGCGCCAGTGTCCGTGGATTGGCCGGCCATCGCGGCCGCGCGTTGCCAGGCGCAGCCGCGCACCGGCTTTCACCTCGACGGTGAGGCCGTGGGCAGCGTGGCCACGGCGCACCTGCCGGCGCTCACCCGCTGGCCGCAATGGATCGCCCGCGATGCCCAGGGCCTGCACCTGCGTGCACCGCCCGGGCAGCGCGACCAGGCGCTGTCGCAGATGAACCAGGTGCTGCGCGACGAAAGCCTGATCGTGGCCTGGCGCGACGAGTCCTTCGGCCTGCTCTCGCCGCACGACGGCCGGGTGCTAGCCACCTTCGAGCGCGCCGCCTGCCGCTTCTGGGGCACGATGACCCGCGGCGCGCACTGCAACGGCTATGTCTGTCTGCGGGCAGACCGCCCCGGCGAACCCACGCACCTGTGGATCTCCCGCCGCTCGCCGCACAAGGCGACCGACCCTGGCAAGCTGGACAACCTGGTCGGCGGCGGTGTGCCGCTGGGCCAGACGCCGCAGCAGACCCTGTGGCGCGAAGGCTGGGAAGAAGCCGGCCTGGATGAAGCACGCATGCAAGCGGCCCGCGCCGGCCGCATCATCCGCATCGATTGCGATGTGCCCGAAGGCCGCATGGTCGAGGACATCCATGCCTTCGATCTGGAGCTGCCGCCGGAGCTGACGCCGGTCAACCAGGACGGCGAGGTGGCCGAGATCCGCCTGCTGAGCGTGGCCGAGGCCACGCAGGCCGCCGCCAGCGGCGAGATGACCACCGATGCCTCGCTGGTGACGCTGGATTTCCTGCTGCGACGCGGCCTGCTGGAGGCACAGCTGGCCGAGCCGCTGGCCGCCCGCATGCGCGGGCTGTGGGCGGACTGAGGGGCCGCGCGCCGCGCCGCCGCGCCGATGCGACTTCGCTGGGCCTTCCTCCTGATCGCCGTGCTGCCGCTGCTGCTGGCCAGCCTGGGCGTGGCCTGGGTCGTGCAGCAGCGCTCCCACGTGCTCTCGCAGCTGCACCTGGCGGCGGTGGAGCCCGTGCTGCTGGCCTCGCGGCGTGCGGAGCTGCAGAGTCTGGTCAACCTCGGGCGCAGCTCGATCGCCCACCTGGTGCGAGACGGCATGCCCAATGCCGAGGCGCAGCAGCAGGCACTGGCCATCCTGAAGCGCCTGGAGTTCGGCCATGACGGCTACTTCTTCATCGTCGATTTTGATGGCCTCGTGCTGCTGTACCCGCGCCAGCCGCAGCTGCAGGGCCGCAATCTGATCGATCTGCAGGATCGCCACGGCGGCTTTCCGATCCGGCAGATGCTCGAGCGCGCCCGCTCGGGTGGCGGCTATCTCGATTACGAGTGGCCGCGGCCCAGCACCGGCCAGGTGGAGACCAAGCTGGCCTACGTGGAGCCGATCGCCGGCTGGCAGTGGATGCTGGCCACCGGCACCTATGTGGACGAACCCGCACGCGCGCAGCGGCGCATCGGGGAAGCCACGGAGTCCGCCGTGGCCGACACGCTGTGGCGCGTCGGCGCCATCACGGCGCTGAGCAGCATCCTGGTGGGCGTGGCCGCGCTGGCCATCAACCTGAACGAGCAGCGCAAGGCCGATGCCAAGCTGCGCGCCATGGCCGGGCAGATCGTCACCTCGCAGGAAGCCGAGCGGGCGCGCGTCGCGCGCGAACTGCACGACGGCGTGAGCCAGTCGCTGGTCTCGGCCAAGTATGTGCTGGAGTCGGCGGTGGAGCGCTCGCGCGCGCTCGGCGAGAGCGGGCGCGGCGAGCCAGGGCTGACCGAGACACTGCGTGCCGGCGTGCAGCGTCTGCGCGATGTGCTCGTCGAACTGCGCCGCATCTCGCACGACCTGCGCCCCGCCCTGCTGGACGATCTGGGCCTGGTGCATGCGCTCGAACACCTGGGCAGCGAATGGTCCGCCCGCACTGGCGTGCGGCTGGTCACCGACATCGAGCCCGGCATTCCGGTGCCGGCGGAGGCGGTGAGCACGGCGCTCTTCCGCGTGGCGCAGGAAGCGCTGGGCAATGTGGAACGCCACGCCCAGGCCCGCAGCGTGACCCTGCGCCTCGTGCGGCAAGGCGACGGCCTGGTGCTGCACGTGCTGGACGATGGCCGCGGATTCGACGCCGAGCAGGTGGCCCGGTCGCCGCGCCACGGCCTGGGCCTGACCCACATGCGCGAGCGCATCGAATCGCTGGGTGGGCAGTTCACACTGGCCTCCAGCGCCAGCGGCACGCTGCTGCGAGCACACTTCTCGGGCCCCGCCCTGGGGGCCTGATGGCGATGCGCCGCCCGCTCGGCGCGATCCGCGATGCTTGTCCCGGCGCCAAGCGTCCCGCGCTCGCACAGGGTCCTGGTGGCGAGCCCTGATGCCTGTTGCGCGCGTGTCGACGATGATGCGCGAGTGCCTGCTGCCACGATCCGCCTGATGCTCGTCGATGACCATCCGCTGGTGCGCGATGGCCTGCGCGCGCGCCTGGAGGCGGTGGATGGTCTGCGGGTGGTGGCCGAAGCCGGTGACGCCGATGCTGCGCTGGCCGCTGCTGCACGCGAGCAGCCCGATCTGGTGCTGATGGACATCTCGCTGCGGGGCCGCAACGGCATCCACGCCACGCGTGAGCTGCTGGCCGCCCAGCCCACGCTGCGCGTGCTGGTGCTTTCGATGCACGATGCACCGGCGACCATGCACGAAGCCTTGCAGGCGGGCGCGCACGGCTACCTGCTCAAGGATTGTCCGGCCGAGGAGATCGTCGAGGCCATCCACGCAGTGATGAGTGGTGAGCGCCTGCGGCCGGCCGCGCTGGACGCGGCGCCGCCGGCCTCCTTGCGCGGACCGGGCAGCCTGACCCCGCGTGAGCGCGAGGTGCTGCATCTCATCGCCGAAGGCCTGTCCAGCCGGGAGATCGGAGAACGGCTGGACATGGGCGTGCGCACCGTGGAAACGCACCGCACGCACCTGCGCCGCAAGCTCGATCTGGCCAGCCCGGCAGCCCTGGTGCGCTGGGCCATCGACCACCGAAGCCCCTGAGCGGCCGCGCCGGCGCGCGCGCCTCACGCAACCCGTCCCAGCGCCTGGGCCTGGGGCCGCACCTACGTGTGGACACGCAGGCGATCCTCCCGATGGCGCGACCGTGACAACGCGTCACAGTCGCGCCACAGCGTCGACGGACTCCGCCCGCGCGGACATGCCTTGCCGAAGCGCTGCCCACAACGCCCGTCATTCACTCAGGAGACCCCCCCATGACCACACCCGAGTCCACGCCGCGCCGGCGCAAATTCCTGAAGTCCGCCACCACGGCGGCCGTGGCCACCACCGCGATCGCCGCGCCGGCCGTCAGCCGCGCGCAGACGGTGACCTTCCGCTTCCAGAGCACCTGGCCGGCCAAGGACATCTTCCACGAGTACGCCAACGACTTCGCCAAGAAGGTGAACGACATGGCGGGCAACCGCCTGAAAATCGAAGTGCTGCCCTCGGGCTCGGTGGTGCCGGCCTTCCAGCTGCTGGATGCGGTGAACAAGGGCACGCTGGACGGCGGGCACGGCGTGCTGGCCTATCACTACGGCAAGAACACGGCCCTGGCGCTGTGGGGCTCCGGGCCGGCCTACGGCATGGATCCCAACATGGTGCTGGCCTGGCACTACTACGGCGGCGGCAAGGCCCTGCTGGAAGAGATCTACAAGAGCCTGTCGATCGACGTCGTGTCCTTCGTCTACGGCCCGATGCCCACGCAGCCGCTGGGCTGGTTCAAGAAGCCCATCGCCAAGGTCGAGGATCTGAAGGGCCTGAAGTACCGCACCGTGGGCCTGGCGGTGGACGTCTTCAAGGAGCTGGGCGCCGCCGTCAACCCGCTGCCGGGCGGCGAGATCGTGCCCGCGCTGGACCGCGGCTTGATCGATGCAGCCGAGTTCAACAACGCCTCCAGCGACCGGCTGCTCGGCTTCCCCGACGTGGTGAAGAACTGCATGCTGCAGAGCTTCCACCAGAGTGGCGAGCAGTTCGAGATCCTGTTCAACAAGGGCAAGTACGACGCCCTGCCGGCCGAGCTGAAGTCGGTGATCGACTACGCGGTGCAGGCGGCGAGCTCGGACATGAGCTGGAAGGCCATCCATCGCAACAGCCAGGACTACATCGAGCTGAAGAAGGCGAAGATCAACTTCTACAAGACGCCGGACGCGATCCTGCGCGCGCAGCTGGATGCCTGGGACAAGGTGATCAAGGAAAAGGCCGGCGCCAACCCGCTGTTCCAGAAGGTGCTGGACAGCCAGCGCGGCTTCGCCGAGCGCGCCGGTTCCTGGCAGAACGACTACATGGTCGACTTCAAGATGGCCTGGAACCGCTACTTCCGCGCCCCGCGTGCGCCGGCCAAGAAGACCTGACGCGCCGCCGCTGAGGATGACGGTTGGGGCCGCCTGAGGGCGGCCCCTGGCTCCTGGCCCCTGGCCCGTCTGCCCTGCGCGCCGCCCGGCGCCGCGGGAGGGAACACATGAAGAGCTTGTTGATGGCTGTGGACCGCGCGTCCACCTGGCTCGGGCATTTCTTTGCCTGGCTGATCATTGCACTGACCGGGCTGATCGCCTGGGAGGTGTTCTCGCGCTACCTGCTGAACAACCCGCATGACTGGATGCTCGATGCCCAGATCATGATGTACGGAACGCTGTTCATGATGGCGGGCGCCTACACCCTGGCCAAGAACGGCCATGTGCGCGGCGACGTCCTCTACGGCTTCTTCCAGCCGCGCACGCAGGCCACGCTGGACCTGATCCTCTACGGCCTGTTCTTCCTGCCGGGCGTCGTGGCCCTCACCTGGGCCGGCTGGACCTATGCGAACGAATCGCTGGCCATCCGCGAGAGCACGTTCAGCGCCACGCCGCTGCCGCTGTATCCGTTCAAGTTCGTCATCCCCGTGGCAGGCGGCATGCTGCTGCTGCAGGGCATCGTGGAGATCGTGCGCTGCATCCAGTGCATCCAGACCGGCGAGTGGCCCTCGCGCGAAGAGGATGTCGAGGAAGTCGACGTGGACAAGCTCAAGGAGATGGTCCACGCCGAAGACGTGAACGCGCTCGCACCCGACACCCCCGCTGCATCAACCGGAGCCGCACGATGAAGATCCGCAAGGAGTTGTGGTTCGGCTTCGTCCTGATGGGCCTGCTGATCGCCGGCACCGGCGTGATGCTGCTGGCCGCGGACAAGATCACCAGCGGGCATCTGGGCCTGATGATGCTGGCGCTGGTGGTGGTGGCCATCATGCTGGGCTTTCCCACGGCCTTCACGCTGATGGGCATGGGCATGATCTTCACCTGGCTGGCCTATGGCCGGGACTCGGGCAAGACACTGACCCTGATGGTGCAGAGCGCCTTCAAGGTGATGGGCAACGACGTGCTCATCTCCATCCCGCTGTTCGTCTTCATGGGCTACCTGGTCGAGCGCGCCAACCTGATCGAGAAGCTCTTCAAGAGCCTGCACCTGGCGCTGGCCCGCGTGCCGGGCTCGCTGGCGGTGGCCACGATCTTCACCTGCGCGGTGTTTGCCACAGCCACGGGCATCGTGGGCGCGGTGGTCACGTTGATGGGCCTGCTGGCCCTGCCGCAGATGCTGCGCGGCGGCTATGACGTGCGCGTGGCCGCCGGCTCCATCACCGCGGGCGGCTGCCTGGGCATCCTGATCCCGCCTTCGGTGATGCTGATCGTCTACGGCGCCACGGCCGGGGTCTCGGTGGTGCAGCTGTATGCCGGCGCCTTCTTCCCCGGGCTGATGCTGGCCGGGCTCTACGTCGTCTACGTCATCGTGCTGGCCAAGCTCAAGCCGCACCTGATGCCGCCGCTGTCGGCCGAGCAGCGCTTCGTGCTGCTGCCGCCGGCCACCCAGCGCGTGGCCGAAGGCGTGTCTGCGCACGCGCTGGCCGGCACCTTGGGCGCGCTGCGGCGGCCCGATCTGGGCGTGCCGCGAGCGCACCTGTGGCGCCTGATCGGCATGGCCGCGCTGCCCCTGCTGGTGGTGGCCTCCGCCGCGACACTGGCCTGGCACTTCAATACGCGGCCCGTCGAAGCGGCTGCAGCTGCGGATGCCACGCTGGAACGCATGGGCACCGGCAGTGCAGCTGCCACCTCGGGAGAAGAAGGTGGCCTGAAGGAACCCGGCGCCAGCGAAGGCGGCCTGAAGGAGCCAGGCGCTGCCGAGGGAGGCTTGAAGGAGCCCGCGGCCGCGGAAGGCGGCCTGAAGGAACCCGGCGCCGCCGACGGCGGCGTCAAGGAACCCCCAGGCGCGGACGCCGGGGTCAGGGAACCACCCGGCGCAGACACCGGCGTGAAGGAGCCGCCCGGCGCTGCCGGTGGCGTGCAGGAACCTCCTGGGGCCACGGGTGGCGCGCAGGAGCCCCCCGGCGTCGCCGCTGCGGCGCCCGCAGCGCCCCAGGCCGAGGCTTCGCGCAGCGCGCCGACGCGGGGCTTCTGGATCGGTCTGGGCGCGGGTGCGCTGGCGCTTGCGGTCTTCTATGCGCTGCTCAGCTTCCAGCGCCTGGAAATCTTCCGCATGCTGCTGCAGAGCTTCTTCCCGCTGGTGGTGCTGATCCTCGCCGTGCTGGGCTCCATCGTCTTCGGCCTGACCACACCCACCGAAGCGGCCGCGGTCGGCGCGTTCGGCGGCTATCTGCTGGCCGCCATCTACGCCACCGTGGCCAAGCGCAAGGACAAGGCCAAGGTGTTTGCGATCTGGCTGCTGCTGTGGGCCCCGGCGCTGATCTGCGTGGGCTGGTTCGGCCTGCATCAGGGGGGCCTCATCGAGACAGCCGTCTCGCAGGCCTTCGGGATGCTCGCGATCCTGGGTGTGGCGCTGTGGGCGCTGCTGGCCTACCGCCAGGCGGGCCTTCAGAACGAGGTGAAGGAGTCCGTCTTCCTGACCGCCAAGACCAGCGCCATGGTGTGCTGGCTCTTCGTCGGCTCGGCAATCTTCTCGGCCGCCTTTGCCTTGCTGGGCGGGCAGGAGCTGGTCGAGAAGTGGGTCATGTCGATGAACCTGACCAAGACCGAGTTCCTGATCCTGAGCCAGGTGATCATCTTCATCCTCGGCTGGCCGCTGGAGTGGACCGAGATCATCGTGATCTTCATGCCGATCTTCATCCCGCTGCTGGACAA
The DNA here is from genome assembly GCA_016790225.1 of Rubrivivax sp. The sequence continues at coordinate 50,353 of JAEUOZ010000015.1, forward strand.
CTTCGGCGTGGACCCGCTGTTCTTCGGCCTGCTGGTGGCGCTGAACCTGCAGACGGCCTTTCTGAGCCCGCCGGTGGCCATGGCGGCGTTCTACCTGAAAGGCGTGAGCCCGCCGCACGTCACCCTGAACCAGATCTTTGCCGGCATGCTGCCCTTCATGGGCATACAGATCATCGCCATCATCCTGCTCTACCAGTTCCCGGCCATCGGCCTGTGGCTGCCGGAGGTGCTCTACAAGTAGCGGTGCGGCGGCCACCGCGAGCGCTGCCCCGCGCTCGCGGCCGTTTTTCACGCCTGATCCATGGATCGCGGGTGGCGCCGGCCGCCTAAGCTGTCGCCCATGAACGATTGGGTGCATTCAGCAGTGGCGCCGGTGTCGGCCTTGGACGACACGGAGCCCCTGCGCCTCATCGGCCGGGACGATGCCCACCAGGCGCTGCTGTCGCTGCTGATGGGCTTCGATCCACAGGCGCCGCGCGGCGCCGTCGTGGTGTCCGAATCCGGGCTGGGCAAGACGGCCCTGCTGCGCGTGGTCGGCGCCAGCGTGCCCGGCCTGGTGTCGGCGCGGGCGCGCGTGGGCGACAAGCTGGTCCCTTTTTCCACCTTGACACGTCTGCTGCAGCAGCTGCACCAGGGCATGCCGCAGGCCTTCGACGAGATCGCCTGGCGTGAGCTCGGCGCGGTGATGCCGCCGGCGCTGGCGCCCGCAGCCACCGAGCCCGCGGCCGCCCAGGCCAAGCCGACGGGTCCCTTGCGTGCCGAGGCCGTGCTGCGTGTGCTGCGGCGAGCAGCGCCCGAACTGGTCGGCTGGATGCTGGACGATCTGCATCTGGCAGACGAATCCTCGCTCGAGCTGCTGACCGGTGTGATGTTGAACGGCGGGCCCACGGCCCAGCCCTGGGTGATCGCCTCGCAGCCGCCGGCCAGCGGTTCGGTGGCCGAAGGCCTGCTGGAAGCGGCAGCCGGGCTGGACGGTGTGCCGGCGCTGCTGCTCGGCCCGCTGGATCTGGCCCAGATCTTCGAGTGGATCACCGATTCGCCCCGGCGCCTGCTGGGTGCGGCGCAATCCGATGCGCTGGCCCTGCGCGCGCACGAGCTCACCGGCGGTGTCCCGCTGCACCTGAAGCTGCTGCTTCACCCGAACCGCCAGGCGACGCTGGATGGCGCGCATCTCGCGCAGCTCGCCGAAGGGCCTTCGCTGCCCAGCTTGAACGCACTGATCAGCGAACGGCTGGCCCGGCTGCGGCCCGCGACGCTGGCGGTGGCACGCGTCGCGGCCGTCACCGGGCAGGACTTCAGCTCCGACGCGGTGATGGACTTCACGGGCCTGAACCCGGAGGAGCTCGTCCAGTCCGTCGACGAAATGAGTGCGCTGGGGCTGTGGGAAGACGACGACTTTGCCCATGCGCGCATCCGCGAGGTCGCGCGCCAGGCCATCCCGGAGGCCATGGCACGCAGCGTTCACGCCCATTGCGCCACCTGGCTGGAGGAGAACGGCGGCCAGGCCGCACGCATCGCCGCCCACTGGCAGGCGGCCGGACAGACCCTGCGCGCCGTGGCGCCGCTGCGCGCCGCCGCCGAACAGGCCCGCACGCTGGGCTGCCTGACCGAGAGCATGGCCTGCCTGAGCCGCGCGGCCGCACTGGCCGAAGAGAACGGACTCGTGGACGTGGCCTTCGACTGTTATGCCCTGGCCTTCGAGAGCCACACCGAGGCCGTGCGCCACACCGACGGCCTGAGCCTGCTGGCGCAGATGCAGCGGCTGGCGCAGACACCCGCCCAGCAGGCGCGCACGCTGACGCAGCGCACCTGGCACGCGCTGGTGCATGGTCAGCTCGACGAGGCGATTGCGCTGGGCGAGCAGGCCCAGGCCCAGGCCGAACCACTGGATGACGCGGGTCTGCTGGCTGCGGCGCGCCAATACCTGGGCACCGCACTGGGCGTGGCCGGGCAGCTGCAGCGGGCCTTGCCGCTGCTGCAGGCGGCCGAGCGCTGGGTGGCCACCGACGTGCCGCCCGCCGAACGCGCCAGCTTCTTCAGCAACCACGCAGCCGTGCTGGACAACCTCGGCCGCGCCGACGAAGCGCGCGCCCTGCACCTGCGCGCCCTGACGCTGGCCGCGCGGCATTCCGACGCGTCGCACCGCGCGACGCTGCTGGCCAACTACGCACTGAGCCGGCTCGAAGCGGGCGATCCGCTGGGCGCGCGCGAGCTGGGCCAGAAGGCCCAGGCACTGATCGACAGCGGCGACGCCGAAGCCAGCGGCGCCGGCTTCGTGGCCGTGGTCATGGCCTCGGCCGAGCGTGCGCTGGGGCGTTATGCCCTGGCCATGGACTGGTGCGATCGGGCCGAGAAGATCCTGGCCGAACGCAACCCGGCGCGCATGGCGGTGGCGCACCTGCTGCGCGCCCATGTCTGGCTCGATCTGGGCCAGCACGAGCGTGCGCTCGCGCTGCTGGACAGCACCGGGCTGAACCTGTCGCGCGCGCTGCCGGCGCGCCACGCCGTGCGCTGGCTGCTGCTGCTGGCGCGGGCCCAGGCCCGCCAGGGCCAGCGCGCAGACGCGGCACTGGCCCTGGCGCGCGAGCGGCTGCCCGCCGAGGGATGGCCCGAACTGGCCCTGTGCGTGCAGATGGATGAAGCCCTGCAAGCTGCACGGCCTGCATCGGCGCGTTCCTTGGCCGAGGTCGCCATGGCCGCGCAGGCACAGAAGCTCTCCGCCATGGCGCTGAGCGCCTGGTTGCACGCCGCGCTGGCTGCAGCCGATGAGCCGGGCGAAGAGAACCTCGCCGGCCAGGCGGCCGAAGCCGCTCTGGCCCTGATGACCCAGGGCGTGGAACCGGTTCACGCCGACCGCGCGCTGCGCTGGCTGGCCCCGGCCTGCGGGCTGGCCGCCACCGGCGAGACGGTGCGTGCACGCGGCCTGCTGCTGCGCGGCCAGCAGTGGCTGGCCAGCACCGCCGCCGATCAGGTGCCACCGGAATCGCGGCAGACCTTCCTCGACGTTCACCCGCTGAACCGCCGCCTGGGCGACACCCCCCTGCCGGCTGCCTGAGCCTTCGGGCCGTTGGGCCGCTGGGCCGTTGGGCCGACACGCCCCGGCCCACCACACCGTGGCGGAAAAGAGCCCCAAGCACCGGCTTGTTCGGCCCGCCTCGGAAGGCCGCCTTTGCGCATCATGCGACTTCCCTCACGCGGAAGGGGCGGCGCCGTGCCGGCCGCCCCCTCAACCGGCATGACTGTCCTGCATCGCGTTTCCCTGGTCGGCTTCGGCAGCTTCGAACGCGCGACCTTCGACATGTTCTTCCGCATGGCGCAGCAGCGCGCGCGCCGGCCTTCGGCCCTGGGCGGCAGCCTCGCGCGGCAACGCGCCTATGTGCAGACGCCGTCGGCGGCCGAGGCAGACATCGTGCTCGTGGACGCTGAAGACAGCCAGGCCGTCGGCCAGGCCGCCGCCTGGCCCGGGCGCTGCCTGAGCATCGGCGCGCGCGAGCCGGTGTCGGGCGCGGTGGCGCATCTGCGCCGGCCCTTGAACATGTCGCGCCTGCTCACGCTGCTGGACGAGCTGATGGAGAACGGCATGCGCCTGCCCGAGGCGCTGCACGCAGCGCCTGCGCAGCCTGCAATCGGCACCGCCGGCACCCGCAGCAGCGGGCCCGAGGCTGCGGACGAGGCCACGGTCCTCGTGGCAGATGGCAGCGAGCTGGCCCGCAAGTTCATGATCCGCTGGCTCGGCCGCCATGGCCTGGCCGTGCGCGCCGTCTGCAGCGGCGAAGAAGCGCTGCAATGGGTCGCCCAGGGCCGCTTCGAGCTGGTCTTCCTGGACCTCACGATGCCCGGCATCGATGGCCTTCAGACCTGCCAGCTCATCAAGAAGCGCCCCTACCCCGCCGGCCAGCAGGCGCCCCGCGTGGTGATGCTCACGGCGCGCCATGGCGTGATCGACCGCGTGCGGGCCTCGCTGGCCGGCTGCGACGCCTTTCTCGGCAAGCCGCTGCACGAGGAATCGCTGCTGCGCCTGATCGAGCCGCTGCTGCGCAAGCGCAGCCCTCATCCCGCCGAGCGCGAATCCGCGCTGCCGAGCAGCATTCCCGGACCCTGAAGAACCGACCGGAGCAGGACCATGGCTGAGCTTTCACCTGACTTGACGATGGCCCGCCGGCGCGGCGCGGGCGAGCGCCCGGTGCGCGGCGACGCATCGGCAGCGGCGCACGGCACGGACCGGCTGGCCGGGCAGGCCATCCGCTGCGGGCGACTGAGCCTGGCCTGGCCCGAGGGCGTGGCCCGGGCGGTGATCGACTGCCCGCCGCTCAGCGCGGTACCCCATGCCGCTCGCTGGCTGGCCGGCGCAGCGCACATCGATGGCCGCATCGTCCCGGTACTGGACCTGGCGGCCTGGTTCGTGCCCGGCGGTCCCACCTCCAGCGCAGGCTCCTCGGCGCGACTGCTGCTGCTGGGCGACGGCGACGAGACCTCGGCGATCCTCTTCGAAGGGCTGCCGAGGGAGGTCCAGCTCACGGCCGCCGATCCCGGTGAGGCGCTGGGCTGCGAACCGGCGCTCAGCCCGTTTGTCATCGGCTATGCCGAGGACGATCCGGCCACCTGGATGCTGGACCACCTGGCCCTGATGCAGGCGCTGCAGGCGCGCCTGGGCGAAGGCAACTGAAAGGCCTGCCGAACCTGCAGGACACCACAAGCCGGTGCGCGCCGGGAACCTGCCGCCCCAGCGCCGCCGCACCCACCCCAACCCGACTTTCCCACTCCGCGAGCCCGACGCTCGCCTCACCACCATGAAGCACACCGCCCGTCACCTCACCCTGGTCGCTGCCCTGAGCCTGGTCTCCCTCGCCGCTTCGGCGGGGCGCCCGCTGGCCGTGGATGACGCCAATACCAATGACAAGGGCAAGGGCCACGTCGAGGCCTGGCTCACCAAGGCCGACGGCGTGAGCCTGTTCAGCATCGCCCCGGCCTATGCGGTGGGCGAAGGACTGGAGATCGGTGGCCTGCTCTCGCGCGAATCCAACTCCGGGCTGCGCGTCTCGGCCGCCCAGCTGAAGTGGCGCATCACGGCGAGCCAGGCCCAGGGCTGCAATGTCGCCGCGACGCTGGGCGTCACCCGGGCCAGCATCGGCGGAGCCAGCGCCAGCGGCAGCTACGTCACCGGCCTGGGCAGCTGCAACTTCGGCCAACACGGCAGCGCGCACGCCAATCTGGGCATGACGCGTGTCAACGGAGGTGGCGGTACGGCAACCAGCTGGGGCATCGCCTACGAGCGCGCGTTCGGCGCGGTCACGCCGCACATCGAATGGTTCGGCTCGGAGGGCAGCAAGCCCACGCTGCAGATCGGCCTGCGCGGCCAGGTTGCGGACAACCTGCAGCTGGACGGCAGCGTCGGCGTCGTCGATGGCGAGACGATCTACTCGCTGGGCGTGAAGTTCACGTTCTGACCGGCGGGCCCTCCCTTTGCGCCTGCCTGTGGGGCCGCTGTCGACCATGAGCCTGGCTCGCAAGCTCTGGCTGGCTGCGCTCGGCCTGGCCCTGCTGCCGCTGGCCTTGATGGCAGGCGGGCTGTGGTTCGGCGTATCCGGGCTGGCCGGGGACGCCTCGCAGGCGCAACTGCATGCACGACTGGCCACCCTGCGCGAGGCGCAGGCCGAGCGTGTGCGCGAGGACATCGAGGGCCGCATCCTGGCCCTGCGCCTGATCAGCCAGAGCCCCGGCACCGCCCAGGCCCTGCGCGATCTGCGCGAGGGCTTCGAAGCTGCCCCGCGCGAAGACAGCGGGCCGGCCGCACGCACGCGGCAGCTCGGCCTGCTGGAGCATGTGGCCCAGGAATTCAACAGCGACTGGCAGCGCCTGCATCCGGGCCGCCGGCCCCACCTGGGCTCGCTGGCGCAGGATCTCAGCCCGCAGGCACAGCACCTGCAGTTTGCGTACGTCGCCGACAACCCGCACCCCATTGGCGAGAAACAACGGCTGCAGGCGGCCGAGGGCGGCGGCGCCTACCACCGCGCCCACGCGCAGCATCACCCCGCATTCGAGCGCGCCCGCCAGCAACTGGGCGTGCAGGATCTGCTGATCATCGACAGCGCCAGCGACCGCGTCGTCTATTCCGTGGCCAAGGCGCTGGACTTCGGCACGCACGTGGGCGATGGCCTCACGGCCGACAGTGCGCTGGCGCAGGCCTATGCCCCGGTGCGTCAGGCCCGCACGCCCGATGCGGCTGCCCTCAGCAGCTTCCAGGACTATCTGCCGGCCTACGGTCAGACCGCGGCCTTCGTGGCGGTACCCATCTTCGAGGGCTCGCAGCAGGTCGGTGTGCTGGCGCTTCGCTACCCGGTGCAGCGGCTCACCACGCTGCTGCAGGCCTCGGGCGCCACGGCCCGGCAGGCCCTGGGTGCCAGCGGCGAGAGCCTGCTGCTGGCCGCTGACGGCCGGCTGCTGAGCGAGCCGCGAGAGCTGCAGGAGCTGCCGCGCCGCGCGGCCTTCTACGAGCGATTGACCGAGCGCCTGCCGGCCGCGGCCCTGGGCCTGATGCGCGAGCGCCAGTCCGCCGTGGGCTTGTTGCGCGTGCCCATGGACACCTGGCCTTCCGGCCCGCAGGGCCGCGGCGAGCTGTGGCCGCATGTCGACTACCGCGGCGTGCCCGCGCTGGGCACGGCGCTGCCGGTTTCCGTGGCCGGGCAGCAATGGACGCTGCTGACCAAGATCGATGCCGCCGAGGCCGAGGCCGCGCAGCTCGCACTGAACCAGGAGGCCGGCCAGCGCGTGGCGCTGCTGGCCAGCTTGCTGCTGCTGGCCACCGGGGCCGCGGTGGCCCTGTGCGTGCGCCGCTTCCTTGAGCCCCTGCGGCGCTGCACGGCCACGCTCTCGGCGATGGCGCAAGGGCGCTCGCAGGCGCGCACCGGCCTGACGCAAGGCGACGAGATCGGCAAGCTCGGCCGCGCCCTGGACCGCCTGCTGGACGAGCGCCAGACGCTGCTGTCCCGCGCCGAGCACGATCAGGCGCAACTGCAGCAATCCGTGGTCTCGCTGGTGCGTACAGTCTTCCAGCTGTCGCATCGCGACATGACCGCGCGCGCCGGAGGCGACGAGGACGCCCTGGCGCCCTTGCGCGACTCGATCAACCAGCTGGGCGATCGCACCGGCAGCGCCTTGATCGAACTGCGGCGCCAGGTCGCGCAGGTTCAGGCCGCCAGCGAGGCAGCCGCCAGCCAGACCGAAGCGGAGATCGGCTCCCGCCACGCCGAGCGCCTGCGCACCGAAGCGCTGCGCCAGCGGCTGCACAGCCTGCTGCCGCTGCTGATCCGCAGCGTCAGCGGCCTGCAGTCTGCCCCGCCCGCCGCTCGCTCCATTGCGGGGCCCGCGGCAAGCGCGTCCGATCCTTTCCGGGCCGCCCTGCCGCTGCAGCCGCTGCTGCAAGCCTGCGATCTGCGTGTCAAACGGCTGGGGGAGCGCGCCCAGGGCCTGCAGGCCCTGGAGGACATGACGCGCGATCTGGCCGAGGGCGCCCGCATGATCGGCACCCACCTGCAGCTGCAATCCCTGCACGCCGCGCCCGACGGCGCGCCTTCCGGGCAGACGACACCGCCCTGGCGCGCCTGGGTGAACGCGGCCTGCCACACCGAGCAGGAGACCGGCCGCCAGATGCGCCAGCTCGTGAACGAGGCCCAGCGCGCCCAGCACGAGCTGAACCGGCTGGCCGAGGCGCTGCAGCTGCAGCCGCTGCCACCGGGCGCACGCGGATGGCCGCAGGCGGGCGCATCGCACTCGGCCGTGCCGGACACCCCCACACAAGCCTTGCTGGGGCCGCTGGCCGATGAGCAGCGGCTGTTGCTGGATGAACTGCGCACGGTGCTGGCGGACCTGGACGCCGCGTCCCCGGCGGCCCTGAACCGGCTGGACGAACAGGCGCGCAACGCCCAGGCCCTGCGCGAGAGCGCGCTGCGCCTGCGCGCCAGCGTGGACGATTTCAAGTTGCCTGAGCCGGCCTGAGGCACCCCAGCATGCGCATGCCGACCCCTTCCCAGACACCTCAGCAGCCGGCCCGACAGGCGCCGGGCAAGGCCTCACCATGGAGATGAGCGACTTCCTGGAGGTGCTGCAGGCCGAGTTCGCCGCGGCGGCCGACGAGATCGACGACGCGCTGGCCGCGTGGGCAGAGGCCCCGGGCCAGCCGGCTGCGGGCGGACGCGACCGCGCCATCGAGCAACTGGAGCGCCTGGCCACCGTGGCGCGCCTGGTCGGCATGGACGAGCAGGCGCACGCGGCCGGGCAGCTGCTCTCGGCGGCCCTGCGCTGCCCCGCAGCGGCCGATGCCCACGGTGCCGCGGTGCTGCGCTGGCTGTCGAGCTGGCGGCTGCCGCTGACGGCGCTGTTCGAACGTCCGGGCGAGGCCGAAGCGGCCGCCCGCTGGGCTGACTACCTGGCCGAGGAGCCGCGGCCCGCCACGGCCGAAGCCTTGCCGCAACCCGCGGCGGACAGCCCGGCGCAGGCCGAGCAGCACTCTGTACAGGACTCTGTACCGGACACGGCACCGGACTCTGCACAGGTCTCAGCATCTGGCCTCGCGTCCGAGATTGAGCCTGGCCCTGTGCAGGCCTCAGCGCCAGCGGCCGCAGCGCCGACCACGCCCGGCGAAGAGCCGAAGGCCACCGCCGCGGCTGACACCCCACGCGCTTGCGGGCCCGGCCGCCTGCGGCTGGACCGCGCCCTGCTGGACCCGCTGATCGCCGGCGCGGCGCTTCAGCGCCAAGGCCACGAGCAGCTGGGCCAACAGCTGAAACGACTGGAAGAGCAGGTGCGCCAGCTGCTGGCGGCCCAGGATCGGGTGGAGTGTGATCTGGCCGAGCTGCGCCAGCAGCTCGACGTGCCACCGTCCGCTGACGCGGCCCTGCAGGCGCAGGCGCTGCGGGCCGACGAAGCCGCGCAGCAGGCCCGCACACAGGCCCAGGCCGCCAGCCGGCAGATGGGCGAGCTGGATGCCGCGCTGGCCGAGCTGAGGTGGCAGCAGCAGCAGCACCATGCCCAGCTGCTGAGGGCCCGCTTCCAGCCGCTGCAGCGCATCGCCAACCGGCTGCAGCGCGTGGTGCAGCAAGCCGCCCGGCAGGGCGGCAAATCCGTGCACCTGCAGTGGCGTGGCGCTCACATTCCCGTCGATCAGGAGGTGCTCGATCGCCTGGTCGAACCGCTGCAGCTGCTGTTGCGCGACGCGGTCGAGCACGGCATCGAGATTCCCGAGCTGCGACTGCTGCGCGGCAAGCCCGCGCAAGCGTGTCTGACCCTCAGCGCCACGCAGCATGCGGGCGTGCTGCGTCTGGAGTGCCGCGACGATGGCAGCGGGCTGGATCGGGACGCGATCGCCGGGCGCGGCTTCGGCCTGGACCGGGTCGCCACACATCTGCGTGCGCTGCACGGCCGGCTGCACATCGACAGCGAGCCGGGCGCGGGCTGCTGCGTCACGCTGGAGCTCCCCTTGAGCGCGGCCGCCCTGCCGGTGCTGATGCTGCGCGCGGGCCGCCACCGGCTGGCCCTGCCGGCTCACCGGGTGATCGAGCTGCTGCCCCCGCAAGGGCAGACCCTGGAGGCGGGCTCGTTGAAGCGGGGCAACCGCCAGTGGCCGCATCGCCGGCTCGGCCCGCTGCTGGGCCTGGAGGACTCGGCGGCACCCCGGGCCGCACGCGGCGTGGTGATCGCGAAGGTGGGTGCGCATGAATGGGCGCTCGGTGTCGACGAGGTCCTGGGCAGCGGCACGGCCAGCCTGTCGCCCTTGAGCGGGCCGCTGGCCGCCGTGCCGGGCCTGGCCGGCGGCTGGTGCGATCCGGACGGCCAGCTGGTCTGGCTGCTCGACCTGGATGCCCTGGGGGCGGCGATCCCGCCTGAGACCCCGAAGGCGCAGCGCAGTCCCGAAGCGACGGCTCAGGCCGCGCCGCCTGGCGGACACGATCGATCCGCGGACCCGGCCGCCGAGGCCCACCGCTCGCACTCCATGGCCGCTTCCGCCACGCCGACGCCGGCGCCGGCCGACAACCCGCCACCTGCCGAAGCCCCGCGCTGGCGCGCCCGGCGCTGCCGCCTGATGGTGGTCGACGACTCGCCCACCGTGCGGCGCGTGCTCACCCGCACGCTGGCCAAGGCCGGCTGGGAGATCGTCACCGCCTCCGACGGCCGGGAAGCGCTGCAGCGCCTGGCCGAAGAGCCGGTGGATCTGGTGATCACCGATCTGGAGATGCCGCGCCTGGACGGCCTGGAGCTGGCGCGCGAGCTGCGCCGCACGCCAGCCAGCGCCGAACTGCCGCTGCTGATGCTCACCTCGCGCGACAGCGACCGTCACCGCCAGCTGGCGCAAGATGCGGGGGTGGATCGCTTTCTGACCAAGCCCATGGCGGACGCCGAGCTGGTCAGCGCCGTGGCGCAGGCCCTGCACGGCGAGCCGACCGCGGGGCTGTCCCAGCCAGCCGGCAGCCTCTATTCCTGAGCGCCCCCAGGGCCGGGCTGCGCCCAGCCCGCCCCCCGCGGGGGTTCAAGCAAAGTGGCAAAGCCCCATTTGCTTGAGAGCGCCCCCAGGGCCGGGCCGCGCCCAGCCCGCCCCCCGTGGGGGTTCAAGCAACGTGGCAAAGCCACATTTGCTTGAGAGCGCCCCCAGGGCCGGGCGGCGCCCAGCCCGCCCCCCGCGGGGCCGGCTCGCGGGTCAGGCCATCCGCGTCGGCCCTTCGAAGCGGCGCAGTCAACCGCGGCTGGAGGCCGCCGGCGCCCGGGGCACGGCCTTGCGCTGCGTGTCGTAGTCGGCCGGCACCTTCATCAGCGCAGCATCGGGCTCGCCGCGCTTGAGGTTCTGCAGGCGGTAGACCACCTCGCCGGTGCGCGGATCGGCATCGCGCGAGAGCACGGTGAGCATCAGGTCCGGCGCGGTCCAGACTTCTCGCGTGATGAGCATGGGCTTCTCGTTGCCCACCTTCCCGGCCTCGATGGTCCAGGTGGTGCGTTCGCCATGGGCTCTCACACCTTCGATATCCCGCGCCGGCAGTGCCGTCACCACACCCGGCCCGCGGGGCGCCAGACGCAGCGCCTGGTAGCTCACGGCCGGCGGTGGCACGCCGATGTTGAAGCTGCTGACGCCCGGCAGCAGCGGGGCGCCCGGCTGGCGCGGGGCGCGCAGCACCTCCACTTCCAGCTCGCGCAGCCGCGAGGCGGCCTCGGCGTGTTCCGGTCCGATCACGACGACGGCCTCCGGCGGCAGCGGGGCGCGCACGGCAGCGGCGGCCGCTGGCGGGACACCCGGCACCGGCGCGACCGGCGGCACTGGGGCGACCGGGGCGACCGACGGCATCGTTGGCATCGGCGGGAGGGGCGGCGCCGCGGCACCCGGCGCCGCTGGCGCTGCGCGGGCCGCCTCGCGTGCGCGGTCCGCCATCTGGCGAGCCCACTCGCGCAGCTTCTCGGCATGCTCGCGCCAGGCCGAGGCATCCAGATGCTGTGTCTCCATGCGGCTGGCGCTCACCGTCACGCCGCCGCGGCGCGCCGTCTTGCGCTGCGGGTCCAGCACCCAGGACTCGTTGGCCACGGGGTCCCGCAGGTAGACCGTGCGCTGTCCGTCCCGGCCCGTCACCTCCTGGCGCGTTCGGCCTTCGCCATCGCGGCACAGCTGCGTGCTCTGACGGTTGACGATGCGGTTGCCATCGGCCAGCGGCTGGATCGACTCGTGCACCGCCTCGGCGCAATAGGGCGCACCCTTGACGATGCGCTCCTGACCGAGCTCGCGGCCCACCCAGCGCAGCGTGTCTTCGCCCATCTGGCTGGCGAGATTGAGCGCCATGGCGATCTCCTGCCGCAGCGTCTGGGCCAGGGGCGTGGTGCCAGCGGGCGCGGCCGGCGTGGCCAGGGCGGCGCCAGCGCCGGCACCGAGAGACAGCGCCAGCACAGGGCCGGACCAGCGGGACAGATTCAGCTTGGTCGACATGATCAATGACTCCAGGCAAGGGGTGAAGGGGAGCAAGGAGAGGAGCTCGTGAGTGGGCGTGAGGGTGCTGGGGGCTGCGTGCGGTCCGTCCTACTGCGCCACCACGCGCACGGCCAGCACCGTGCCCGTGCCGTGCATCAGCAGCTCGGCACGCACGCTGTCGCCAGCGCGCGCAGGGTCGTAGGGCAGCCCCAGCAGGCCCAGCCGCTCGCGCGGCATCTCGGTGGCCACGAGCCAGGCTGCCATCGGCTGGCCGGGCGCGGCGCGCCAGACCTCGGGGCCGGCCAGCGGCATGAAGCCGCTGGCGAGTGCTTCGGCCCGCAGGTCGCCGGAGGCCGCCGCGCCGCGGTCCGTGTACGCCCCGGGCGCGGGCGGCAGCAGCAGCGTCACCGCCACGGACAGGAGCAGCACCAGCGCCAGCGCCGCACCGCCGGACCAGGCCCAGGGCCGCCAGCCCCAGGCGCGGCGCCGGGCCGAGACGACGGCAGACGGCCCGCCCCGCAGCGCGCCCGGGGTCTGGGGCAGGGAGAGGCCCGCAGTCTGCGTGGCAGCAGCATCTGGGATCCGTGCGCCCTGCCCGCCTGCTGCGCCCGGCTCGGGCTGCACACGGCGGGCACTGCGCATGGCGGCCAGCACGCGCGCTTCCAGCGCGGGGGGCAGCGGCTGCGCCTGCAGCTGTGCCGATGCCGCCAGCAGCGCCATCGCCAGCTTGCCCTCGGGCGGCTGCAGCGGAGCCTGAGCGGCGGCCGGGTCCGTGCCGTCGGGTGACTGATGTCGTTCGTCAGGGTCTGCCATGTTCAGCGTCCTTCCAGCCACTGCGCCAGGCGAGCGCGCGCGCGGTGAAGCCGGGTTCGCAGGGTGTTGAGTTCGATGCCGGCGATGCGCGCAGCCTCTTCGTAGCTGCGCTCCTGCAGATCCACCAGCAGCAGGGCCTCGCGCTGCGCCAGGGGCAGGCGCCGGATGGCGGACCAGACGGCCGCGCCGCTCTGCGCACGCACCAGCAGGGTCTCCGGCGTCGGATCGGGGTCTGCACCGCCGGACGAGAGGCTCTGGAGGCTGCCGGCCTCGTCATCCTCGTCCTCGGGCCAGGCTGTCTCGCGGCGGGCCAGCCGCCATTGGGCGAGTACGGCGTGCCGCGCCACCCCCGCCAGCCAGCCGCCCACCGAGCCGCGCGACAGGTCCACTGCCTGGGGGCGCTGCGCCAGCGCGACGAAGGCGTCCTGTGTCGCATCGGCCGCCCAGCCTTCGTTGCCACACAGTCCATGCACATAGCGGAAGAGCGCACCGGCTTCGCGGCGGTAGATCGCCTCCAGCGCAGCAGGCTCGCCTTGCGCCAGCGCAGCCAGCAGCGCAGCGGCGGCTTCCCCGTCGGGGGCTGCTGCCGCGCCCGCCGCCGGCTCGCGCGCAGCGTCGGGCGCGACCCGGGGTGTGGCAGGCGATCGGTGGCGAAGTGGCACAAAGCGCAGCATGAAGGATGGCAGGAGGGCGGGGCACCGGGGTTCAGCCGAAGTTCTGCGGCCGCCTGCCCTGGATTGCGCCGGAGCCGGCCAGAAGTTCCCACGATCGACACCATCGCCACGATGGCGGCAGTGGATGCCGCCACCGACAGGGCCGCAGCCGCTGCGGGCCCGTGTGCCGCGCCCCGGCCATCTGCACAGCCTGCAGTCTGTCTGGCGCGCAAGGCGGTGCATCGCCACGCGCGCGCCGCCGCCGATCGTGCTGCGTACAGTCCGCCCATCGTCCCAGAGCCCGCCACCATGCCCAGCGCCCCGCCTCCATCGTTTCTGCCCGCGCAGTGGCGGCAGCGCATCGATCCCTACCTGCAGGCCTTCCTGCGCGCCTTTCACCGCTACGCCAGCTGGCTGGTGTCCATCAGCTGGAAGCGCTTCATCGTGCTGTCTGTGCTGCTGGTGGCGATCATGGCCATCGTCAAGTCGCTGCCGCCCTTCAGCTACAAGGTCACCGAGTGGGTGGAAGAGCCGATCCCGCTGCCCGATCTGCCGGAGCTTCCGCAAGCGCCCAAGGCCCCGGAGCCGCCCAAGCCGGCCCAGCCGCCGAAGGCACCGGCCACCGCCGCCACAGCCGACGGCGCCGGCCCGAGCATCCGCATCCAGGGTCCGGCGCGCGGGGCCAGCGGCGCCGACGGGGTGGACATCACCATCGATCAGCGCGGCATCCGCATCCAGCCACGGGCCGCGGCAGCCGCTGCTTCCGGCGCATCCGCCACGGCGCCGGCCGAGCGCAGCGTGACCATCCCGCTGCCGCCGGGCACCTCGCGCGAGGCCGTCCAGGAAGCCCTGGAAGACGCCCGCCGCGCGATGCAGGATGCCGCCCGCGAAGCCCAGGAAGCCCAGCGCAGCAGCGAGGAGGCTGCCCGCGAAGCGGCCGAGGCAGTGCGCGGCGCCAACGAGGCCGCGCGGCAGGCGCTGGCCGATGCCCGGCGGGCCCTGCGCGATGCCGGACTGCACGGCGCCACGCGCCGCGTGCAGCGGACGCGCACCGTGCACTGGGGCGACTTCCTCGTCGATCTCGCCCTGATCTGGGTGCTGGGCTCGATCACCATCAAGGCCACCTACAAGAGCCGCCTGCAGGCCGAGGTCAAGGCGGCCCAGGCCACCGAAACGGCCGAGGCCGAATCCCTGCGGCGCCAGGTCGTGGAAGCGCGCATGGCCGCCATGCAGGCGCAGGTGGAGCCGCACTTCCTGTTCAACACCCTGGCGAGCATCGACCACCTGATCCAGGTCGATCCGCAGCGCGCCAGCCAGATGCAGAAGAACCTGATCGCGCTGCTGCGCGCCAGCATGCCCACGATGCGCGAAACGCAGGACAGCGCCGCGCCGCGCGATCTGGCGCGCGAGTTGGCCGTCATCAAGCCCTACCTGGAGATCCTCAAGGTCCGCATGGAGGAGCGCCTGGTCACCGAGATCGACGTGCCCGACGGGCTGCTCTCGGCGGAATTCCCGCCCATGATGATCCAGACCCTGGTGGAGAACGCCATCAAGCATGGCCTGGAGCCCAAGCCGGACGGCGGGCTGCTGCGGCTGAAGGCCGAGATCGTGCACGGCAAGCTGGCGGTGAGCGTGCTGGACACCGGGCTGGGCTTCGGCAAGGCGCCCACCGCGGGCACGGGCGTGGGGCTGGCCAACATCCGCGAGCGGCTGCAGCTGATCTACGGCACGCGCGCCTCGCTGGCCGTCACCGAGAACCCGGGCGGCGGAACCATCGTCTCGGTGACCGTGCCCTACCGATCGCTGGGCGAGGGCGCGGCATGAGGCGGGCACCGTGCGGCGCGCCGCGGGCGCGCGCCGCAGTAGGATGCCGCGCATGAGTGCCACCGAATCTCCGGCTGCCGTCACGCGCGCGGTCCTGGCCGATGACGAGCGTCTGATGCGCGATCAGCTGCGTGCCCGGCTGGCCGAGGTCTGGCCCGAGCTGCAGATCGTGGCCGAGGCGCGCAACGGCCTGGAGGCGGTGCAGCTGGTGGCCGAGCACCGGCCCGAGATCGTCTTCCTGGACATCCGCATGCCGGGGCTCACCGGCGTGGAGGCCGCGCGCCAGATCGCCCAGATGGAACTGCAGCCCGACGAGGTCCTGCCCGAGATCGTCTTCATCACCGCCTACGACCAGTATGCGGTGGAGGCCTTCGAGCAGGGCGTGGCCGACTACGTGCTCAAGCCGGCAGAGGCCGAGCGCCTGCGGGTCACCACGGGACGCATCCGCCAGCGCCTGGCCACCCGCGGAACGGCGGAGGAAACCGGCGCCCCGCCGCTGCAGCAGCTGCTGCACCAGCTCAGCGCGCGCCTGAACCCCAACGGTTCACCGCAGTATCTGAAGTGGATCCAGGCCAGCGTCGGCCAGGCCATCCAGATGATCCCGGTGGAGGACATCCTGTTCTTCATCAGCGACGAGAAATACACCCGCGTGCAGACCGTGCAGCTGGAGGCGCTGATCCGCAAGCCGATCAAGGAGCTGGTCGACGAGCTCGATCCGCAGCTGTTCTGGCAGATCCACCGCTCCACCCTGGTCAGCGTGAAGGCCATCGCCGGCGTGACGCGCGATTTCCGCGGCCGCCAGATCGTCAGCGTCAAGGGCCACCGCGAGCAGCTGGAAGTCAGCCGCAGCTACGCGGGCCTGTTCAAGGGCATGTGAGCGCCGGCCGGCGCCGCACGCCCGGGCGTTCAGACGAAGCCCAGCTTGCGCCGGCCCGCATCATGGTGTGAGAGGTTGGGCAAGACCTCCAGCAGCTGGCTGTCGCTCAGGCCGAACCAGGCGCCCAGCGTGGCGGCCAGCTGATCCACCGAGGTCGTGGGCAGCAATCGCCCCTGGCCGACATCGTCGGGCCCGTTGTTGGCCAGCACCGGGGCGACGCCATAGTGGCGGCGGCCGCGCACCGCACCGCCCAGCACCATCTGCATGCCACCCCAGCCGTGGTCTGAACCGTCGGCATTGCCGGTCAGCGTGCGGCCGAAGTCGGACGCGGTGAAGGTGGTCACGCGCTCGGCCACGCCCAGCTCGCCCA
The DNA here is from genome assembly GCA_016790225.1 of Rubrivivax sp. Next base: position 66,831 of record JAEUOZ010000015.1, read on the forward strand.
GCGCGGCCTGGAAGGCCACCAGCGCATCGGCCAGCGTGCCCAGCAGGCCGGGCAGCACGCCCAGCACGCCGTTGTGCGTGTCAAAGCCGCCCAGGGACACGAAGAAGATCTGACGCCGTGCCTGCAGCGCATCGGCCACGGAGATCATGCGCGCCACCATCTGCAGCTGCGCGGCCAGGGGGTTGCCGGCAGGAAAGGCCGTGCCGAGTGCCGGCGCCGCGCCCAGCGAGCTGCTGAGCGTGTCGTTGGCCTCCAGCGAGCGCGCCACCACCCGCGCGTGATCCGCCTCCAGCAGGTGCGTGCGCGGCGCGCAGATGATCTCGCGCAGCGCGTCGGACGCCGCGCGCGAGCCGAACAGCGGCGCGCGCAGTGCATTCAGCGGCACCGAGCCGCTGCTGGACACCTGGTATTGCGCGGCCGAGCGGCCGGCCATGAAGACCGCATTGCCCGAGACATTCACGCAGGTGAAGGTGGATTTGCCGTTGCCGGCTTCGAAGAGGTCGCCCAGGCGCCCGCCCCAGCCCGAGCGCGCACCCTCCGGCAAGGAGGACTGCCAGACCGATTGCTGATCGTTGTGCGAGAAGAGCTTGGGCGGCAGCGGCACCGAACGTGCCTGGTACTGCGCCTTGCTGGTCGGGTGGATCAGCGTGCCCACGTTGAGCACGGTGGCCAGGCGGCCGGCCTGCCAGTGCGGCATCAGCGGCGCCAGATCGGGCGCCAGCGCGTACTGGTAGGGCACGCCGTCGCGGTCCAGCGGCGCGGCCAGCGGGCTGAGGGCCGTCGCGTCCAGGTTGGCGCGTGCGATCGCCAGCGCGGGCCGCAGTGCGGCGTACTGCGCGTGCTGCGCGCTGCTGTAGGGCACGAGCAGGTTGGCGTGGTCGCAGCCGCCGTACAGGAAGACGCACACCAGGGCCTTGTAGTCCGACGCGGTCGCGGCGGCCGCCTCGCCCAGGGCCGCGAGGTTGACGGCCCAGGGCGCAGCCACGCCGGCCAGTCCGAGCGCAGCGCCTCGCTGCAGAAAGGCGCGCCGCGAGGCCGGGCTGACCCGGGGTGAGTGGATGCCAAGAGGGGAACGGGCCATGGTCAACGCTTCACTTGAGGATCAGGTATTCCGGCGCGGCGAGCACCAGCACCAGCGCCGCGTGGATGCGCGCCAGGCGCGCCGCCTCGGTGCCGGCAGCCATGCTGCCCAGGGCCTCGGCCATGCGGCTGCGGGTCGCGCTGCCGATCTGCCCGGCGGCCAGCACCAGATTCAGCTCGGCCACCAGCGCGGCCGCGTCATCGGCCAGCGGCAGCCAGGCCGAGTAGTCCGGCCGCACGTCGCCGCGGCCGCTGGCCACCACGGTCTGCATGAAATTGATGTAGCCGACCACCGAGCTCTCGTGCGTGATCTGGAACTCCGGCGCCACCAGGCCGGCCTCGCCCACTGCGCTGTTGGGCGGCACGTAGCCCGGGCGAAAGAAGTTGAAGACCGAGGGTGAGCGCAGCGGCGCCTGGCCCAGCGAGCGCGCGGCATCGCTGGTGTTGCCGATGGTCCAGGCATCGGTGCCGGCACTGACACGCGCCGCGCGCGCCCAGCCCGTGAAGCGCAGGATGGGCTCGCGCAGCTTGCCCGCGCGGGCCTGGCTCAGGGCGGCGTCGCTGCGCGCTTCGTCGTCCAGCAGGATGGCGCGCACCACGGCCTTCAGGTTGCCGCGCTGACCGCTGCCGTCGTTGGAGAAGACCCGCGCCACACGGCCCACGTAGGCGGCGCTGGGGTTGCTCGTCACCAGGCGCTGGATCAGCTGGCGGCTCCAGAAGGGCGCCACATTGGCATGCTGGAACAGATGGTCCAGCGCCTGGTCCATCGCCGCCTGCGCGCCCACGCCGGCGGCGATGCTGCGCCCCAGAAAGCTCTTGGCCCCGGTCTCGTAGCGCGCCGCCAGGGAGATCATCGGGCGCCGCATGTAGTCGGGCGTGCTGGTGTCGCCGCCCGCCAGATCGACCTCCCAGCCCGTGAAGACACGCGCCAGCCCGGCGATGTCGTCCTGGCCGTAGGTTTCCTGTGGCTGGCCGCCGACCAGCCGCGGCGTGCCGTCGGGCTGCAGCTCGATCAGCCCGATGGTGAACAGCTGCATCAGCTCGCGGGCGTAGTTTTCGTCCGGCAACGTGCCCGTGGCCGCGTTGGCGCGCACATTGCCCTTGAAGGTCAGGTAGATGCCCATCGCCATGCTGCGGCTGGCCGCGCCCAGCAAGTCGCGCACGCGGCCGAAGGCGTGTTCCTCCAGCAGGTCCAGCCAGGCGGCGGCGGCGAAGGCGCGCCAGCCCCCGGCCCCGCTGATGCCTTCGATGCTGACGACCACGATCTCGGACAAGGCCAGCGTCACACGCTGGCGCAGCGTGTCGGGTGAAGCCAGCAGCTTGCGCCAGACGGCCTGATCGAAGCCGGCCTGGCCATTGCGGTTCTCCAGGGCATCAAAGCCCTTGTCCACCAGCCACTGCCAGCGGCTGGTGTCGGACCTCAGCGCAAACTGCTCGTCCAGCCAGCCGGCATAACCCAGCTCGCGCACCCGGGCGATCTGCGCCCGATCCGCGCCCATCGAGGCCTGCGCCAGAAAGCGCGAGGCCTGGACCTCGCTGATGCCCACGGGCGGCGGGGGTGGGGGAGGTGGCGGGGGCGGTGGCGGTGGCGGCAGCGCGGCATCGCTGCCCCCGCCGCCGCAGGCCGCCAGGCCCAGCACCGATGCCGCCATGGCCAGCGAGACCACGGGCGACGGCGGCGGCGGCGCGAGCGCGCCGGGATGGCCAGCGGATGGTGTGTACGCGCGCGGCCCATGGCAAAGGCACGCGTCTTCCTCAACGACAGGTCCGGACATCTGGGGTTCCGTTCAAGGAGACCCGCGCTGCGCGCAGGTCATCGGTCGGGCCGCGCCCGGCAACCCGGCCAGGGCGATCCTTGTGGTTCACTCAACGGGGCACGGGGCGCTTTCGTGGCGCGCGGTGCCCGACGTGATCAGTGTCACGCCACAGTCTGCACGCTTCCCGCGCCGGGCGTAAGGGCCCGTAAACCGCCGTAAGTGGCTGCCAGACGGCGCTTTTCTCGGCCAGGCCGCCGACCCCGCCTCAAGCCGCGGCGCGGCGCGGCGCCAGCCAGCTGGCCAGACACCACTGCGCCAGCCAGTAGGTCGCGAGAATCCACAGGCTGGCCGCGGGCAGGGGCTGGGCAAACTTGTTCACCGCGAGCAAGGCGTCGGAACACACGAAGCTCGCGCCCCCCACCGCCAGCCACAGCCCACGCGGGCTGCCGCTGCGCCACAGCACGGCCGCCTGTGCGGCCATCAAGGCGAGGCACAGCACATAGCCCGCCACCGGCACCCTCAAGCCCGCCGGAACACCGGGCCACAGCAGCCACAGCACGCTGCCCGCCACCGCCGCGTAGAAGACCAGGGGCAGCGCACGTTCGGCCAGCCTGCGCTCCCGCGTGAAGGCCCACAGGTAGGCCAGGTGCGCCAGCAGAAAACTCACCAGCCCGGGCAGGAAGCCCTGCTGCGGCCACAGCAGCGCCACATCGCCCGCCAGCGAGCACAGCAGCCCGATCAGCACCCAGCGACGCACGACCGGCTGATCCTGCCCGCGCCCCGCGGCATAGGCGATCACCGCCAGCGTGGCCAGTGGCTTGAAGACAAAATTCATCCACGGCTGGCCCAGCGCCCAGGGCGCCGAGAGGATCGCCAGCAGCCCGCAGACCCCGGTGGCCAGCGCCCAGTGCCAGGGCTGCGCAGAGCTCGCGAGGCGGGACATCTGTTTCACTCCGTTGCCGGCGAGGACGCGCGCGCCGCCTGCTGCGCCGCCAGCTGCTCGCGCAGCCGCCGCAAGGCTTCGCGCGGGTTCTCCTTGGCCTGGCCTTCGTGCAGCTTCATCTCGGCAATGAACCGGCTGGGCACGCCGGCCACCGTGTCGCGGCCTTTCTTGCGGCGGCGCAGCGTGCTCACCGCCAGGGTCTGGCGCGCGCGCGTGATGCCCACGTACATCAGTCGCCGCTCTTCTTCCAGGCGCTCGCGCGTCATCTCCTCGTCGCCACCCTTGAAGGGCAGCAGCCCTTCGTTGACGCCCACCAGCATCACGTGCGGCCACTCCAGCCCCTTGGCCGCGTGCAGGGTGGACAGCGTCAGCACGTCCTGCTCCTGGCCACGCTCGGCCAGGCTGATGATCACGCTGATGGTCTGCGCGACCTGCATCACGCTCTGCTTCTCGGTCTCGAAGCTGCCGCCTTCCTGCGTCAGCTCACCGCCGCAGCGGCGCGCGATCCAGTCCACAAAGTCCAGCACGTTGGTCCAGCGTGCGCTGGCGAGCTTCTCGCTCTCCTCGCTGTCGAAGAGGTGCTGCTCGTAGCCGATGGTCTTGAGCCAGTCCAGCAGCAGCGCCCGCGCATCCTCGGCGCCGGTGGTCTGGCGCGCCCGGTGCTCCAGCTCGTTCACATAACGGCCGAATTCATGCAGCGAGCCTAAGGCCTTGGCGCCCAGCACCGTGCCCAGGCTCTCGGCAAACAGCGCCTCGAACAGGCTCAGCTTCCAGCGCGAGGCAAACTCGCCCAGCCGGGTCAGCGTGGTGGTGCCGATGCCGCGCTTGGGTGTGCCGATGGCGCGCAGGAAGGCGGGGTCGTCGTCCTGGTTGACCAGCAGGCGCAGCCAGGCGCAGAGGTCCTTGATCTCGGCGCGATCGAAGTAGCTCTGCCCGCCAGACACCTTGTACGGGATCTGCGCGGCACGCAGCTTCTGCTCGAAGACGCGCGCCTGGTGGTTGGCGCGGTAGAGGATGGCAAAGTCGCTGAACTTCACCTCGCCGCCGCGCGCACGCAGCGCGTTCACGCGCGCCACGGCGCGCTCGGCCTCGTGTTCCTCGCCGTCGCACTCGGCCAGCAGCACCGGCTCGCCTTCGCCGAACTCGCTCCACAGCTTCTTCTCGAAGATCTTGGGGTTGCCGGCGATCACATGGTTGGCCGCGCGCAGGATGGCGCCGGTGGAGCGGTAGTTCTGCTCCAGCGGAATGACCTTCAGCGAGGGATAGTCCTGCGGCAGCCGGCGCAGGTTCTCGATGGTCGCGCCACGCCAGCCGTAGATGCTCTGGTCGTCGTCGCCCACGGCGGTGAAGAGGCCGCGCTCGCCCACCAGGCTTTTCAGCAGCTCGTACTGCACGGCGTTGGTGTCCTGGACCTCGTCCACCAGGATGTGGCGGAACTGCGCCTGCCAGCGCGCACGCGCCTCGGCGTCGCTCTGCAGCAGCTTCAGCGGCAGGCCGATCAGATCATCGAAGTCCACCGCCTGGAAGGCCTGCAGGCGCTCTTCGTAGCGCTGCATGATGCGCGCCGCGAGCTGCTCCAGATCGTCCTTGGCCACGGCGGCGGCCTGCGCGCTGTTCAGCCCCTGGTTCTTCCACAGGCTGATCGTCCACTGCCAGCCACGCGCCAGCTTGGCATCGGTGGTGGCCCCGGCGTCGCGCAGCACGCCCAGCACGTCGTCACTGTCCAGGATCGAGAAATTGGGCTTCAGCCCGATGCGCGGGCCGTCCTCGCGCAGCATGCGCACGCCCAGGGAGTGGAAGGTGGAGACCGCAAGATCGCGCGCCGCGCGCGAGCCGACGCTGGCCTTGGCGCGCTCGCGCATTTCCTGCGCAGCCTTGTTGGTGAAGGTGATCGCCGCGATCTGCGCCGGCGGCAGGCCGGCCTGCAGCAGCCGGGCGATCTTGTGCACGATGACGCGGGTCTTGCCCGAGCCGGCGCCGGCCAGCACCAGGCAGGGGCTCTGCAGGTGATGCACGGCCTGCATCTGGGCAGCATTCAGGGTGTCGGCCATCGGGTGCGCGCAAGGCGGTAAGGGAGGGGCGGCCGCGCGGACGAACGACGCCGCTGACTGCAGGGCTGCAGCGGCGGCTGCTGAGATCTCCGGATGATAACGAGCCGCCTTTTGCGCCAGACTGCGGGCCATGCAAGGCGCCCAGATCATCGTCCTGGCCACACCGGTCTTCCTGCTGCTCATCGCCCTGGAGCTGTGGGTGGGCATCCGCCGCGGCCGCAACACCTACCGCTGGAACGATGCGCTCAATTCCATCGGGCTGGGCATCATGAGCCAGGTCACCGGCGTCTTCGGACGTGTGCTGCGCATCGGCATCTATGCCTTCGCCTTCCAGCATGTGGCGCTGTGGCAGCTGGACCCGGGCCAGTGGTGGGTCTGGGTGGCCGCGCTGGTGGCCTACGACTTCTGCTACTACTGGAACCACCGGCTCGGGCACACCTGCGCGCTGTTCTGGGCCTCGCACGTGGTGCACCACCAGAGCGAGGACTACAACCTGTCCACGGCGCTGCGCCAGACCTCTTCGGGCTTTCTGACCGGATGGATCTTCTACCTGCCGATGGCCGTGCTGGGCTTTCCGCCGATGGTCTTTGCGGTCGTGGCCCTGATCGACCTGCTCTATCAGTACTGGGTGCACACGCAGCAGATCGGGCGGCTGGGCTGGTTCGACCGCTGGTTCTGCAGCCCGAGCAACCACCGCGTGCACCACGCAGTGAACGATCGCTACCTGGACCGCAACTACGGCGGCATCTGGGTCGTCTGGGACCGGCTCTTCGGCAGCTTTGCCGAAGAGGACGAGCGCGAGCCCATCGTCTACGGCACTCGCGCGCCGCTGCGCAGCTGGAACCCGCTGTGGGCCAATCTCGAGGTCTGGTGGACCCTGGCGCAGGACAGCTGGCGCGCGGCCTCCTGGGCCGACAAGCTGCGCGTCTGGTTCAAGCCGCCGGGCTGGCGCCCGCCGGACGTGGCGGCACGTTTCCCCAAGCCCGCCTTCGACCTGCAGCGCCCGCGCTACGACCCGCCGATGAGCCCCCAGGCCCGCGCGCTGGCGGCCGGCCTGTTCGTGCTGCTGCTGGGCCTGACCGCGGCTTTCCTCTGGCAAGCCCACCACCTGAGCGGGCTGCAGCAGCTGCTGGGCGCCGGGCTGATCGTGGCGGGGCTGGCGCTGGTGGGTCGACTGAGCACGCCGCGCGCGGCCTGAACCTTCGGCGCTTCAGCCCCTCGATCGCTCAAGCGCTCACGCGCTCAATCCACCGGCCCGCACAGACAGTGCACCACGGCCGCAAAGGGCGCGCGCTGCTGCGTCAGCTCCGCCAGCCAGGCCAGATCGGCGCGGGCCTCGGCCAGCACTGCCGGCGGCGCAGGCAGCGGCGGCGCCAGCCAGCCGGCGGCCTGCAGGCGTTCGCCCCAGGCCTGGGCGCCCAGGCCGTCGAGCAAGCGGCTGAGCCGGCCACCTTCACGCTCCATCCATTGCACGCGGGCGTCCGCCGGGAGCCTGGCCTTGGCGCGGGCAGAGGCCAGCGCATCGTTGAAGCTGCCGACGCGGTCGATCAGGCCCCGCTCGCGCGCCTGCGCGCCAGTCCAGATGCGCCCCTGCGCCACCGCATCGATCTTGTCCTTGCCGGTCTTGCGGGCGGCCGCGGCCTTGGCCGTGAAATCGGCATAGATGTGGTCGATGACGGACTGCACCACGCGCGCAAAGCGCTCGTCCAGCGGGCGCCTGGGATCGTAGGCGCCGACCAGCCAGGTCGTGCCGGTGCCACCGGTGTGCAGCGAGAGCTTGTCCATCAGGCCCGGCCCGGTGGGCAGCATCGCGAAGACACCGATCGAGCCGGTGATGGTGGCCGGATCGGCCACCAGCTCGTCGGCCGCCAGGCTGATCCAGTAGCCGCCCGAGGCGGCCAGATCGCCCATGGAGACGACCACCGGCTTGCCCGCCGCGCGCGTCATCTGCAGTTCACGGCGGATCAGCTCGCTGCCCGTGGCGCTGCCGCCGGGCGAATCCACGCGCAGCACCACGGCCTTCACGTGCTCGTCTTCGCGCGCCTGGCGGATGAGCTCGGCCGTCGAGCGCCCGCCCACGCGGCCGGCGGGCGCTTCGCCCTCGACGATCTCGCCCTCGGCCACCACCACGGCCACGGCATCGCCCTCGCGCGGCGTCTTGACGCGGCTGAGGTAGGACGTCAGGGAGACCTGCCGGAAGCTGAGCAGGCGCTCATCCTTCGCGCCGCGCTCCACCAGCAGCGTGCGCAGCGCATCGGGCGTCATCAGGCCATCCACCAGCTTCAGATCCAGCGCCAGCCGCGCGCTGTCGCCGCCGGCCGCCACCAGGTTGGCCGGCAGCCCTTCGATCATGCGCAGCACATGGCCCGCCGGCAGGCGGCGCGCCTTCTCCACGCCGTCGATGTACAGGGCCCAGAGCGCCTCGTAGACCAGGCTTTCGGACTCGATCGTCTGCGGCGATGGCGCGTTGGCCATGAAGGGTTCCGCGGCGTTCTTGAACTGGCCCGCCCGGATCACGTTGGCGCTCACGCCCAGCCGGTCCAGCGCATCACGGTAGTAGTTGCGCTGGCGCCCGTAACCTTCGATCAGCACGGCGCCCATCGGGTGCATGTAGACCTCGTCGGCATGCGCGGCCAGGTAGTAGGCACGCTGGTCGTACTGCATGCCCCAGGCCACGACCTTCTTGCCGCTGGCGCGAAAGCGCGTGATGGCCGCGGCCACCTCGCGCTGCGTGGCCAGGCCGCCGCCGCTCAGGCCGTCGGTGGTCAGCAGCACGCTGCTGACGTCGGCATCCCTGGCGGCATGGTCCAGCGCGCGCTGGATGTCGCGCAGCGCCACCTGCCGGGGACTGCTCTCGCTCAGCCAGCCGAAGAGGGCATCGCGCGGCGTGCCGCTGCGCTGCTCGACCACCGGGCCATCCAGATCGATCACCAGCACCGTGCGCTCCTTCAGCGCCGGTGCGCGGCTCGTCCAGGCCAGCGCGGCCAGCGCCACGACGAGGCCCAGGAACAGCAGGTTCAGGGTCAGGCGGCGCAGGCCATCGACAGCCCGCCACAGGCCACCGAATACCGTGGCCAGCACACCACGACCGCGCTTCTCGCGCGTCAGGCTCATCCGTCATTCTCCATGCACTAGCAAGACGTCATTGTGGGCCCACAGCCTGGGGCTCGCGCACGGCGATACTTCCTCTCACATGCCGTCGATCCTCAGCGTCACCGTCCCGTTCTTCGCGCTGGTGCTCTGCGGCTACCTTGCCGCTCGTCAGCACATCCTGCCGGAAAGCGCCATTGCCGGGCTGAACGCCTTCGTCCTGTATTTCGCGCTGCCCTGCATGCTGTTCCGCTTCGGCCAGAACACGCCGATCCTGGAACTGCTCAACCCGGCGATGCTGGGCGTCTACCTCATGTGCGCGCTGATCGTCGTGGGCTTCACGATCGCCGTGACCTTGAGCGAGCGGGTGCACCTGAAGGACGCCGCCTTCGGCGCGCTGGTCGCGGCCTTTCCCAACACCGGCTTCATGGGCGTGCCGCTGCTGGTGGCGCTGTTCGGTCCGGCTGCCGCCGGACCGGTGATCTGCACCATGCTGGCCGATCTCTTCGTCACCAGCTCGCTGTGCATCGCGCTGGCCAGCCTGCACGGGGCTTCGGGCCAGGGGCCGCGGGCCGCCCTCTGGCGCGCGCTGCGGGGCACGCTGTCCAACCCGCTGCCCTGGTCCATCGCGCTGGGCGCGGCCTTCTCGGTGGCCGGCTGGAAGCTGGCCGGCCCGCCGGAGGTGGTCGTGCGCATGCTGGCCGATGCGGCCAGCCCGGTCGCGCTGTTCACGATCGGGGCCGTGCTGTGGCGCGCGGGCCAGCATGCCCATTCGCGCACGCCGGCCGCGCTCTTCGTGCCCGTGGCGCTGATCAAGCTCTTCCTGCATCCGCTGCTGGTCTTCACGGCAGCCGCGGCAGCGCGTCAACTGGGCGCACCCTTGACCAGCTTCCAGATCGTCGTGCTGACGCTGGCGGCAGCCTTGCCCAGTGCCAGCAATGTCTCGCTGCTGGCCGAACGCTACGGCGCCGACAACGGGCGTGTCGCCCGCATCATCATGACCAGCACGGTCGTGGCCTTCGTCAGCTTCTCGGTGCTCGCCGCACTGCTGGGCGGGCAGAGCCGCTGAAGGCGCCACGCGATTGCTGCCCGGGACGGCTTTGCCTGCGGTCTCGTGCGCCGCGCCGGCAAGCGGCCGCTCAGATCCCCAGCGGATCGACGTCGATGGCCCAGCGCAGCAGCCCCTTGTGGCGCCCGCGCAGCCCCAGCAGCAGCGGCTGCCAGGCGCTGAGCAGGCGCTGCAGTGCCGGGCGCGAGGGTGACTCCACCAGCAGCTGCATGCGCTCGACATCGGCCACGCGCGCCACGGGCGGCGGCACGGGCGCGTAGACCGTCACGCGCCCGGCATCGGGCAGCGAGGCGACGGCGTCGGCCGCTTCGCGCAGGAAGGCCTGCGCAGCCTGCGGCGTGCGCGCATCGGCGCGCAGCAAGGCCAGGTGGACAAAGGGCGGCAGCCCGGCCGCTCGGCGCTCGCCCAGCTGCTGGGCCGCGAAGGCCGCATAGTCGTGGCGCCGCAACGCGGCATAGACCGCGTGCCGCGGGTGCCAGGTCTGCAGCCACATCTCGCTGCGGGCGGCCACTTCGGCATCGCGGCCGGCACGTCCCGCCGCCTGCAGCAGCAGCGAGAACAGCCGCTCGGCGGCGCGAAAGTCGCTGGCGAACAAGGCGGCATCCGGGTTCACGGCGGCCACCAGCGTGATGCGCCGGAAATCATGCCCCTTGGTGACCATCTGCGTGCCCACCAGCACGTCGATCTCGCCTTCGTGCACGGCTGCCAGCTGCGCATCCAGCGAGCCCTTCAGCCGCGTGCTGTCGGCATCGATGCGCGCCACGCGGGCTTCGGGCAGCAGCGCTGCCAGTTGTTCTTCGAGCTTCTCGGTGCCCCGGCCCAGCGGGGCGATGTCCAGGTTGCCGCAATCGGGGCAGGCACGCGGCACGCGCTCGGTGAAGCCGCAGTGGTGGCAGCGCAGCGTGCGATCGGCCTTGTGGAAGACGCGCCAGGCGCTGCAATGCCCGCACTGGCTCTTCCAGCTGCAGGCGCCGCAGTGCAGCACCGGCGCATAACCTCGGCGGTTGAGCAGCAGCAGGCTCTGCTCGCCACGCGCGATGCGCGCCTCGATCGCCTGCAGCAGCGCGGGGGCGATCGCGGGCGCCTCCTGGCCGCTCTGGCGTGGCAGCGCGCCCATGTCCAGCAGCCGCACCGCGGGCATCGTGCCGCCTCCCACGCGGCTGGGCATGTCCAGCCGCCGGTAACGGCCCTCGATCGCGCGCTGCCAGCTTTCCAGCGCCGGGGTGGCCGAGCCCAGGATCACCGGCAGCTTTTCCAGGTGGCCGCGGTAGACCGCCAGGTCGCGCGCCGAATAGCGTGCGCCGTCCTGCTGCTTGAAGCTGGGATCGTGTTCTTCGTCCACGACGATGAGGCCGGGCCGCGCCAGCGGCGTGAAGACGGCCAGCCGCGTGCCCAGCACCAGATCCGCCAGTCCGACGTGGGCCATCCACCAGTGTTTTAGCCGCTGTGCCGGCGTGAGCGCGCTGTGCAGCGAGACCAGCCGGCGCCGCGGGAAGCGCTGCGCCAGACGGGATTCCAGCTGCGGCGTGAGATTGATCTCCGGCACCAGCAGCAGCACCTGCCGGCCCTGATCCAGCGCGCGCTCGGCGGCGTGCAGGTAGACCTCGGTCTTGCCGCTGCCGGTGGCCCCGAAGAGCAGGACGGCGCGCGGATCCTGTGCCTCCAGCTCGCCCAGCGCGGCCTGCTGCTCGGGTGTCAGCGACGGGCGTGACTGGGCCGACGGCGCTTCAGACGGCTCCTCTGTCGGGCTGGCAGACGGCAGCGGCGGCCCCTCCGGCAGCTTCTTGCGCCAGCGGGCGATGCGCTGCGCCAGCTGGCGCCCGTCGAGCTTGCGCAGCTCGGGCGGCAGCACGGCCAGCGCCAGCTCACCCAGGCCACGCTGGTAATAGCCGGCCGCAAACTCGACCAGCTGCAGCCACGCCGCCGGCAAGGCCGGCAGCGCCTCCAGAACCTCGGCCACGGCACGGCGTTCGGCCACCGCCGCGTCGGCTGCTGGCGTCTGCCAGGCGATGCCGGTGACGGTGCGCGAGCCCAGCGGCACGCGGATCAGCTGGCCCGGGCCGAGCCCCCTTTCGCAGTCGTAGTCAAGCAGTCCGCCCAGGCCCGCGTGTTGCGGCATGTCGACAGCCACGGCCACCTGGCAGTCGGCCGGCATCCCTTGTCAGCCCCGGTTCAGCTCTTGTGCCTGCGCGCACAAGTTTGGTTGCAATCTAGGAAAAGACAGCAAGTCCCTGATCCTGAAAGACTTTTTCACATGTCCACGGACTCTGTGGATAACTTTGTGGGCAAAGCGGGGGGAGACGCGGCAAAGCCTTGATTTCACGGGCTCCGCCTTGGATTGCCTGCTTTTTTGGCACTGAGCTGATCTCAATGAAATCAATGACTTAGCTGGGGTCGTCAGTTTCGTTCGGTTACGCTTCGGGCTTGCCATTCAGCCAGACGTCAACCTCTGGATTGGGGATAAGTAGCGGGCTAAGTGCTCACTCACTGGCAAAAGTGCACACTAGGCCGGCTGGCGCAGCAGGCGCCCGTGTTGGTGCACGGCCTCCACCAGCGCATGCACGTGATCGGGCGGCGTGAACTGGCTGATGCCGTGCCCGAGGTTGAAGATGTGTCCATCCCAGGATCCGTCGGTGCGTTGCGGGCGGCCAAAACGGTCCAGCACGGCGCGTGCCTCGTGGGCCACCGTGGACGGCGGCGCGAAGAGCACGTTCGGATCCAGATTGCCCTGCAGCGCCACGCGATCGCCAACCTGGCGCCGGGCCGCGCCGAGGTTGACGGTCCAGTCCAGGCCGACCACATCGGCGCCGCAGCCGGCGATCTCCTCCAGCCACAGGCCACCGCCCTTGGTGAACACGATCACCGGGATCGGCTGACCTTCGTGCGAGCGCTTCAGACCGGCCACGACCTGGCGTGTGTAGTGCAGGCTGAAGGCCTGGAAGGCACCATCGGCCAGCACGCCGCCCCAGGAATCGAAGACCATGACCGCCTGGGCGCCGGCCTCGATCTGCGCATTCAGGTAGGCCGTCACCGCGCGGGCATTGATATCCAGGATCCGGTGCATCAGATCGGGGCGCGCATACATCAGCGTCTTCACCTGGCGGTAATCGTCCGAGCCGCCGCCTTCGACCATGTAGCAGGCCAGCGTCCAGGGGCTGCCGGAGAAGCCGATCAGCGGCACGCGCCCCTGCAGCGCGCGGCGGATCGAGCTGACCGCATCGAAGACATAGCGCAGCCGCTGCAGATCCGGCACGTCCAGCGCGGCGACCGCTGCCTCGTCGCGCACCACGCGCTCGAAGCGCGGGCCCTCGCCGGCGGCGAAGCTCAGCCCCAGGCCCATCGCGTCCGGCACGGTGAGGATGTCGGAGAACAGGATCGCGGCATCCAGCGGGTAGCGCTCCAGCGGCTGCAGCGTCACTTCGGTGGCGAAGTCGACGTTCGTGGCCAGGCCCATGAAGCTGCCCGCGCGAGCGCGCGTGGCGCAGTACTCGGGCAGGTAGCGGCCCGCCTGGCGCATCAGCCAGACCGGCGTATGGGTGGTGGGCTGGCGCAGGCAGGCGCGCAGGAAGTTGTCGTTGACGAGAGGGGCAGACATGCGCCGGATTATCCAGGCCCGCGGCAGGCCGCCTGTCGTGCCCCCGCGGCAGTCGATCAGCGCGTCGGCGTCGGCGCGCCGTGGGCGCCGATCTCCGCCCTCAAGGAAGCGGGCAGGCTGCGCAGCATCCAGTGGATGGCCAGCGGCAGCAGGACCAGATCATCGACGACACCGATCACCGGCAGCACGTCCGGCAGCAGATCCACTGGAGACAGCAGGTAGAGCACCAGCCCGGCCGTCGCGGCCTTGAGCCAGAACGGTGCGCGCGGATGCCTCAAGGCGCGCCAGAGCAGCCGCGCGTCGCCCTTGATCACGGACCACAACAGCGCGAGACGTTTCCAGGAACCCATGGCCACACCCCTTGATGAAGAACCGCGTCTCGCCCACGGCCGGCGAGCCCCTCGCTGAAGCTGCCGCGGCGGTGCCGGTCAGCGATCTCAGCCTGCCCCACATGGGACCGCGGCTGCGGGGTTCAAGGGCCGTTGCCGATGCGCGGGCCGCCCAAAGGGCGCAAGGGGCTGTCGGCGAGGCCGCGGGTCACCAGCGGCGCCGCGGCTCTTGCGGGGCTGGCAAGGGCTGATCGGCCAGCCAGCTGCGGACCAGCCCTTCTGCCGAAGCGCCCTGGGCGGCGTGCCACAGCAGCGCAGCCGGCAGCACGCGTGTGGCGGGGCTGGCCTCGGGCCAGGCCAGCAAGAGCGCGACGGCAACCCGCGCCACCGTCGTGGTGCGAACGGGTTGCTCGATGACCGGGATCATCCAGTGCAGCTGCGAGAGCATCCAGTCGGCCAGGGCCTGCGGCCGGGAACGTTCGCCGGCCCCCTCGGGGGCCCGGTTGTCGCTGGCCAGCCGCATGAAGGCCAGCTGCTCGAAGCCCAGGCCCGCCACCGCCGCCTCGTCCAGCGTCGCCAGGCCCTGGCGCAGGGCCTGGGGCAAGAGGTGCGCGCGGTGGGGCACGGCGATCAGCAGGCGCGAGACGCCCGCCTCGCGCAGCTGCCTGGCCCACGGCAGCAGCTGCGCAGGCTGTGGGCGCAGGAAAGCCAGCTCCCGGCCGTGGCTGTGGCGCTCCCGATCGAAGGCGATCACCGCGGTATCCGCGCCCAGCGACCGCCAGGCCTGCGCCTGCGCGCCCACGGTCAGGAGCCCGCGCGCTGCCGTGTGCATGGGCTGCTCGACGACCACCGCGACACGCTCGAAGCGATGCCCGGCCAGCAACTGTTCCAGCAGCGCGCTCCCCAGCGCACCGGCGCCGCCCAGGACCAGCACGCGCCGGCTCGAAGCCTTGTGTGCCCAGGGCTTTCGTGCGGCGCCTTGCAAGGCCTGCAGGGGGTCCAGCATCGGCACATGATAGGCAGCTGCGCACGCCGCGTGCGCCGCGTGCGCACCTCACCCGGGCGCGGCTTCGGCCTCATGACCCTGATCAGCCCAGTGCCGAGCGCGCGCCGGCATTCATCGCTGCAGAATGAGCACATGCACATCGGCATCCTCACCGGCGGCGGCGATTGCCCAGGCCTCAACGCCGTCATCCGGGCGGCGACGCTGGCCCTTGTTCAGAAGGGCGTCCGTGTCAGCGGCATCGAGCGCGGCTTTCTGGGGCTGATGCGGCGCCGGCTGCGCCCGTTGTCAGCGACAGACGTTGACAACATCCTGGATCAGGGCGGCACGATCCTGGGCACGCACAACAAGGCCGACCCCTTTCATGACGTCGAGCAAGGCGGCGCAGACGTCTCCGCTCAGGTGCTGGCCTTCGCTCGTGAGCAGCAGCTGGATGCCGTGCTGGCCATCGGCGGCGACGGCACGATGGGCATCGCCGACCGGCTGAACCGATTGGGCCTGCCGATGATCGGCGTGCCCAAGACCATCGACAACGACCTGGTGCTGACGGAGCGGACCTTCGGCTTCGACAGCGCCGTGGCCATCGTCGCCGAGGCCATCGGGCGGCTGCGCACGACCTCGCGGGCCCATGGCCGCGTCATGATCGTCGAGACCATGGGCCGCTATGCCGGCTGGATCGCACTCGAAGGCGGCCTGGCCGGCGGCGCGGATGCCATCCTGCTGCCCGAGATCCCCTTCGATCTGCCCCGGCTTCTGGAGGTGTGCCGCCGCCACGAGGATGCCGGCCCGGGGGCCGACGATGCGGGCACCATCATCTGCGTCGCGGAGGGCGCCATGCCACGCGGGGGCTCGCTCAGCGTCGCCCAGACGCTGTCCGACAGCCCGGACCCCATCCGCCTGGGCGGCGTGGGCGAGGCCCTGCGCAAGCAGCTGGCGCCGCTGCTGCGCAGCGAGGTGCGCACCACCTTGCTGGGCCATGTGCAGCGTGGCGGCTCGCCCACGGCCTTTGACCGCGTGCTGGCGACCCGCTTCGGGCATGCCGCCGCATGGATGGCGCTGGCCGGCCAGCACGGGCAGATGGTGGCGCTGCAGTCCGACGCCTGCGTGTCCGTTGCGCTGGCCGAGGTGGCGGGGCGCACGCGCACCGTGCCGCTGGATCACCCGCTGCTGGCCGCGGCCCGCGGGCTGGGCGTGTGCCTGGGCGACTGATCGCCTTGTCTGCCTTGCAGCCCCGCAGCCTCGGCCGGAGTCTGTGACGGGCGCCACGCCGGCATTGACCCTGCATTCCCAGCGGGTACAGTGAGGGATCGCTCTTGAAAGGGCGGTGGCGCCCCCATGTTGCGCCACGTCGATTCCATTCATCGTTGGAGAGAGACCGATGTCACGCCGTTTGTTTGCCGGATTGCTGGCTGCCCTGACCATGGCCCTGTCGGGCTGCGGCTACAACGACTTTCAGCGCCTGGACGAGAGCGTCAAGTCATCCTGGGCCGAGGTGCTGAACCAGTACCAGCGCCGGGCGGACCTGATCCCGAACATCGTGAATACCGTCAAGGGCGAGGCGAATTTCGAGCAGGAGACGCTGACCCGGGTGATCGAGGCGCGCGCCAAGGCGACTTCGATGCAGGTCACTCCTGAGACGCTGAACAACCCGGAAGCCTTTTCGCGCTTCCAGAAGGCCCAGGGCGAGCTCTCCGGCGCCTTGAGCCGCCTGATGGTTGTCTCTGAGCAGTACCCCAACCTGAAGGCCAATCAGGGCTTCCAGGATCTGCGTGTCCAGCTGGAAGGCACGGAGAACCGCATCACGGTCGCGCGCAATCGCTACATCAAGTCCGTGCAGGAGTACAACGTGCTCGCGCGCCAGTTTCCGACCAACCTGACCGCGATGGTGTTCAAGTACGAGGTCAAGCCCAGCTTCACGGTCGAGAACGAAGCGGCCATCAGCGCGCCCCCGCGCGTGGACTTCGGCACGCCGACCCAGCCCGCGCCGGCCGCCCCTGCCGCCAGCCGCTGATGCACGCTGGCCTTGCGTCGTGGGCGCGGGGTTCCGGGCGGGGAGGGCACGCCGTGCAGTCCGTGCGGATTGAGGCCCGGCCGGGTCTGAGGACCGTGCTGCGCGGTCTGCTGATCTGGCTCGTCAGCGGCCTCTGGCTGCCGCTGGCCGCGCAGGAGCTGGTGCCGGTGCCGGCGCTCAGCGGCCGCGTCATCGATCAGACAGCCACGCTTCAGCCCGCCGAGCGCGACGCACTGCAGGCGAAGCTGGCCGCTTTCGAGGCCCAGGCCGGACCGCAGATCGTGGTGCTGATCGTGCCCAGCACCGCGCCCGAAGACATCGCTGCCTTCGCTCAGCGGGTGGGCGAGAGCTGGCAGCTCGGCCGGCGCGAGGTGGGCGACGGCCTGTTGATCGTCGTCGCCAGGAACGACCGGCGCATCTGGATCGCGACCTCCAAGGCGCTGGAAGGTGCGATTCCCGATCTGGCCGCGCGGCAGATCGTGCAGAACGCGATCACGCCGGCCTTCAAGCGGGGCGACTTTGCCGGCGGCTTGCAGGCCGGCGTCGATCAGCTCATCGCACGCATCCAGGGCGAGGCCTTGCCGGCACCAAGCCCGCAGCGCCATTCGGTATCCGTTCTGGGAGGCCTGGGCGTCGAAGAGCTGCTGATCTTCTTCTTCGTGGCAGTCCCTGTGGTGAGCATGGTGCTGACGGGCGTATTCGGCCGCCGGCTCGGCTCTCTGCTGACTTCGGGCGCGACGGGCGGCCTCGGCTGGTGGCTGACTGGCAGTGTGGTGATTGCGGTCGCGGCCGGCGTCGTCGCGCTGATCGTGGTCGGTGTGCTGGGCATCGGCTCCGTGCTGCGTCGTGCCGGCCATGCAAGGCGGGGCGGCGCCGGTCCGGTGATCTGGGGCGGCAGCACAGGCGGTTGGTCGGGCGGCGGCAGCTGGGGCGGTGGCGGCTCGGGTGGTTTTGGCGGCGGGGGCGGCGGCTTTTCTTCCGGCGGCGGTGGGGATTTTGGCGGCGGCGGTGCCGGGGGAGACTGGTGATGGCGCGCTGGTTGCGGATCCTGCGTCACCGCTGGTTCGACGAGACCGACGCAACGCGCGCCCTGGGCTCCGCCGCGTTGGACCGCATCACGGAGCGCATCCGCAGCAGCGAGCAGCGCCACCACGGCGAGATCCGCGTCTGCGTCGAGGCCGGGCTGCCGATGAGCTATCTCTGGCGCGGCGCCACGCCCCGCGAACGCGCCCTGTCACTGTTCGGCAAATTGCGCGTCTGGGACACCGAAGCCAACAACGGCGTGCTGATCTACGTGCTGCTGGCCGAGCGCGCCATCGAGATCGTGGCCGATCGCGGCGTGGCACGCCACGTGGCCGCAGATCACTGGCAAGGGATCGTGCACCAGATGCGCGATGACTTCCGCGCCGGACGGCATGAAGCCGGCCTGCTGCGCGCGGTCGAGGCGGTGGAGGCGGTGCTGCTTGCGCACCATGCGGCCGCCGAAGGGGCGCGCAATGTGGATGAGCTACCCGATCGGCCCACGCTGATCTGAATCGCGCTCCGCTGGATGCGCTGCCGAGCGTTTCGCCGGGCTCAGGCGCGTCAAGCGCCCGGCGGGTGTGGCGGTATCGGCTTGAGCGGCCCGCCGAAGTGCTCCGTCAGCGGCGGGTGTTTCAGGGGCGGGTAGTCCGGCACCGCATCGTCCACCTCATGGTCGGGCACCCGCTCCAGCAGATGACGGATCAGCGTGAGCCGCCCGCGGCGTTGATCATTGAAGTCCACCAGCGTCCAGGGCGCATGCGCGGTGTGCGTGGCCGCCAGCATCCGGTCGCGCGCCTGTCCGTACTCGGCATAGCGCTCGCGTGCCTTCAGGTCGATCGGGCTGAGCTTCCAGCGTTTGAGCGGGTCGCTCAGGCGCTCGGCGAACCGCGCTTCCTGCTGCGCCTGATCGACGGTCAGCCAGTACTTGAAGAGCAGGATGCCGTCGTCGGCCAGCAGTTTTTCGAAGACCGGGGCCTGGCTCAGGAATCGCGCAGTCTGTTCCGGTGTGCAGAAACCCATCACCGGCTCAACGCCGGCGCGGTTGTACCAGCTGCGGTCAAAGAGGACGATCTCACCGGCTGCGGGCAGGTGAGCGATGTAGCGTTGGAAGTACCACTCGGTCCTTTCACGCTCCGAAGGCTTGGGCAGGGCGACGACGCGGCACTGTCGCGGGTTCAGGCAGTCGGCGATCGCCGAGATCACGCCGCCCTTGCCGGCCGTGTCTCTGCCTTCGAAAACCACCGCCAGGCGCGCGCCCTTCTGCTGTGCCCACCGGGCCAGCTGGTTGAGCTCGACTTCGAGCGGCTGCAGGTGAAGCGCGTATTCGGACTTCGACAGGCGGACGGCAGCGCCTTCGGCAGCGGTGTGGTGGGCCTCGGAGGACCCGGTGGCCGAAGCGTGTTTCTTCTTGCTCGTTTCCTTCTTCGACACGGCTGGCTGCTCCTGGTGGTGGGTGCGGGTCAGGGGCCCGTTGCGCGAGTCTGCGCCGCACGGGCGCCTTCTGCGGCTGAGTGCCTCGCGCACCACTGTGAGCCGCAGGCCCCCAGAAAAGCAAGAGGGCCGGCCCGATGACTCGGGCTGGCCCTTCCTGGTGGGACGGCTGGTGACGACTTACTTCTTGCGCAGCTTCTGGATCGCAGCCAGCTGCGCTGCCATGGTCGCGAACTCGCTCTGGGCCTTGGCGAGATCGATCTCGCTCTTGGCATTCTTCATCGCCTCTTCGGCCAGTTTCTTGGCTTCATTGGCCTTGGCTTCGTCCAGATCGTGGCCCCGGATGGCGGTATCGGCCAGCACGGTGACGGTGCCGGGTTGAACCTCCAGGATGCCGCCGGCCACGAAGACGAATTCCTCTTCCCCATTGTCGGCCCGCTGGATGCGCACAGCGCCGGGCTTGATGCGGGTGATCAGCGGCGTGTGGCGCGGCAGGATCCCGAGCTCACCGTTTTCGCCGGGCAGCGCAACAAACTTGGCCTTACCGGAAAAGATGCTGGCTTCTGCAGAGACGACGTCGACGTGGAGGGTGGCCATGGTGGAAGCTTTCGCCGCAGTGACTTGGGCAGGTGCTGGGTGAGGGTCCAAGGAGCTGGCAATCCGTCCGCGCGCTCAGCATGCCCCACATCCACAAAGGCATGGGGTGAGGCGTGCCGAGATCCCGGACGGTGAGCGCCGCTTACTGGATCTTCTTGGCCTTTTCGAAGGCTTCGTCGATGGTGCCGACCATGTAGAAGGCCTGCTCCGGCAGGTGATCGCACTCGCCGGCGACGATCATCTTGAAGCCGCGGATGGTTTCCTTCAGCGGAACATACTTGCCTGGCGAGCCGGTGAACACTTCGGCCACGTGGAAGGGCTGGCTCAGGAAGCGCTGGATCTTTCGGGCACGGGCCACGGCCAGCTTGTCTTCGGGCGAGAGTTCGTCCATGCCCAGAATGGCGATGATGTCGCGCAGTTCCTTGTAGCGCTGCAGCGTGCCCTGAACGGCACGGGTGGTGCTGTAGTGCTCGTCGCCCACGACGTTCGGGTCCACCTGGCGGCTGGTCGAATCCAGCGGGTCCACGGCGGGGTAGATGCCCAGCGCGGCGATGTCACGCGAGAGCACGACGGTGGCGTCCAGGTGGGCGAAGGTGGTGGCGGGCGACGGGTCGGTCAGATCGTCCGCGGGCACATACACGGCCTGGATCGAGGTGATCGAGCCGACCTTGGTCGAGGTGATGCGTTCCTGCAGGCGACCCATTTCTTCAGCCAGCGTCGGCTGATAGCCCACCGCGGACGGCATGCGGCCCAGCAGCGCGGACACTTCCGTGCCAGCCAGCGTGTAGCGGTAGATGTTGTCCACGAAGAACAGCACGTCACGGCCTTCGTCGCGGAAGGACTCGGCGATGGTCAGGCCGGTCAGCGCCACGCGCAGGCGGTTGCCCGGCGGCTCGTTCATCTGGCCGTAGACCATGGACACCTTGCTGTCCGGCAGCGACTCCAGGTTCACGACGCCCGATTCGGCCATCTCGTGATAGAAGTCGTTGCCCTCGCGGGTGCGCTCGCCCACGCCGGCAAACACCGACAGGCCCGAGTGCGCCTTGGCGATGTTGTTGATGAGTTCCATCATGTTCACGGTCTTGCCCACGCCGGCGCCACCGAACAGGCCCACCTTGCCGCCCTTGGCGAACGGGCAGATCAGGTCGATCACCTTGATGCCGGTTTCCAGCAGTTCCTGGGAGGGCGACAGTTCGTCATAGGTGGGTGCCTTGGCGTGGATCGAGGCCGTCTGGGCCAGATCCACCGGGCCACGTTCGTCGATGGGGTTGCCCAGCACGTCCATGATGCGACCCAGCGTCGCCTTGCCCACCGGCACGGTGATGGCGGCGCCCGTATTCGTGACCATCAGGCCACGACGCAGACCTTCGGAGGAGCCCAGCGCGATGGTGCGCACGACCCCATCGCCAAGCTGCTGCTGGACTTCCAGCGTCAGGGGAGAGCCTTCGAGCTTCAGCGCGTCATAGATGCGCGGCATCTGCGTGCGGGGGAACTCGACGTCCACGACGGCGCCGATGCACTGGACGATCTTGCCTTGTGCCTGGGTGTTGGCCATTTCTTGAATCCTCTGGTCGGTATGCGTCAGGTGCGGCCCGTTCAGCCGCTGATGGCGGCCGCGCCGCCGACAATCTCGGAAAGCTCTTTGGTGATCGCCGCCTGGCGCGTCTTGTTGTAGATGAGCTTCAGTTCGTTGATCAGCGTGCCGGCGTTGTCGGTGGCGGCCTTCATGGCCACCATGCGCGCGCTCTGCTCGGACGCCATGTTCTCGGCGACAGCCTGGTACACCAGCGCCTCGATGTAGCGCGTGAGGAGCTCATCGATGACCGTCGGCGCATCGGGCTCGTAGATGTAGTCCCAGCCGTACTGCGACTTCTCGGCTTCCGTCTGGGCCAGGCGTGCATCGGACAAGGGCAGCAAGGGCTCGACCAGCGGCTCCTGCTTCATCGTGTTGATGAACTTGGTGTAGCAGAGATAGACCGCGTCGAGCTTGCCCTCGACGAAGGCGTCAAGCATCACCTTGACTGGACCGATCAGCTTGTCCAGCTGCGGCGTGTCACCCAGCTGGGTGGCATGGCTCTTGATCGGTGCGCCGATGCGGTTGAGGAAGCCGAAGCCCTTGTTGCCGATGGCCACGGCCTCGATCGAGCCGCCGGCCGTCTGGACATCCTTCATCTTGGCCGTCACGGCGCGAAGGATGTTGGTGTTCAGGCCGCCGCACAGACCCTTGTCGGTCGTCACGACGATAAAACCCACGCGCTTCTCGGCCTCGACCACACGCATGTAGGGCGAGCGGTACTCGGGGTTGGCGTGCGACAGGTTGGCCGTGATGTTGCGGATCTTGTCCGCATACGGGCGCGCCTGGCGCATGCGCTCCTGCGCCTTGCGCATCTTGCTCGCAGCAACCATTTCCATGGCCTTGGTGATCTTCTTGGTGTTTTGCACCGAGGTGATCTTGCTGCGGATTTCCTTTCCAACTGCCATGGCAGGGACTCCGGCGGGTCAGTGGCAGGGGCTCAGGCGAACGACTTCTTGAACGCCGCGATGGCGCCCGAGAGCTCTTCTTCAGCGGCCTTGTCCAAGGCCTTGTCGTTCTCCAGCTTGCTCAGCAGTGCGGCATGGCTGGACTTCAGATGCTGATGCAGGCCGCGCTCGAAATCGAGCACCTTCTTGACATCGACATCGTCCAGGTAGCCCTTGTTCACCGCGAACAGCGTGGCACCCATCAGGCTGATCGGCAGCGGGCTGTACTGCGGCTGCTTGAGCAGTTCGGTCACGCGGGCGCCGCGGTCGAGCTGCTTGCGCGTGGCAGCGTCCAGATCGGACGCGAACTGGGCGAAGGCTGCCAGCTCGCGGTACTGCGCCAGGTCGGTACGGATACCACCCGAGAGGCCCTTGATCAGTTTGGTCTGGGCGGCGCCGCCGACGCGGGACACCGAGATGCCGGCGTTGATGGCGGGGCGGATGCCGCTGTTGAACAGCGAGGTCTCCAGGAAGATCTGACCGTCGGTGATCGAGATCACGTTGGTCGGCACGAAAGCGGACACGTCACCGGCCTGGGTCTCGATGATGGGCAGCGCGGTCAGCGAACCCGTCTTGCCCTTGACCTCACCCTTGGTGAAGGCCTCGACATAGTCGGGGTTCACACGGGCTGCACGCTCGAGCAGACGGCTGTGGAGATAGAACACGTCGCCAGGGAAGGCTTCGCGGCCCGGCGGGCGGCGCAGCAGCAGAGACACCTGACGGTAGGCTACCGCCTGCTTGGACAGGTCGTCATAGATGATCAGCGCGTCCTGGCCGCGATCGCGGAAGTACTCGCCCATGGTGCAGCCGGAGTAGGCCGACACATACTGCATCGCCGCCGATTCGGAGGCCGACGCCGCCACGACGA
This sequence comes from Rubrivivax sp., assembly GCA_016790225.1. The sequence goes on from JAEUOZ010000015.1 coordinate 90,198, forward strand.
TGGTGTAGTCCATCGCGCCGTTTTGCTCCAGCGCGCGCACCACGTTCTTGATCGACGACGCCTTCTGGCCGATGGCGACGTAGACGCAGGTCATGTTCTGACCCTTCTGGTTGATGATCGTGTCGATCGCCAC
>JAEUOZ010000064.1 GCA_016790225.1 Rubrivivax sp.
ACTGGAGCCTCCCTCGCGGAGGGAGGCTGGTGGGAGCGGTCCAACGAGCTGGAGCTCCCTCTCGGAGGGGGCTCGGGGGAGTCGTGCGTAAAGCCGCAGGCTAGGAGGCTGCGCGGCTTCTGCCGCGCGGACTCCTAGCGCCCCGATCCGCGCTCAGCGTGGCCGCTGGCCGCTGCCGTCGGCGGCATCCAGCCAGGGCTGCAGCGCCGTCCAGGCGCTGGCCAGGCGATCGGCGCCCAGGCCGCGGACATCGGCGTACGCGATCGCATGCGCCCGCAGCGTGTCCCGCAGCAGCGCATCGATCGGGCCGCGCACATGTTCGCCGTCGCGCTGGTGGCCGTCGGGCTCCCAGGGCAGATCCAGGCCGGTGACCAGGGTCACCTGGCAGTCGCGGTGGGCCGCCACCGCCGCGGGCTCCAGCGAATCGTCACCGAAGTACCAGCGGCTGTAGAGCGCCGTCATCAGCGGCGTGGTGTCGCAGACCACGATCTCGTGCGCGGCGGCCGCGGCCTCGATGCGCCGCTGCTGTTCCTGTGCGATGGCGGCCTGTTCGTGGCGTGCCGGCGTGCGCAGGCGCTCGTCGCACCATTCGCGCAGGTATTCCATCACCGCCGCCACGCGCAGGCCGCGCTCGGCCGAGAGTGCGTCGCGCAGTGCCAGCACCAGTTCGGTCTTGCCCGTGCACTCGGCGCCCAGCACCGCGATCCGCAGCGCCGGGGCGGCAGATCGGGGCGGCTGCGGCGTGCGCTCAAGCATGGGCGGCGGCCCGGGCTTGCCAGGTGCGCCAGCCCACCCAGGACAGGGCGGCAAACAGCGCGTAGAGCAGGGCGGTCAGCCACAGCGCCTTCCAGGCGAACAAGCCGATGCTGAAGAGGTTGACGCCCAGCCAGACCAGCCAGTTCTCCACGTACTGGCGGCCCAGCAGGATCTGACCGGCAACGCTGGCCACGGTGGGCAGCGCATCGGCCACCGGGACTTCGCTGTCGGTGCTGCGCGCCAGCAGCACGGCCAGCATCGGCCAGGCCAGCGCGGTGGCAGCGCCGGTGGACAGGCGCTGGCGCGGCGTCATCCAGCGCACCTGCAGCACGTGGCCGGTTTCATCGGTCCCGCGCGACCACTGCCACCAGCCCCAGCAGGAAATGGCGATGAAGAACAGCTGCAGGCTGGCTTCGCCGTAGAGCTTGCTGTGGGCGAACAGCAGCCCGTAGCAGGCCGATGCGGCGATGGCCAGCGGCCAGGCCCAGACCTTGACGCGCAGGTTGCCGATCACCATGGCCAGCGAGAGCCCGAAGGCCAGGATCTCCAGCCAGGTGACGGGGCTGCCCCAAAGCGAAAACGCCGCTGCGAGCAGCGGCGCCAGGGCGGGTGGCCAGCTGTCAGCCACCTCACTTGCGCCGGGCGTACTGCACCAGGATCTCATCCGGGCGCAGCATGCCCAGCTCGAAGCGGGCCTTTTCTTCCACCATCTCCAGGCCTTCCTGGAGATCGGCCAGTTCGGCCTGCACCTGGGCATTGCGCGAGAGGGCCGCCTGGTTGGCGGCCAGCTGGGCATCCAGCTTCTGCTGCAGCGCCCGCACCTCGAACAGGCTGCCCCGGCCAAAGCCCAGATCGAACCAGACCACGGCGATCAGCAGGCAGAGGATCGGGGAGATCAGTCGCATGGCCCGATGCTAACGCCGAATGTCAGCCGCGCAAGTTGTAGAAGGCCTTGCGGCCCGGGTAGATCGCGACATCGCCCAGGTCTTCCTCGATGCGCAGCAGCTGGTTGTACTTGGCCATGCGGTCGCTGCGGCTCATCGAGCCGGTCTTGATCTGCCCGGCGCTGGTGCCCACGGCGATGTCGGCGATGGTGCTGTCCTCGGTCTCGCCGGAGCGGTGGCTGATGACGGCCGTGTAGCCCGCGCGCTTGGCCATCTCGATGGCGGCCAGCGTCTCGGTGAGCGTGCCGATCTGGTTGATCTTGATGAGGATGGAGTTGGCGATGCCCTTGTCGATGCCTTCCTGGAGGATCCGGGTGTTGGTGACGAAGAGGTCGTCACCCACCAGCTGCACCTTCTTGCCCAGCCGGCCCGTGAGGTGGGCCCAGCCGTCCCAGTCGCCCTCGTGCATGCCGTCCTCGATGCTGACGATGGGGTACTTGTCGCACCAGGTGGCCAGCATGTCGGTCCACTCGGCCGCGCTGAGCGTCAGGCCTTCGCCTTCGAGGTGGTACTTGCCGTCCTTGTAGAACTCGCTGGCGGCGCAATCCAGGCCGATGGCGATCTGGCTGCCGGCCGTATAGCCGGCCTTGTCGATCGCTTCCAGGATCAGCTGGATGGCGGCCTCGTGGCTGGCCACGTTGGGCGCAAAGCCGCCTTCGTCGCCCACCGAGGTGGGCATGCCCTTGGCATCGATGATCTTCTTGAGCGCGTGGAAGATCTCGGCGCCGTAGCGCATGGCCTCGCGGAAGCTGGGAGCGCCCACGGGCAGGATCATGAATTCCTGCAGGTCGAGGTTGTTGTTGGCGTGGGCCCCGCCGTTGATGACGTTCATCATCGGCACCGGCATCTGCAGGCCGCCCATGCCGCCGAAGTAGCGGTACAGCGGCAGGCCGCTTTCCTCGGCCGCGGCGCGGGCCACGGCCATGCTCACCGCGAGCATGGCATTGGCGCCCAGGCGGCCCTTGTTGTCGGTGCCGTCCAGATCGATCAGGGTCTTGTCCAGGAAGGCCTGCTCCGAGGCGTCCAGGCCCAGCACCGCCTCGTTGATCTCGGTGTTGATGTGGCCCACGGCCTTCAGCACGCCCTTGCCCAGGTAGCGGCTCTTGTCGCCATCGCGCAGCTCGATCGCCTCGCGGCTGCCGGTGGAGGCGCCCGAGGGCACGGCCGCGCGGCCCAGGGTGCCGCTTTCCAGCAGCACATCACATTCAACGGTAGGGTTGCCGCGGCTGTCCAGGATTTCCCGGCCGACGATATCGACGATGGCACTCATGAATCGGATCTTTCGAAGTCAAACAAAGGGTTGTTCTGATGCGAGGGGCAGGTCAGGGCGCCACATCGACGCCTTCGACCAGCACCATGTCGAAGACGGCGGTGGCGCCATCGCGCAGTGAGCGGGCGGCCTGGTATTCGGGGCTGTTGTACATGGCCTGTGCGGCTTCAAAGCTGGGGTAGCGCAGGACGGTCAGGCGCGGCGGGTGCCAGTTGCCTTCGAGCGTGGCCAGGCGCCCGCCGCGCACCAGGTATTCGCCCGCGAAGGCCTTGACGACCGCCGGGGCTGCTGCCATGTAGTTCTTGAAACGCTCGGGGTCCGTGATCCGGGATTGCACGATCAGGTAGGCAGCGGGCATGGTGGCGGTTCCCGAAGGCAGTTCAGCAGCTGAAGTCGTTTTCCAGCAGCGGCTGGCGCTTGACGACCTGATCCAGCGCCACCAGCTGTTCGAGCAGGGCCTTCATGTGCTTCAGCGGCACGGCATTGGGCCCGTCGGACATTGCATGGGCCGGATCGGGGTGCGTCTCCATGAAGAGCCCGGCCACGCCCACGCCCACCGCGGCGCGGCTGAGCACGGGCACGAACTCGCGCTGGCCGCCCGAGCTGCTGCCCTGGCCGCCGGGCAGCTGCACGCTGTGCGTGGCGTCAAAGACCACCGGCGCGCCGGTTTCGCGCAGGATGGCCAGGCTGCGCATGTCGGAGACGAGGTTGTTGTAGCCGAAGCTCGCGCC
>JAEUOZ010000006.1 GCA_016790225.1 Rubrivivax sp.
TCGATGGCCTGCACCCGCAGCGGCACCGGCGTACCCACGGCGGCGTCTTCGGCCAGCGCATCGGCGGCGGGATCGGCATCCACCGGAGCCGTCACGTCAAACTCGTCCACGTCGTCCACGCGGATCGTGAAGCTGGCCTGGCTGCTGCTGCCATCGGCCGAGCTCGCGCGCACGGTGACCGTGTGGCTGGTAACCGTCTCGGCATCCAGCCGCGCGGCCACGCTCACCTGCCCCGTGCCCGCATCGATGGCGAAGCGGCCACCGGCATCGTCGATCAGGCTGTAGCTGACGACAGAATGGGTGAGGTCGCCATCGCTGGCCTGCACGCGCAGGGGCACCGCCGTGCCCACCGCAGCGCTTTCAGACACGGCATTGGCCGCCAGATCGGCATCCACCAGCGGCGAGACGTCAAACTCGTCGACATCGTTCACGGCGATCGTGAAGCTCGCCTGGCTCTGGCTGCCATCGGCCGAACTCGCCCGCACGGTGATCGTGTGGCTCGCCGCTGCTTCGGCATCCAGCGAGGCGGCCAGACTCACTTGCCCCGTGGCCGCATCGATGACAAAGCGGCCACCCGCGTCATCCAGCAGGCTGTAGCTGACGCTGGAGTTCGTGAGGTCCCCATCGATCGCCTGCACACGCAGCGGCACGGCCGTGCCCACAGCGGCGTCTTCGGCCAGCGCATTGGCGGCAGGATCCGCATCCACCGGCACCGTCACGTCGAACTCGTCCACGTCGATCACGGCGATGGAGTAGCTGGCCTGGCTGCTGCTGCCGTCGGCCGAGGTGGCGCGCACCGTGATCAGGTGCGACGTGGCGGCTTCCGCACTCAGTGCGGCGGCGATCCGAACCTGCCCGGTGACCGCGTCGATCGCAAAGCGTCCGGATGCGCTGTTCACCAGGCTGTAGCTGACGCTGTTGTTCGTACTGTCGGGGTCGCTGGCCTGAGCCCGTAGCGGCACCGCGGTGCCCACGGCCGCGCTTTCAGACACGGCATTGACCGCCGGATCGGCATCCACCAGCGGCGTGACGTCGAACTCGTCGACATCGTTCACGGCGATGCTGAAGCTGGCCTGGCTGCTGCTGCCATCGGCCGATGTCGCGCAGACCGTGATCGTGTGGCTCGACGCAGCTTCGGCGTCCAGCGGCGCAGCCAGCCTGACCTGGCCGCTCAGCGCATCGATGACAAAGCGCCCGCCCGCGTCGTCGATGAGGCTGTAGCTGACACTGGATTGCGTGCGGTCGCCGTCCACGGCCTGAACGCGCAGCGGCACCAGGGCGCCCACCGCGCTGTTTTCCGGCAGTGCATCGCTGGCCGCATCCTGGTCAACGGGTGGGCTCACATCAAACTCGTCCACGTCGAGCACATCGATGCTGTGGCTCGCCTGGCTCGTGCTGCCGTCCGCCGAACGTGCCTGGACCACGATGCTGTACTGCGCTGCCGCTTCGGCATCCAGCACCGCGGCGGTGCGCACCTGCCCCGTGACCGCGTCGATGACGAAGCGGCCACCGGCATCGTCGATCAGGCTGTAGGTGATGCCGTTCAGCGTGGCGTCGGCATCCGCTGCGGCCACGGTGATGCCCACATACTGGCCAGGGGGTGCGTTCTCGGCGGCGACGTTGAGTTCCGGGTCCACGTCCGCCGGCACGCTGACGTCGAATTCATCGACATCGGTCACCGTCACCGTGAGCGTCTGCGTGTCTTCCAGCGCGCCATCGCTGACCTTGACGATCACCACATAACGCCCGGCCTGCGCCGAAGGCCAGGGTGACTCGGCATCGGGCGTGGCCGCAAAGCGCAACTGGCCGCTGGTGCCGTCGATCGTGAAGCGCGCGGCGTCCGCGCCGCCGGCAATGCTGTAGGTCAAGGCAGGCGGCGTGCCGTTGGGATCGGTCGCGAGCACCGTGGTCACGGCCAGCTGGTTCTCCGCCAGGCTGATGGCGGCCGCGGCGCCGCCGCCGTTGGAGCTGATCACGGGCGGCAATGGTGGAGGCGCGGCCACGGTGATGCTGACCGTGCCTTCGCCCTCTCCGCCGGCAAAGAGGCCGCTCACCTCCTCGGCGGCCAGGCTGCGACCATACAGTGCCAGGGCATCCAGATCGCCCTTGAACATGCGATCGGCTTCGGCAGCACTGTTGGCCGTGCGGCCAAGCCAGGCATTGCCGCTCGGGTTGAACGCCGAGTTGCCGACGGCGGACGACGCGCGCAGCACGCCGTCGATGAAGACTTCTGAACCGACACCTGGTGTGGTGACCAGGGTGTAGAGGTGCCACTGGCCATTGGCCAGATCGGCCGCCGGCACATCCAGCCCATAGCGGTCGTCGGCGTCGTTGCCATCCAGCAGCCAGGTGCGCAACATGCCGGGGCCTGCGGACGCGCCCACACCGGTGCCGGAAAAGTGCACGGACAGGCTGTTGGCCGTGCCGCGCGGTCCGTGCGAATACAGCGTGGGGTAGCCGGTCCCGCTGTTGTCGTCGGCGCGGAACCAGAAGGCCAGCGTGAAGCCGTTGCTGTAGCTGAGGTCCGGCAGACGCACCTGATCATTGATGCCATCGAAGCGCAAGGCCTGGCCCCAGGTGCCGGCCACGGCCGAGGGCCCGTTGATCAGCGTCCCGTGCGCGCTGCCGATCGCGTCCCGCGCGTCGCCATCCAGGCGCCAGTAGTGCTGAAGGCCCTGCAGCGGATCGTTCAGCCGGTAGCGCAGCGTCTGTGTGCCGAAATAGCTGGCGCCAGGGTCGTAGACCACACGCTGCGTGGCCAGCGAGTTGGCCATCTGCACCGTCCCCTGGCTGGCGGCCGAGATATCCAGCAGGCCCAGCGAGGGGCTGTCGAAGTTGAGGTCGTTGGCCAGCACGTTGACGCTGACCGGCGTCTGCCAGGCCGTGCTGGCGGTATCGGGCAGTGCACGCGCCACTTCCGGCACATCGGTGACCGTGATGTTGATCGTCTGCTGATCGACCAGCGCGCCATCGCTCACCTGGACGATGATCTGGTAGTTGTTGTCTGCGCCGACATCGCCGGGTGTCTCGTGATCCGGCGCCTGGGCGAAACGCAGCTCGCCGGTCTGCGCATCCAGCACGAAGAGGGCGGCATCGGCGCCGCCCACGATGCTCCAGCTCAGCGGCGTGACGGCGCCGTTCTGGTCGTCGACGTCCTTGGCCTCGAGCCTCACCACCGCCAACTGGTTTTCCGGCTTGCTCAGATTGGCCACCGAAGCCTGACCGTGGGTCATGATGACCGGCGCATCCGGCACATTGGCCACGCGGACCGTCACCGTCACCGGCGGGCTGAGAAGCGTGCCGTTACTGGCGCGGTAGACAAAGCTGTCGTTGCCATACCAGTCGGGCGCCGGCGTGTAGTTGAAGCTGCCATCCGCATTGAGGCCGAAGCTGTCAGCGTGCTGCGGGCCGCTGACCAGGGTCACGGTCATCGGCAGGTTGGCGGGGTCGCGGTCATTGCCCAGCACCGAAGCCATCTGCACGCCGCCGGGTTGCAGCGTGGCCGTGGCGCTGTAGTTGCTGCGGTACTCCGCCTGCATCTGGCCGGCGTCCCGGGAGCCTGTCCAGACGCGCACCTCGTCCAGGATGCCGTGGAACGTGCGGCTGGGCGCTTGCGCATGGTTGCCCACATGCAGATCGAAGCCCGCGTCACTGGTCGCCGTTCCGGTGGCGACCGAGTCCGGGATGCCGGTGAACGGCGCGCCGTTGATATAGAAGATCGGCGCCACCGTCGGCGTCGACGAATTGAAGACCACGCCGACGTGGTGCCACTGGTTCAGCTGCAGCATGCCCGCCGGGGTGTCCCAGCGCGCCACGCCGCCCGTCAGGCCGACCTCGAACAGCAGCGAACCATCGGTCTGGACTTCGAGCGCCCAGCCCTGGTGGCTGTCCGGATCGGACGCCTTGTCGAAGATCCGTCCGAAGCCGCCTTCGCCCCAGCTCCAGGCGTGCATCCACGCCGAGACCGCACCACCGCCGCTGAAGATGTTGTCCAGCGCCGCGGCCGAACCGAGGTCGATGTCACTGTTGGCGCCGTCAAAGCTGCGTCCGCGGTCCACGCGACCAGCCACGTCCGTGGTCAGCGTCTGCGTCACCGGCGTCGCCGCCGGCGACAGATCGACCAGGTTCGGCTCCATGTTCAGCACGAGCGCGGCCGAAGCGCCCCAGACGCTGGCCGCACTGGCCACCGAGGCGGCCGCCGGATTGCCGAAGTAGAGGAAGACGCGGTCGCTGCTGCTGTTGGCATCCACGACCGGCACCTTCACCCAGACTACCGAGTTCCCGCTGCTGCTCCAGCTTTCCACCGCATGCGACAGGCCGGTGCCGTCGGGATCGGCAAAGCGCAGGTCGCTGCCGTCGGCCTTCATGCCTGCGGCGATCAGCGCCGGGGTGTCCAGCACCACGCGCAGGGTTGCGTTGGTGATCTGCGGGCCCAGCACGTTGTCGATGCTTACCAGGCGCCGGCTGGCCCACTGCGTGTCGTACCAGGGCGCCGCCATGGTGGCGGCCGACAGGCTGGTGCCTTCGGCGATGAGATAGGTGTCCGCCACTGCCGCCGGCGGCTGCGTGACCGGCGTTGCGCTCACGGAAACGAACAGGTCCCCGCGCGCCGAGGCGCCGGAAGTCACTTCGTTTCGCTCGGCCGCGGACAGCGCGTGGCCCCAGACGGCCAGGCCATCCATGGCGCCGCGGTAGACCGTTGGACCTGAGCGCGTGCCGTTGTGGCCCAGCACCATCGGCATGTTGGGGTTGACGCCGTCGGCACCGTTGCTGCTGGTGCCGGCCAGCGTGCCATCGAGGTAGACGCGCGAGCCTTCGCCGGGCGTGACCGTCAGAAGGTAGTGGTGCCAGCCGCCGCTGGCCCAGATCGCCGAGGCGTCCGCCACGATCTCGCCGCCAGACGTGTCGTCGTTGCCGTCGTAGACCCAGGTGACCAGCTTGTTCTGATCCGTCCCCGTCGGTCCGCTGAAGGCGATGTCCAGGCTGTTCTGCGTTCGCCAGCCGCCGTGCCCCAGGAAGGTCTGCCAGGTGTTGGTCTGCGTGGGATCGAGCTTGAACCAGAAGCCCAGACTGAACCCTTCGCCATAGTCGACGTCAGGCAACTCGAAGCGACCTGTGCTCGCGCCGAAGTCGATGGCCCGGCCCCAGCGCCCATCCACGGTCGCCACCGTGCCGGTTGTGGAGCCGTTCAGACCGCCGACCTGATCCTGCAGGTTGCCGTCCATCCGCCAGTAGTGGCGCAGATCCTGCGCGCCATCGTCCACCCAGTAGGCCAGGCGCTCGGTCCCGACGAAGGACGTCGAGGGTGTGTAGGTGACCGCGCTGCTGCCGATGACCACGCTGCCCTGGCTGGGAGCGCCCACATCCAGCAGGCGCAAGGGGGCGCCCGTCGGGCTGCCGTCATTGGCGATGAGGTTGACCGTCACGCCGGTGGCCTGCTGCGTGCTGGCGTAGTCGTCCACCGCCTCCGGTTCGTCCACGGCATTGGCCACCGTCACCAGCAGATCCTGCGTATCGTTGAGGCTGCCGTCGCTGACCCGCACGCTCACCTCGTAGACGTGGTCTTCATTGGCGTCGGCCGGGGCCTCGCGGTTCGGGGCGGCCAGGAATCGCAGCACCCCCGTGCTGGCATCGATCGCAAACTTCGCGGCATCGTCACCGCCGCTGATGCTGAAGCTCAGCGTTTGCGCCGGACGGTTGATGTCGGTCGCCGTGACCGTGGTCACGGCCGTCGTGTTCTCAGTCACGGTCAGGGAGGCGTTCGCCCCACCGCCGTCAGAGGTGATCACAGGATTCGCGGGCGCTGCCACATAGGCGCGCGCCATCACCGCGGTGACATCGCCGGTGGTCTTGCCGCTCCAGACCACGGCGAAGTGCTCGCTGTCCAGCACGGCCACCGAAGGCGCCTGCTGCAGGTTGTTCGTGTAGGTGTTGACGATGAAGGCCGCGCCATTCGCGTTGCCGTTGGCGCTGTAGCGCCGCGCGTAGATATCCTGATCGGCAACGCCTCCGGCCTGCCAGGTGACGACGAACTCGCCGTTTGCGGCCATCTCGATCGACGGGCTGGACGCATCGCCACCCGCGGCCTGGAACCAGGTGTAGCGCTGGGTGCCGTTAGCCATGAAGCCGCGGCCCCAGATGCCGGTGGCGATCTGCGTCTCGCGGTAGACGATGGTGAAGTTGCCCGCGTCTTCCATGGCCAGGGCCGGAGCGGACGAGGTGGACAGAATGGCATCGGCCTGCGCTCGGCTGCCGTTCATCGTCCCGCTGGCGTTGAAGCGCTGAAAGTAGACCTTGTCGTCGTCGTTCCAGGTGATCACGAAGCGGTCGCTGCGGTCCATCGCCACGGCCGGGTTGGTCTGGGCGCCCGAAGTGGCTCCGTGCGCACGGCGCTCGTTGATGTCCAGCGCCGCCCCCGTGCTGTCGAAGCGGCGGTAGAAAACGCCATCGTTGTCACTGGTGCCATTGCCTTGCCAGGCCACCACGAAGGCACCGGTGCTGCGGTTCATGCCGATCACCGAGTTGCGCTGATCGCCATCCGTGGTGGTGTTGACGAGGATGTCACCACTCATCGGCGTGCCGTCCGCGCGGAAGGTGCGCGCATAGACACCCGCCCCCTCGCCGTCCTGGCGGTCGCTGGTCCAGGTGACCACGAAGTTGCCCGCATCGTCGCTGGCCACGCGGGCGTACTGCTGGGCACGGTTGGTCAGGGCATTGACCTGGATTTCCCCGCTCAGCGGGTTGCCGTAGATGTCGAAGCGTCGCGCATAGACGCCCCAGTCGCTGCCGTCCTGGTTGAGGCTGGACCACACCACGACAAAGTTGCCCTGGGCGTCGTGGGCCACCGCCTGCTGGCTGCCGCGGTTGAGGGCCGCGGTGGTCTGACTCTTGTTGGCGGTGGTGTTGACGACGATCACCGGCGCGTCGGAGGCTGCCATCAGCTGCCCCCAGGCCTGCTGCGTGGGCACATCGATCGCCAGCGGCGCCTGCACCTCGCCCGTGCTGCGCTCCAGATGCCAGTTGCCGCCCAGCATGGCGGCGCCGGTGTCGTCGGTACTGGCCGCCACATCGGCCCCTGTGAGCTGCGCCAGTGCATTCAGCAGTTGGCTGCCGCCCGCCGCTGCGCCCACGTCGCAGCCGTAGAGCAGCAGATCGGCCTCGGCAGACAAGGCCAGGCTCCAGGCGGCCAGTTCATCGGCGCGCGCGAGCAGGCTGCCCGCATCCAGCTGCACCGCGCCCAGCCGCAGCACGCCGGGTTCGCCGTGCGAGAGCACATGCACGGCCTCGACGCCGTTGCGGCCTTCCAGCGCCTGCCCGATGGCAGCGATGCCATCGGTGCGTGCGTCCAGCGTCAGGATGTCGATCGCGCGGCCCGCCTCGCGCTGCGCCTGAAGCCCGGCCAGCAGGACCTGCGCATCCGGCAGCGAGAGATCCACCACCACCAGCTCGCGCACCGTCGGCTGCTGCTGCACGGGGTTCTGGCTGTGCAAGGCCTGCAACTGGCGCACCAGGGGCTCACCATCGGTGGCCAGCACCAGGGCCGCCGCGTCGGCGGTGTACAGGATGCGCGGCTCGAATTCCTCGAGCACGGCGGCGGGGGCGTTGGGCAGCTTCACGGGCGGTTCGCAGGCGGGGCGGGTGATCGGTCAGATCGTGAAGCGCAGCCGCGGACGGGCCGGCCGCTGCAGACCGGGCGCGACCGACTGCAGGCCCGGCCAGCGGGCCTGCAGCAGCGTCGCGGCCGCCGCGGGCGTGCTCACTGGCGCGTAGCTCACCTTGACCAGGGAGGCCACGGCTGCGATGGGCTCATGGGGCGTGTGGGGCACGGCCTTCGGTGCCGGTTGCACCGGCGACGGAATCGCCACCGGGGCCGTCGCGGCGGTGGGGGCCGTGGGTGCGGTGGGTACGGTGCGTGAGGCTGAAGCGGCAGGCGCAGCCGGCGTGGCCCGGCGCGGTGCCAGGGGCGTCGCGGGGTCGGGGGCGCGGCTCATCTGCGCCGGCGCGGCCGTGGCGGCCGGCGGTGCCGGGCTGGCCGCCGGTGTTGCCGACGGCGCATCGCCCAGGCCTTCGGCGCGGCAGCGCGCGCCCGCCGGAATGGCATGGCCCGGGTTGGGCAGGGTCAGGCGCACGCGGAAGGTGTTGCTCGCCGCATCCAGCGTGCGGTCCACATGCGTCACGGTGGCCAGCAGGCGGCTCGCGCCCGGCAGATCCGGCACCAGCGACATCGAGTCGCCCTTCTTCAGCTGGCCCCAGCGAGAGGACGGGAGCACCAGCTCCACGCGCAGCGGATCCAGCTGGGCCAGACGCAGCACCGGCTTGTCTTCCACGCGTTCGCCCTCGTGCACCAGGCGGTCCACGACGACGGCATCGAAGGGGGCGCGCAGCGTGCGCTGCGAAAGCTGGGCCTGCGCCACGCTCATCTCCTGCAGCGCCACCTTGCGCTGGCCCTGGGCCTGCTGCACGCGCTGCTCGGCCACCTCGCGCTCGGCGCGCGCCTGCTCGATGTTGATCTGCGAGACCGCGCCGGAATCGGCGAGGCTGGCCATGCGATCGTGCCGGTCGCGCGCCAGCAGCAGGCTGGCTTCGGCGCTGCGCAGCTCGGCTTCGATGGCACTGCGCGCGCTGGCCGCCTGCAGGTTGGCACGTTCCACGTCCTGCTCCAGCAGCACCAGCGTCTGGCCTCGCTTGACCACATCGCCGCGGTCCACCCGGATGGCGGCCACCACGCCCGTGACGGCCGTGCCGATGTCGGCCGTGCGTTCGGCGCCGATCAGGCAGGCCACCGAGCCCCGGTGCGCCTTGGACGCCGCGCTGCCGCCCGCGGCGCCCAGACCAGGAACCATCCCCGGGGGCGTGCCGTTGCCGGGCGCCGGTGCCGCAGCGGGCGGCGCCAGCTGCACCGTCATCAGGCCGGCGGGCCGCAGCGGCTGGATCCAGCCGTTGGACACCCGAGGCGACGGCGCAGCGGCCGGCGGCGCGGCGGGGCCGGTCTGGGCCAGCGCCGGCACACCGCCCAGCGCCGGTGTCAGCGCCATCAAGGCCAGCATGGACGGGCGCTGCATCAGGCGTGCTGCAGTCGCAAGGCGAGTCTTCGTTCCCATTGGAGGTCCTGTTCAAGTAGCCGACGGCGTTGCCGCCGCATCTGCCAGCCATGGCGTATCTGCTGCAGGCGGCTGGCGGCCTGCAGGGTGTTGCTGGAAGCGTTTTCGCCCGGGCAAGGCCAGGGGCCCTGGGCCCAGCGCGGCGCATCCGCGGCATGCCAGGTCTCGGCACTGCCGGGGTCACCCTGGCGCGCTGCGCGGCCGATCAATTGCCGCTCGCTGCGCGCACAGGCGCTGTCCATCAGGTTGAGCACATGCAGGCCGCCTTGGGCGGCTACGCGCGGCCCCAGTTCGATATCCGTACCGCGCCCGGCCAGCGCGGTGGCCACGGTGATGACGCCGGCCTGTCCGGCCCGGGCGACGATGAGCGCTTCCTGCGCCTCGTGCCGCGCATCCAGCACCTGGTGGGCCAGGCCCGCAGCCTGGAGCACGACCGACAGCGACTGCGCGGCCGTGACCGAGGCCACACCGATCAGCACCGGCCGGCCCTGGGCCAGCAGCTCGCGACAGCGCGCCGGCACGGCCGCCTCGCGCTGGGCGGTGCCGGCAAAGGCGCGTGGCGCATCCAGCCGCCGGCGGCAAGGCTGGCGCAGGGGCACGCGCACCACCGGCCGGCCGATGATCTCCGCCAGCTCGGCCCGGCACTCCCGCAGGGTGCCGCTGGTGCCGGCCAGGCGGTGATAGCGCGCGAAGAATCGCTGAAAGCTGGTCTGCGCCGCGGTGTGCGTGGCCGGGCTGGGCTTGCAGCCTTCCTTCAGTTCGACCAGCGTCTGCAGCGCGCGCGACCACACGCGCCCTGCGGCGCGGCGGCCGGTGATGCGGTCCAGCAGTTCGATGCGCCCGTCCTGGATCAGGTAGTCGCGGCCCGGCTGCACGGCATGCAGCGCCACCAGCGCCTGGGCTACCAGGTCCTGCCGGTGGCGGCGGTTCAGCCAGGCGCCACCCAGGGGCGCAGCCAGCGTGTCCAGCCGCTGCAGGCCGGTCGGTGTCCAGTGCACCGACGCGTTGGCCATCTCGATCAGCGCGTCCGGCCCGGGCTGCAGCTGCCGGGCCAGCGCCAGGGCCTGGAAGCACGCCGCGCGGCGCGGCGCATCATCCTGCGCCTCGGCCAGCACCAGCGGCATCACGGCCTCGTCGATCAGCAGGCTGTCGGCTTCGTCGATGAAGGCGCAGCAGTGGCCGCGCAGCAGCGGCGCCGGCAGGGCCGCGCCCGGGCCCATCAGCGCCGCCGCACGCTGGCTCAATTCGCTGCGGCTGCCCCCGCTGGCGGCCGCAGCGGCGCGCAAGGCCAGGCCATCGCGCAGGCTGTCGAAGGCGATCTCCCGCGCCGTGGCGTACGTGATGTCGGCCGCGTAGGCGATGCGGCGCTGCTCGGGTGAGCTGTCAGCCTGGATCACGCCCACGCGCAGGCCCAGGGCTTCCCACAGCGGCTGGTGCACCTGCGCATCGCGCTGCGCCAGGTAGTCGTTGGCCGTCATCACGTGCACTGGCGTGCCCGTCAGCGCCGCCGCAGCCGCGGCCAGCGCCACGGCCAGCGTCTTGCCCTCGCCGGTGGCCATTTCCACCAGCTGGTCGTCCAGCAGCGCACGGGCGCACAGCAGCTGGGTGTCGAAGGCGTCGCGGCCCAGCGTGCGCTGCGCGACGGCGGCCACGCGCCCCAGCAACTCATCCTTCGAAGGGCCTGAAGGGGCGCCGCCTTGAACGGCCTCACACGGCCGTGCCGCGGCCCCGTCTTCGGCGGGTTCGCTGCCCGCGCAGAGCCCGGCCTGCCAGCGCCGCTGCTGTGCGCGGATGGCCTGCACGGAGGCCAGCGGCAGCGTGCGGGCACGCCAGCCCAGGCGCCAGCGCCGCAGCCAGGGGGCATGCCAGGGCGCATCGGCTTCGCTGCGGCGCGGCTGCAGGCCCCAGCGCAGGCCCGGCTGCACCCAGGGCAGGCCGGGCGCGCTGAAGGGGAGCGTGAGGCTGCTGCTCATGTGGACGGGTTGACGTGACGCAGCACCAGCTGCTGCAAGGCACGGGCAGCCTGCCAGGCCAGGGGCGACCAGCCATGGTCGAAGCGCACCCAGACCCGTTCGCCGATGCGATCGGTGCGCGCCGCGTCGTCATCGGCGCCAGCGGGGCCTGCAGGGACGGCAATCTCGGCGACCACCATCGGGCGCAGCGGGCTGCGGCCTTCGCGGTCCTGCGGATCGGTGGGCGTCTGGCCGCCGCTGCGCTCGGCCAGCGCGGCGCTGGGCAGGCGCGCACCGGCGCCGCTGAACTGACGGTTCCACTGGCCCTGGATGTCGGCCTGACCGGGCGTGGCGCGCAGGATCTGCACCTGCGCGGCGCTGCCCGCCATCAAGGCCGCCTGCTCATGCGGCACAGCCACCTGGATGCGCGCGCCTTCGTCGCCCACCACATGCGCGACCAGGCTGCCGCGCGCCAGCCAGCGGCCGGGCAGATCGTCCTGGGCGGCCAGCGCCAGCCTGCCCTCGCCTTCGGCCCGCAGTTCGCACTGCGCCAGCAGCGCCTGCGTGCGCTCCAGCTCGGCACGCGCCGCCTGCAGATCATGCTGCAGCTGCACGGCACGCGCCGCGTCATCGCGCACGGCTTGCCAGTGTTCGTCTTCCAGCGCGGCCAGCCGGGCCTGCAGACGCGATTGTTCGGCTTCCAGCGCCGGGCTGTGCAGACGCAGCAGCACATCGCCGCGGCTGACCGGCTCGCCGTGCTCCACCAGGACCTCTGCCACAAAGCCATCCACCTGGGTGCGCACCAGGGCCGATTCGGGCAGCCACCAGACGCCTTGCGCCAAGGTCCGGTGCGGCCAGGGTGCGGCCAGCAAGATCGCCGTCAAGACTGCCGCCCCCAGCAGACGCCGCCGGGCACGCGCCTGCGCAGGCAGCGGCAGCTGCCCGCCACGCCAGGCCTGCAGCGCGTGCTTCAGCGGTCGCCCGATCAGCGCCCAGCCCAGCGCCACGGCCACGGCCAGGCCCAGCCAGACCGAGATGCCCGCCATCCACCACAGCACCGCGATCGAGACCACCCAGCGCATCAGCAGTGCCAGCGGCGCATAGGCCCACAGCCAGGGGCCTTCGCCCGCGGCCGGCAGCAGGGGCTGCGCGGGTTCCTCGCCCAGCACCCGGCGGCGCAGCTGCTGCATCCACCAGCGGTGGCTGCGCGTGGCCAGGTTGGGCAAGGCCACGGCATCGCAGAGCATGTGGTAGCCATCGAAGCGCAGCAGCGGATTGCCGTTGACGAGCACGGTGGAGACCGTGCCGATGAAGAACAGCGTCAGCGCCGCATCGCGCCAGAGCCCCGGCTGCAGCGCCAGAGCACCCGCCAGACCCAGCGCCGCGAGCGCCAGCTCCATGCCGATGCCGGCCGCCGCCACGGCCAGCCGCTGACGCGCCCGCGGCAGCGCGGAGGCTGCCGAGGCATCCACATAGGGCAGGGGCACGAAGAGCAGGAAGCTCACGCCCCACTGCGGCACCGGCGCCCCCAGGTGGCGCGAGACCAGGCCATGCGCCAGCTCGTGCAGCAGCTTCACGGGGGGATAGAGCAGCAGCGCCAGCCACAGGCCCTGCGGGCTGGCGGCCAAAGTGGCGGCGGCCGACAGCAGCCCGGCACCGTGCACCATGGCCATGACGCCGAAGATCAGCAGCGCCAGGCCCAGCAACCAGGGCCGGGACAGCAGCTGCAGCAGCGGCCGCAGCGCCTGCGCGCCGCGCGTCAGCGCCGCATCCGGCGCACCCAGCGCAAGCCGCCAGGCCATCCAGTTCTGAGGCTGGCGCGTGGCGTCGTCTTCGCGCACGGCAGCGACGGAGGGCAAACGTTCGAACTCCGGCGCCCGATCGAAAGTGAGGAAGCCGGCCGCATGCAGCCGCGCCATCCAGTCCATCACCTCGTCCTGCGTGGGCGCGGCATCGGCCGTCTCGGCCAGCGCGATGTCCCACAGGCGCTGCAGGCGCAGCTGGCCATCGCAGCGCCCCACCAGCGCCCAGGCCGCGGCATTCATGCGGAAGCTGCGCGCGCCATCGGCCCGCACCAGCGTCTGCCAGACCTCGCCACGCACCACCTGCCGCTGCACGCGCACCTGCGCCGCCAGCATCGGCCGCAGACCGCCGACGCGAAACCAGTTCGCGCTGGTCAGCGCGGGCGCGGCTTGCCAGCGGGCGACGCCGCTCATGGCGTCAGCCTCCACAGTGCCAGGCGCAGCCAGGCGAGCACGGGGCGCAAGGCTTGCCAGGCCAGGCCGGCCTGGCCGGTCTCGATGCGCGCATGCCCTTGCAGGCCCGGCCGCAGCCCGCTGCCCGCGGCCGCTGCGCCCTGCGGCTCGGCCAGCGCGGCTTCCACCTCGAAGACGTTGCGGCCTTCCACGGCCTTGGCCACGGGCGAGATGCGCGTCACCTGCAGCGCCTGGGTATCCCAGGGCAAGGCCGACAGCGCCAGCGTGCCGCGCTGCCCCAGATGCACGGCGGCCACGTCGCGCTCATCCACCTCCACGATCACGCGGTAGGCGCCTTGCGGCGCCAGTGTCATCAGCTCGGCGCCCTGCTTCACCGGCGCGCCCAGCTGCTGCGCCAGATCACCCTGCACCACCACCGCATCGAAAGGCGCCACCAGGCGCGAGCGCGATAGCTTCTCGTCCACCAGATCCAGTTGCGCCTGCGCTTCATCGGCCTTGGCCTGGTGCTGGGCCAGCGCGCCGCGATCTGCGCGCGCCTGCGCGGCCACATGGGCCTCCAGCTGCTGGGCCAGCTGGCTCTGCCAGCGCTGGCGCTCCAGCTGCAGGTCTCGATCGGCCAGATCCAGCAGCGGCTGCCCGGCCTTCACCACGTCTCCCGGGCGGGCGTGAACCTGCTGCAGGAAGCCATCGGTGGGCGCGCTCAGCACGCGCTGCACGGCCCCTTCCAGACGTGCCTGCCCGCCCACATGCCAGCTCGCGGGCCAGGCACCCACCAGGCAGGCCACGGCCAGCGCGGGCAGCAGCAGCGCGCGCCAGCGGCGACGCTGGGGTTGATCTTCGCTGCGCAGCCAGCCCGCCAGGCCATCGCGCAGGCGTTGCGTCCAGGCGCGTTCGTTGGCCTGCATCAGTGCCAGCACGGGCGCCATCCAGGCCGTCAGGTGTTCCAGCTGCTGCAGATCCTGCGCCTCGCGCTGCGCAGCCTGATCCCATTCCAGGCACCAGGCGCCGAGCAGTTCGCCCTGGTGCACCAGCGGCAGGCTGAGCGCCGCGCCGCCCCGGCCATCCAGCCAGGTGCGGTGTGCCACCGTGATGGGCGGCGCGACAGTCCGGGGTCGGACTGCGGCAGGGGCTTCGGGCTTGCCGGGCATCGGGGCGGACGCCAGCGGCGGCCAGGCCAGCACCCGCTGCTGATCGACACATTCGGCCAGACTGGCCAGCAAGGGATCGCCAGCTTCCTGGGGTTGTACCGGCAAGCCCGCCGAGGCCGCCGCCTGCCCGTCCGAGCTGGCCAGCAGCGCCAGGCTGCCATCGCGGCGCAGCCAGCCCAGGCTCACGCGCCGCGCGCCCAGCGCGGTGGCCACCAGGCAGGCCGCGGCCTGAGCCGCCGGCAGCAGCTGCCCCGGCTCCAGCATCACGGCATGCAGCTGCAAGGCCAGCTGCGCGCCCGCGTGCGGATCCGCGCCGGCCGAGCCCGCCGCCGGTGCGGCGGAGCTCACCGCTGTCGCACCCGGGTTGTCAGTGCGACGGGGCGCATCAGGCCCCGCAGACGGCGCGGCCGGACGCAGCGAAGCCGCGCCAGGCGAGGGGCGGGCCAGCAGGGGGTTCGGGCTGAGGACTGAGGTCACAGGGGTGTCGCTGCCACCGGCCGCGAGGCGCAGGCATCACCGGGGCAGAAACGCCCAGGCAATCCCACGCGACAGGCGCGGAGAACTCGCCAAGGCAGTCTCAGGCCTGCGCCGGCTGTCCATCCCCCGAAAAAGGCCAGCCGCTGCGGCCCAGATCCGGGCAACGCGGCCAGCCCGGGGCGGGCAGCCGCCCACCCTATAATCGTGAGCTTTCGCCGGTGTAGCTCAGTTGGTAGAGCAGCGCATTCGTAATGCGAAGGTCGGGAGTTCGACTCTCTTCACCGGCACCAATGAAATCAAGGGGTTAGGAGCGAAAGCACCTAACCCCTTGCCCTTTTCGGCCTGGTTCGCTCGAACTTGTAGGGGCCCTGTAGGGGCAAGACCCCAGTACTCGGCAGGGCGCCACCACGCGCGCGCCGCCCACACGCGCGGCCAAGTTCAAGGCCCGCGTCGGGCCGCAGAGTCGATTTCTCGCCTCAGTTCGGCCTCCAAGTCAGCGGCAGCCTCTCCGGCGGCCAGGCGTCCCCTGAGCCTCAGCCTCAGCTCGGCTGCGAGCTTCCACGTGTCAGGTCGGAATCGCTCCGTTGCAACGCGCGCGGCCAGAGAACGCAGCGCGGGCGGAAGGGTTGGAAGCGCCATCTCACGTACCCCCAAAAGGTCGCGGGTTAGAAAAAGGAACCGCTAAGGTCGGTCCCGGCAGCAAAAGCGCCAAACTTTGAAGCCCCCCCTTTCAGCATTTGCCGTTTTGAAAACGCCTAGGGACGGTCGGTCCCAGGGGTAAAAGCCCCAGACCTTCCGCCGCCCCCTGCCCCAAGCCGGGCCGCTGGATTGCGGCCATCGCAACTACAGCGAACGCACGAAGTTGCGCGCACGCTCGCGCCACAACTCCGCCATCGTCTTCATCTCCCCAAGCGCTGAGGCGAACGCCAGGGAGGCGCTGGCCTCATGAGGAAGCGTTGCAAACCCCTTCACCGCAAGCTGACGCATCAAGGCGCATAGCGCAGCGTCAGCTTCAGTCAACCGTTGAAGGCACTTGTCCATCTCTCGGATCACTGACGCTACATCGGGTTGCTGCAGGCGCTCGGCCGTGGCCTTGTCGCGCAGGTGCGCTACACGCTCCCCCAGGAATGGCACACCCGCGCGCAGCGCAGCAAGGTTGCGCCGCGCTTCGACGTGCTGTGCCTGCAGCTCGCGCAGTTCATCGCGGCGAGCGGGAATCGGGCGGCCTTCCATGACTGAACGCAGGTTCTGCAGGGTTTCGTCGCGGGTCTCCGCGCCTGGTGGCGAGGATCGCAATTGCGCCTCCAGCTCCTCAACACGCCGCACGGCATCATCGAAAGCCGCCTGAGCAGCAGCCTGCTCGACGATAGCCGCGCGGTATTCCAGCTCAACGGGGCCCATCTCCAAGTCGGTGGCGATCATTTAGATGCCTCCCGCAGCCCTGGTGCGCTGCCTGTCGATCTCTGCCTTCACACGCGCCAGCATGGCCCGTCGCGCATCCATGCTGGCCATCCCTGCCTGCGAAATCCGCACGCCAAGCAGCCGCGCAAACAGCAGTGCAGATGCCTTTGCCTGTGCCTCGCGCACAAGCGCCTTGCTCTCATTGAGGTTCATGAACATCTTTCACGCCGGCAGATGAGAGACCATCGCACCGGGCCGGCGCCGGGTCGTGGTCTGTGAATCCTGGGCAGCGCTGCAGGCCGAACAGGTCAAGCGCCATCCCGTCCCGCTCATCCTTCCCGTTCCTCCCGCCCCCTAAAGGGGGCGCGGGAAGTTCGGGAAACCCGGGCGTTCCCGTTCGGGAAGTTTCGGGAAGTTCGGGAAGGCTCACGGCAGCCATAGCCAGCCATCCCGACAGGTCACAACCCCCGAAGCGGTCAGCCCGGTCAGTGCCTGCCGTACCCGCTCCTTCTGGCGCTTCGGCTCGCACGTCAGGCGCGGCGCGATGGCTTCCACCGCTGGTTCAAGCTGCACGCATGGGCGAACAGGCGGCGCACCGGCCCGGCCGAACGTCGCCGACTTGCGCAACAGCTCGCCCAGCGCGTCAAGCACCACCTTCTGATTGCCACCCTTCGGCAGCCGGGAGCGGGTCACGTCCTGGGGCGACTCATCGGGCGCAATCACGCAGCTCGTGACGCTCTCGCCCTGGTCGTCTTCACCGAGGTCCACCACCGACAAGCGGAAAGGGTGTACGGCCCCGTCTTGCCCGTCCTTCGCCTTCGCCACCTTCCATTCCCTGCGGTCGCCCTCCCGGGTCACTTCGACGGCAGCATCAAGCGCAGCGAACAGTGACGAATGCCCACGCAGGCCCCGGGTCGCATCCTTGCCCGGGTGATGCACCACCAGCGCCAGGCCACCGGTCAAGCGCTGCAGCGCCTTCGCGGCTTCGAGGATGCGGCCCATATCGGCCGATGAGTTTTCGTCGGCTTCGGGTGCAGCACGGTTTAGGGTGTCGAGGATGACCACGGCACCAGCACCAGCGGTCAGCACAGCAGCGGCGAGGTCTGTTACGTCCTGGGGGTCGGTCAGCTTGAAGGCTTGCAGCACCAGCCGCAGGCCAGCCGGCAGACTGCGCCCCTTCGCTGCTTCCCAAGCGGCTACCCGCACGCGAAAGCCTGCCTCACCCTCTAGGGCGCAATACACCACGGGCGTCTGCGTCACCCGGTAGCCGAACCACTCGGCACCCTCAGCAATGGCGGCTGCAGCGTCCAGCACCAGGAATGACTTTCCCGAACCGCTCGGGCCGTACACGCTGGCAAGCCCATGCGCGGGCAGCACGCCGCGCACGCACCAAGCTAGCGGCGGAAGTGCGCGAAGGTCAGCCGAACCCAGCAGCCGGAATCGTTGCGCTGGAACCTCCGGCGCCAATAGCAGCGCCTCCAGTGCGTCGAACCCGTCACGCTGGGCAAGGTCGTTTACGTCAGCGTTCGCCGGCCAGCCCTCAGGCATGGTCACGAACTGCGCCGCAAGCTCGCGGGCGATGGCCTCCGCTTCGGCTTCCTTGCCCGCGTCGGGCACTAGCACCAACCTGACCGATGGGTCGCGCTGGCGCAGTTCCCTCGCTACCTTGCCGACGTTGCCCCAGCCGAAGCACACCACAGAAGCGACGCCGGTCGCCTTCCAGCAGGCCCACGCCGTCCCGATGCCCTCGCAAAGATTGGCAGCGCCACCGGCCAGCAGGTCGCCCACGATGAACACGCCGGCCATCTCGTGATTCGGAAGGTTCTGCTTGTCGTTCTTCCCCCGGGCCCGCCACTGCGCTTTCAGTTCTGGCGGTGCAATGAATTGCAGCGAAACCGGCTCACCACCAGACAGCGGCACCACGGGGACCACAAGGCAGCCTGCCATGCGCTCGCCGTTGACGCGCAGTGGGTCGCCTTCGGGCACCACGCGCAGGCCATCGGGTCGGCCATCTTTCGCCACAATGTAGCCGTGCGTTGCCGGCGCTGGCGGCAAGCGGCCCCACACCTGGGCGACACCCATGCCAGCGCGCGGGCGCTTAGGCGCTTCTACGGTCCTTCCCAGGGCCTTGGCATGGCTTGCTCGCTCGCGCTTGTCTCTGGGGCTCCAACCGGCTTGCGCGGCCATCTTGAACAGCGTTCCTGGGCCAAGCCCTTTGCCGTCTTTGAAGCTGCGCCAGGTGTCGCGGGCCGCTCGGGCGTCATAGTTGCCGCCTCCAGCGCTCCAGGCGTCGAACTCATCGAACGGCAAGCCGGCAGCGTGGGCGGCCATGCCGGCCCGCACCCATTCATCGCGGGGCAGGTCGGGCGGGATGGCGTGCAGCGCGGCCCGTGCTCGCGCCAAGTCTTCCGTGGTCGCGGCAGCGCCCCTCATCGCGTGCCCCTGATCGCCAGGGCGATCACTCGGGCGAAGCCCCGTAGCAATGCGCCATAGAGCATCGACACGATCAGCGCCAGCTCGTCGGGGTCTGCCTGGTGGGCATGAAGCCGCGCCAGATACTCGCGCGCCTTGCCTTCGCCGTCGATCACTGGCCGGCCTCCACGCCTAGGAGCCGTCGCAGGTCATTGACGCGCCACGCAAGCCGGCCATTCACTCGCAGCGGCTGCAGCGGCCCGATTTCTCGACAGGCCCAGATGCGCAAGGTCTGCTGTGCTCGCCCCAGGTGAGCGGCAGCCTCTCGCGTCGACAGCGCGGCGCGGGTCTCAGCCGTTAGCGGGGTCAGGGCGATGTACTCGCCACGCGCCGCCGATTCTCTGTTTTCCGCCATGTCTTCCCCTTCGGGATAGTTGTTCATGGCTGCGAATGGTTGGTCCGCAATGGGGGTTGCGGTCAAGTCGAAACGGGGTTGCGGGCTGGAACCCTCGCCATTGCTTGCTGTGATGCGCAAGTCGCAAGGGTGCCCGCAACCGTTGGGTCACCGGCGCTGGGCCGTCGGGTACCAAAGTGACTGGGCGCTGTGCCTTGCCTGCTTGGTCGGCTTGAGAAGTTCGCGCAGGCGCGTCGTCGATACGCCGTAGTGCTTTGCCGTCTGGGCAGCGTAGTTTCGATGCCCTTCATTCCGCAGTCGTTCGCGCATCTCGCGCGCTTCGGCAATCCGCTCCGGGTCCCACTTCCTGTTGCCATCCTGTGCGCCTGCTGCTGGAAGCGCAGCCTCAGGGGCACCCTTCGCACACATCTCCTGCGCCGGCAGCATGTCGGGCGCAGCCTGGGCGGGGGGTAACGGCTCAATCGTCGGCAGTCCATCGGCCCAGGCGTCGATGGCAGCCAGCAGCTTGTGGTCAAACTTCTCTGCGTCGCCCAGTGCCGCCCACACACGGTAACCGGGCAGTTGCAACAGGCGCACGCGCGCGCCGATGGCGCCGCCATCAGGGTTGGCCAGCGCCGCCTCGAAGGCGGCTAAGTCAGCCGGGCGCTGTGCCAGGCGCACCTCACCCAAAAGCCTCAGCCGGTCGCGTAGAGCGCTGTCCAAGGGTTCGGCAAGGGGCGCCGTCGGCTCGGGCTGCATCGGCACGAAACTGAGCACCTCCACAGTCGCACCATTCAATGCGTCAGGGCCGTGCCGCTGCAGCATCGCGAGCAGGTATGGGTCATTCGTCGAAACGCGCGCCCCGCCCCCGAAGTCAAAAGAAACGCGCCCGAGGTTTGGCACGCCTTTGCCCTCTCGGATGCGTTGGGAAATAGCCCGCAAGCTCTCTGCGCTGGCTCGGAACTCGTCGGCGCTGTAGGGAATCGGCGGATCGAACCTCATAAGTTCGTTGCTGGGCGTCCGGGTCATCGACAGAACGCCACCACTGCGCTCGACTGCCAACCGCTCGCGGTCACCAGCAAAGATCACGGGCAACATGCACCCTTCGCGCCGCCCGTCAACAATGCGCTCCACTTCGAGCGGTGTCCAGTCGGGTTCTGGCGCAAGCCAAACCCCCAGGGATACGGGCTCGGCCAACAGCCGCGCGATAGGCCATTGCTCGCCGGTCTCAGCTTGCAACCACTCGCAAGCCTCGGCCAGAGTTGCCCACTCGGGCAGATACGGTGACACCACGATTGCACCCCCTCAGGTGCCCTTCAAGGGGTGCCCCCGGCAGCGGGTGAAGGTGTCCCGCTTGTCAGCCGGCCAGCCTAGCCGGGGGCGAACTTGCGGCCGCTTCGCGGCTCGTTCTCAGCCTTCGACTGCTGTGGGCTCTTGCGCCGCGTTGTCCAGCAAGGCCGCGTCAAGCGCCGGTTCTACGGCATTGCCCACACACTGCAGGCACGCGCGCAGAGCCTGTAGCTTGGGAAAGTCGAGAACGCCGGCACCGTCGATAGCGTCGCGCACGATGGATTCCGCGGCCTCTGTCATGCGCTGCGCTTCTAGCAGAGCGTCCATTACGCGGCGGGGCACCCTGTCGATGGTGACCTTCTGGCTGCGTTTCTGCGCCGCGCTGTCCAGCAAGGCCGCGATGCGCTGTGCGGCGCGCTCTCGTGCGCCTGCCTCAGCGGCCTGCACCAGCTCTCGCGCCAATTCGGCGAACTCAGAGGCAGTGGGTGTTGTCGGGATAGATTCACGGGTAGCTTCCATTCGATCCTCCGTTGATCGGTTGGGAGTCAGGGGGCGGATGGTGTTTTCGGCACCGTCCGTCCCCGCCTAGCCGCTGAAACCGCAGCGGCGCCGGTGCCCGATGCCTCGGGCGGGGTCTTTCCGTTGATCGTCGCCAGGCGCAAGCCAGCCGCCGCGCGCGGGTCGAAGTCCACTCCCGCCAGCGCCAGGATGTGCGCTTCGATCTGCTGCACAAAGGGCCGCAGGGCGTCAACGCTGCGCGGGCGGTAGCCTTCGGCGGTAGCGCTCGGACGATGGCCCATAACCTGCGCAATGGCGCCTGCTGGCGCCCCTGCTGCCTCGCCAAGCAAAGAAAACGAGCGCCGCAGCCCGTGCAGCGTCAGCGCACTGATTCCAGCGCTCTGCAGCGCTTTGGTGTGGCTGGCGCGGGGGTCGGCTATCCGTCCGGACTTGCTCACGCTGGCGAATACGTAGGGGATCGGATGGCCGAGCTTGTCCGAAGCCCGCGGCAGGTTCTGCAGCATCCACGACAGGTAAGGCGTCAGGGGAATCGTCCGCGTGTCGCCCACCTTGTCCGCGATGGTCAGCTTCTGCCAGCGGAAATCCACGTCTGACCACTTCAGCGCTGCCATCTCTTCGCGTCTGGCACCGGTGAGCAGCAGCGCGCGCAAGTAGGCCGATGCCATGAGGTTAGGCAACTGCACCACGCCGGACCACCAGCCGGGCACCTGAGCGGCCTCCAGAGCGTCGGTGCGCCGCTTCGACTCGGGCAGCTTGTCCATGATGGCCGGCGCCTTGCCTGCGTCGCGGTTCACCAGCTTTCGATACTCCGGCTGGCTTGCGCACCACCGCAAGAACCCGCGGAACATCATCAGCGCCCGCGTCGCCTGGTGCTTGCTGCGCCTGCACTCGATGCTGAACCATGAAGACAACCGGTCTTCATCGACGTCCACCATTCGAAGACTCAAGAGCGGCGCAATGTGCCCCGGCATCGTCAAGCCGCTGCCTCGCCGCTTCTTCTCGCCGCCGGGCGCCGTCATCCTGGCCATGTCGGCGATGTACCGAGGTTTCCAGGAGGCACGCCGCTTCGGGCTGCCTTCGATCACGTATCGAGCCCAGGCGGCCCCCACGGTTACCGCCGCCGCGGCGGCTTGCGCGTCGCGCGCTGCCTTCTCGACTTCCCGCGCCGCCGCTCGCTGCCGCTCACGCTCTCGCGGGTCATCCCCGGAATCCAGCATGACGGAAAGCCGCTTGGCCTCTTTGCGCGCCTCTTCAATCGTGTAGGCCGCGACATCGCCGATGGTCCGCCGGATCGATTGATTGCGAAGGCTCTGCTCGAAGACAAAGGTCTTCTTGCCGCCAGAGGTCACCCGAACGCGCAGGCCGTTCCCCTGGGCATCCCTCAGGAACGCCTGGGCCTTGCCTGGCGGGCAGGACAGCCTTTCGATGGCTCCGGCCGTCAGCTCGCAGGGCTGCGAGAGGTCCGGCGCTTCTTCTTTGCGTGGCCTGGCCATGCGGTCAACTCCGAACTTGTAGGGGCCCTGTAGGGGCAAAGATGCAGTTTTTGCGAATTTGATCAACGCAAGGGGCTCGACCGAAACCCGGAAAAGTCATGTAACACGTTGATTTATATAGAGTCTAACATTACAGATCAACGAAGGCAAATTGATCCGTTCACGCATTCGCAATGCGAAGGTCGGGAGTTCGACTCTCTTCACCGGCACCAACATCGCCCAGAGGCCCGCCCTTGTATTCAGCAAGGGCGGGCCTTGTGCTTTCTGAGCGCCCCCAGGGCCGGGGCCGCTGACAAGCACGGGGCCTGAGCCACGCCAGGCCCGGTGCGGAACACGCTCTGCGCACATTCCCCATGGTCGATCGGCGCAAGGCCGGTCACCATCGGCGACACCGCCCAGCCCGACCGCCCCAGACCATGCGCATCGAGATCGAACCCGGCATCCGCCTCTTTGTCGATGTGGAAGGTCCGGGGCTGGTGCCGGACGGCAGCACGATGCGCGAACGGCCGACGGTGCTGCTGCTGCACGGCGGCCCGGGCTTCGATCATTCCGGCTACAAGCCGCAGCTGTCGCCGCTGGCCGAGGTGGCGCAGCTCATCTACTACGACCACCGCGGCCACGGCCGCAGCGATCCGCGGCCGCGCACCGAGTGGACGCTGGACCACTGGGCCGATGATGTGGTGCGCCTGTGCGGCGCGCTGGGCATCGTCAAGCCCATCGTGCTGGGCCAGAGCTTCGGCGGCATGGTGGCGCAGCACTATCTGGCGCGGCACCCGCATCACCCGGGCAAGGTGATCCTGTCCAGCACCTCGGGTCGCCACGAACTGGAACGAAAGCTCGCGGTCTTCGAGCGCCTGGGTGGCCCGCTGGCCCGCAAGGTGGCGCGCCGCTACTGGATGCAGCCTGACGACAGCGGCTGGGCCGAGTACGCCAAGGTCTGCCTGCCGCTGTATGGCCGTGCCCCGGCGGGCGACGATCGGATGAAGCGCACGATCCTGAAGACGGACATCCTCAACACCTGGGGCAACGAACCGCTGCGCAGCATGAACCTCTTGCCCGGCCTTTCGCGAGCGGTCTGCCCGGTGCTGGTCATGGGCGGCGAAGACGACCCCGTGACGCCGATCGAAGACCAGCGCGACATCGCCGCCGCCCTGCCGCGCAGCTGCGTGCGCTTCCAGGCCTTTCCTGGCGCCGGCCATGGCGTCTGGCGCGACAAGCCCCAGGAGGCCATGGCCTTGATGCGGCGCTTCATCCTGGCGGATGACTGAAGGTGGAATCCAGCCCCACCTGTTCTGATCGACCTGGCTGCGCGCCCGGCCCGCGGAGCTTCGCCCATGCTTGAAGGCAGCTGTCTGTGTGGTCAGGTGCGCTGGACACTGGCCGAGATGCCGACATCGGCCACAGCCTGCAACTGCACCGCCTGCCGTCGCTACGGCGTGCTCTGGGCCTACGGCCACGAAGGCGAAGGCCTTGAGCTGACCGGGCCGACCCAGTCCTACGTGCGCGGCAAAGCCCTGGGCTTTCACTTCTGTCCGACCTGCGGCTGCCTGGCGAGCTGGCGATCCCTGACGCTCAACCCGCAGGGCCGGCGCCGCATGGCCGTCAACCTGCGGCTCAGCGAGCCGGAACCCATCGCCCAGCTGCCAATCGATCACTTCGACGGCCTGGACACCTGGCAAGACCTCCCACCCGACGGCCGCTGCATCCGCGACCTGTGGTTCTAGCGCGGCGCCCGGGCTGAGCCGGTCGAGGCCCGGCACAGGCAAGCCTTCGACACGGAGCTTTTCCAGGCTCAGTCCCTGTTCAGCCCGAACGGGGTGGGTGAGGACCGGCGTTCGAGCCGGCCGAACGGGGTGGCTCGTGGCCCCCTGGCCAACGCGGTTCGCCTGCAAACGCCCGGCTTGCCGCCCGATCCCCCCGGATGTCCTTCGATCCCCTGCCTGCCCGTCGCCGAAAAATGGCCGGACCCGGTTCAGTCCGGCCCGCCACGGAGACCACACCCATGTCCACTGTCCGCCGCCTGTGCAGCCTGCTGACGGCCACCCTCCTGGTCGCCTGCGCCGCCCCCAGCGGCCCGTACCCGACGTTTCGGGGCCTGCCCGCGGCCACCGAAGTAGCGGTCATCCAGGCCTACTCGCCGCGCACCGGCACGCTGGACGACGTGCCGGTCACCATCCACCGGGCGCCCTCGCCCCGTGCGCATCGACCGGCCCTCATCTACCTCGGCCATTGCGACGGCGAGCTCAAGATCTCCGACGCCACGATCCTGGCCGATCTGCTGGAGCGTGGCGTCACGGTGGCGCAGGTCGAGAGCCTGCGCGGCACGAACCGCCCGTCTTCGGTGTGCGCCGACAGCTTCTCGCGCCTGCTGGCCGCCACCCGCATCGAAGAGGCCTACAAGGCCAGAGAGCTGCTGGTCGCGCGCGGCCTGGCCACGCGCGAGAACGTGGCGATCATGGGCACCTCACACGGCGGTCGCGCGGTCAGCGAGGTGGTCTTCGATCAGAAGGCGAGCGTGCCCTTCAAGGCGGCCCTGGCCATCTATCCGCACTGCCAGACGCTGGACGTGCCGGACTTCCGGCTGCAGGTGCCCACGCTCATCCTGATGGGCTCGCGCGATGACTGGACACCCGCGCAGCGCTGCGTCGAGCTGCAGCGCCGCGTGCTCGGCCCGGTCAGCTTCACGCTGCGCCTGTTTGAAGGTGCCTACCACTCCTACGACCACGACGCCCCCGCCCGCCAGGTGCCGACCGGCACGCCCAAGGGTTTTGCATTTCTCCAGTTCGACCGCGCCGCAACCGTCGAGACCCACCGCCTGAGCCGCGAGTTCTTCATCCGGGAGCTGGGCTTGTAGACGAAGACTCGCAGGCCCTCAGGCCCGGCCGAAGGCCGGCCAGCGCATACAGTTCCGGCACAAGACCCGACCGGAGACGGACGCGATGTGCATGACAGGCTTTTCAGCCTGCACGACCGAGCTGCGGCGGCCCGATGCCCGCTATGCCCCCACCGATGCCAAGGCCTCCTGCCTGTACGCCAACTCCACGCGCATCCTGCGCGAGGCGCGGGCGCGGGGCTTCGACAACGCGGTGGTCTGCGATCCGGACGGCCAGGTGGCGGAGTTCGCCACGGCCAACCTCTTCTTCGTGTCCGAAGCGGGCGAGATCGTCACGCCCGCGGCCAACGGCAGCTTTCTCTCGGGCATCACGCGGGCGCGCGTCATCCAGCTGCTGGCCGACGATGGCCAGCCGGTGGTGGAGCGCAGCGTGCAGCCGCAGGAACTGCTCGCCGCCCGCGAGATCTTCAACACCGGAAACTATGCCAAGGTCACGCCCTGCACACGCTTCCTGGATCGCGAGTTGCCGGTGGGCCCAGTGGCGCGGCGCGCGCATGAGCTGTACCTGCAGTTCATGCGCCAGACTTGAGGGTGGGCCGGCTCAGCGGCGCACGCCGGCATAGCTGAGCTCGCCGCGAACATTCAGGGTCAGCGTGGCGCGGCCCTGCTCGCGGCTCCACAGCAGCGTGCTGCCGTCGGTCAGCGTGGGGGCCTGCGTGAGATGGCCCCCTGCATGCGTCAGCTCCAGTTGCAGCGTGCCGATGCGCGGATGCTGGGAAGAGAGCTCGACGCGCGAACCGCCCAGCGCTCGCCAGCGCACCTGAACGCCCGCCGCCGACGAGCCCCGGCTGTCCGAGACGATGTCGCCCACGTAGACCCCTTCGGCCTGCGCCATCAGCGCAGGCGCATCCTCGGCCGCGTCACCGAAGGCGGACGTTGCCGCAGCCGGCGCGGGCTCGGCCGCGCCGGTGGGTGCCACGGCGGCGGGCGAAGCGGCCGATGCAACCCCCGTCGCTGGCGCCGATGACGCCGAGGGCGCCGGCAGCGGGCGCGCCACCCACCAGCCGGCAGCCGCCAGGCCCAGGCCCAGCAAGGACAGCGTCCAGACCCAGGGGAAGGCACGCCGCGCCGCTGCGGAGCTGGCAGGGCCTGCGGCGGCCATGCCGCTGTCGCGCAGCGGCACATCCACGGCGGCCGGGCCTTCCAGCTGGCGCCGCACGGCGCGCAGCAAGGCCTGGAAGCCTTCGTGTTCCGCTTCGCCTTGCCAGCCCGCCAGATCCACGGTATGCCGTCGGCTGAATTCCAGCGGCAGGCGCGCAGGCTCCAGCCAGGCCGGGACCAGCGCCTCGCGCTGTGCGGCGCGCGACGCCTCTGCCCTGACCCATTGAGATTGCACGGCGGCGCCGGACCAGAGCACCACGGCGCAGCCCGCGGCGTCCAGCGCCTGCTCGATGGCCTGGTCAAAGTGCTCCCCGGCCACGAGCTCGCGATCCCACCAGACGCTCAGGCCTTCGCGCTGCAGCGCCCGGGCCAGGCGCTGTGCGTGAGTGCGATCCGCGCTGGCGTAGCTGATGAAGACCTGGCTCATGTCGCCAACCGTAGCTGCACCGGCCGCCCGTGTCCAGCGGGATCAGCCTGCAGCGGCGGCGCGCGGCCACAATGCCGCAGCGCAAACGCCTGCCGGGCAGGCCCTTCCACCGACGCATGATCCGCCTCCTGCACACGGCCGACTGGCAGATCGGCCGCATCTTCCAGGCCTTCGAGCCTGACGACGCCGCGGCGCTGTTCGAGGCGCGCTTTCGCGTGGTGGAGCGGCTGGCCGCGCTGGCGCGTGAAGACCAGGTGCATGCGGTGCTGGTGGCGGGCGACGTCTTCGACAGCCAGACGGTGTCCGACAAGACGCTGCGCCGGCTCTTTCAGGCCATGCAGGGCTTCGAGGGGCCCTGGGTGCTGCTGCCCGGCAACCACGACGCCGCGCTGGCCGAATCCGTGTGGTCCCGCGCGGCACGCCTGGGCGTGGTGCCGCCGCAGGTGCACTGTGTGCTGCAGCCCCAGCCGCTGCGCCTGGCCGGGCAGCTCACCGTGCTGCCCGCGCCGCTGACCCAGCGCCACACGGCCGCCGATCTGACCGCCTGGTTCGATGCCGCGCCCAGCGCCGAAGGCGATGTGCGCCTCGGGCTGGCCCACGGCTGCGTGCAGGGCATCCTGGCCGAGGGCATCGATTCGGCCAACCCGATCGCGGCTGATCGCGCCGGGCGCGCGCGCCTGGACTATCTGGCCCTGGGTGATTGGCACGGCACGCGCGCCGTCGATGAGCGCAGCTGGTATGCCGGCACGCCGGAGACCGATCGCTTTCGCGCCAACGATTCAGGCCAGGCGCTGCGCGTGGACATCGCCGGCCCCGGCGCTGCGCCGCAGGTGCAGGTGCTGGCCACCGGGCTGCACCGCTGGCGCACCCTGGAGCAGCGCTTTGCCGTCGCCAGCGATGTGGAGCTCTGCCTGCAGGCGCTGCAGGCCCTGCGGCCGCACGAGGTGCTGCAGCTGCAGTGGCAGGGGCACTGCGATCTGGCAGATTACCGGCGCCTGCAGGCTGCGCTGGAGGCCGCCCGCGCCCGCGTCCGTGCGCTGGTCTGCGAGGCGCAGGCGCTGCAGGTGCTGCCCACGCAGCAGGACATCGATGCGCTGCAGGCCGACGGCTTCGTGGGCGATGCGCTGGCCACCCTGCGCGAACAGCTGCAGGGCCCGCAGGCCGAGCCGGCCCGCCAGGCGCTGCTGATCCTGGCGCAGGCGCTGCAGCCCGATGGACCCGCGCAGCAGGCCGCCGGCGAAGCCTTGCCGGGGAGCGCAGCATGAAGCTCAGACGGCTGCGGGTGGAGCAGTTCAAGCGCTTTCGGGCGCCCTTCGAGCTGCGCGATCTGACCGAGGGGATCAACCTCATCGCCGCCCCCAACGAATCAGGCAAGTCGACGCTGGTGGAAGCCCTCCGCGCGGCCTTCTTCGAGCGCCACCGCTCCAGCTCGGTGGAGTACCTGCGGCCTTGGGGCGACAGCGCCGCCACGCCCACGGTGGAACTGGATTTTGAGCTGAACGGCCAGCCGGCCCACCTGCTCAAGCGCTTTCTCGGCCGGCGCGCCTGTGAACTGCGCATCGGCGGCCAGACACTGGACGGCCAGGCGGCGGAAGATCACCTGGCCGCGCTGCTGGGCTTTCGCTTCGCGGGCAAGGGCGCCAGCTCCGACGAGCACTGGGGCATTCCCGGGCTGCTGTGGGTGCAGCAGGCGCGATCGCATGAACTCGCGGGCGCCGTGGGCCATGCGCGAGACCATCTGCGCCAGGCGCTGGGCCACGCCTTCGGCGAACTGGCGGCCACGCGCGGGGATGCGCTGCTGCAGACCCTGCAGGCGCAGCGCAACGAGCTGCTCACGCCCAGCGGCGGCGCGCCACGCGGCGCCTACGAAAAGGCGCTGAAGCTGCACGGCGAGCTTCAGCAGCGCCTGGCCGAGCACCAGGCGGCGATCGATCGCTACCGCAGCGATGTCGACCGGCTGGCCACGCTGCGCCGCGAACAGGCCCGCGATGATCAGCAACAGCCGGTGCGGCACACGCGCGAGCAGCTGGCCGCCGCGCAGCGCGCGCTGGACCAGGCGCGCGGCCTGGCCGAGCGGCTTCAGCAAGCGCAGCAGCAGGCGCAGCAGTGGCAGCAGCAGCAGCTGAACCTGAGCGCGCAGCTGGGCGCGATGCTCACGGAAGCCGCGGCGCTGCCGCAGCGCGAGGCGCGCCTGCTGGCCGCCCGAGAGGCCGCGGCCAGCGCCGACGCGCGCGAACGCGAGCAGGACACGCGCCTGGCGCTGGCCCGGGAGGCCGAGGCGCAGGCCCGCGCTGCCCTGGCGCGTGGCCGGGATCAGGCCGAACAGGCGCGACGTCAGCAGCTGGCGGCCGAACTCAGCGTACGCTGCGAAGCGGCTGCGCTGGCCCTGGCGCGCGCGCAGGAGGCCCAGGACCGCCTGGTGCCGCTGCTGGCCCAGGTGCAGGCGCTGGCCTTGCCCCAGGGCACCCTGGCCGAGCTGCGCAAGGCGCAGGCCGCGTTGTCCAGGCTGGAAGCCCAGCTGGAGGCTGTGGCCACCACGCTGGAGCTGGATCTGCTGCCAGGCGTCACCGTGTCGGTGCAGGGCCAGCAGGCGCAAGGCCAGAGCCGGCGCACACTGCTTCAACACACGCAGATCGACATCCCCGGCGTGGGCCGGCTGAGCATCGGACCAGGCGGCACCGATATGGACCACTTGCGCCAGAAGGTCGAGACTTCGCGTTCAGCACTGCTCGATCGCCTGCGGCCATTGGGCGCCAGCACCCTGGCCGAGCTGGAAACACGCGCCCAGCAACACACGCAGCGCGAAGCCGAGGCCCAGGCGGGCCACCAGCTGCTGCAAGGCCTGGCGCCCCGGGGCGTGGCTGCGCTGGAGCAGGAACTGGCCGGGCTGCGCCAGCAGTGGACGATGCTGGGCGGGGGCGCCGCTGCGGTCGAGCCCGCGGGCATCAGCCCTGAAGACCTTGCCGCGGCCGAGCAGCGGGAGCTGCAGGCCCGCAACGCGGTGGAAACCGCCTCGCAGCGGCTCAACGATGCCCGGGTGGCCGCCGCCCGGGAGCGTGCGCAGGCGAAGGCGGCCGAGGATGAGCTGGCCTCGCTGGCACGGCTGCTGCAGGATCCGGCCCGTGCCGCGCGGCAGGCCGCGAGCGCGCAGGCGCTGGCCGAGGCCCAGGCACAGCACGCGCGCGCGCAGCAGGCCAGCCAGCAACTGCAGCAGCAGTCGGCCGGCCTGAACCTGCAGCTGCTGCAGCAGAACGTGGAGCGCCTCGGCGCCAGCGCCCAGGCGCTGGAGCAGGAACAGCAGCGCCGCGCCCGGGACATCGCCGCGCTGGAGGCCGCGCTGGAAGCCCAGGGCGCCAGCGGCCTGGAAGAACAGGCGGCCGAGCTGCAGCGAGATGCCCAGACCGCACAGCGCCGCTGCCGGGAACTGGCCCAGCGCGCACAGGCCCTGGATCATCTGGTGCAGCTGCTGCGCGACAAGCGCGCGGCGCTGGCGCAGCGGCTGCGCGCGCCGCTGCAGAAGCACCTGAACCACGCGCTGGGCATCCTGTTTCCCGGTGCGCACATCGAGGTGGACGAGCAGCTGGCGCCTGGACGCCTGACGCGCCAGCTGGCCGGGCGCGAAGAGACCGGCAGCTTCGAGGAGATGAGTGTCGGCGCGCGTGAACAGTTGGGCATCGTGGCTCGGCTGGCCTATGCCGATCTGCTGCGCGAGGCCGGACGGCCCACGCTGCTGGTCCTGGACGATGCCCTGGTGCACAGCGACGAAGAGCGCGTGGGCTGCATGCAGCAGGTGCTGTACGACGCCGGCCAGCGCCACCAGCTGCTGATCTTCACCTGCCACCCGGCCGCCTGGCGCGATCTGGGCGTTCCGGTGCGGCGCATCGAAACCTGAGCCTCGGCTTGATCGGGCCGACGCGCTATCGTCGCGACATGAACGTACCGACTACCGGGGCCGCGGCGCGGCCCGAGGTCCTGATCAGCGAGGTCGGCCCGCGCGACGGGCTGCAGAGCGTCAAGGCCACCATGCCCACGGCCGCCAAGCTCGCCTGGCTGGACGCATTGCACGCCAGCGGCCTGCGCGAGGTGGAAGCGGCGTCCTTCGTGCCCGCACGGCTGCTGCCGCAGATGGCCGATGCGGCCGAGGTCATCCGCCATGCGATCGGCCTGCCGGGCTGGACGGTCATGGCCCTGGTGCCCAACCGGCGCGGCGCGGAAGCGGCGCTGGCGGCCGGTGTCCACAAGATCACGCTGCCAGTCAGCGCCAGCGAGGCGCACTCGCTGGCCAATGTCCGCAAGACACCGGCGCAGATGGTGGACGAGGTGCGCGAGATCGTCGCGCTGCGCAACGCCACGGCGCCCGCCGTGGGCATCGAGGCCGGCGTGTCCACGGCCTTCGGCTGCACGCTGCAGGGCGAGGTCAGCGAAGACGCGGTGATCCGCCTGGCCGAAGCCCTGGCCGAAGCGGGGGTGGACGACGTGGGCCTGTCGGACACCACCGGCATGGCCAACCCGGCGCAGGTGCGGCGGCTGTTCCAGCGCTGCTTCTCGGCCATCGGCGGCAAGACCGGCGCCGCGCACCTGCACAACACGCGCGGCCTGGGCCTGGCCAACTGCCTGGCGGCCTGGGACGCGGGCGTGCGCACCTTCGACAGTTCCCTGGGCGGCCTGGGTGGCTGCCCCTACGCGCCCGGCGCCTCCGGCAATGTGGTGACCGAAGACCTGGTCTTCATGTTCGAGGCCATGGGCATCACCACCGGCGTCGATCTGGCGCGATTGATGGCGGCGCGCGATCCGCTGGCGGCCGGCTTGCCGGGTGAGCCGATCTACGGCATGACGCCGCTGGCCGGCCTGCCCAAGGGCTGGCGCAGCACCACGGGAGGTGTCCATGTCTGACGCTCCAAAACAGCCGACGGCTGCTGCCGCAAGCGACGCGGCGCCCGGGCTCGCCGCGCTGCCGCTGGCCGGCTTGCGCATGGTCGAGTTCACGCACATGGTGATGGGCCCCAGCTGCGGCATGGTGCTGGCCGATCTGGGCGCCGAGGTCATCAAGGTCGAGCCCGTGGCGGGCGACAACACGCGCAAGCTGCTGGGCAGCGGCGCGGGCTTCTTTGCGGTCTTCAACCGCAACAAGAAGAGCCTGGCGGTGGACACCAAGGATCCGCGCGGCCTGGAGGTGGTGCTCAAGCTCATCGCCAGCGCCGATGTCTTCAGCGAGAACTTCAAGGCCGGCACCATGGACCGGCTGGGCCTTTCCAACGCGCGGCTGATGGCCCTGAACCCGCGCCTGATCTGCGTGTCGCTCAAGGGCTTCATGCCCGGCCCCTACGAGCACCGCACCGCGCTGGACGAGGTGGTGCAGATGATGGGCGGGCTGGCCTACATGACCGGCCCCGAAGGCCGGCCGCTGCGCGCCGGCTCCAGCGTCAACGACATCATGGGCGGCATGTTTGCCGCCATCGGCGTGCTGGCCGCGCTGCAGCAGAGGCACCTCACCGGCCGCGGCCAGGAAGTGCAGAGCGCGCTGTTCGAGAACAACGTGCTGCTGGTGGCGCAGCACATGATGCAGTTTGCGCTGACCGGCAAACCCGCCGCACCGATGCCCAGCCGCATCAGCGCCTGGGCCGTCTACGACGTCTTCACCGTGAAGGACGGCGAGCAGATCTTTCTGGCCGCGGTGAGCGATACGCAGTGGGCGCTGATGTGCGAGGAATTCGGCTTCGCCGACCTGAAGGCCGATACGCGCCTGGCCAGCAACAACGACCGCGTGCGCAGCCGCGAGTGGATGCTGCCGCAGCTGCGCGAACGCTTTGCCGGCCACCCTGCTGCAGAGCTGGCGCAGCGCTTCGAACGCATCGGCCTGCCCTACGCGCCGATCACCCGCCCGCAGGATCTGTTCAAGGACGAACACCTGATGGCCACCGGCGGTCTGGCGCCGCTGACCGTACCCGCCGATGCCAGCGGCGCGAGGAGCGCCGTGCAGACCCGCGTGCCGCTGATCCCGCTGTCCCTCTCCGGCCAACGCATGCCCGTGCGCCTGCCCCCGCCTTCGCTGGGCGAACACTCGCGCGAACTGCTGGCCAGCCTGGGGTATGACACTGCGGCGATCGACGCCCTGGTGGCCGACGGCGTGGTGGCGGCCGGCGACTGATCGCGGCGAAGACCCGGGTCAAAGGGTCGCCGGCCTGCGGAGATCTTCAGCGCAGCTGCCCCTCCACATAGAACCAGCGCCCCGCCTCGCGCAGAAAACGGCTGGTCTCGTGAAGACGGTGCGCGCGGCCGCCGAGCTTGCTGCGGGCGACAAATTCGACCGTGGCCTCGGTCGGGCTCGCCGTCAGCACCTGCCTGACCTCCAAACCCAGCCAACGCAGCCCCGGCTCGAAGCTCGGCGGCTCAGCCGGCCGCGTGCTGGCATGCCAGGTGTCGCGCAGGTAGTCGCCGCGAAGCAGCACATAGGCGCTGTAGCGCGATCGCATCAGGCTCTCGGCGTCAGGCGCCTGCAGGTGCAGGGCGCCGACATGCCAGCGCGCGCAGCAGTCGCCCAGCCGCAGCGGGCGGCCACAGGGGCAGGGATCGGTGTCGCGGGTCATGTTCTGGGGGCGGTCGCGGACATCGCCGGGGCACGTGCACACAAGAAGCAGCAGCGTGGCAGGACGGTGGAGCCGAATCGGGGGTGAGACATCATCGCAGCGCGGCGCCGCGTCATCCATCGGGTGGAGAAGCCTTGGGGCAGACCCACTTGTCCGCCACGCCGCCCGGCGCTACGCTGGCCCCCCTTTGGAGGAGAGCCTTGCCATGAACCTATCGCGCTTCTTTTCGCTGGCGGAAATGACGGCTTCTGACACTGCGCGCCAGAAGGGCATCCCCAACGAGCCCGATGCACAGCAGCTGCAACACCTGCGGAACCTGGCCAATGCGGTGCTCGATCCGCTGCGCGAGGCGGTCGGCGCGCCGATCAAGGTGAGCTCGGGTTTCCG
Organism: Rubrivivax sp.; assembly: GCA_016790225.1. The sequence goes on from JAEUOZ010000006.1 coordinate 33,799, forward strand.
CAGCCCGCAGCTGAACGCCGCCATTCCGGGCTCCAGCAGCACCAGCCAGCACTCGCTGGGCCAGGCGGCCGATCTGCAGCCCAGCACGGTCTCGGTACTGGAACTGTTCAAGACCGTCATCCGGCTGGGCCTGCCCTTCGACCAGGTCATCTTCGAGGCGCGCAGCGCGCAATCCAAGTGGGTGCATGTGTCGCACAAGGCTGGCGCCAACCGCGGCGAGATCCGCGTGGCGCAGTTCGATGCCAACGGCAAACCGACCAGCTACCCCTTGATCTCACGGGACGCTGCGCTGGCGATGAGCGACCCCACGGCCCCTCGCTCCCGCGGCGCCCGCAGCGCGTTGCCTGCGCTGACCTATGTGGAGTCCGGCGACGAACCCCACCACGAACCGCCCGCCGAGCAAGCGCCGGCGAAGAAGACCGCCGCGAAGAAGGCGGCACCCCGGAAGACGGCCGCGAAGGCGCCTGCAGCGAAGGCGCCGCCAGCGAAGAAGGCCGCTGCGAAGAAGACCGCTGCATCGCCAAAGTCGCCGACGGCGAAGAAGGCCGCAGTCAAAAAAGCCGCGCCCCCGAAGGCCGGCGCGGCGGCCAAGGCGCCGGCAAAGCAGTCCGCCCCCGCAAAGGCCGCGGCCAAGGCTCCCGCCAAGGCAACGCCCAAGGCCACCGCCGCAAAGGCTGTGCCCCGCAAATCGCCCGGCCGCAAGTCAGCCGGCTGACCGCCACGCCGACGCGTCGGGCCTGGGCCCAGGGCCCGGCACCCGGCGCGTCAGGTGCTGATGGCCGTCGTGAAGGTGAGGTGGTTGCCGAAAGGATCGCTCAGCGTCATGTCGCGCGTGTTCCAGGGCGTGTCCTGGAGGTGCGGCCGGCCGTGGCGGTAATCCTTGGCTGCCAGTTCGGCCGCAAAGGCATCGATGTCGCTCACCGCGATGCGCATCGCCGCGCCGGGCGTGGCGTCGCCATGGTGTTCCGACAGGTGCAGCATGCAGTCGCCGCGGCGGATGCCCATGTACAGCGGGCCGCTGTTGTCGAAGCGGTGCTCGAACACGACTTCAAAACCCAGAAACTGCAGATAGAACTCGCGCGCCTTGGCTTCGTCGAAGCTGCGCAGGATCGGTGTGGTCTGGCTGAGGTGCATGGCGGCCTCGTTCAAGCTGGCGGAGACGCGATTCGACCACGGCCTGAGCACGCGCCGGGCCGCTTCATTGAACTTGTCTCGCGCCGGTGGTAGCCTCTTCAGCGGCTGCCGGTGCCGCCGGCATGAAGGCCGCCTGCCTTGTCTCATCGCCCCTGTGGTCACGCGTTGAACATCCTGGAGCTCCACCCCGCCGCCGCTGCAGATCGCGAGCGCGCCTATTCGCCCAGCTCCTGCATCGGCGGCGACTACCAGCCCTTCCTGCACGCCTATGCGCAGGGCAGTGCGCAGGCTCATGATCGCGCGCAGCAGCTGGGCGGGCGCTGGATCAGCGCCCGCTACGGGTCGGCGCCCGCTCAGCGCATCCAGCTGTGTCTGCCGCCGCCACCCGCCGATCGCGCCGGCGCCGGCTGCGGGCTGCTGGTCTTCATCCACGGCGGCTACTGGCAGGAGCTGTCGGCGGCCGATTCGCTGTTCGCGGCCGCGCGCTGCATCGAAGCGGGTCAGGCCTTTGCCGCGATCGACTACACGCTGGCCCCGCTGGCCACCGTGGCCGGCATCATCCAGGAGTGCCGGCAGGCCTTTGCGTGGCTGATGCGGCAGGCACCGTGGCAAGGCATTGACGCCTCGCGCGTGGTGGTGGCGGGCAGTTCGGCCGGTGCGCACCTGGCGGCCTGCGTGGGCCTGGGCACGCAGGATGAAGCCGGCCCCGTGCCGCCGCCGCGCGCCCTGGTGCTGGCGTCCGGCCTCTACGATCTGTCACCCTTGCTGGGCACCTCGATCAACGAGGCGCTGCAGCTCGATGAGACGCAGGCGCGCGCCTGCAGCCCGCTGCACCAGCCGCTGGCCGGCTTTCCGCGCGCGCTGCTGTGCTGGGGCGAAGTCGAGACCGAGGCCTTCAAGGCGCAGAGCCGGCACTTTGCCCTGGCACTGGCGGACGCGGGTGCCGAGGTGCGAAGCTTCGAGGTCCCGGGCCGCAACCACTTCGACCTGATCCTTGATCTTGCCGAACCCGGCACGCGGCTGGGCGATGCCACACAGGTGCTGCTGGCGCCCCGTTGAACAGGTAGGCTCTCGAACCGCCACCCCGCTGGACGCCATGACTGCTGCAATGACCCTGCCCTGGACCCGTGCCACGCTGGAACAGCGGGACCGCGACGATCTGCTGGCCGCCAAACGCGCCTGCTTTGCGCTGCCTGAAGGCGTGATCTACCTGGATGGCAATTCGCTGGGCGCGCTGGTGGCCAGCGTGCCGGCCCGCCTGGAGCGTGCCGTGCGCGATGAGTGGGGCCAGGGCCTGATCCGCTCGTGGAACGAGGCCGGTTGGTACCCGGCGCCGCAGCGCGTGGGGGCGGCCATCGCCCGCCTGGTGGGCGCCGCGCCCCAGGAGGTGGTGGCCTGCGATTCCACCTCGGTCAACCTCTTCAAGGTGCTGGTGTCGGCCATGCGGCTGCGCCCGGGCCGGCGGCTCATCCTGGGCGAACTCGGCAACTTCCCCACCGACATGTACGTCGCGCAATCGGTGGCCGATCTGATGGGCGGCGAGCTGCTCTGCGTGGAGCCCGAGGACGTGGAGGCCGAGATCGCCCGGGCGGGGGATCGGCTGGCCGTGGTCACGCTCACCCAGGTGAACTACAAGACCGGGCGTGTGCACGACATGGCACGCATCACCCGCGCTGCTCATGCGGTGGGCGGTTTGACCGCCTGGGATCTGGCGCACAGCGCCGGCACGCTGCCGGTGCAGCTGCGCGCCTGCGAGGCCGACTTTGCCGTGGGCTGTGGCTACAAATACCTCAATGGCGGTCCGGGTGCACCGGCCTTCGTATTTGTCGCGGAGCGCCATCTGCCGGCGGTGCAGCAGCCGCTGGCCGGCTGGCACGGCCACGCGCAGCCCTTTGCCTTCACGCACGGCTACACACCGCACCCCGGCATCGACCGCATGCTGGTGGGCACGGCGCCGCAGCTGTCGCTGATCGCGCTGGAGGAAGCGCTGGGCGTCTTTGCCGATGTGGACATGGCGCAGCTGCGCCACAAGGGCAGCGAGCTGGGCGACGCCTTCATCGCGCTGGTCGACCAGGAACTGGCCGGCCACGGCTTCGGCCTGGCCAGCCCGCGCGAGGCGGCGCAGCGCGGCAGCCAGGTCTCGCTCACCCATCCGCAGGGCTACGCGATCATGCAGGCCTTGATCGCGCGCGGCGTGATCGGCGACTTCCGCGCCCCCGACATCCTGCGCTTCGGCTTTGCCGGGCTGTATGTGCGCCATGTCGACATCTGGGACGCCGTGGCCACACTGAAGGCGGTGATGAGCAGCGGCGAATGGAACCAGCCAGCCTTCCTGGCGCGCAAGGCCGTCACCTGAGCCCCGACGAGTTGCGCGCCGCCGCGCTATCCTGCCCGGCATGAGCCAGACACCCACGCTGAAGATCGCCGTCATCCCCGGGGATGGCATCGGAACCGAAGTCATGCCCGAGGGCGTGCGCGCGCTGCAGGCGGCGTCGCGACGCTTCGGCTTCGGGCTGGAACTGCACCCTGTGGCCTGGGCCAGCTGCGACTGGTACCTGAAGACCGGCACGATGATGCCTGACGATTGGAAACAGCAGCTCGCCGGCATGGATGCGCTGCTGTTCGGCGCCGTGGGCTGGCCGGCCAGCGTGCCGGATCACATCTCGCTGTGGGGCAGCCTGCTGAAATTCCGCCGCGAATTCGACCAGTACATCAACCTGCGCCCGGCACGCCTGTTTGCCGGCGTGCCCTGCCCGCTGGCGGGCCGGCAGCCGGGCGACATCGACATGCTCATCGTGCGCGAGAACACCGAGGGCGAGTACAGCTCGGTGGGCGGCGTGATGTTCGGCGGCACCGAGCGCGAGTTTGTGCTGCAGGAAAGCGTCTTCACCCGCCACGGCAGCGAGCGGCTGCTGAACTACGCCTTCAACCTGGCGCGCAGCCGCGCACGCAAGCACGTGACGGTGGCCACCAAGAGCAACGGCATCGCGATCTCCATGCCCTGGTGGGACGCGCGTGCGGCCGAGGCGGCTGCGCGATTCCCGGACGTGAGCTGGGACAAGCAGCACATCGACATCCTGGCCGCGCGCTTCGTGCTGCAGCCGCAGCGCTTCGACGTGGTGGCGGCAACCAACCTCTTCGGCGACATCCTGTCCGATCTGGGGCCGGCCTGCACGGGCACGATCGGCATCGCCCCCAGCGCCAACCTCAACCCGGAGCGGCGCTTCCCTTCGCTCTTCGAGCCGGTCCACGGCTCGGCACCGGACATCGCCGGCCAGAACATCGCCAACCCGGTCGCCATGATCTGGTCGGCTGCGATGATGCTGGACTTTCTCGGCCAGCGCGCGGCGCACGATGCCATCCTGCAAGCCATCGAAGCCGTGATCACCGAAGGCCCGCGCACCCGGGATCTGGGCGGCAGCGCCTCCACGACCGAGATGGGACAGGCGATCGCGCAGCGCATCTGATGGCCTGGCGCCGCCCGGCCCAGCGCGGCTGCGGGGCCTCACTCGAAGGCCTGCGCCTCCAGCGGGGGGCTGCTGACCTGGACCTGGGTCACCAGTTCGCCTCCGATCAGGCTGTGCACCAGGAAGCCTGGCGGCTCCAGGCTCCAGGTCAGTTCAGCGTCCGCGCGTTGATCCAGCGGAATCTGGTGGGCCGTGGACGGCGCGGTGGCCACGAGGGTGCCGGCCCAGCGACGCACGCAGGCGCGGTGGACATGGCCGCACAGCACACGCTGCACCTGCGGATGCCGGGCGATGACTTCAGCCAGCCCTTCACGCCCTTCCCGCAGCGACATCGCATCCATCGCCGCGAGCCCGGTGTCGAAGGGCGGGTGGTGCAGCGCGACCAGCGTGGGCTGGCCGGGAACCTGGGCCAGCGTGCGGTCCAGCCAGGCCAGCCGCTCAGCATCCAGCCGCCCGTGCGAGCGGCGCGGCACGGTGGAATCCACGCCCACCAGGCGCAGCGAGCCCAGATCCACCGCGTAAAGCACAGCCTCGGCGGCGGGCCCGGGCTCGGTGGCGGGCGGCTGCAGGTAGGCATGCTCGGGAAAGGCGGCGCGCAGCGTGGCGGCATCATCGTGGTTGCCAGGCAGCAGGTAGACCGGCGCCGGCAGCGGCGCCAGCAGCTCGCGCAGGTGCTCGTACTCTTCTGAGGTGCCACGATCCACCAGATCGCCGCTGAGCAAGACCGCCAGCGGCGCGGGCTGCAGGCGCTGCACCGTCTGCACGGCCATTCTCAGCAGCGCCGCGGTATCGACACGCCCCATGGCCAGCTGGCCGCGGGTCACGATGTGGGGATCGGAAAGCTGGATCAGGGTGACGGGGGTCATGACGGAACCGCGGTTGGTAAAGGCTGATCGGGCCGGTGACGGCGCGACCAGCCGCATCATGCGCGCCAGCCAGCGACGCTGCCGTGACAGGGCCTTGGCCGGGGACAAGCGCGTGCCGTGCCCGATGGCCGGCGCCAGCTAGCATCGCAGCCACCGCCGCACAGGCCCTCGAACCCGTGATCACCGAGGCAGACACCCTTCCAGGCCCGCTGGCGCGCCAGCGGCTGGGCGGGCTGCGTGCGGTCTGCATCGACATCGAGACCAACCCGGCCGATCACGACCGCATCTTCAAGATCGGCCTCGTGCGCAGCGACAGCGGTGAAGGGCTCACGCTGGCTGTGGGGCGCACGCCCACGCCGGAACTGAGCCAGCGCCTGGATGCCTTTGCACAGGGCTGCGAGCTGCTGGTCGGCCACAACCTGCGCCGGCACGATGCCGTGCATCTGCGCCGTCAGCTGCCCGGCCTGCAGCTGCTCGAGCTGCCGATGATCGACACGCTGGAATGGTCTGCGCTGGCCTTCCCGAACAACCCCTACCACCGGCTCATCAAGGGCTACAAGCTGCTCTCCGATGCGCGCAACGACCCCGAGCGCGATGCGCGTGCCGCGCTGGAGCTGCTGGCTGACGAGCAGCAGGCGTTCGCGGATTTCCAGGCGCAGGATCCCGACTGGCTGGCCATCCTGCACGGGCTGATGGCCGACGATGCGCCGCTGCAGGCGCTGCTGGCACGCATCCGCGGCCTGCCGCCGCCGGATGCGGCGCAGACCGTGCAGCGCATCCGTTCGCGCCTGGGGGCGCTGGTCTGCGGCACCGGGCTGGAAGCGCTGCTGCAGCCGATGGCCATGGCCGAGCCGGCCTTCCGCCAGAGCCTGGCCTATGGGCTGGGCTGGGTGCGCGTGGCCGGCGGCAACTCGGTTCTGCCGTTATGGGTTCACCATGCGCTGCCCGAGGCGCGGCTGCGCATCCACCAGCTGCGCGAGCAGGATTGCGGGCGGCCGGGCTGCGCCTACTGCCAGCTGCAGCACAACCCGGAACGGCTGCTGGAGCGCCACTTCCAGAAGGACCGCTTCCGCGCACGGCCGGCGCACGCCGATGGCAGCTCGATGCAGCGGGCCATCGTGCAGGCGGGGCTGGCGGGCCGCAGCCTGCTGGCCGTGCTGCCCACGGGGGGCGGCAAGTCCATCGCCTACCAGCTGCCGGCCCTGGTCCACTACGAGCGCGCGGGTCGGCTGACGGTGATCATCTCGCCGCTGCAGTCGCTGATGAAGGATCAGCTCGACAACCTCCTGGCCGCGGGCGTGAGCTGCGCCGTGGCCATCAGCGGCTTGCTCACGCCGCTGGAGCGCCGCGCGGCGCTGGACAAGCTGCGCCTGGGCGATGCCGGCATCGTGCTGGTCTCGCCCGAGCAGTTTCGCAGCCGCAGCTTCACCGAAGCGCTGACCCACCGCGAGATCGCCTGCTGGGTCTTCGACGAAGCCCACTGCCTCTCGAAGTGGGGCCATGACTTTCGCACCGATTACCTCTACGTCTCGCGCTTCATCCGCGAGCACATGAATGCGCGGCCTGCGCCCGTGGCCTGCTTCACCGCCACCGCCAAGCCCGATGTCATCGAAGACCTGCGCCAGCACTTCCTGCAGGGGCTGGGCATCGAGCTTGAGCCGTTCCTGGGTGGGCATCAACGCGACAACCTCAGTTATACGGTCTTCCCGACGCCTAGGCCGGACAAGGCCGCACGCATCGTGGAGATCCTGAAGGAAGAGCTGAAGGACGGCGGCGCCGCCGTGGTCTTCTGCGCCCGGCGCCGCGACGCCGAAGAAACGGCGGAATTTCTGAAGACCGCCGGCTGGGCGGCCGGCTGCTTTCATGGCGGGCTGGTCGCTGACGAGAAGAAATCCATCCAGAACAGCTTCCTGAACGGCGAGCTGAACGTCATCGCCGCGACCAACGCCTTCGGCATGGGCGTGGACAAGCCCGACATCCGCGTCGTCATCCATGCCGACATTCCCGGCTCGCTGGAGAACTACCTGCAGGAGGCCGGCCGCGCGGGGCGCGACGGCCAGGCCGCGCGCTGCGTGCTGCTCTTCGATGCGCAGGATGTGGAAACGCAGTTCCGCATGGGCTCGGTCTCACAGCTCACGCCAAAGGACTTCTCGGCCCTGCTGCGCGCCATCCGCCAGCGCGCACGGCGGCTGCGCAGCGACGAGATCGTGGTCAGCGCCAAGGAACTGCTGCTGGACAGCGAAGGCGCCAACATCGACATCGAACGCCCGGATGCCACGACCAAGGTCACCACCGCGGTGGCCTGGCTGGAGCGCGCCGGGTTCTTGCAGCGCGACGAAAACGCGACCCGTGTCTTCCCGGCCAGCCTGCGCGTGGCTTCGCTGCCGCAGGCGCTGGCGCGCATCGACGCTGCCGAGCTGCCCGCGCAGCGTCGCCGCCAGTTTGTCGCCGTGGTGACCAGCCTCTTCCAGAACCAGGATCCGGAAGGCATCAGCACCGACGAGCTGATGCTCGACGCCGGCATCGAGCCCGCGGATTGTTTTCGCATCCTGCACCAGCTGGAGCAGCTGGGCATCCTGGCCAACGACCTGGGCCTGAGCGTGCGGCTGAGCAAGGGCGTGCCACGTCCGGCCGACAAGCGCTTGACCGAACTGGACCGTCTTGAGCGGACGCTGCTGGAGATCCTGAGCGAAGCGGCGCCGGATGCCGAGGTGGGCGACGAGGCCATGCACCTGAGCATCCCGGCCGTCTGTACCGAGATCCGCCTGCGCCTGGATCCGGACCGGCACGATGCGGCGCCGACCGACGCGGTCAACCCGCAGACCCTGCGCGACTGCCTGGGCGCCTTGGCCGAAAGCTTCGGCTCGGGCAGCGAAAAGCGCAGCATGCTCAGCCTGCGTTCTGCCGGGCGCGATGCGCTGCGCGTGTCGCTGCTGCGGCCTTGGTCGCAGATCCGTGCCATCTGCGAGCGCCGCCGTGCCGCCGCCGCCGTGGTGCTGCACCGGCTGCTGGCCGAGGTGCGCGAGGGCGCCCGGGGCGGCAACCACGTCGTGGAGTGCAAGGCACGCGATCTGCTGCGGGCCATCGAGGACGACCTGGACCTGGCGCAGACGCTGAAGGAGCCGGCCATCGCGATGGAGCACAGCCTGCTCTACCTGGATCGCAACCGCGTGCTGGAGCTGGACAAGGGGCGCAGCGTCTTCCGCCCGGCGATGACGCTGCGCCTGCAGGCCGCGGCGCGTCGCCGCCGCTTCGCCAGGGAGGATTTCGAGCCGCTCAAGGAGTTCTACCGCGAGCGCACGCTGCAGACCCATGTGATGCACGAATACGCCAAGCTCGGCGCGAGCGACGGTGCAGCCGCACAGCGCCTGGTGGATGCCTACTTCAGCTGGCCGCGCAAGACCTTCGTGCGCGAGTTCTTCAGGGGCCGCAGCGACCTGCTGGAGCTGGCGACCACGGAAGAATCCTTCCGCCGCATCGTCGATCAGCTGGGCCATCCGGTGCAGGAAGCGCTGGTGGAGAAACCCGAGGTCGGCAACCACCTGGTGCTGGCCGGACCGGGATCGGGCAAGACGCGCGTGATCGTGCACCGCATCGCCTACCTGGTGCGCGTGCGGCGCGTGGCACCGGCGCACATCATCGCGCTGGCCTTCAACCGCTCGGCCGCGCTGCAGCTGCGCCGCCGGCTGGCCGATCTGATCGGCGAAGAAGCGCGCGGCGTGGCCGTGCTGACCTACCACGCGATGGCCCTGCGGCTGACCGGCACCAGCCTCGCGGCGGCCGATCTGCACTCGACCGAAATCGACTTCGAGCAGATGATCCGCGATGCGATCCGGCTGCTGGAAGGTCATGGTGAAGGCCTCAGCGAAGCCGACGAACTGCGCGACCGGCTGCTGCAGGGCTACGAATACATCTTCGTGGACGAGTACCAGGACATCGACGCGCTGCAGTACGCGCTGGTCAGCGCGCTCGCCGGCCGTCGGCGTGCCGATCCGGACGCGCGCCTGAGCATCATGGCGGTGGGCGACGATGACCAGAACATCTACAGCTTCAAGGGCGCCAGCGTCGAATTCATCCGGCGCTTCCAGGAAGACTATGGCGGCGAGCTGACCTACCTGGTCGAGAACTTCCGCTCCACGCAGCACATCATCACGGCGGCCGGCCACGTGATCCAGGGGGACCCCGGCCGCATGAAGGTGGACCACCCCATCCGCATCGATGCGCGGCGGCTCGAAGAGCCCGCCGGTGGCCCCTGGGCGCAGCGCGATCCGCTCGGCCAGGGACGTGTCAAACTTCTCACCACCGCGGCGGATGCCAACCGCCAGGCCCAGGTGGCGGGGGCCGAGATCGAGCAGCTGCTGCAGGCCGACCCCACGCTGCAGCCGGGCCGCATCGCCGTGCTGGCGCGCACGCACCGCACGCTGGAGCCGCTGCGCGCGCTGCTGGAACTGCGCGGCTGGCGCTGCGAGCTGCAGACGCGCGAAGAAGCGGCGGGGCGCGTGCCGCTGATGCGTTCACGCCAGGGCGTGGTGCTGGCCCGCCTGCTGCGCCGCCGCCACGACCGGCTGCTGCGACTCGACGCCGCGGCGCGCTGGCTGCGCCAGCGCCAGCGTGCCGAGCCGCTGGATCCGTTCTGGGAGGAGCTCTCGCGCGCGCTGGACGATCAGCTCGCCAGCAGCGAAGGGCGCCGCATGAGCGGCGCGCTGCTGCTGGACGCGCTGTACGAGTCCGCCGCCGAGCTGCGGCGCGACGGCACACCTCAAGCGATCAAGCTGATGAGCGCCCATGGCGCCAAAGGCCTGGAGTTCGATCATGTGCTGATCATGGACTGCCGCGACTGGCAGGGCACGGGCGCCGACGAGCGGCGCCTGCTGTACGTGGCGATGACACGCGCGCGCCGCACGCTGACGCTGCTGCAGCCGGCCACGGGCCACAACCCGCACCTGGCCGAACTGGACACGCTGGACGCCGTGCTGGCGCGGCAGGTGCCGCCCCCGCCACGACGGCCCGAGCTCGACCGTCGCTGGCTGCCGCTGGGCCCGGCGGACGTGGATCTGGGCTGGGCCGGCCGTCACGCACCGGACGATCCGCTGCACGCGCGCCTGCAGCAACTGGCCGTGGGCGCCGAGGTCTGGCTCGCCGATCGGCTGATCGTCGATGCCCAGGGGCAGGCGCTGGGCCGGCTGGCCACGCGCACACAGATCGAAGGCCGGCTGCTGCGGGCCCAGGTCAGCGGCCTGATGGTGCGGTCACGCCAGCAGACGGCGGAGCCCTATCTCGCAGCCTTGCGCTGTGATCAGTGGCTGGTGCCGCTGCTCACGCTGGTGCTGGCGCCGACCCGGGATGAGCCGACGGGCTGAGGCTGACGCTGAGGCCGTGGCCGTCGGACGACACAAAGACCCTTGATCGCGCACGGAGACGGCCCTTTGGCGCGTGAATAATCACACCCATAAATAGTATTTCTATCATTTGTAACCGGTGAAGATGCCAATCCGGTCCGCGAACCGGCAGCCCAGCTGATGAACCCGTGTCGGGCCTGCAAAGGTCTCAAAGGTCGGGGGCGGGCTGCGGGCTGGCGGCGGCCGACGCCTGCGGTGCCCGCGGCAGGATCACGGTGAATACGGCTCCAGGCGCGCCCGGTTCGCCGCGGGGCGCGGCCGAACGGTTGGCCGCCAGGATCTGCCCGCCGTGCGCCCGCACGATGCTGCGCGCAATCGCCAGGCCCAGCCCGGTGCCCTGCAGCGCCGCCAGCGGGCGCGATGACTGCACGAAGGGCTCGAAGATGGATTCCAGCTCGTCCGGGTGCAGGCCGGGGCCTTCGTCAGCCACCCGCAGTTCGACCTGTTCGGGCAGGACCTCAAGGCTCAGCTCGATGCGGGCGCCATACGGCGACAGCCGGATCGCATTGGCCAGCAGGTTGCGCATCACCTGCTGCAGCCGCCCGCCGTCCACGGTCAGCCAGGTCGGCTGCGGCGGCAGCGCCAGCGGCAGCCTCAGTCCGCGCGCAGCGGCCAGCGGCGCGAGCTCGGCCACCACCTCGCGCAACAGCGCCACCAGATCCTGCGGCGTCGTCTGCAGGCTGAAGCCCGGGCGATCGAGCCGGGACAAATCCAGCAGCTCGTTCACCAGCACCAGCATGCGATCACCGGCACGGTGGATCTCCTGGAACAGCTCGATGTCTCGCGGGCTCAGCAGGGCGCGGCGCGAGCCCAGATCGGAGAACCCCAGGATCGCCTGCAGCGGCGTGCGCAGTTCATGGCTGACATTGGCGATGAAGGCCGACTTGGCCTTGGACGCCCGCTCGGCCATGTCGCGCGCCTCGCGCGTGGCCCGCTCGGCCTCCCGGAACTGGCTCACATCCATGAAGGCGCCCAGAATGCCCTGCGGCTTGCCCTCCGGCCCCACGATCACCGCCTTGGAGATGGAGATGTCGCGCAGCTGGCCATCGGCGCGCAGCGCCTGGGCCTCGTAGTGCGCCTCGCCACCCTCGCTCATGAGCTGCCGATCCCTCTGGTCATGCAGCCGGGCGAGATCCGGCGCATGCGCCAGCGAAGCCAGCGTGCCCACCACCCGGTCGCGCGAGCGCCCGGTGAAGCTCTCCCAGGCGCGGTTGACCCGCACGTAGCGGTTCATCGTGTCCAGCACCACCATGGGCAGCGGATTGCTCTCGATCAAGGAGCCGTTGAAGGCCAGCTGCGCGCGCAGCTGGCGCTGCGTGGAGAGCAACTCGGTCATGTCCACCGCGCTGCCGGCAAAGCCCAGCAGATGGCCGCGCTCGAAGAGCGGCACGACCGTCATCTCCAGCAGGCGGGTCTGGCCATCGGCGTCGACCATGGCGACCTCCGCGCGCTTGGCCAGGCCCTGGGCATCGGCCACGAACAGCGAAGCCACCAGTTCGCGCGAGGCGGGCGCCACCAGCTGCTCCAGCGGCCGGCCCAGCGCCTGCGCCAGCGGCAGCGCGTGGGCACGCGCCCAGCCGGCGTTCATCAGCTCCAGCAGGCCCCGGGCATCGGTGCGGAACAGCAGCTCGCGCACGCTGGCAAACACGCCATCCAGCTCGCGAGCCCGTGCCGCCAGCGCCGCCTGCGCCGCATCCAGCGCCAGACGCGACTGTTCGCGTGCGCGCTGCGCGCGTGCCGCCGCCAGGGACAGCAGCACGATCAGCAGCGCAGCACTCACGCCGGCCACCACGAACCAGCGCACCCGCTCCACCGTGGCGCTGGTCACCGCCGCATGGTCGATGTCCACCATCACGAACAGGGCATGCTGGCGCAGCGCGCGGAACGCGGCGAGCCGCTCGCCCATGCGCAAGCCCGGGCCGATCCACGATCCCTGCTCGCGGCCGGGCAGGTAGCGCTGCAGTGGCACCAGATCCATCAAGCGCTGCTGGGCCTGCAGGCCGGAGCTGTGCGTGGCAGCGAGAACCTGGCCGTCGAAATCGATCAGCGCTGCCGAGCGCCGCGTGTCGCGCAGCGTCTGCTCCTGGAAGTTGGCGAAGAGGTCCGGGTTCAGCAGGGCCACCACCAGCCAGGCGGGACGATCACCGCGCTGCACCAGCTGCAGCACCGGCATCACACCCAGGCCCTGCGGCCCCGACGTTGGCGTGCCCACCAGCGGCAGGCCGCGACCGGCCAGGTAGGGCCGCAGCTCCACCTTGCCCGCCGCGGGCAGCAGCCCCAGCTGGCGCAGATCGACGCGTGTGCCGCTGTCCACCGTACCGGCGCCGGCCAGCACGCTTCCTTCGCCATCCAGCACCGCCAGCGCCCGCAGCCCTGACTGGTTGGCCAGGGTCTGGCGCACTGCGCTGGCCAGCTCGGCCGGCGCCATGCCGTCATCGCGCAGCAGCAGATCGGCCAGGGCCGAGGTCGCCTGGCCGGCGCCATCGATCACGCGCGTGGCATGGTCTTCCAGCACGCGCGCCAGCAGTTCGTGACGCTCCAGCGCCCTGGAACGGTCTTCGCGGAACTGGTACCAGACCAGGGCCACGACGGAGGCCAGCAGGGCCAGGGCGAGCAGGCTGCCCGCCAGCCCGAGCATCCGGCTGGAGGCGAAATCGCCGCGCGGGTCGGCGGTTTCCAGCGGGTCTGGGGCGCTGACCACCGCGCTCACGGAAGCCTCAAGATCGGCAGCAGGCCATGGCGTTCGGCGGCGGCGCGCAGCCGGCCGTCTGCCTGCACGCGGGCCACGAAGCGGTCCACCTCCGCCCACCAGACCTCGTCACCCGGGCGCACCGCATAGGCATAGGGCAGCACATGGAACGGCGCGGGCGGTTCGATCAGGACGGCCCAGTCGGCGTTGTCCAGCAGCCGACGGCTGTAGGGATAGTCGGTCATGAAGACGTCGATGCGGCCGGCCTGCAGCTCGCGCTCACGCGTGTCGGGAGACGAAACGCTGACCAGCCTGGCATGGCGCAGTCGCGCCTTCATCACGGGCTCCATGAAGGTCCCGGCCGCGACGCCCACGGCCACGCCCGGCTGATCGATGTCCTGCCAGCGCCGGATCACGCGGTTGGAGCGCGTGGTGACGGCGTAGATGTCGCTCTGCAGATAGGGGCGCGTGAAGCGCAGCGAGGCCTCGCGCTGCGGCAGCACGCCCACGGCGAACATCGCCACGTCGCAGCGCTTGGCGCGCAGATCATCGATCAGCCGCGTGAAGGAGGAATCGACCGTCTCCAGGCGCACGCCCAGATCGCGCGCAAAGGCTCCAGCCAGGTCGATGTCGATGCCGGACAGCCGCCCGGTGCGCGGGTCGCGGTAGGTGACGCCGTAGTAATCGGGCCAGATGCATACACGCACCGCTTCAGCCGCACGTACCCGATGCAGCACCGAGCCGCCCCAGGCTGGTGCATACGCCGCGATCAGGCCCAGCGCAGCCAGCCACCCGGCGCACGCCCGCCTCCCGCGCCCACGAAGTCGACCGTCAGTCAAGTCGCGCATTTTTCGCATTTATAGCTTTTGAAAGCGGCTGGTGGCTCGGGGGTCAATTCGGCAGAATTGGCGAATGGTCATTTCACCGCCCAACGACGACCTCTCGTCGGACAACTGCTCCACCATCGAGGCGGCGCGGATGCTGGGCCTGGCCGTGCGTTCGGTCCAGCTGATGGTGGACCGCGGGGAGCTGGAGGCCTGGAAGACGCCCGGCGGCCATCGCCGCATCTCGCGCGCCTCGCTGCGAGCCTGGATCGATCGCCGCGGGCAGACGGGCAGCGCGGCACCGCCGCAAACGTCGGACCCCATCCTGCGCGAAGGCCGGCCGCCCCGCGTGCTGCTGATCGAGGATTCGGCGCACTACCAGAACCTGGTGGGGCTGCTGGTGCGCCAGGCCCTGCCCCAGGTGGAACTGCATGTGGCCGAAGACGGCATCGCCGGCCTGGCAATGGCCGGCAAGCTGGATCCCGAGCTGCTGATCATCGACATCCTGCTGCCGGGCATCGACGGAGCGACGCTGATCGCCAGTCTGCGCTCGCACCAGCAGTTCCAGCGCATGTCGCTGATGGTGGTGACCTCGCTCGAGGGCAGCCAGCGCGACCCCTATGCCTTCGCGCTGCAGGGCCTGCCGGTGGTGCACAAGACGCGCCTGGTGGCCGAGCTGCCGCGCCTGCTGGAGCGCTGGCACCTGGGTCTGCCCAGACGCGGTGGCTGAAGACCCGCGTTGGACATGACGCCGGCGCTGCCGCGCGTGCTGCTGGTGGAGGACGATGCAGCCATCCGCCACTTCGTCAGCCTGAGCCTGGAAACGCTGGCGCTGGAGCTGCACAGCTGCGGCTCGCTTGAACAGGCGCGTGAGGCGCTGCGCAGCGGGCCGTTTGCCCTGGTGCTGCTGGATCTGATGCTGCCCGATGGCTCCGGCCTGGAGCTGCTGCCGCCGGCCCTCGCGACGCCGGGTGGAGCCGCCACGAAGTGGGTGGTCTTCAGCGCCGGCCTGACGCCCGAGCCGGAGCAAGGCCTGCGGGCTCTCGGCGTGTGGGCGCTGCTGCGCAAGCCGGTGAGCGTGGACATCCTGCGCAGCTGCGTGGCGCAGGCCCTGGCCGAGGCGCCTGACTGCCCGGGCGCGGACACGGTCCTCCCGGCTCCCGAAGCGTCCGACCAGGACGTCGACGCCCGGGCTGACGCGGCCTTGCCGCAAGCCGAGGGCTACACGCCCGAAGGCCTTTTCGACGATGGCTCCGACCCCGCTGAGCGCGCGGCAGTGCAGGCCTACTTCGAAGGCGACAGGGCCTTGTTCGAGTTGATGAAGCGCAGCACGCTCCCGCGTCTGGAGGCGGATCGGCGCAGCGGCGATGCCGCCTGGGCGCGCAGTGATGCCGCGGCGCTGCGGCGGCTGGCGCACAGCCTGAAATCGGTGATGCGCCTGATCGGCCGACCGCAGGCGGCCCTTCTCGCGCAGCGGCTTGAAATGGCAGCGCAGCACGGCACGCGCGACGAGGTGGCCGAAGCCTGGGCCCTGCTGCGCCCTTGCCTGGGCGGCGCGCAAGACACCTGACGACAGATCGGCCATGCGCCCCGCAGGGGCCGGCAGCCGCAGGCAGCCCTCCACGCCCGGCGCCGTCAGGCCGCAGCCATGCCGTGGCGGGACTTGGCCGCCGCCGTCGCATCACTGGCCAGAAAGCGCAGCAGGCCCAGCGTCGCTTCGGGCCGCGTGCTGCTGCTGCACAGGCCGGCAGAGAACACCGTCTCGGCCTGGATCTGGGGCGGCAGCGGGCCGACCACGCTGATGCCCGGCTGGTTCAGCAGTTCGCTGAGCTGCTGGAAGCCCAGCGCCACGCGCCCTTCGGCCACCAGGCTGCCAACCGGCACGCCGGGCGGCGCCTGCACCGTGCGTTCGCGCACGGCCGCGGCAATTCCCCAACGTTCGAAAAGATGCAGCAGGTGCGTGCCGCTGGGGCCGGTGGAATAGCCCACGCTGGAGGCGGCCAGCACGGCCGCGCGCACCGCCAGTTCGCTGCCGATGTCCGGCCGGGGCGTGCCTTCGCGCACGGCGATGGCGATGCCCGAACGCGCCACGTCGCAGCGGCTGCCCGCCACCACACGACCGGCCGCGATGAGCTGCTCGATCGCGGCCGAGGCCAGCACGACGGCGTCGAAGGCTTCGCCGGCCAGCACGCGGCGTGCCGCATCCACGCCGCCCACGGATTCCTGCAGCACCGATGCACCGCCTTCGGCCCGGTGCTGCGCCAGGAGTTCGGCCAGCAGCTGGCGCGTGGCCATGGACGAAATGAGTCGGAGTTCGGTGGACATGGTGGCGCTCTCCCGCACGGTGCGAGCTTAAGCGATCGCACAGGCACGGCCGCACCGCACAAGCCCGCTGCGCGGGACGCGGCGCCCGCGGCATCATGCAGGCCTGTCCCAGCCCGAGAAGAAGCCCATGAGCCTGCACGACCGTCCCTATGCCCTCAACGCCCCGGTGGCCGATCCCGCCAGCGTGGACGCGGCCATCCTCTCGCGCGGTTCGGTGCGCGGCTTCCTGCCCACGCCCGTGCCGCGCGCCACGATCGAGCACCTGCTGATGCTCGCGGGCCAGGCGCCTTCGGGCACGAATACCCAGCCCTGGCGCGTCTATGTGGCCAGCGGCGAACAGCGTGAGCGCATCGAGCGCGAAGTCTGCGCCGCGCACGATGCGGCCCGCGCCGCCGCGGCCAGCGGTGCCGCAGCGATGGTGACGGAGGAATACGACTACTACCCCACGCAGTGGTTCGACCCCTATCTGGCAAGGCGCCGCGAAAACGGCTGGGGCCTGTACGGCACGCTGGGCATCGGCAAGGCGGACAAGGACGCCATGCACGCCCAGCACCAGGCGAATTTCCGCTTCTTCGGCGCACCCGTGGGCCTGTTCTTCACGGTGGACCGCCGCCTGGGCCGCGGATCGCTGGTGGACATGGGCATGTTCCTGCAGACCCTCATGATCGCCGCCCGCGCGCACGGACTGGATACCTGCCCGCAGGCCGCCTGGAATACCTTCGGCGGCCTGGTGCGGCAGCTCATCGGTGCGGGCGAGCACGAGATGCTGGTCTGCGGCATGTCGCTGGGCCATGTGGATGCCGAAGCCCGCGCCAACCGCTTCCGTGCCACGCGCGAGCCGGTGGAGAGCTTCACCCGCTGGCTGTGATCGCAGGCAAGCGCGCCGGTCACCGGGTCCGTGCGCAGCAGCGGGGATCCAACACGCCGGCATCGCGGCCGCCGTCTTGTGCGCACCTCCAAGCCCAGGAATCATGAACCGACGCCACGTCCTGATGACCCTCACGCCACCCTCTCTGGCCCTGACGCTGCCCACGCTGGGAGGCTGCCAGCTCGCCCCGGGCGCCGCAGTCAGCGCACCGGCGGCAGCGGCGGCACCGGCCAGCACGAGCCCGCTGCCCCGCGCCCGACTCGGCCGTCTGGAGCGGATGGACCGCTTCGCCTCGCGGCATGTGGATCCGCGGCCGGTGGATGTCTGGCTGCCGCCCGGCTATGACGGCCAGCGGCCGCACGCGGTGCTCTACATGCATGACGGCCAGATGGTGTTCGATGCCGACACCACGTGGAACCGCCAGGCCTGGGAAGCCGATGTGGTGGCGGCGCCGCTGATCGCCGCGGGTCGCCTGCGCGACTTCATCATCGTGGCCCCGCACAACAACGGCGCGCGCCGGCACGCGGAGTTCTATCCGCAGAAGTTCCTGCCGCACCTGCCGCCGGCGGTGCGCACCGAATTCAGCGCGCGCGCGCTGCAGGATCGGCCGGCGAGTGATGCCTACCTGCGCTTCCTGGTGGAAGAACTCAAGCCGGCGATCGATGCCCGCTACCGCACACGTCCCGGCCGGGAGGACACCGTCCTGCTGGGCTCCAGCATGGGCGGATTGATCTCGGTCTACGGCCTGCTGGAGCATCCGCAGGTCTTCGGCGCCGCCGCTGCCCTGTCGGTGCACTGGATTGCGATCCGCGAGGCCAATGAGCCCTTCCCGGCTGCGGCGCTGGCCTATCTGAAGGAGCGCCTGCCGCCGCCGGGCGGCCTGCGCCTCTACCAGGACCGGGGCACGACGCAGCTGGACGCCCAGTATGCGCAAGCCCAGCAGCGCATCGACAGCCTGCTGCAAGAGCGCGGCTTCGGACCGCCGCAGGTGGTCTCGCGCGTCTTCGAGGGCACGGGCCACAACGAGCGCGACTGGCACGCGCGCCTGGGCATTCCGCTGGAATTCCTGCTGGGTCGCTGAGGCGCGCGCGGTCGTCAAGCCGCGGGCGCTGCTTCCGGCCTCGGTGACCGGATCTCAGGACAAAGGTCAGCCGAGCTGCGGCTGGACGCGGAAGCGTTCCACCGCCTGCGCAAGCTGCTGAGCCTGCTGTTTCAGGCTCTGGGCCGCGGCGGCACTCTCCTGCACCAGCGCCGCGTTGTGCTGCGTGCCTTCGTCCATGCGGCTCACCGCTTCGCCCACCTGCGCGACGCCGGCGCTCTGTTCCTGGCTGGCTCGCGTGATTTCGCCCACGATGGTGCTGACCCGCTGGATGGAATCGACGATGTCCTGCATGGCCCGGCCGGCCCGGTCGGCCTGCTGGGAGCCGGTCTCCACGCGCTCCACGCTGGCCTGGATCAGACCCTTGATCTCGCGCGCGGCATCGGCGCTGCGCTTGGCCAGGCTGCGCACCTCCGCGGCGACGACGGCAAAGCCGCGCCCTTGCTCACCCGCGCGGGCCGCCTCGACGGCCGCGTTGAGCGCCAGGATGTTGGTCTGGAACGCGATGCTGTCGATGACGCCCGTGATGTCGGCAATGCGGCGGCTGCTGTCGTTGATGGCCCGCATGGTCTGCACGACATCGCCCACGACCTGACCGCCGGACTGCGCCGTGGACGAAGCGCCCTGCGCCATCCGGTGCGCCTCCTGCGCATGCTCGGCCGTCTGGCGCACCGTGCTGCCCAGCTGTTCCATGGACGAGGCGGTCTGCTGCAGCGCGGCTGCCTGCTGCTCGGTGCGCTGCGAAAGATCCTGGTTGCCCTGCGCGATCTGCGCACTGGCCGTGGCCACGCTCTCGCTGCCTCGGCGCACGTCGTCGATCACCGAACCCAGGGTCGTGCTCATCTGGTTCATGGCCCTGAGCAGCTGCGCGGCCTCGTCGCGCCCCGCCGCTTCCTCGCGATGCGACAGATCGCCATCGCCCACACGACGCGCCATGGCCACGGCCTGCGCCAGCGGCCGCGTGACGCTGCCCACGATGGCGGCCGCCGCCAGCAGCGCCAGCAACATGCCCGCAGCGCCCACCGCCAGCGCGATGACCCGCGCCCTGGCCAGCAGCGCACCCACCTGCGTCTCGGCCTCGGTGGCGCGCTGCTGTTGTCGTTCGTTGAGCTGCTGCAGCGCGGCGAAGAAGGGCGTCATCATCGGCGTCATCTCTTCGTCGGCGGCAAACGCGGCCTCGGTCTGCTTGCCGGCCTGCACCATGCCGGCAATGCGCTTGACGCCGGCGTGGTACGTGGTGTGCCGTTTGCGGATGTCTTCGATCAAGGCCTGATCCTCGGTACCGGCATAACGGGACGCGAGTTCGCCCAGGCGGCTGATGATCGTGCCGTTGCGCTGCTCCAGGCCCTGCGCCAGCTGCTTCTGCTGGGTTTCGCTGGGGGAGACCAGCATCTGCAGGCTGTCGATGGCGTTCTGCTTGGCCAGGGCCTGGATCTCGCCGGCCTGGGCCAGCAACGCGCGGCTCTGGGCCGCCGCGGCCGCCTGATCGGCCACGCGCAGGCGGCTGATCTCGAAGGCGCCGACGCTGAGCGCGAGTGCGGCCACGGCAGCCCCGAAACCCAACCAGACGCGCGGCCCGATGGGCAATTGGCGCAAGCCCGACATGGCAGTCCTCCTCAGGATCGGTGGATGACGGCTGACATCAGCCGCCCAGCTCGCTCAGCAGCTGCTGGCAGCGGGTGATGCGTTCGCGCTGGATGCCGCCCGCCAGCTTCTTCGCCTCGTCTTCCTTGCCGGCCAGGATGGCGGGTACCAGGTCGACTTCGCGCGTCTTCTTGAAGGCGTTCCAGGTCTCGTTCAATTCCTTGAACTGCGCCTCCTTGCCTGCCGGCGCCTTCATCTTCGCCAGACGGGCGCTGACGGCATCGGCCGTGTCCTTGACGACCTTCTGATGATCAGGGCCACGCTTGTCCTTGTTGGTGAGCATGGTGACCAGCGATTCACGGGCGGCACTGACCTGGCCGCGCAGTTCGGCAAACTCGTTGGCCTGAGCCGGCGCGGCGGCCACCAGCGCCACGGTGGTGGCAAGGATCGAGAAGAGACGCTTGAACATGATGACGAGGCTCCAGGTTCGGGGCATGAGGGGCGGCATTTCCGGCGGACGGGCGCAGCGTGCAACCTGAGGGCGAGGCCCTCTTGACATCGGCCGCTTCCGGGCAGAAGCGGGTATCGCCAAGGGTGCAGCGCGTACCGGAATTGGATCCGGCTCCATGCCCTGCCAGCGCCGGAGTAGCGGGTCAACTGACCGGTTGTTTCCAGAGAAGCACTGATGTGGTGCCGATTCCCCGGCGCCAGCCAGGGACATCAAGCCTTCGGCGGGTCGCGCAGCGCCACCAGCCCGCCCAGGAACAGCTCCACCACCAGCGGCGCCAGCCGCTCGTGCGTCAGCTCACCCTGCGGGCGCAGCCAGGTGAAGGTCCAGTTGATCATGCCGAACAGCAGCATGGCCAGCGGCTTGTGCAGGCCGGGCGCCAGATCGGGCCGCACGGCGGCCACGGCATCGGCGTAGGTCTGCACCACGCGGCGCTGGCCGTCTTCCACGGCCTGCCGCGTCAGCGGCGCCAGGAATTTCACGTCCTCTGTGAGCACGCGGTGCGCGTGTTCGGCGCCGGCATAGGCGCTCATGAACTGCAGGATCAGCTCCCGCAGGTGCCCGGGCGGATCCCGGTGCTGCGCCCTCACCTGCAGCACCAGCGCTTCCAGCCGCTGAACATGATCGTTGGCGATGTGCGAAAGCAGCTGGTGCTTGTCGGCGAAGTAGTGGTAGAGCGTGGCCTTGGAGATGCCGCTGGCCTCAGCCACGGCATTCATGGTCGTGGCCGTATAGCCGCGGTGCGCAAACAGCCCGGCGGCCGCCAGCAGGATCTGCGCGCGCTGGTCGTCGTAGGTGGCGGCGCGCGGGCGGCCCATCAGCGGTGGTCGAAGGAGACCACGACCCGATCCGTCAGCGGGTGCGCCTGGCAGGTGAGGATGAAGCCGGCGTCCAGATCGGCCTGCTCCAGCGCAAAGTTTCGCTCCATGCGCACTTCGCCATCGATGAGGCGCGCGCGGCAGGTGGCGCACACGCCGCTCTTGCAGGAATACGGCACATCCAGCCCATGGCGCGCGGCGGCCTCCAGGATGTTGGGGTCGGCCTCCTTGTCGAACTGCAGCGTGCGTGTGAGGCCATCGCGCACCAGCGTGATGGTGGCGTAATCGGCGTCTTCGTGCTCGTGCTCCGGCTCGGATTCGGGGCTGTCCGCGGCGCCGTCGATGGCCCCCGGCGGCAGGCCGAAGCGCTCGATGTGGATGCGCTCGTCGGGCACGCCGGCGGCACGCAGCGCGGCCTGCGCCTCGTCGTTCATCGCATGCGGGCCGCAGATGAAGGCCTGATCGATGCCCTGCGGATCGATCAGCGTCTGCAGGAAGCGCGTGATGCGCTCGCGGTCCAGCCGGCCCGCGGCCAGCGGTGCATCCACCTGCTCGCGAGAGAACACCGGGTGCAGTGCCAGGCGGGTGAGGTGGCGGTTCTTCAGGTCTTCGAGTTCTTCCTTGAACATCGTGCTGGCCGCCGTGCGGTTGCCGTACAGCAGCGTGCAGCGCGTGTGACGGCCCTGCTCCAGCAGCGTGCGCAGGATGCCCAGGATGGGCGTGATGCCGCTGCCGCCGGCGATCAGCAGCACATGCCCCGGGTGGCCCTGGGCCAGCACGGCTCCGAAGCGCCCTTGCGGCTCCATCACATCCAGCGTGTCGCCGACACGCAGCACGCCGTGCACCCAGGGCGAGAACAAGCCGCGCGGCACACGCCGCACGCCCGCGCGCAAGGCCTCGCCCGGCGCTGCGCAGATGGAATAGGAACGCCGCGCTTCTTCCGGCCCGGTGCCGCGCTTGAGCGTGAGGTACTGGCCGGGGCTGAAGCGGAAGGTCTCGCGCAAGGCCTCGGGCACCTCGAAGCTCAGGACCACGGAATCGTCGGTCTCGCGCCGCAGCGCGCTCACGCGCAAGGGGTGGAAGTGGATCATGTTCAGATCGGCTTGAAATGCTCGAAAGGTTCGCGGCAGGCCAGGCAACGGTACAGCGCCTTGCAGGCCGTGGCGCCGAAGGCCGACAGCCGCTCCGTGCGCGGGCTGTCGCACTGCGGGCAGCGCAGGCCGCGGGCCATCAGGTGGATGGGCTGGGCCTGGTCCACCGGCCCGGGCGGCGCGATGCCGTACAGGCGCAGCTTGTGACGGCCGGCCGGGCTGATCCAGTCGGTGGTCCAGGCCGGCGCACGCTGCAGCCGGATCTGCACCGGGCCATGGCCCGCCGCCTCCAGCGCGCGGCGCACCTCGTCGCTGATCAGTTCGGTCGCCGGGCAGCCGCTGTAGGTGGGCGTCAGCACCACCTCGAGGCCGGCGCCGTCAGCCCGGGGGCGCAGGTCGCGCACGATGCCCAGATCGCGCACCGAGAGTGCCGGCACCTCGGGATCGGGCACGCTGTCGAGCACGGCCCAGGCGGCGTCCAGCGCCGCCGCGGGCGGCGCAGAGGGCGGCGATCCGGGCTGCGGCGTGCTCACCAGCGCCCGCCCGGATAGGCCCGCTGCAGATACTGCATCTCGGCCAGGATGAAGCCCATGTGCTCGCTGTGCACGCCTCGGCTGCCGCGGCTGAGCAGCGGGCTGTCGGCCGGCAGGGCCAGCGTCGCGCGCTGCAGCACGGCGCCGATCTCGGCGCGCCAGGCCTCGCGCAGCGCACCGCGGCGCGGGCCCCAGCCGGCCGCGGCCGCCGCATCGTCGACCTCGTCATCGGCAAAGAGTTCGCTCACGTGCGGCCAGGCGCGCTCCAGCGCGGCCTGCATGCGCAAGCGTGACTCCGCCGTGCCGTCGCCCAGGCGCACGGTCCAGTCCACCGCATGCTCCACGTGGTAGCGCGACTCCTTCAATGCCTTGCCGGCGATGGCGGCCAGCTCGGCATCGCGGCTGTCCACCAGCTGCTGCCAGTGCAGGCGCAGCCAGGTGCAGACCAGCAGGTTGCGCACCACCGTATCGGCGAAGTCGCCCCCCGGCGCATGGGCGCTGCTCCGCCGCATCGGCTGCTCCACCAGCGTGAGGTTGAGGTAGTCGCCCTCCTCGCGCAGAAAGGCCAGACGGTCCTCGTCATGGCCCTGGCCATCCAGCGCCGCCGCATGTGTGAGCAGCGCACGTGCCTGGCCCAGCAGGTCCAGCGCCAGGTTGGTCAGCGCGATGTCTTCCTCCAGCACCGGGCCGTGGCCGCACCACTCCCCCAGGCGCTGGGCGTGGATCAGGCAGGTATCGGCCAGGCGCAGCACATGGCGCAGCTGCGGTGAGGCGTTGAGGGTGATGGAAGGTGCACTCATGGCGGGTCCGCGCGGGGCGGCCTCACATGTGGTTGACGGCTTCGGGCAGCGCGTAGAAGCTGGGGTGG
The DNA here is from genome assembly GCA_016790225.1 of Rubrivivax sp. The sequence continues at coordinate 57,872 of JAEUOZ010000006.1, forward strand.
CGGTAGACCTTGTCTTCCATCGGATCGAAGAGCATGTCCTTGTCGCCGGGATCGCTGGCGGTGATCTGCGCCGAGGGCACGACCCAGATGCTGCAGCCCTCCTGACGACGGGTGTAGACCTCGCGCGCCATCTGCAGCGCCAGCCGTGCATCGGGGGCGTGCAGGCTGCCGCAGTGCTTGTGGTCCAGACCGGCCTTGGGCCGCACGAAGACCTCCCACAGCGGCCATTCGCCGCGCGTGGCTTCAGGCAGCGGTGCCGCGGGTGCCGAGGAGGGGGATGTGTCGGGTGTATTCATGCGGCTTGCTCCTTCAGCGACTGCTTCGTGGCGTGCGCCAGCGCGGCTTCGCGCACCCAGGCGCCGTCGTCCCAGGCCTTGACGCGGGCGGCCAGGCGCTCGCGGTTGCAGGGCCCGTGGCCACCGACCACGCGCCAGAACTCCTCCCAGTCGATGGGGCCGAAGTCGTGATGGCCGCGCTCGGCATTCCACTTCAGCAAGGGATCGGGCAGCGTGACGCCCAGCACCTGCGCCTGCTCGGCCGTGGCGTCGACAAACTTCTGGCGCAGCTCGTCGTTGCTGAGCCGCTTGATGCCCCAGCGCATGCTTTGCGCACTGTGCGTGCTGGCCTTGTCCTCGGGCCCGAACATCATCAGGCAGGGCCACCACCAACGGTTCACCGCATCCTGCACCAGGGCACGCTGCGCCGCCGTGCCTTCGCGCATCATCACGTTCAGCGCGTCGAAGCCCTGGCGCTGGTGAAAGCTCTCTTCGCGGCAGATGCGGATCATCGCCCGCGCATACGGCGCATAGCTGCAGCGCGTGAGCGGGATCTGGTTCATGATCGCCGCGCCATCCACCAGCCAGCCGATGACGCCGATGTCCGCCCAGTTCAGCGTGGGGTAATTGAAGATGCTGCTGTACTTGGCCTTGCCGCTGTGCAGCGCCTGCAGCAGATCGTCGCGGCTCACGCCCAGGGTCTCCGCGGCGGCGTAGAGATAGAGGCCGTGGCCGCCTTCGTCCTGGATCTTGGCCAGCAGGATGCACTTGCGCTTGAGCGTGGGCGCGCGCGTGACCCAGTTGCCCTCGGGCAGCATGCCCACGATCTCGGAGTGTGCGTGCTGGCTGATCTGCCGCACCAGGGTCTTGCGGTAGTGATCGGGCATCCAGTCCTTGGCCTCGACGAAGCCGCCGGCCTCGATGCCGGCCTCGAAGCGGTTCTCGCGCTCAGCCTCCCGCGCCGAGCGCAGGGCCTGGCGCTCTTCACGGGGTCCGATGTCCATCGCCTGGGTATACATGGCTGACCTCTGTTGACAGGATGGGGCGACGGCGGGCCAGGGGCGGCCAGTCGCTGCTCACTTGGGACGTTTGTCAATCACCCGCCGGGCCTTGCCCACCAGGGTGCGCTCGATCGAATCGGGAAAGCCGACCTCCACGGCGGCGCTCACACCGATCAGCGTCTTGATGCGATGCCGCAGCTCGGCGGCGAGACCTTCGCGGTCGGTATTCACGTGCTGGGGCTGCACTTCGCAGCGCACCAGCAGCTCATCCAGCGGCCCGTCCCGCGTGACCACCAGCTGGTACTGGCCCGAGAGCCGCTCCTGCTGCAGCACCAGCTCCTCGATCTGCGTCGGGAAAAGGTTGACGCCGCGGATGATGAGCATGTCGTCGCTGCGGCCGACGATCTTGCCCATGCGGCGCATGCTGCGTGCCGTGGGCGGCAGCAGGCGCGTGAGATCGCGTGTGCGGTAGCGGATCACCGGCAGCGCTTCCTTGGTCAGCGTGGTGAAGACGAGTTCACCTTCGCTGCCCTCGGGCAGCACCTCGCCCGTCTGCGGATCGATGATCTCGGGGTAGAAGTGGTCTTCCCAGATCACCGGACCGTCCTTGGTCTCGATGCACTCGTTGGCCACGCCCGGGCCCATGACCTCGCTCAGGCCATAGATGTCCACGGCATCGATGCCCGCGCTGGTCTCGATGTCGCGCCGCATCTGCTCGGTCCAGGGCTCGGCGCCAAAGATGCCGACCTGCACCGACATCCCGCGCGGATCCAGCCCCTGACGGCGGAACTCCTCGACGATCACCTGCATGTAGCTGGGCGTGCACATGATGATGTCGGGGCGGAAGTCGACGATCAGCTGCACCTGCTTTTCGGTCTGACCGCCGCTCATGGGGATGACCGTGCAGCCCAGCTTCTCGGCGCCGTAGTGCGCGCCCAGCCCGCCGGTGAAGAGACCGTAGCCGTAGCCCACGTGCACCAGGTCGCCTGGTCGGCCACCGCTGGCGCGGATGCTGCGCGCCACCAGATCGGCCCAGCGGTCGATGTCGCCCTGCGTGTAGCCCACCACCGTGGGCTTGCCCGTGGTGCCGGAGCTGGCGTGGATGCGCACCACCTGGCTGCGCGGCACGGCAAACATGCCGAAGGGATAGTGCGCGCGCAGATCGGCCTTGGTGGTGAACGGAAACTTCGCCAGATCCGCCAGGCTGCGGCAATCGTCCGGGTGCAGGCCGCGGGCCTCGAAAGCCTGGCGGTAGTGCGGCACATGGTCGTAGGCATGCTGCAGCGTGGCACGCAGGCGCTTGAGCTGCAGCGCCTGCAGCTCGTCGGCGCTGGCGCGCTCGATGGGCTCCAGATCACCGGGGGCGGGTTGCTTGACGGGCATCGGCCGTCTCCTGGGCTGCGGGGTTGGCGGTGGCGGGTTTCAGGCGGGCCGCCGGCTACTCGGCGCGCTGGCGCCCCACGGGCAGACCTTCGACCACGGCGCGGCCCTTCATCGTGTAGCTGCGCCCGCGGAAGACGGCGATGCGCTCGCCATGCTGGTTGTGCACCTCGATGTCATAGACACCCGTGCGGCCGGACTTGCTCACCTCCACGGCGCGTGCCGTCAGCACATCACCCAGGCGCGCCGACGCCACCAGGTTGACGTCGAATCCGGAGGCCACGCTGACCTCGTTGTAGGCGTTGCAGGCAAAGGCGAAGGCGCTGTCGGCCAGTGCGGTGATGAGCCCGCCATGCGCCAGCGCGTGGCCGTTGAGCATCTCCTTGCGCACCGTCATCGTGGCGGTGCAGGTGCCGGGGCCGACGGCGCTGATGCCGATGCCCAGCCACTGCGAGGCCTGGTCGTCGTCGAGCATCGCATCGCGCACCTGCTCGGCAATCTGGGTGGGTGACATCGGGTCTCCTGGTGTTTGTGGGGCTGCGCCCGGGACGTCGGGGCCAGCCACGACGCGGCTGGCGCCGCGATCGTCTCAGCGATCGGTAAAGACCGGCGGTCGCTTGGCCAGAAAGGCCTGCACACCTTCGGTGAAATCGTGCTGGCGGCCCAGGCGCCCCTGCACCTCGGCCTCCATCTGCACGGCCTGCGCGTTGTCCAGCAGCATCGAGCGGTCGATCGCCTGGCGCGTCTCCACCAGGGCGCGCGTGGGCATCGCGGCCAGCCGCCGGGCCAGCGTCCAGGCTTCGTCCATCAAGGCGGCATCGTCCACGCAGCGCCAGATCAGGCCGATGCGCGCCGCTTCTTCGGCCGGCAGCTTGTCGCCCGTCAGGGCCAGCGCCATGGCGTGCGCGCGCCCCACCAGGCGCGGCAGCAGCCAGGTGCCGCCGGCATCCGGGATCAGGCCGATCTTGCTGAAGGCCTGGATGAAGCTGGCGCCACGCGCCGCCAGCACGATGTCGCAGTTGAGCGCGAAGTTGGCGCCTGCTCCTGCCGCAACCCCATTGACAGCAGCAATCACGGGCACAGGCAGGCTGCGGATGCGGGCAGCCAGCGGCGCCCACATGCGCTCGATGATGGCCTGCAGATCCGGCGCCGCGGCCTCGCCGGGGCGGGCGCCCGGGGCGTTCAGGTCCTGCCCGGCGCTGAAGCCGCGGCCCACGCCGCTGACGATGAGCGCGCGGATCGTGTCATCGGCGGCCACCGCATCCAGCGCCGGCAGCAGTTCGCCGATCATCTCGCCGGTGAAGGCATTCAGCGTGGCCGGCCGGTTCAGGCTGATCAGCCGGACGGGGCCGCGGGTTTCGATGAGCACGGTGGGTTCAGCCAAGCTTGTCTCCGGCGCAGGGTTATTCTTCAACCGATCGGTCGGTAAATTCTGCGTGGAGCCTGGGGCAGGGCCAAACAGGGTTAACCCGGCACCCACTCTCGACGGGAAGTGCCCACGCCACGACAGGCCTTGTGGCTCCGCTAGAGTTGCCGCCACACACCGGCACAGGGTACCCATGGGCTTCTGGAAGACGCGCCACCGCGGCAGCTGCTCGCACCCGGCTCACGGCCGCGCGGCGGCTGCAGCGCCCGCGGGGGCGATCGCCAGCCTGCAGCGCGGCTGCGCGGGCCCGCTGCGCACCGCCAGCCTGTGGTTGCTGGCCATCGCGCTGCTGTGGCTGGCCGCAGGCCCGGCCTGGGCCATCAAGCAGCGCGTGATCCGCGAGCCCGAGGTCCGCTACGTGCGTGAAGTCTGGCTGGATGCGGCACGCCAGCGCCACGTGAATGTGCGCATCGGCCTGCCCACGCGGGAGGCCGCGCGCCTGCGCAGTGGCCCGATGCCAGTGATGCTGTTCTCCGCGCCACAGGGCTTCCGCTGGGGCGGCTATGCCGATCACTACGAAGATCTCTCGCAGGAGATGCTGCGGCGCGGCGTGGTGATGGTGATGATGTCCCACTACGACATCGAAGAGCCGATGAGCGCCAACGAGCGCTTCGCCGATGTCTACCCCGGCATCCTCACCGGCGCGCGCAACGATCCGGCCGTCGATCGGTATGAGGATGCGCTGTTCGTGCTGGCCCAGCTGCAGGCCCGGCACGCGGCGCGCGCCGACGACTGGCCGGCGCTGGATCTGTCGCGCCTGGCGGTGAGCGGGCATTCCTCCGGCACGCTCACGGCCCTGCACCTGGCCGGCATGCCCGTGCGCGAGCGCAGCGGCCGCATCTTTGCCGCGCACCGTGATCCGCGCATCAAGGCCTTCGTGCTCTACAGCTTTCCGCTGGAATACCGCGGCCCCCGGCGCGAAGACCTGCAGCAGGTCGGCCCCGTGGCCGGACTGCACGTGGCCGGCTCGACCGACCACCCACGCTACCGCCACACGGCCTACCGCTGGATCCACCGTGCGCCGCAGCACTGGCTGGTGGCCGAAGGCGGCCACAACATCGGCTCCACCGGCTCTGAAGCGCTGGTGCTGGAAACCACCGGGCGCTTCATTGACGTGCACCTGAACGGGAGTCAGGCGCTGGAGCAGCAGCTGAGCTTCGACGCGCTGTCGGCCTTCGCCCCCGGCCTGCGGCAGTTCACGCGCAAGCCGGCCCTGCGCTTCAAGCCCTGGGATCAGCGGGACTTCACGGCCTGGGCGCGCGAGACCCTGCCCGGCGGCCGCTGGCTGCACAGCTGGGCGATGGCCAACCCGCGCAAGACGGAGGCACCCGCGCCGTGATCTTCAGCTTTGCGGCGCTGGTGCTGCTGGCCGTGCTCTCCAAGGAGCTCGGCAACCAGGTGTTCACGCCGCTGAGCGTGGTGCTGGCGGCGGGCCTGTACCTGCTGCGCCTGGCGCTGGATGCGCCGCGCCGCCGCGCGGTGGAGATCTTCCTGCTGCAGTTCGGCGTGCTGATCTACGCGCTGGCCAACCAGGAACCCAGCTACCTGGAGCACGCCGCGCTGGTGGTCTGCCTGCTGCCCACGCTGGGCCGGCTGCGCGCCATCGGCCGCACCGCCCTGGGTGAAGGCTCGATCCTCATCGTGCTGCTCTACGTGCTGTGGTCCGCCACCTGGACCTCCAACCTGGACATGAGCCTGGCGGGCTTTGCCATGTCGGCCCTCTGCCTGGCCTTCCTGCTGGCCTTCGTGCTGCAGTTCGAAGGCGAGTGGGATGCCGTCTTCTCGCATGTGCTGGTGGTGCTGGCCGCGATCTGGCTGGGCTCGCTGGCCGCGGGGGCGATGGGCATCGGCAGTGCGGGGCGCACCTTTGCCGGCGTCACGCTGCACCGCAACCACCTGGGCTTCCTGCTGGGCCTGATGATCCTGCTGTGCCTGTTCAACGCCCGCTTCCACTTCAGCTGGCGCGCGGTGGCCGGCGCCGTGGCGGCCGCGGCACTGCTGGTCTACATCGATTCCAAGAGTTCCATCATCGCCATCGTCGCCACCGCGCTGCTGCTGTGGGTGGTCAGCGCCCGGCGCTGGAAGCTCTACATGGGCGTGCTGGCGCTGGGCGTGGCCGTCTTCGTCACCGCCCTGCCCTCGCCCAAGTGGGATCACTTCGCGCTGTGGATGGGCCGCGACCCCACCTTCACCTCGCGCACCGAGATCTGGGCCGGCAGCATCGGCCTGGCGTCGGAGCAGCCGCTGACCGGCTACGGCTACAACGCGGTGTGGAGCGCACACGAAAACCGCCTGGCCCAGTACCCGGACGCGCCCGGCCCGCGCTATGCCCATGCCCATAACGCCTGGATCGATTGGGTGCTGCAGCTCGGGCTGGGCGGGCTGGCGGTCTATCTGCTGTTCCTGGGCGTGCTGCTGCGAAGGGCCTGGCACAGGGGGCGAACGCCCGGCGGCCTGCCGGTGGCCATCCAGGCCGGATGCCTGCTCAGCTATATCCAGATCTACGACCTGGCCAACGTCAGCACCGTGCCCGTCACCCGCTTCGGCTTCTTCATGCTGGCCGCCGCAAGCCTGAGCCTGTGGCTGGGTGCGCAGGCCGAACAGCGCGAGCGCCTGCGATGGACGCTGCAAGGCGCCGACGCCAGCGCCGGCGCGAACGACATCGGGCCCGGCACGCGCCCGCCGCGCCGACGCTGGGCCCAGGCGCTGGCCCTGCTGCTGGCCGGCTTTGCCGCAGTGGCCGCCTATGCCATCTGGGAAGACGGCCAGCGCTTTGCGGCCACCGAGCGCCGCGGCAAGCCCGCCCCCAACGGCGTGGCCGACGCCGGCTACCTGGATCCGCGCGAGTTTCAATGGAAGGGCGTCAAGGCCCTGGACGATTACGCGCGCCGCCACCGGCAAGCCCTGCTGGAAACCATGAAACGGAGCGAATCGCCATGACGCGTGTGGGTCGGATCGGCGCGATGAGCCCGTTTGTGACGGCGCTAGGAGCGTGGGCGGCCGGGAGCTTGAACCTGGGCGGCAGCGGCTTGAGTGCGCTCAGACGCGCCAGCCAGAGCGGCCTGAGTCAGGCCTTGCGCCTGCGGCGCGCGGGGAGCCTTGGGCTGCTCTGCCTGGCCAGCGCCCTGACGGCCTGCGCCCCGCCCGTCGATCAATCCGGCTGGGAAATGGCGCGCAAGAAGAACCCCACCGAACAGCTGGAGGCCTTCCCCGACATTCCTCTCGTCCTGCCCGGGCCCTCCGTGAAAGCCGCGCCGCCACCCACCGGATCCGCGATGGAGGCCGTGCGCAACCGCCGCCTCGACCCTGGCAGCCTTTTCCGCCGCGGCTTTTCCGCGCCAACGCCTTGAGGGGGCCGGGATGCCGGGCTTGAGTCAGCGCTGGGGCCGCTGGATGCGGTGGCTGCAACTGATCGCCGTGACCGCGCTGCTGGTCACCGCCGGGCCCGCCCGTGCCCAGGCCGGCAACACGGCGCTGTACGTGGCCACGGAGCGCCTGACGGATCTGGTGCTCGGGCATCCGCAGGCCCTGCAGGTGGCGCGTCTGGGGTTTGGCACGCCGCAGCAGCCCTGGCACACCTGGTTCGGCGGCAGCCCGGAACTGCAGAATATCGTCCATCTGCCGGGCTACCGGCCGGGTGCGCCGGTCAAGCTGGAGGCTTCGGCGATCATCGGGCAGCGCTTCGGCGGCAAGGTCTGGAGCGATGCCTTTGCAGCGCTGGCCTCGTTCGATCGCGATGGCGATGGCATCGTCGAAGGCGCGGAGCTGAAGGATCTGTGGATCTGGATCGATTTCCAGGGCGACGGCCGCATCGCCGATCGCAGCGATTCGCTGCGGCCCGTGTCCTTCTACTACGGCGGCTTCGATCTGCGCCCCGCAGCGCGCGTGCGCAGCGGCCATGCACGGCAGGGCCGCATCCGCGCCTTCTCGGTCATGGTGCCCTACGGCAACCGCATCCACCTGCTGGAGCTCGACGTGAGCACCACGCACGCCAGCCGGCTGGCCGGGCTGCTCTCGACGCGGCCTGCCGTCGCCTTCGGCCCGGGCGAGGCCGCTCACCCGCTGCAGGGCCGCTGGCGCTGGGCGCTCAGCAACGAAGCGCAGTGGACCGACACCACGCGGCCCTGGGGCCCGGAAGCCGGCGGGCTGCTGCTGCTGTCGGTGAGCCAGGGCCGCGTCCAGGGGGTGGTGCAGACCCTGGGCCCGCACGAGGACCGCATCAACCTGCCGCTGCAAGGCAGCTTCAGCGAAGGCCGGGGCCAGTGGACCTCCGTCTCGCCGCTGGGCCTCTCGCGCAGCGAGGTGCGGCTGGAGTCGCTCTACGGCCAGCCGGTGCTGCGCGGCCGCACCTGGAGCAACCGCAACGGCAAGCTGAGCGAATGGACATGGGAGGCCAGGCATGACGGGCCACTTGAGTAGACGGGGCGCGCTGGCGTTTGTCGCCGCGCTGCTGGTGCTGAGCTTGATCGCCGTCTGGCAGAACCAGCGCCTGCGCGCCGTGCAGCTGGAAGAGAAGAAGGCGCACTACGCCGAGCGCCTGCGCACGGCGCAGGTGATCCTCGAAAACGAGATGCTGGCCGCCGCCTACCTCACCAGCAGCGATCGGCTCACGCGGGAGCGGGCCCGCCACTACCTGGAAAATAGCCCGCGATGAACCGCGCGCTCGCCCTGGCCCTGGTGGGCATCATGCTGGCCGTGGTGGCTGGCCAGGCCTGGCTGCTGCGTGGCCTGCAGCCGCAGGCCGTGAACCAGATCGCCCTGCACGAGAGCCGGCTGGTGGCCTTCCTGCAGGAGATCCGCCCGAGCCAGCCGGACACCTACGACAGCATCACGCTCAACCTGGCCCGGCTGCGCGACGCACCGGCACAGGGCCTGAACGTGCAGTTCGAGGAGACCGTGATCGCCGAGCAGCTGCTGGCGCGGCTGGCGGGGCCCGCCGCGGCACCCGCGGCCCCGGCGGCGTCGGCTGGACGTCAGGATTAGGGTAGCGGACGGCCGCTCACCGGCTCAGGCGCCTGCGCCAGCGGCCTTGGCCACCCAGGCGCCGGGCAGGATGGCTGCCGCGCAGGCTCTCAAGCAAATGTGGCTTTGCCACTTTGCTTGAACCCCCGCGGGGGGCGGGCTGGGCGCAGCCCGGCCCTGGGGGCGCTCTCAACTGCCGAAGCGCTCCTTCAGCATCGCCAGCAGCGCGCGGATCGTCTGCGCCTCGCCGCCGGCCGGGCGGCCCGGGCGAGAGCCGTCGTTCCAGGCGAAGAGATCGATGTGCATCCAGTCCGTGCTCTCGGGCACGAAGTCCGCCAGGAACAGGGCCGCGGTGATCGCGCCGGCCATCGGGCCCTTGCCGGTGTTGACGATGTCGGCGATGTCGCTCTCGATGCTGGCGTGATAGGGCTGCCACAGCGGCATGTGCCACAGCGGATCGCCCAGGGCCAGGCCGCGGTCCACCAGCTGGCGCGCCAGATCCATGCGGCGGCAGAACAGCGCCGGCAGCTGCGGGCCCAGCGCCACGCGCGCGGCCCCGGTCAGCGTGGCCAGATCGATCAGCAGATCGGGCCCCGTCTCCACGGCGTAGGCCAGCGCATCGCAGAGGATGACGCGGCCTTCGGCATCGGTGTTGCCGATCTCGATGTGCAGGCCGGCGCGCGTCTTGATCACGTCACCCGGCCGGTAGGCATTGCCGGCGATGGCGTTCTCCACCGCGGGAATCAGCACCTGCAGCTGCACCGGCAGCTGCATCGCCATCACCAGCGTGGCCAGGCCCAGGGTGTTGGCCGCGCCGCCCATGTCCTTCTTCATCCAGCGCATGCCATCGGCCGGCTTGATGTCCAGGCCGCCGGAATCGAAGCACACGCCCTTGCCCACCAGCGTCAGCCGCGGATGCTTGGGGCTGCCCCAGTTCAGCTCGATCAGGCGGGGCGCGCGGGTGGCCGCGCGGCCCACGGCGTGGATCGCCGGAAAGCCCTTCTTCAACAGCTCGTCGCCCACGATCTGCCGAAAGCGCGCACCGTGCTGGCGCGCCAGCAGGCGCGCGGCCTCCGCCAGCTCGGCCGGGCCCATGTGCTCTGCCGGCGTATTGACCAGATCGCGAACGGCCATGATGGCCTCGCCCAGCAAGGCGCCTTGCGATGAGGCGGCACTGGCCGGCAGTTGCAGCGCGGCCGAAGGTCGCCGCGCCGGCTTGTAGAGATCGAAGACGTAGCCGCCCAGCGTCCAGGACAGCGCGGCCGCTTCCTCGTCCAGCACAAGCCCGGCCTCACCCAGCACATAAGTCGCGGGCGGCAGCTGGCGCGGCAGGGCCGCCAGTGCATAAGGATCGGTGGCCGAGCGCACACCGGCCCACACGCAGCCCAAGGCACCGCTGGCGTCCGGCAGCAAGGCATGGCTGTCTGGCGCGCCGTCGAAGCCGCAGGCGACGAGCCAGCGCTGGCTCGCCGCGTCCAGGCGCTCGCGCGCCGCAGGCCAGGCGGCACGATCGACCACGTGGATGGTGATGGCCTCGGCAGAGCGAGCCTGGCGGGAAGAGAGCAGTTCAAGCGTCATGGTGTGCGGCCGCGGCCGGTACGGGTTCGGACAGGCGCGAGCATAGTGCGCGGCGGGCGGCCCGGCCGCGGCGCGCGCGTCATCCGAGATACTGCGCGGCGATGCCCGCCGACCCTGGCCTTCCTTCCCTGCACCGCCGCCACCTGCTGGCCGCCGGTGGCGCGCTGGCGCTGGCCGCCTGCGCCCCGGCAGGCCCGCCCGTGCCGGCCACGCCCTCGGCGCCGGATGCCCCGCCGCCCGATCCGGCGCGCTTTCGCATCCCGGGCGAATTCGAGCCGCAGCGCGCCATCTGGCTGGGCTACGACAGCACCCTGGCGGACACCACCGTGGCGCTGGTGCGCGCGCTGGCACCGCACACGCCGCTGCGCTTCCTGGTCAACGATGCGGCTGCGGCCGATCGCGTGCGCGATCTGCTGGCCGCCCGCGGCCTCTGGAGCGCCGGCACCAGCGCCTACATTGAACCGTTGGCCATGTTCTACCCGCGCGATGGGGTGGTGTTTGCCAGCTCGCGCGAAGGCGAGCTGGGGGTCGTCGATTTCCGCTGGAACCAGTACGGCGTGCCGGCCTGGTGCCGGCGCCGTCATGCCGACGATGCGGCGCAGGCGCAGCGCTGCGCCGCCGATCACGACACCTCGCGCGATGCGCTGGACCGCGCGCTGGCGCGCCAGCTGGGCGTGCCCGCCTTCGCCTCGCCGCTCTACCTGGAAGGCGGTGGCGTGGAGAGCAACGGCCAGGGCCTGCTGATCGCCTGCGAATCGCTGCTGCGCTCGCGCAACCCGGGGCTGGACCGGGCAGAGCTCGAACGCCTGCACCTGGCGCTGCCGGGCGTCAAGCGCGTGATCTGGCTGCCCGAGGGCCTGGCGCACGATCCGCACCTGCGCGCCAGCATCACGCCGCAGCATGTGGCCTGGGGCACCGGCGGGCACACGGACGAGTTCGTGCGCTTTGCCGATGCGGCCACTGTGCTGCTGGCCTGGCCGGACGAGGCCGAGGCCGCGCGCCACCCCGTGGCGCGGCTGAACCGGCAGCGCATGCAGCGCAATGCCGAGATCCTGGCCGCCTCGCGCACGCTGGACGGCCAGCCGCTGCGCGTGCTGCGCCTGCCGATGCCCCGCATCGTGGAGCGCCGCGTCTTCCTCTCCGCCGCGGCCGACCGCGGCTGGTTCAACCAGTGGACGGCGGATTTCTTTCCCCGCAGCGAAGGCCGGCGCGAAGGCGATGCACTGATGCAGGTGGCCACCGCCAGTTACCTCAACTTCGTCATCGCCAACGGCGTGGTGGTGCTGCCGGACTACCTGCCACACGGCACGCCGCGGCCGCTGCAGGCGCGCGTGCAGCAGCTGATGGAGCAGGCCTTCCCGGGGCGGCGCATCGTCTTCATCGATGCGCTGGCACTGAACTGGCTGGGCGGCGGGCTGCACTGCGCCACGCTGCACGAGCCGCTGCCCCGATGAGCAGCGCGCCGCGGCTGCCTTCTTCCGTGCCGCGGCTGTTGCTGGCGCCGATGGAAGGCTTGCTGGATGCCGATCTGCGCGACACGCTCACCGCCGTGGGCGGCGTCGAGCGCTGCGTGAGCGAATTCATCCGCGTCACCGATCGGCTGCTGCCGCCTCGCGTCTTCCTGCGCCTGATGCCTGAGCTGGCCCAGGGCAGCCGCACACGCGCCGGCACGCCCGTGCGCGCCCAGCTGCTGGGCTCGGACCCGGCCGTGCTGGCCGAGAACGCCGCCCGCCTGGCCGAGCTGGGCGCCGAAGGGGTGGATCTGAACTTCGGCTGCCCGGCGCCCACGGTCAACCGCCACCGCGGCGGCGCCGTCCTGCTGGACGAGCCGGAGCTGGTGCACCGCATCGTGGCCGCGGTGCGCCGCGCCGTGCCGGCGGCGCAGCCGGTCTCCGCCAAGATGCGCCTGGGCAACCGCGATGCGAGCCTGATGATCGAGTGCGCACAGGCCATCGACAGCGCCGGCGCGGCCGAGCTGGTGGTGCATGGCCGCACCAGGCTCGACGGCTACCGCCCGCCGGCCTACTGGGACCGCATCGGCCGCATCCGCGAAGCGGTGGCCCTGCCCGTGGTGGCCAACGGCGAGATCTGGAGCGTGGACGATGCACGCCGCTGCCTGGCCGAGAGCGGCTGCGAGGCGCTGATGCTGGGCCGTGGCATGGTGGCCGATCCGGCCCTGGCACGCGCGATCCGGGGCGAACCGCAGCCCGGCTGGGCCGCGCTGCTGCCGCTGATCGAGGCGTTCTGGCAGCGCATCGGCACACGCGTGGCGCCACGCCACCGTGCCGGGCGGCTCAAGCAGTGGCTCAACCTGCTGCGCCGCCGGCACCCCGAGGCGCAAAGCGCCTTCGAGGCGATCCGCGCGGTCGCCGACGCGCGCGAGGTGGGCACGCTGCTGTTCGGCGGGCCCACCGCGCCGGCGCCGTTGACGAGTGCCGAGCCGACGCTCAGTTGAACAGCCAGCGCACCAAGCCGAGGCTGAGCACCGGAAAGACCAGCAGCAGCACCACGCGCAGCGCATCCCAGGCCAGGAAGGGGAAGACACCCTTGTAGGTCTCGCTCATCGGCACATCACGTGCGAGGTTATTCACCACGTAGACGTTCAGGCCCACGGGCGGTGCGATGAGACCGATGCCGACCGTCATCAGCACCAGGATGCCGAACCAGATCGCCTTTTCCTGGCCCTGCAGACCGGCGATGTCCAGGCCCATGATGGCCGGGAAGATGACGGGGATGGTGAGCAGCAGCATCGACAGCTCGTCCATCACGCAGCCCAGGATCACATAGAACACGAGCACCGAGCTGACGATCACATAGGGCGGCACCTGCAGGTGGCCAACCCAATCCGCCAGGGCGGCGGGCATCTGCGTGAGCGCGAGCGAGGCATTCATCATGTCCGCACCCAGGAAGATCATGAAGACCATCGCGCTCGTCTCGGCCGTGCCGATGAGGCTGCGCTTGAGGCCTTCCAGATCCAGCTCGCGCTGCATCAGCCCGGCCAGCAGCGTGGCCACCGCCCCCACGGCCGCGCCTTCGGTGGGCGAGAACACGCCGCCATAGATGCCGCCAAAGACGATGACGAAGATGGTGGCGATGGGCCACACGCCCAGCAGCGCGCGCCAGCGCGCCGCCCAGGGCAGGGGCTCGGTGGGCTGCGCCATGTCCGGCCGGACACGGCAGAACAGCGCGATCACGACCAGGTAGCCCAGCATGGCCAGCAGCCCCGGGATCATCGCGGCGGCGAACAGCTTGGCGATGTTCTGCTCCGTGAGGATCGCGTAGACGACCAGCGGCACCGAGGGCGGGATCAGGATGCCCAGCGTGCCGCCGGCGGCCAGCGTGGCCGTGGACAGGCGGCCCTTGTAGCCATGCGCACGCATCTCCGGATAGGCCACCTGCGTGATCGTGGCCGAGGTGGCCACCGAGGAACCGCAGACTGCGCCGAAGGCCCCCGCAGACAGGATGGAGGCCATGCCCAGACCCCCGCGGATATGCCCCACGAAGGCCGCCGCCGCGCGGAACAGCGCGCGGCTCAGGCCGCCCTGCGTCGCGAACTGCCCCATCAGCAGAAACAGCGGGATCACGCTCAGGTCATAGACGGTCAGGCGCGCCACGGCGCTGCCCTTGAGCAGGTTGAGCAGGCTGGCCTCGCCGCTCAGGGCCAGGTAGCCCAGCGCGCCCGGAATGAACATCGCCGCCGCGATGGGCACGCGCAGACCCATCAGCAGCAGCATGCCGCCGAACATCAGCAGACCGGTGCCGGTGTGCGTCATGAGGCCTGGCCTTGCCGCGAAGCGAGACCCAGAAGGCCATCCAGCGAACGCCCGGTGAAGTGGTGCCAGGCCTGCCACAACGCGATCACGCCGGCCAGCGCCAGCCCGGGCGCAAGCGAGGCGTAGGCCCACCACATCGGCAGCTCCAGGATCATCGATTGCTCTTGCGCCTCGCGCACGGACATCGCACCTACGCTGGTGCGCCAGGCCAGCAGCGCGCACATGATGGCCAGCAGCAGCGCGCCGATGCCATCCAGCCAGCGCTGCGTGCGCGGCGCAGCCCTCTGGGTGAAGAAGTCCACGATGATGTTGGCGCCCCGCAGCTGGCACCAGGGCAGGCCCAGCGAGATGGCCAGCGCGATGCCGAACTGCGTGAGCTCCACGTCGCCCGGGATGGGCTCGGCGATCGCTGCGCGGCCCGCCACGCTGACCACCGTCATCAGCCCGGTGAGCATCGCCACGCCGGAGCCCACCAGGGCAAAGACCAGCGCCAGGCGGCGCAGCAGCAGGTTCATGGTTCAGCGCCGACCGTGCTTGACCAGCAGGTCGCGCGCATCCTTCAGCAGCGCCGCGCCGTCGATCCCGCGGCCCTTCATGTCGGCCACCCATTCGTCATAGATCGGCGCCGAGGCCTTGACCCAGCGCTCGGTCTCGTCGGCCGAGAGCGTGAGGATCGTATTCCCGCGGTCCTGCGCGGCCTTGCGGCCGGGAGCCTGGCTTTCGTCCCAGATCTTGCCGATCTGACGCGAGAGCGCCGCGCCGCTGTTGTTGTCGATCACCTTCTTCAGATCGGCCGGCAGGCTGTCGTAGCGCGCCTGGTTCATCGCGAAGACGAAGCCGGCGCTGTACAGAGCCGGGAACTTCGGATCGGTCTGCGTGTGGAACCGGCTCATCTCGTGCAGCTTGAAGGCGGGGATCACTTCCCAGGGCAGCACATAGCCGTCGATGGTGCCCTTGTTCAGCGCATCGGCCACGCCGCTGACCGGCATGCCCACCGGCGCCGCGCCCAGCTTGGCCAGCAGCTTGTTGGTCTGGCGCGTGGGCGCCCGCATCTTCAGGCCCTTGAAATCATCCAGTGACTTGATCTGTTTGCTGGCCGTGTGCACATAACCTTCGTCGTGCACCCAGGTGGCCAGGATCCGGGTGCCAGGAAATTCCTTCAGCGCATGCTTCTGCAGGTATTCCCAGGCCGCTGCCGCGCCGACCTCGGCCGAGTTGGTCATGAACGGCAACTCGAACACTTCCATCATCGGGAAGCGGCCCGCGGTATATCCCGGCAGCGTGATCGTCACATCATCCACGCCGTCCTTCACGCGGTCCATCAGCTGCGGCGGCGTACCGCCGCCGGACATGGCCGGCAGCTGCTGGCACTTCATGCGGCCGCCAGACTCGGCGGCGATCTTCTCGCACCAGGGCGTGATGACCCGCGTGGGCGCCATGGCGGCCGGTGGCCAGATGTGGTGGAACTTCAGCACCACCTCCTGGGCCAGGACGGGCAGGCAGGTGGTCGCCAGCAGGGCGGCGATCAGGCGGGTCTTCAGGGGCTTCATCTCGGGTGCTCCTCTGGTGGGTTCCTGGGTCCGGCGCGTGGCAACAAGCCGGGGGCCGGCGCCCGCAGGGCCGCCGGGCCAGAACCCGTGCCGGCTCGTCTCCACAAGGCCGGTGCCGGGTCAGTGCGCATGCTACGGCCCGGTGCCCCCGTGCCGTTCAGGGGTTTGTGCCGTCGCGCGGCTGCGATGAACCTAGCAGCTATCGCAGTCGGGCATGGACGGCGCGCGCTCTGGCCCTGGCCGCACGGGCGCCGGCGCCTACCATCGCCTCTGCATCCCTGAGCCTTCCCGCGCCTTTGGTGGCGCGCAGCCTCCGCCTGGCAGGAGAAGCCCTTGAGCAGCACGCGCACGCAAGTCGTCATCGTCGGCGCCGGCCCTGCCGGGCTGTTGCTGGGCGCGCTGCTGCACCGCGCGGGCGTCGACGCGGTGATCCTCGAGCGGCAGAGCGCAGACTACGTGCTGGGCCGCATCCGGGCCGGCGTGCTGGAACAGGTGACCGTGGACCTGCTGGACGCTGCGGGCGCGGGCGAACGCATGCACCGCGAAGGCCTGGAGCACCATGGCTGCGCGCTGATCGTGAAAGGCGAGCGCCATCGCATCGATCTGCATGGGCTGACCGGCAAGACCATCCGGGTCTACGGCCAGACCGAGGTGACGCGCGACCTGATGGAACAGCGCAGCCGGCTCGGCGCCCGCACCGTCTACGAAGCCGAGTCCGTTCAGCTGCAGGGCTTCGACGGCAGCCAGCCGCAGGTGAGCTACCGCCGCGACGGCGTGCAGCACGAGATCCGCTGCGACTTCATCGCCGGCTGCGATGGCTTCCACGGCGTCAGCCGCGCCAGCGTGCCCGCCGCAGCGATCCGGCTGTACGAGAAGGTCTACCCCTTCGGCTGGCTGGGCGTGCTGAGCGACACGCCGCCGGTGACGCCGGAAGTGACCTACAGCCACCACGAGCGCGGCTTCGCGATGTGCAGCATGCGCTCGCTCAAGCGCAGCCGCTACTACATCCAGGTGCCCATCGGCGAGCGTGTCGAGGACTGGTCCGACCAGGCCTTCTGGGACGAGCTGCGCCTGCGCCTGGACGCCCCGGCAGCCAGCCAGCTGGTCACCGGGCCATCGATCGAGAAGAGCATCGCGCCGCTGCGCAGCTTCGTGGCCGAGCCGCTGCGCTTCGGCCGGCTCTGCCTGGCGGGCGACGCCGCGCACATCGTGCCGCCGACCGGCGCCAAGGGTCTGAACCTCGCGGCCACCGATGTCGCCTACCTGTCCGAAGCCCTGATCCAGTGGTTCCGCGGCGACAGCGGCGCCATCGATCATTACTCCGATCGCTGCCTGCGCCGCGTCTGGAAGGCCGAGCGCTTCAGCTGGTGGTTCACGCAGCTGATGCACCGGTTTCCGGACACGGGCGAGTTCGGCCACAAGATGCAGCTGGCCGAGCTGGACTGGCTGGTGCACTCGCGTGCGGCCTCGATGGCCATGGCCGAGAACTACGTCGGGCTGCCGCTCTAGCAGCGTGGGCGGCAGCGATCGGCACGCGCGCCGGGGCGGCCGCCATCAGACGGCCAGCGGCTGCACCAGCACACCGGCGCGGGCCACCTCGATGGCCAGCAGGCGGCCCGACAGCGGCGCGGCCTCCAGGGCCTCGCGGTTGACCGCATCGCGCGCGGTGGTGACGAAGAGCGTGTGGCGCGTGGCGCCGCCGAAGGCCAGATCCGACGGTGCCGGCACGGGCAGCGGGACGACCTGGTCCACGCTGCCGTCGGATTCGAAGCGCACGACGCTCCAGCCCCCGCGCAGCGCGCTCCAGACGCCGCCCGCCTCGTCCACGGCCAGCCCGGCGAGCTCTCCGGAGCCCTTGGGCACGGTGGCCAGGCGCCGCAGGTTCGGCTGGCCCAGGGTCGCCACATAGAGCGTGCCACTGGCTGCGGCGGCCAGGAACAGGTGATGCCCATCGCCATCCCAGGCCATCGCCGTCACCGGCTCGCCCAGCCGCCAGCCACCTTGTGGTTCGCCATCGGCGCCCAGCGCCGCGACGCGCCAGCGATCGCCTTCGCTCAGGCAGCCCCAGAGTTCCCCGTGCGGGCCCACGGTGCAGGCATTCAGCCGGCGGCGCGGCAGGCCCGACAGCGGGGCCGGCGTTGCCGGGCTGCTGTCCACCCGGGTCCACAGGCCTTGCGAGAACACAGCGGCACCCGGCACCAGCGGCAGCAGGGCTTCGATGGGCGCTTCGCAGGCGACCAGCAGCTGATCACTCTCCATGGAGGCCCGGTGCACATTGGGCGCCAGCGCGTCGGCCCAGAGCAGGCGTTGCGGCCCGGGCAGCCAGACAGGATGCCGGCCTTCGAAGGCCCAGTCGCCGGGCAGCACGCGCACCGGGCCCTCCACGGCCGGCGAGCGCGTGGCCGAGAGCTGGGCGCCGATGCGGCGCGCCGCGTCCACCACTTCGGGGCCGATCAGCTCCAGCCGCTCCAGCGTCAGCCGGAAGGCGGGGCCGGCCACGCTGATGGCGCCGCGCACCTGGCCTTGGGCATCCACGATCGGGGCACCGCAGCAGCGCACGCCGGGCACGATCTCTTCATCGTCGATGGACCAGCCGCGGTTGGCCGTCAGGCGCAGCTCGGCCTGCAACCGGCGCCGGTCGGTGATGGAGTGCGGCGTCACCGCGGTGAGCGCCAGATCCTTGACGATGGCGTCGCGCCGCTCCGTCGGCAGCGCAGCCAGGATCGCCTTGCCCTGGCTGGTGCAGTGCAGCGGCTTGCGCACGCCGGGTTCGGAGTTGGAACGCACCGGGTGCGCGCCGTCACAGCGCTCCAGCGCCACCACCTCCAGACCATCCAGCGTGGACAGGTAGGTGGTCTCGCCGGTCATGTCGCGCAGCGCCCGCAGCTCGATGCCGGCCGCGGCCACGAGATCGGGCATCGCATAGGCCTTGCGCGCATAGTCGAAGCAGCGCATGCCCAGGCAATAGACACGCCGCAGCGGATCGCGCCGCAGCAGCCCGCGCTGCACCAGCGTGCCCAGCAGGCGATACAGCGTCGTGCGCGGCAGCTTCAGGCGCTCGCCCAGCTCGGATTGGCTCAGGCCGGCCGGGGCCGTGCCCACGGCTTCCAGCACATCCAGCGCCTTGTCCAGCGCCGCCGTGCCTTCGGAACTCTTGTCACTCACACCCATTCATCCTCTGTTACCAACCCGTGGAACTCCCCGAGGGGCCGCAATCTAGGCGCGCTTCCGCATTCAGGCTGTCGCCACTAGGATAGGCGCCCAAGGTGATGTCCCGCCATGTGGGACATCCTGTCGTCCTTGTCTCGACGCCGCGCTGCCTGCATCACCGTCCGCATGACTTCGCCCGTCACTCCCACGCCAGCCGCACTCTCCCGCCCGCCGCCGGTGAGCCAGGCCACGCTGGAGCGCCTGGCCAAGGCCAGCAGCGGCTCGCTGACCACCCAGCTCTTCAAGCGCGGGTTTCGGCAACCCGTGCTGCGCGGGCTGCGGCCGCTGCAGGGCGAACGCGTCCAGCGCTTCGCCGCGCGGGCCTACACGGTGCGCATGATTCCGGCGCGTGAAGACATCGACACCTATGGGACGCTCACTCCCGAGCCAAACCCCGCCAACCTGCAATGGGTGGCCGTGGAGCAGGTGCAGCCGGGCGAGGTGATGGTCATCGACAGCCGCGGCGACACCGCGGCCGCCTCCATGGGCAACATGCTGGTCACTCGCATCGCGCAGCGCGGCGGGCTGGCCGTGGTGACCGATGGCGCCTTCCGCGACGCGCAGGAGCTCTCGCGCATGAGCCTGCCCTGCTGGAGCGCCGGCATCACGGCCACCACGCGCCTGAGCTTTCACCATGTGGCGGATCTGCAGGTGCCCATCAGCTGCGCCGGCGTGGCCGTCTACCCGGGCGATGTGATCCATGGCGATGCCGACAACCTCAGCGTCGTGCCGGCCGCGCTGGCCGAAGAGCTGGCCGCGGCCTGCGAGGCCCAGGACGCGCTGGAGGCCTATCTGCACCAGCGGCTGCTGCGCGGCGAGAGCCTGTGGGGCCTGTACCCGCCCAGCGAGCGCACGCGCGGCGAATACCAGCAATGGCTGCAGGCCGGGCAGCCGCCGCTGGCCTGAGTGCGCGCTGGCACCCGGACCGCAGCGCGCCTGAGGCCGCCGCGATGCGCGCTGCTGTTCAGTTCAGCCCGTTCTCGCGACGGTAGGTGGCCATTTCGTCGTCGGCGCGGCGCACCTGCTCGGCCAGGCAGACCGGCAAAGCCTCCTTGCGCCGGCCCAGCGGGTTGTAGCTGACCACGCAGCCGTTGCCGAAGCGCACCTCGCCGTCCCGGTGCAGCTCGATGACGACCTGGATGCTGCCGGGCCCGGGCGGCGGCGCCGCGGGTGCACCGGACGCCGCGCCGGCCCCCGGCAGCTGCGCGCGCCAGCCGGCCCAGGGACTGGCCAGATCGCGCCGGTCCAGGCCCCACTCGGCCCGCGCACGGTTCATCAGGTCTTCGGCCAGGGTGACCTGTTCGGTCTCGCACTGAGGCAGGTTCTGCAGACGGCGGCCATCGCGTCCGAAGAAGACCACGCAGGCGTGGCCGGGAAAGCTCACGCGCGCGGTGCGGTTGCTGGCAAAGGTGAGCTCCGGCCCGGAGGGATCGTCGGCGCTGCCGAGCGCGGGCGCGGGCATGCCGATGCTCATGATGCCCAGCGTCAGGGGTGCCTGGGTCGGCCTCAGGGACGAGATCGTGTCGTTCATGCCCCATTGGCCCGCATCGGGATAGGTGCCCGGGCCCAGCACCACGCAGCGGCCGCCGAACTCCGCCTCGGCACACAGCTCCCAGCGGCCGGCGCGGACCACCACGGAAGACGTGATGTCATTGAAGCCTTCACGCTGCAGGTTGTTGATGGCCGCCGTGGCGCGCAGCACGCGCCCGATCTGGCCGCTGTGCTCGAACAGCTCGATCACCGTGGTCGGCGCCGCGGGCACGCTCGAAGGCGGGGCCGGCGCCGAGGGCGTGCCGGCCGCCACGATCGGGCGGACCGAGGTGATGCGGTCGTTGAAACCCAGGGCCCGCAGCGAGGGGTAGCGGCCCGGGGTGAGCACCAGGCACTCGCCGGCGAATTCGGCGTGTTCGCACACCTGCCAGCGGCCGCTGTTCACGATCACGGAGCTGGCCAGATCGTTGAACAGCCATTGGCCGAGATTGGGCGTGCGGGTGAGGATGGTGGTGGAACGGCCCTTGAAGTCATCCTGCTCGTAGAGCACCAGAGAGGCGGATGCCGACAGGCTGCACAGCGCCGTCAGGAGCGCCATCACGCGCGCCAGCACGCGTGCAGCTCGGCGCAGGCGGACAACAGGCATCGGGTGTCTCCGGTTTGGGCAAACCACGGTCTGGCGCGCGAGCATACGACGGCGCCGCAGCAACACTTCGGTCCAGGCGTTGGAACACCCTGGTCGAGGACCGGCGGGTGCACGCAGGCCCGACTGTCGCCGCCCTGCAGCCAGTGGTCCAATGACCTTGCCGGCGTCCGGCTCATCCACGGGCCGACCGCTGGCGTCAACGGAGCCCGGCATGAGCACCGCAGCACCCAACATCCACCCCTGGCCGCGCAAGGCCGCCACCGATCTGCGCAGCGCGCGCTGGTTTGCGCCGGATGATTTCCGCAGCTTCGGCCACCGATCGCGCGTGATGCAGATGGGCTATGCGCCGATCGACTGGAAGGACAAGCCCGTCATCGCCGTGATCAACACCTGGAGCGATGCCAACCAGTGCCACACGCACTTCAAGCAGCGCGTGGAAGACGTCAAGCGGGGCGTCCTGCAGGCGGGCGGGTTTCCGCTGGAGCTGCCCGCCCTCTCGCTGAGCGAATCGATGGTCAAGCCGACCACCATGCTGTATCGCAACTTCCTCGCCATGGAGACCGAGGAGCTGCTGCGCAGCCACCCGGTGGACGGCGCGGTGCTGATGGGCGGCTGCGACAAGACAACGCCGGGCCTGCTGATGGGCGCCTTCACCATGGGTCTGCCCTGCATCTACCTGCCGGCCGGGCCCATGCTGCGCGGCAACTGGCGCGGCCAGGTGCTGGGCTCGGGCAGCGACGCCTTCAAGTACTGGGACGAGCGCCGCGCCGGCCGCCTGGGCGAGCAGGCCTGGCACGAGATGGAGCTGGGCATCGCGCGCAGCCACGGCACCTGCATGACCATGGGCACCGCGGCCACGATGATGGGCATTGCCGAGGCCATCGGCCTCACGCTGCCCGGCGCCAGCAGCATCCCCGCGGCCGATGCCGGCCACGTGCGCATGGCGGCGGAATGCGGCCGCCGCATCGTGCAGATGGTGTGGGAAGACCTGACGCCGCAGCGCCTGCTGTCGGCAGACAGCTTCGCCAACGGCATCGCCTGCGCCATGGCCATGGGCTGCAGCACCAACGCCATCATCCACCTGGTGGCGATGTCGCGCCGCGCGGGCCACCCGGTGACGCTGGACGACTTCGACGCCGCCAGCCGCCGAGTGCCCGTGATTGCCAACATCCGGCCCAGCGGCGAGAAGTACCTGATGGAGGACTTCTACTACGCCGGCGGCCTGCGCGCGCTGCTCGAGCGGCTGGGCAGCCACATCCGGCGCGAGGCGCTCACGGTCAACGGCCGCAGCATCGGCGAGAACATCGCCGGCGCGCAGGTGTACGACGACGACGTCATCCGGCCGCTCGACAAGCCCATCTACGCCGAAGGCGCGCTGGCCGTGCTGCGCGGCAACCTGGCGCCGGGCGGCGTGTGCATCAAGCCCAGCGCCTGCGCGCCGCGCCTGCTGCAGCACACCGGCCGCGCGCTGGTCTTCGACGACTACCCCAGCCTGAAGAAGGCGGTGGAAGACCCCGATCTGGACGTGACGGCCGACGACGTGCTGGTGCTGCGCAACGCCGGCCCGCAAGGCGCGGGCATGCCCGAATGGGGCATGCTGCCCATCCCCACCAAGCTGCTCAAGCAGGGCGTGAGCGACATGCTGCGCCTGTCGGACGCGCGCATGAGCGGCACCAGCTACGGCGGCTGCCTGCTGCATTGCGCGCCCGAGGCCGCGGTGGGCGGCCCGCTGGCCCTGGTGCACACGGGCGACCGCATCACCGTGGACGTGCCCGCGCGCCGCATCCACCTGGAGGTGAGCGACGAGGAACTGGCCCGCCGCCGCGCCGCCTGGGTGGCGCCCAAGCCGCGCTGGGAGCGGGGCTACGGTTGGCTCTTCCGCCAGCACATCGGGCAGGCCGACCAGGGCTGCGACTTCGACTTCCTCGAGAACGGCTTCGGCGCCCCCGTGCCCGAGCCCGACATCTTCTGAAGGCCCCATGAACCCCGACACCCGCCACAAGCTGATGGGCGTGAGCACGGCCACGCTGTGCACCGCGCTGTTCAAGCGCGGCCTGCGCCGCCAGTTCATCCAGGACGTGCACCCGCTGCACCCGGGCCTGCCCAACCTGGTGGGGCCGGCCTACACGCTGCGCACCATCCCCGCGCGCGAAGACCTCAACCCCATCACCGTGTTCAACGACCTCGCGCACCCGCAGCGCAAGGCGGTGGAAGAGTGCCCGCCCGGCGCGGTGCTGGTGATCGACAGCCGGAAAGACGCGCGCGCCGCCTCGGCCGGCGGCATCCTGGTCAGCCGCCTGATGGTGCGCGGCGTGGCCGGCGTGGTGACGGACGGCGGCTTCCGCGACAGCCCCGACATCGCCAGGCTGCCCTTCCCGGCCTATCACCAACGTCCGAGCGCACCGACCAACCTCACGCTGCACCAGCCGCTGGACATCAACGTGCCCATCGGCTGCGGTGACGTGGCCGTGTGGCCCGGCGACATCGTGGTGGGCGACGGTGAAGGCGTGGTGGTCATCCCCGCCGCCATCGCCGACGAGGTGGCCACCGAGGCGGTGGAGATGACCGCGTTCGAGGACTTCGTGCAGGAGCGCGTGATGGCCGGCCAGTCCATCCTGGGCCTGTACCCGCCCACCGACGAAGCCAACCGCGTGGCCTTCGAGGCCTGGCGGCGCGACAAGGGCCGCTGAGCCGCCGCGCCGACTGCGCCATGCACGCGCCCAGCCGCCGCCGCGCCCTGGCTGCCGGGGCGGCCTTGGCCCTGGTTCCGCTCGCCCGGGCAGATGCGGCGCTGACCCTGCACATCGACATGCGCCCGGCCATCGCCGCCGGGCTGTTCGACCCGGCGCGCGACGGCGTGGGCCTGCGCGGCGCCGTGGCGCCGCTGTCGTGGAACGCCACGCTGCCGGCCACGCGCGGCGACGAGCCCGGCTGGTGGCGCGTGGTGCTGCGCTGGCCGCAAGCCCCGGGCCAGCCGGTGCCCTACAAGATCAAGATCGAGCGGCCCGGGCAGCCCGATGCCGGCTGGGAGCCGGGCCGCAACCACGTCCTGGCGGCACCGGCGGCCGGCGGCGAGCGCCGGCGCGCCTGGGGCGACGAGGCCCAGCCGCTGCCGCCGCAGCGCACCGGCCGCATCGATCGCATCGCGCCCCTGCCCAGTCGCCACGTGCAGCCACGCGAGGTGCAGGTGTGGCTGCCACCCGGCTACGACGAGCAGCCGGAACGCCGCTACCCCGTCCTGCTGATGCACGACGGCCAGAACGTGTTCGACGCCACGGCCGCCGGCGCCGAGTGGCAGCTGGACGAGCACGCCGACGCGCTGGTGCGTGCCGGCGCGATCGCGCCGCTGATCGTGGTGGCCGTGGCCAGCGGCGAGTCGCGGCTGGAGGACTACACGCCTTACACCCACGACCTGGGCGGCCGCACCCGCGGCGGAGGGGCCGCGGCGTACGCGCGCTACCTGGTCGACGAGCTCAAGCCGCTGATCGCCACGCGCTACCGCACGCTCGAAGGCCCGGCCCACTGGACACAGGGCGGCTCCTCGCTGGGCGGGCTGCTGGCGCTGTGGCTGCTGCTCACCGAGCCGCGCCACTTCGGCGCCGGCTGGGTGCTGTCGCCGTCGGTCTTCTGGGGCCAGGGCGCCGTGCTCGACGACGTGGCCCGGCTGGCGCGGCCCGCCGCCCCGCCACGCCTGTGGGTGGAGGTCGGTGCAGCCGAGGCGCCGACAATGGTGCAGGGCGCGCGGCGCCTGCGAGACGCGCTGGCCGCGCGCGGCTGGCCCGCGCACTACACCGAGGTGCCCGGCGCCGGCCACGACGAGATCGCCTGGGCTGCACGCGTGCCGGCGCTGCTGAAGGCGCTGCACGGCCCCGCAACGGGCCGGACCTAGGCCGGTCTCCGACAGAAGTAGGTGGCGTACACGCCGCGCGCGTGCCGCGCCTGCTCGATGCGGAAGCCCGCGCGCTCGATCAGCCCCTGCAGGATCCAGTCGAAGGTGCTGTGCTCGTCGCGCACGTGGGTCAGGTTCTCGTCGCGGCTGTAGCCGCGCTCGGCCTGCATCCACTGCAGCCAGTCGTCCAGCGTGGCCTTCAGCGCCGCGGGCTCGCAGGAATAGACCACGTCGCGCAGCAGCAGCGTGCCGCCGGGCTTGAGCACCGCGTGCAGGCGCTGCAGCGCCACGCCCTTCCACACGTCGTCGAGGTGGTGCAGCGCGTACTGCGTGGTGGCCAGGTCGAGGCTGGCCGCGGGCAGCTGGAAGCCCAGGAAGCCCGCCTGCTGCGGCACCACCCCCGTGGCACCCAACGCGCGCGCCCGCTCCAAGGTGGCCTGCAGCATGGCGGCCGAGATGTCGACGGCGTGCGCGGTGCAGCCCTTCAGCGCCGCCTGGCACACCAGCACGCCGGTGCCGCAGCCGAAGTCGGCCATCGCCTGCCCGGGCCGCAGGCCCAGTTCGTCCAGCAGCGTGGCGGCGGCGGCATCGGTGGAACGTTGGCTGGCGTCGTAGCGCGCCACCTGCGCCGGGCTGGCGAAATCGACGCCGACCTGCCGGCCGTCGTCGGGGTACCAGTCGGAGAGGCGCAGGGCTTCGAGTTCGGGCGTCATGAGCCCATTCTCCGCGGGCTCAGGGCCCGTCGGTCGGAAAGGCCGGCACCACGTGGCCCTGCAGCACCTCGCGCAGCCAGGCAGGCCCGTCGAGGCGGCGCCGGTAGTGGCGCCAGGCGTCGGCCGCGAACTGCAGCGGGTCGCTCAGATAGACGATGGTGTTGATCTGCAGCGTGCTGTCGAAACCCCGACCCGGAAAGCGCGCCAGCACGCGCTCGCGCAGCGTCGGCTCCAGCGTGGCGAACAGGGCCACGTAGGCCACGTATTCGTGCGCCGGCACCGCCAGCGCGGTGTCGTCGACGTTGCAGCCGATCACCGCATGCGCCACCTCGTGCGCCGCCGCGCCCTGGTACAGGCCGGGCTCCACCGGGGTGCGCAGCCATTCGCCGGTGGCGGCAAAGGCGGGCCAGCGCAGCAGAAGGATGCGCCGCGTGTCGCGCAGGTAGCAGCCCACGGCACGGCCCTTCATCTCGCCGGGCATCTCGTCGACCAGCTCGACCGGCACGCGTTCGGGGATCTTCAGGCCCGCCTGCTGCAGGAAGCGCAGCACGCGCGCGGCGGCGCCGCACACCCAGGCCCGCTCGTCGGCATCGGCGCCGCTCAAGGCCACCGACGGCGCGGCAGCGCAGGCCTCGCCGGCGGGCTGCGCGCGCGCCGGGGCCGCCAGCACCAGGGCCAGGGCCAGCGCCGCGATGCCGGCACCGCGGACGTTAGAGAACGAGCCCGCCATCCACCACCAGCGTATGCCCCGTGACGTAGCTGGCCAGCGGCGAGGCCAGGAACACCGCCGCCCCCGCCATCTCGGCCGGCGAGGCCATGCGCCCCAGCGGGATGCGCGCCAGCGCGCCCTGCAGCCGCCCGGGGTGGCGCGTGGTCACCGTGGT
>JAEUOZ010000017.1 GCA_016790225.1 Rubrivivax sp.
AAGCCATGCAGCCATGAAAAACGCCCGCGGCTCGCGGGCGTGTTTGCTGGCGGAAAGGGAGGGATTCGAACCCTCGGTACGGTAAAACCGTACACCGGATTTCGAGTCCGGCGCATTCGACCACTCTGCCACCTTTCCTGATCTGCCCCGTCGTCGCCAACCGCTGC
Source organism: Rubrivivax sp. (assembly GCA_016790225.1). The sequence continues at coordinate 168 of JAEUOZ010000017.1, forward strand.
CGGGGCAGCGGGCGGCTGTGACGGGCCTTCGCGGGTCGAGCGAAGAACCCGGGAGTTTAGCGCAGGCGCTCCAGGCCGCCGAGGTAGGGCTGCAAGGCGGCGGGAATGGCGATGCTGCCGTCGGGCTGCTGGTGGTTTTCCAGCACCGCCACAAGCGCGCGGCCCACGGCCAGGCCGGAGCCGTTGAGCGTGTGCACGAACTCGGGCTTGCCCTGGGCATTGCGGTAGCGGGCCTGCATGCGGCGCGCCTGGAAGGATTCGCAGTTGCTGCAGGAGCTGATCTCGCGGTAGGTGTTCTGCGCCGGCAGCCAGACCTCCAGATCGTAGGTCTTGGTGCTGCCGAAGCCCATGTCGCCCGTGCACAGCGTGACCACGCGGTAGGGCAGCTGCAGCAGCTGCAGGATGGCCTCGGCGTGGCCGACCATCGCCTCCAGCGCGTCGTAGCTGTGTTCAGGCTGGACGATCTGCACCATCTCGACCTTGTCGAACTGGTGCTGACGGATCATGCCCCGCGTATCCCTGCCGGCGCTGCCGGCCTCGGAACGGAAGCAGGGGCTGTGGGCGGTGAGCTTGATGGGCAGCGCTGCGGCGTCCAGGATCTGCTCGCGCACGGTGTTGGTCAGCGGGATCTCGCTGGTGCTGATCAGGAATTGCTCGCTCGCGGCAGGGGCCGCTGCTGCGTCAGCGTCTGCTGCGCTCTCGCCCGCGCCGCCGCGGAAGACCCAGAACATGTCGTCCTTGAACTTGGGCAGCTGGCCCGTGCCTTCCAGGATCTCGCGGTTGACGATGTAGGGCGTGTAGCACTCGGTGTAGCCGTGCTGCTGGGTCTGCACGTCCAGCATGAACTGCGCCAGGGCGCGGTGCAGGCGTGCGGCCGGGCCGCGCAGAAACGTGAAGCGCGAGCCCGAGAGCCGGGCGCCGGTCTCGAAATCCAGGCCCAGCGGGGCGCCCAGATCGACGTGATCGCGCGGGCTGAAATCAAACGCCCGCGGCGTGCCCCAGCGGCGCACCTCGACGTTGGCAGATTCGTCCGCGCCGGGCGGCACGCTGTCATGCGGCAGGTTGGGCACGCTCATCAGCATCTGCGCCAGCTCGGCCTGGATCAGCTCCAGCCGCTCGGCCGAGGCCTTGAGTTCATCGGCGATGCCGCCGACCTGCGCCATCACCTCGCCCACGTCCTGGCCCTTGGACTTGAGCTGGCCGATCTGCTTGCTCAGCGCGTTGCGCCGGGCCTGCAGCTCCTCGGTGCGGATCTGGATGGTCTTGCGTTCGGTTTCCAGTGTGGTGAAGCGTTCAACATCCAGGAAGGCCTGGGGTTTGCGGCGCAGCTCGAGCCGCGCGATCACCGCGGGCAGATCGCGGCGCAGCAGATTGATGTCAAGCATGGCAGTTTCTTCGGGGCAGGCGTTTCCAGAAAGGTCGGCGGAATGGGAACATCAGCCGTCGGGGGCGCCGCCACGGGGGCGGCTGCGCAAGGGGCCCGAGGTCAGGATCGCGTGGCGGCGACCTCGGCCATGCTCTTGTCCCCCAGGCCCAGCGGCAGCGGGAAGTGCACCGTCTCCTCGACCCCTTCCATCTTGCGGATGGTGGTGGCGCCCAGTTCGCGCAGACGTGCGATGACCTGCTGCACCAGGATGTCGGGCGCCGAGGCCCCGGCGGTGAGCCCCACGCGCTGGCGGCCTTCAAACCACTCGGGCTTCAGGTCGTCTGCGCCGTCCACCATGTAGGCCGGCGTGCCCAGGCGCTCCGCCAGCTCGCGCAGGCGGTTGCTGTTGCTGCTGGTGCTGCTGCCCACCACCACGACCACGTCGCTGGCAGGTGCCAGCAGCTTCACAGCGTCCTGCCGGTTCTGGGTGGCGTAGCAGATGTCCTGCTTCTTGGGCTCGCGCACATGCGGAAAGCGCTGCTTGACGGCCATCAGGATCTCGGCCGCATCGTCCACGCTCAGCGTGGTCTGCGTCACGACGGCCAGGAACTGGCCACGCGGCTGCACGCGCTGCACATCGTGCACGTCCTCGACGAGGTAGATGCCTTCGCTGAGCTGCCCCATCGTGCCTTCGACCTCCGGGTGGCCCTTGTGGCCGATCATGATGAACTCGTAGCCCTCCTTGGAGAGCTTGGCCACTTCCACGTGCACCTTGGTCACCAGCGGGCAGGTGGCATCAAACACCTGAAATCCGCGGCGTGCGGCCTCCAGGCGCACCGCCTGGCTGACACCGTGCGCACTGAAGACCAGCGTGGCGCCCGGGGGCACATCGGCCAGATCCTCGATGAAGATCGCGCCCTTGACCTTCAGGTCGTTCACCACGTAGGTGTTGTGCACGATCTCGTGACGCACGTAGATGGGCGCGCCGAAGCGGCGCAAGGCACGCTCGACGATCTCGATGGCACGATCCACGCCGGCGCAGAAGCCGCGCGGCTCGGCCAGCACCACTTCTTCGACCGATCCCGATTGGCTATGGCTCACAGCACCCCCAGCAACTGCACCTCGAACTGCACCGGCTGGCCGGCGAGCGGGTGATTGAAATCGAACATCAGCCAGCCGTCGCCGCACTCGCGCACCACGCCGGCATAGCTGCCCTGGCCATCGGGGGTGGGGAACTGCACCACATCGCCCACCGCATAGTCGGCATCGGGGTCACCCAGTTCGCGCAGCAGCGACAGCTTCACCCGCTGCAGCAGCTGCGGGTTGCGTTCGCCGAAGGCCTCTCCGGGTGCCAGGTCAAAACGCTGGCGCGCGCCTTCGGCCAGGCCGAACAGGCGCTGCTCCATCGCAGGCGCGAGCTGGCCCGTGCCCAGCGACAGCGTCGCCGGCTTGTCGTTGAAGGTGTTGATCACATCGACGCCATCCGGCCCGGCCAGACGGTAATGCAGGGTCAGGAAAGACCCCGGCTGAACGGTATTCATGGCCCTCACGCCAAAGTGGGGCCGCCAAGGGTGGCGGCGCGAAGTGGGAAGGCGGCCGCGCCCGCGGCCTCTAGACTGGTGTCATTCTACGGATGCGACCTGATTCACCCCGCGCAAGGCCCTTGGCGGCCCCTTGATGCGCAGCTCGCTGTCCGGCCAAGCTCAGCTCAGCCTCCAGCCCATCACCCGAACCGTGCCATGAACCTCAAGGATCTGCCCGCCGCCGCCCGCCCGCGTGAACGGGCATTGGCGCTCGGCGCCGCCAGCCTGGCCGATGCCGAGTTGCTGGCGCTGCTGTTGCGCACCGGGGTGCGCGGCCAGGGGGTGCTGCAGCTGGCTGAGGCCTTGCTTCAGCGTTTTGGCGGCTTTGCCGGGCTCCTGCAGGCCGAAGAACGCCAGCTGCGCACGGTCAAGGGCCTGGGGCCGGCGCGGCGCGCCGAGCTGGCCGCGGTGGCCGAGATGGCGCGCCGCTCGCTGGCGCGCCAGCTGGAACAGCGCCCGATCTTCGAATCGCCCGAGCAGGTGCGCCAGTACCTGCAGCTGCACCTCAGCGGCCTGCCGCACGAAGAGTTTGCGGTGCTCTTCCTGGATGCGCAGCACCGCCTGATCGAGATGCGCCGGCTGTTTCGCGGCACGCTCACCCAGACCAGCGTCTACCCGCGAGAGGTGGCCAAGGAGGCGCTCGCGCGCAATGCGGCGGCCGTGGTGCTGGCGCACAACCATCCATCGGGCGCGGCCGAGCCTTCGCGGGCCGATGAACTGCTGACGCAGACGCTGAAGCAGACGCTGCAGCTGGTGGATGTGCGCGTGCTGGATCACCTGGTGGTGGGCGCGGGCCGCGTGATCTCGTTCGCCGAGCGGGGGCTGCTGTGAAGAACCGGCAGCGCCTGGCGGGCTTTGCGGAGCTGGGCGCGGCCTTGAAGCAGCAGGCGCGCGCCCAGGCCGAAGCCCGCGCGGCGCAGGAGGCCCAGGCCCGCGCGCGCCGCAGCGCGCAGCAGCAACGCCAGCGCGAAGAGCAGGCCTTTGCGCTGGCCGTCGGCCCTGTGACCCGGCTGCCTGACCGGCGGCTGGCCACGCTGAACAAGCCGCTGCCGGCGCCGGAGCCCTTTCAGCGCCAGAAGGACGAGCAGGCGGCGCTGAAGGCTGCGCTGTCCGACGAAGTGGATGTGGAGTCCCTGCTGCTCACCGACGATGGGCTCAGCTTCAGAAGGCCAGGTGTGGCCGCCGATGTGCTGACACGCCTGCGCAAGGGCCACTGGGCGATCCAGCGGCAGATCGATCTGCATGGCCTGCGGCGCGATGAAGCGCGGGAAGCGCTGGCCACCTTTCTGCGCCAGACGCGCCAGCAGGGGCACCGCTGCCTGCGGGTGGTGCATGGCAAGGGCCTGGGATCGCCGGGGCGTGAGCCGGTGCTCAAGGGCAAGGTGCAGCGCTGGCTGGCGCAGAGCGATGACGTCATCGCCTTCGCCCAGGCCAGCGCACCCCAGGGCGGCGCGGGCGCGGTGATCGTCTTGCTGGACGCCTGATCTCGCGGCGTCGGGCGGGCCGCTGAGCCTGCTGGCCGGCGGCTGCTGCTCTGCGTCCGCCGGCTGCGCCAGCTTCAGCGGTTGCGCATCCAGTCGGCCGTACCGAAGAAGCTTTGCGTCAGGCGCTGCGCGAGCGCGGGTTCGACGGCGCGCTCTTCCATGGCCTGCATCATGCAGGCCATCCACTGGTCCCGCTCCGACAGGCCGATCGGGAACGGCAGGTGCCGCGCGCGCAGCCGGGGGTGACCAAAACGTTGCACATAATGATCCGGCCCGCCCAGCCAGCCGCACAGAAACCAGAACAGCTTGTCGCGCGAGCCGTCCAGCACCGTGGGGTGCAGGGCCCGGATGCGGGCGTAGGCGGGCTCCAGGTCCATCAGGTCGTAGAAGCGGTCAACCAGCGCGCGCACGCCCTCTTCGCCCTGCAGGCGCTCGAAGGGGCTGGGGCCGGGCTCGGGGGCTTGGCTGTCGTCGTCGCTCATGTTCGGGGCGCGGCGATCAGGCGGACTGCTGGCGCATCAGGCGCGAGGTGATGTCCGTCAGCGCCAGCGCTGCGGCAGCACCGGGCTGCGCATCCAGCAGCAACTCTCGGCGTTGCACGGCCTCGCGCACGGCGCTGTCCATCGGCACTTCGCCGATGAATTCCAGCCGCACGGCGGAATCCAGCCCCGGGTTGACGTAGCGATCCACCACCTGCTGAAGCTGCGCGCAGACGCTGCGGCCTTCGCCGGCACGGCGCACCTGGTTGACCAACACCCGGATGTGGCGGCGCTTCTGCACCGTGGCCAGCACCTTGATCGTCGCGTAGGCGTCGGTCAGCGAGGTGGGCTCGGGTGTCACGACCACCAGGACCCTGTCGGCCAGCGACACCGTATACAGCACCACATCGGAAATGCCCGCACCCGTATCCAGCACGATGTGGTCAAAACGCGGCAGCAACTCGTCGATCACTTTTTGAAGTTCTTCGCGCACATGCGGCGTGAGGCGCGAATACTCGACCATCCCCGAACCCGCCAGCAACACCGACATGCCGCAGGGCCCGGGCAGGATCGCGTCCTCCAGATGGCGCTTGTGCGAGAGCACGTCGTGCAGGGTCACGCGGGGCGGCAGGTTGAGCACCACGTCCAGATTGGCCAGGCCCAGATCGGCATCCAGCACCAGCACGCGCTGGCCGTGCCGGGCCAGCGAAGCGGCCAGGTTGGCCGAAACAAAGGTCTTGCCCACGCCACCCTTGCCGCTGGTGATGGCCGTGATGCACGCGCGACGCACGTCGGGCGGTGATAGATCGCTCATTCGTGATCCTGACTCGGCGACAAGGCAAACAGCAGGTTTTTCTCTTCGGTGCTCACCGTGCTGGTGGCCGCGGGCTCCAGGCACACCAGGTTGCGGCCAGAGGTCTTGGCGCGGTAGAGCTGCAGATCGGCGCGTTCACTCCAGAGTGCCGGCGTCGAGCGTACCCACTGCGGCGCAAACGCACCACCAACACTGACGGTGACCTGGATATCGCGCACCGGGGCAACGGAAATGACGGTGGATTCCACCTTGCGCCGGATGCGCTCGGCCACCGCCTCGCCGAAGTGCGCCGGGCAGTTGGGCAGGATGATCGCGAACTCTTCGCCACCCACGCGCGCCACCAGGTCCATGGGGCGGACGGTCTCGTTCAGCACGCCGGCCACGGCCTTGATCACCAGATCGCCCGCGGCATGACCCCAGGTGTCGTTGACCCGCTTGAAGTGATCGATATCCAGCGCCAGCAGCAGCGCCGGCTCGCCAGACCGCGCCACGCGGTCGATTTCGCGCGCCAGCGCGACATCAAAACTGCGCCGGTTGGCCAGACCGGTGAGCGCATCGCGGCTGGACAGCTCGACCAGCGCATCGATCAGGCTCTGCAGCCAGGCCTGCGAACCGGGCACTCCTTCGGGCGGTAAGTGGCCGGACTGCCGCAGCAACTGCAGCGCAGTATCCAGCTGCAAGGCAGCGGCTGGCGGGAGGGGCGGTCGCGACAAGAGTGTGTACCTGCTAGCTTGGCAGAGGTCGGCTACGGGTCATTCAACGCGGCGCGGGCAGTCTAGCAGCGGGCCTTCCAGCGCCTGTTTCGAAATGGACGGCGAAGACCGTGCTCATCGTCCGGCAGGCCGGTGCGCACGCGGACCACACTGCCAGCGCCTCTTCCACGCGGTACTTCCCTGCGCCATGCCTGCCGCCACCCTGCCCGCCGCACCCTCTGCCTCCCGCGCCACGGCCCCCGCGGAATTTGCCTTCAGCGACGCCGATTTCGAGCGCGTGCGCCGGCTCATCTACGCGCGCGCCGGCATCAGCCTGCACGAGGGCAAGCAGGCCATGGTCTACGGCCGCCTCTCGCGCCGCCTGCGCGAGACCGGCCACGCCAGCTTCAACGCGTACCTGGACGATCTGGAGCGCGGCAGCTCCGCCGACAGCGCCACCGAGTGGCAGGCCTTCGTCAACTGCCTGACGACCAACCTCACCTCCTTCTTTCGCGAGCCGCACCACTTCGTGGCGCTGGCCGAGGAACTGCGCAAGCGCCGCGGGCGGCCCATCCGCATGTGGTGCAACGCGGCCTCCACGGGCGAAGAGCCCTACTCGCTGGCCATCACGGTGCTGGATACGCTGGACGCGCGCGCGCCGGTGAGCATCCTGTGCACCGACATCGATTCCCAGGTGCTGGCCACAGCCGAGCGCGGCGTGTACGCGTCCGAAGCACGCGGCCTCAGCCCCGAGCAGCTCAAGCGCCACTTCATGCGCGGCATGCGCGGCAACACCGGCCACATCCGCGTGAAGAGCGAGCTGCAGAAGCTGCTGGAGTTCCGGCTCTTCAATCTGATGAACGCGAGCTGGTCCAGCCTGGGCGAGCCGTTCGACATCGTCTTCTGCCGCAACGTGATGATCTATTTCGACGCGGCCACGCAGCGCCGCGTGCTGGAGCGCACCCATGCGCAGATGGCGCCGGGCAGCCTGCTGTTCGTCGGCCATTCCGAGAACTTCACCGAATCGCGCGATCTGTTCGAGTTGCGCGGCAAGACCATCTACACCCGCGTCTGATCAGGCCCACACCATGAGCCCACCGCTTGCCGCTGCCCCTGAGCAGGAAAACACCGTCGGCATGACGCCGCGCCTGGCTGCCCTGCGGGCTTCGCCGCGCCGGCCCGGCGAAGCCTCGTTCTTCTTCTGGGACGCCCACTTCCAGACCGAGAGCGTGAAGGTGCTGCCCGGCGAGTTCTACGTCGATGCCAGCCCGATCCTCATCACCACCACGCTGGGCTCGTGCATCGCGGCCTGCCTGTGGGACCGTGACCGCCGCATCGGCGGCCTGAACCACTTCATGCTGCCCGACGGGCCGGCCGCCGGCGCTGCGGGGGGCGGGCGTTATGGCGCCTACGCGATGGATCAGCTGATCGGCGAGCTGATCAAGCGCGGCGCGCAGCGCGGCAGCCTGGAGGCCAAGATCTTCGGCGGCGGCTCGGTGATCGACGGCATGAATACCATCCAGATCGGCGAGCGCAACACGCAGTTCGTCACCGAGTATCTGCACACCGAGCGCATCCCCATCGTCAGCAAGGACGTGCTGGATGTCTATCCGCGCAAGGTGGCCTTCCTGCCGCACACCGGCAAGGCGCTGGTCAAGCGCCTGCAGCCGCGGGCCAACGAGGCCGTGGTGGCCCAGGAACAGCTGGCCCGCCAGCGCGCGGCCAGCACCGCGCAGGCGACGGGCGGCTCGGTGGACCTCTTCTGAGCAGGACCGCCGACGATGAACAAGACCCGTGTGGTGGTGGTGGACGATTCGGCCCTGGTGCGCGGGCTGCTGGCCGAGATCATCAACCGACAGAGCGACATGCAGTGCGTGGGCGTGGCGGCCGATCCGCTGGCCGCGCGCGAGATGATCCGCGAGCTCAACCCGGACGTCATCACGCTGGACGTGGAGATGCCGCGCATGGACGGCCTGGAGTTCCTCGCCCGCCTGATGCGCCTGCGCCCGATGCCCGTGGTGATGGTCTCCACGCTCACCGAACGCGGCGCGGAGACCACGCTGAAGGCGCTGGAGCTGGGCGCGCTGGACTTTGTGGCCAAGCCACGCCTGGGCGTGGCCGACGGCATGCGCCAGCTGTCCGACGACATCACCGACAAGATCCGCACCGCCGCGCGCGCGCAGGTCAAGCGCGCGCCGGCGCCGCCGCCGGCCGCGGCCGCCAGCGCGAAGGCAGGGCCTTCGGCGCCGGCAACCCCGGCGGCCAGCCTGGGGCGCCTGTCCACCGAGAAGCTCATCTTCATCGGCGCCTCCACCGGCGGCACCGAGGCCACGCGCGAAGTGCTGACCCATCTGCCCGCCGACACCCCGGCGGTGCTGATCACGCAGCACATGCCGCCCGGCTTCACCACCAGCTATGCGGCGCGCCTGAATGCCGCCAGCCAGATGCACGTGGCCGAGGCCCGCGATGGCGAGCGCGTGCTGCCCGGCCATGCCTATCTGGCCCCCGGCGGCAAGCACCTCTCGGTGGAGCGCTCGGGCGCCAACTATGTGGCGCGTGTGACCGACACCGAGCCCGTCAATCGCCACAAGCCTTCGGTCGAGGTCCTGTTCGGCTCGGCCGCGCGTGTGGTGGGCCCCAACGCCCTGGGTGTGATGCTCACCGGCATGGGCGCCGATGGCGCCAAGGCCATGCGCGAGATGCGCGATGCGGGCGCCTGGAACATCGCGCAGGACGAAGCCAGCTGCGTGGTCTTCGGCATGCCGCGCGAGGCGATCGCGCACGGCGCCGTCCAGGAAGTGCTGCCGCTGAACCAGATCGCCAGCCGCCTGCTGGAGCGCCTGCGCAGCACGGCCGGGCGGCTGACCAGCCGCGTCTGAGCGCTCAGCCCAGGCAGCGCCGCGCAGCCGGCCCCGGCCACGACGGCGCCGGGCGGATCAGCCTTCGGCCAGAAACAGCGACTGCACGTCCGACAGGAAATCGAAGCCCCGGGCCGTGGGCTGCGCCTGGACGATCCGGCCGATGGCATCGCGCTGCAGCGTGAGCCAGCCGCGGCGCTCGGCTTCCAGCAGGCCGGGCTCGGCCACGGCGGGCAGCAGCCCGGTGCGCGTCGTGTAGTCCGCCATCTCGAAGCCCTGCCGCAGCCGCAGCGCGTTGAGCATGAATTCAAAGGTCAGCGCCTCGCGCCGCACTTCGTGCTCGTTGGAGACCGCCTGCCCGGCCAGCGCCTGCTGCAGGTAGCGCTGCGGCTCGCGCCAGCGCACCTGGCGCAGCACGCGGTGCGCAAAGCTCAGCTTGCCGTGTGCACCGGCGCCGATGCCCAGGTAGTCGCCAAACTGCCAGTAGTTCAGGTTGTGCCGGCAGGCATGGCCCTCGCGCGCAAAGGCCGAGACCTCGTAGCGGCGCAGGCCCGCAGCCGCCGTGCGATCGACGATCAGATCCAGCATGTCGCTGGCCAGATCCTCGTCGGGCAGCGGCGGCGGGTGCGTGGCAAACCAGGTGTTGGGCTCCAGCGTCAGGTGGTAGACCGACAGGTGCGGCGGCGAGAACGACAATGCCGTCGCCAGATCCCGCTCCAGATCGGCCAGGGTCTGCTTCGGCAGCGCATACATCAGATCGATGTTGAAGGTCTCGAAGGCTTCGCGCGCTTCGGCCACCGCCGCACGCGCCTGCGCCGCATCGTGCACACGGCCGATGCGCTGCAGCGCGGCATCGTCAAAGCTCTGCACCCCGATGGACAGGCGCGTGACGCCGGCATCCCGGAAAGCCCGAAAGCGCTGCGCTTCGAAGGTGCCGGGGTTGGCCTCCATCGTGATCTCGCAGCCGGGCTCCAGCGGCAGGCGCGCGCGCACATCGGCCAGCAGCCGCTCGATGCCCGCAGGCGAAAACAGGCTGGGCGTGCCGCCGCCGATGAAGACACTGCCCACGCGCCGACCCCAGACCAGCGGCAGCGCGGCTTCCAGATCGGCGCACAGCGCATCCAGGTAACGCTGCTCGGTGCCGGCGTCCAGCCGCAGGCCGGCGGGCGCGGCCGCCGATGCCTGGCCTTTCAGTTCATGGGAATTGAAATCGCAGTAAGGGCACTTCTTCAGGCACCAGGGCAGGTGCACGTAGAGCGACAGCGGCGGCAGCGCGCTGAGGTTCAGCGTGCCGGCGCGCAAATGGCGGGCGGCCGCCTCGGCGGCCTTGTCGGCCATGGCGCCGGTGCCTGGCTCCGCGGGGCGGCCCGGTGTGGTCACTGGACGACCTCCCGGCTCATCGCCGGCACCCCAGGCCCCGGTTGGGCGAAGCGTGGTCGCGGCATGCTCAGGCCAGCACCCAGGCCTCGAGCATCAGCTCGCGCATCAGGGAGGCTGATCGGGCGCGGTGGCTGTCCCGGTTCTTCTGCTCGGCCGTCATCTCGGCCACGCTCAGGCCCTGCGCTGCGATGTACATCAGCGGGTCGTAGCCGAAGCCCAGCGTGCCGCGCGGCGCGCTGAGGATCTCGCCCGGCCAGCGGCCCACGGCCACCAGCGGCTCGGGGTCGTCGGCCGAACGCACGGCCACCAGGGTGCTGACGAAGCGCGCGCGCCGATCGGCCACGCCCTGCAGCTGCTGCAGCAGCCGCGCGTTGTTGGCCGCGTCCTGCAAGCGGCGCGTGGCCTCGCGCTCCGGCAAGGGTGTCACCAGGCCCGCGTAGTGCGCGGAGATCACGCCCGGCGCGCCGCCCAGCGCGGGCACGCACAGGCCGGAGTCATCCGCCATCGCCGGCCCGCCCGCGGCCACGGCCGCGTGGCGCGCCTTGGCCAGCGCGTTTTCGATGAAGCTGATGTGCGGCTCTTCGGCCTCGGGGATGCCCAGCGAGCCCTGGGTCACCAGCGTCAGCGGCAGCCCGGCCAGCAGGGCCTGCAGCTCGCTGAGTTTCTTGGCGTTGTTGGAGGCCAGGACCAGGCGCATGGAAAACCGTCCGCAACAGGGGAATCCGCGGCCCTTCGAAGCGGCCGCTCGGGTGAAACCTCAGCCTTCGGCCAGGGCCGTGCGCTGCAGGCCCACCAGGGTGGCGATGCCCTGGGCCGCCAGATTGACCATCAGGTCCATCTGCTCGCGCGTGAAAGGCTCGCCTTCGGCCGTGCCCTGCAGCTCGACGAAGCCGCCGCGTCCGGTCATCACCACGTTCATGTCCGTGTCGCAGCTGGAATCCTCGGTGTATTCCAGATCCAGCAGCGGCACGCCCTGCACGATACCCACCGAGATCGCCGCCACGTGGTCCTTGATCGGCGAGGCGCCGATGCGCCCTTGCTCCAGCAGCCAGCTGACCGCATCGTGCGCCGCCACGAACGCGCCGGTGATGGCTGCCGTGCGCGTGCCGCCGTCGGCCTGGATGACATCGCAATCCAGGTGGATGCTGCGCTCGCCCAGCGCCGCCAGATCGAAGACGCTGCGCAGCGAGCGCCCGATCAGGCGCTGGATCTCCTGCGTGCGCCCGCTCTGCTTGCCACGTGCGGCCTCGCGGTCGCTGCGCGTGTGGGTGCTGCGCGGCAGCATGCCGTACTCGGCCGTCACCCAGCCCTCGCCGCTGCCGCGCTTGTGCGGCGGCACCTTCTCTTCGACCGAGGCCGTGCACAGCACCTGCGTATCGCCGAAGCTCACCAGCACCGAACCCTCGGCATGGCGGGTGTAGCGGCGTTGCAGCCGCACCGGGCGCAAGGCATCAGCGGCGCGGCCACCGGCGCGCGGGAAGTCAGTCATCGGAATCTCCAGTCAAGAGTCGAGGCGGCGAAGCCGCCGGCCTCAGCGGCGCTGCGAAGAGCGCTGGATCGCCTCGTTGATTTCCTTGATCGATCGCTCGATCTCGGCTTCGTCGAGTTCATCGGGCGGGCCACCCTCCCCGGCCAGACTGGCCTGGATGGTGGAGGCGAACACCTCGTCGCCCAGGGTCTGCGTCGAGACCGCGCCGAAGGTGTCCTCGGTCTCGTCGGCCTCCCATTCGACCGACAGCACGGTGACGTTGTCGCTGCGCGGGCCGGCGGCGCGCAGCGCGCGCTCGACCAGCTCAGGCACCGCGTCGGACACCGCGCGATCGGTCAGCACGCCCAGGATCTCGTCGTCGCCGATGGCGCTCCACAGGCCGTCGGAGCACAGCAGCACGCGGTCGCCGGGCTGCATCAGCAGCGGGCCGGCGGTGTCGATCACCGGCTTGCCCGGGCTGCCCAGGCAGGTGAAGAGCACATTGCGGTTGAAGCGCTCGCCCATGGGCACGACCGTGGACATGGCCTCCTGCAGCTCGGTATACGAATGGTCGCGCGTGCGCGCCACCAGCTTGTCCCCACGGGCCATGTACAGGCGCGAATCGCCGCAATGCGCCCAGTAGACGGCGCTGCCCTGCATCAGGCAGGCCACCACGGTGGTGCGCGGCGTGTCCAGCAGGGCCTTCTCGGTGGCATAACGGATCAGCTGATGGTGCGCGGTGATGCAGGCATCGTGCAGGAACTTCAGCGGATCGGGCAGACGCGGCTTGGCCTCGCGCTGGAAGAGGGCCGCCAGCGTCTGCAGCGCCAGCTGCGCGGCGACATCGCCCTCGGGGTGGCCGCCCATGCCGTCAGCCAGGGCAAAGAGCCCCGCATCGCGCGTGTAGCAGTAGCCCATGCGGTCTTCGTTGCGCTCGCGCCCGCCGCGTCGGCTGACCTGGTAGACGGCAAATCTCATGAATTTCTCCCTCGCTGGATATCAGGCCTTGGCGCCATGCTTGAGCGTCTCCAGCTGCAGCTTCAGCCGCTCGCTGAACGAGAGCTTGGTGTAGCGGCGCTCGGTCTCGCGCGAGAGCTCCTTCTGCAGCGCAAACACGCTCTGCGGACGCGAGAGCGGATCGAGCGACATGCACCACTCGGTGACCTCGATCAGGTTGTCCGAGTAGACATTGCGCAGGCGCGACAGGCTCAGCGCCAGGCGATCCTTCTCCAGCCGCTGCGGTGCGTCGTTGGGCGGGTAGCCCTGCATGCAGGCATAGATGCACGAGCCGATGGCATAGATGTCGGTCCAGGGGCCCAGCGATCCATCGCGGCGGTACATCTCGGGCGCGGCGAAGCCGGGCGTGTACATGGGCCGGATGAAGTTGCCTTCCTTGCTGAGCACCTCGCGCGCGGCGCCAAAATCCAGCATCACCGCCTTGTTGTCGTTGGTGATGAAGACGTTGGCGGGCTTGATGTCCAGGTGCAGCATCTTGTGCTGGTGCACGATGCGCAGGCCGCGCAGCACCTCGTCGAAGAGGCTGCGGATGGTGGATTCGCGAAAGACCTTGTCGCGCTTGAGATCGCGCGCGGTGACGATGAAATCCTGCAGCGTGTCGCCCTGCAGGTAGTTCATCACCATGTAGACGGTTTCGTTCTCGCGGAAGAAATTGAGCACCGAGACCACGCTGGGGTGGCTGATCTGCGCCAGCGAGCGGCCCTCTTCGAAGAAGCTCTTCAGGCCCAGGCGGTACAGCGGCTGCTTGTCCGGCTTGACGCGGGGCGTCAGCTCACCGGGCGAACGCTCGGCCAGGGAGGACGGCAGGTACTCCTTCAGGGCGACGGCGCGGCGATCGGCATCTTCGGCCAGGTAGACCACGCCGAAGCCGCCCGAGGCGAGCTTCTTGACGATCTGGTAGCCGCCCACCACCGTGCCCGCTGGCAGGGGCGCTGGTTTGGGCTTGGACATAATGACGCGTTTATCCGGGCGGCGCTGAAAACGATGACTGTTTATAGCATGACGGGTTTTGCCAGCACCCTGGCAACAGCCCCGGAAAGCAGCCCGGGCGCGGCCTCGGCCGGCAGCTCCGCGCGCACCCATCTGGCCGTGGAGCTGCGCTCGGTGAACGGGCGCTTCCTGGATCTGGTGTTCAAGCTGCCCGATGAGCTGCGCGGCCTGGAGCCGGCGCTGCGCGAGCAGCTCTCTGCGGCCTTCCGGCGCGGCAAGATCGAGCTGCGCATGGCCACCCAGCGCGAGGCCGAGACCGCCTGGCCCGAGCCCACGCCGGAGCAGCTGAACCGCCTGGGGCGCCTGGAAGGCACGGTGCGCAGCTGGCTGCCCGATGCACGCCCGCTGTCGGTGAGCGAGGTGCTGGGCTGGTGCCGCAACGGCGGCAGCGCCGAGCGCCTGGACGACACCGCCTTGCAGGCCGCCGCCCAGGCCATGGCCGGGCTGCGCGAGGCCCGCGCCCGCGAAGGCGCCAAGCTGGTGGCGACGCTGGTGGAGCGCACCACGCGCCTGCGCGAGCTGGCCAGACAGGCCGAGCCCCTGGTGCCCGCCGTCGTCAAGCGCCAGCAGGAGCGCTTTCTGGAGCGCTGGAACGAAGCGCTGCAGGCGGCCGGCGCCGGCAGCAGCGTGCCGCAGGAAGCCCTGCAGGAGCGCGC
>JAEUOZ010000028.1 GCA_016790225.1 Rubrivivax sp.
GCCTACAAGCTGCAGCCCGATGTCTATGCCGTGCAGGGCTACGACGCGGCACAGATGCTTGCCGGCGGCCTCGCGGCGGTAAAGGGCGACATCGGCAGGAAGGCCGACTTCGCCGCCGCGCTGCGCAAGGCCACGATCGACAGCCCACGCGGCAAGTTCACGCTGTCGGCCAGCCACAACCCGGTGCAGGACATCTATCTGCGCCAGGTGGGCGCGAAGGAGAACAAGCTGCTCGGCATCGCCTCCAAGTCGCTCGCCGACCCGGGCCGCGGCTGCCGCATGTGACGCCTGCCGAGGCGACCCCGGCGACGCCGCGCCACCCGCACACCGACGGCGGCCATGGACCTCGCGACCTTCCTCGTGCAGTGCCTGAACGCGCTGCAGTACGGGCTGCTGCTCTTCCTCGTCGCCTCGGGGCTGACACTGGTCTTCGGCATCATGGGCGTCATCAACCTGGCGCACGGCAGCTTCTACATGATCGGCGCCTACATGGCCTTCGCGCTGGCGCCGGTGGTGGACAGCGCCTTCGGCGGCGGCTTCTTTGCCACGATGGCCGTGGGCGTGGTGCTCGCGGTCATCCTGGGCTATGCGCTGGAGTGGGCGTTCTACAGCTACCTCTACGAGCGTGAGCACCTGCAGCAGGTGCTGATGACCTACGGCCTGATCCTGGTCTTCGAGGAACTGCGCAGCCTGATCGTGGGCGACGATGTGCACGGCGTGCCGGTGCCGCCGTGGCTGTCCGGCACGCTGCCGCTGGGCGAGGTGATGACCTACCCGGTCTACCGCCTCTTCATCAGCGGCGTGTGCATCGTGCTGGCGCTGGGCATGTGGTTCGTCTTCACGCGCACGCGGCTGGGCATGATGATCCGCGCCGGCGCCACCAACCGCGAGATGGTGCAGAGCCTGGGCATCGACATCCAGTTTCTCTACCGCGTGGTGTTTGCCGCGGGCGTGGCGATCGCCGTGCTGGCCGGCATGGTGGCCGCACCGGTCTCCAGCGTCTATCCGAACATGGGCGGGCAGGTGCTCATCATCTGCTTCGTCGTGGTCGTCATCGGTGGCATTGGCTCGATCCGCGGCGCGCTCTTGGCGGCCCTGCTGATCGGCTTTGTGGACACCTTCGGCAAGGTGGTGTTTCCGCAGGCGGCCGGCGTGCTGGTCTACGTGATGATGGCGCTGATCCTGCTGTGGAAGCCCGATGGGCTCTTCAAGGCGGGCTGAGCAGGGTGCGCATGACGTCATCCCACAGCGGCTTCCTGCCCCCGGCCGAGCGCGGCAAGCTCGCCTTCGTCGTGCTGATCTTTGCAGGCCTGGCGCTCTTCGGCTGGGTGGGCGGCAAGTACGGTGTCGACCTGGTCACCAAGATCATGATCTACGCCGTGTTTGCACTGAGCCTGGAGCTGCTCGTCGGCGCCACCGGGCTGGTGTGCTTCGGCCACGCCGCACTGCTGGGCATCGGCGCCTATGCGGCGGTGAAGCTCTCGCCGGAGTTCGAGGCCGCGTCCGCCTGGTGGCTGCTGCCGGCCTGCGTGGCGGCCGCGGCCGCCTACGCGCTGTTCATGGGGGCGCTGTCGCTGCGCACCAAGGGCGTCTACTTCATCATGGTGACGCTGGCCTTCGCGCAGATGGCTTACTACGTGGTTCACGATACGCCGCTGGGCGGCGGCACCGACGGCATCTACCTCAACCTCAAGCCCACGCTCGCCCTGGGCGGCACGACGCTGATCGATCTGGATCAGACCCGCGGCTTCTACTACTTCACGCTGCTGTGGCTGCTGCTGGTCTTCGTCTTCCTGGCCGTGCTGCTGCGCTCGCGCTTCGGCCGCGCGCTGGCCGGCATCAAGGCCAACGAGCAGCGCATGCGCGCCACCGGCTTTGCCACCTACCCGTACAAGCTCGCGGCCTTCGTGGTCTCGGGCGCGCTGGCCGGCCTCGCGGGCTTCCTGTTTGCGGTGAAGGACAGCTACGTCAACCCGGAACTGCTGAGCTGGCACCTCAGCGGGGCCGTGCTGATCATGATCATCCTGGGCGGGCTGGGGCATCTGCGCGGCGCGCTGATCGGCGCCTTCGCCTTCGTGCTGCTGCAGGAGTTCTTCAAGTCCGAAGCCATCTGGGGCGGCTTCGCGCGGCACTGGCACCTGGGGCTGGGCCTCACCATCATCGCCAGCGTGGCCCTGCTGCCCCAGGGCCTGGTCGGCCTGCCCGCGCAGTGGCGCGCACGCCTGACCGGGCGCGATGACGGCCCGCGCGAGCCGCGCGAACCCGAGACTGCCGCATGAGTGCATCGGGCAGCGCAACTGCCGGCAGCGAGGTGCTGCTGCGCGGCCTGGACATCACGCGGCGCTGGGGCGGGCTGGTGGCGGTGGACGCCGTCACGCTCGATCTGAAGCGCGGCGAGGTGCATGCCGTCATCGGCACCAACGGCGCCGGCAAGAGCACCTTGATCAACATTCTGTCCGGCGAGATCGAGCCCTCGGCCGGGCGCGTGGAGCTGCTGAACCAGGACGTCACGGGCTGGTCTCAGCCGCGGCGCGCGCGCGCCGGGCTGGGCCGCAGCTACCAGCGCACCACGATCTATCCCGCCTTCAGCGTCTTCGAGAACTGCCGCCTCGCGGCGCAGGCGCGCCACCCCCAGGCCTGGCGCTGGTGGCAGCGGGCCGACCGCTGCCGTTTCAGCAACGAGGCCGCGCTGGCGGCCGTGCAGCGCACCGGGCTCTTCCATGTGATGGAGCGCACCGCGGGCCTGCTGTCGCACGGCCAGAAGCGCCAGCTGGAGATCGCCATGTGCCTGGCAACCGAGCCCCAGGTGCTGCTGCTGGACGAGCCACTGGCCGGCATGGGCGCCGAAGAGACCGATCGCATGCTGCAGCTGCTGGCCGATCTGCGCGAGGGCCACGCCATCCTGCTGGTGGAGCACGACATGGACGCGGTCTTCCGCATCGCCGACCGCATCACGGTGATGGTCAACGGCGCGGTGATCGCCAGCGACACCCCGCCCGCCGTGCGCGCCAACCCGCTGGTGCAGGCGGCCTACCTGGGGGGTGATTGAGCATGGCCGCCGAGCGCCCCGAGCTGCTGCTGGATGCGCGCGACATCCACGCCTGGTATGGCTCCAGCCACGTGCTGCACGGCGTGGATCTCAGCATCGCGCGCGGCGAGACCGTAGGCCTGCTGGGCCGCAACGGCATGGGCAAGAGCACGCTGATCCGCACGCTGCTGGGCCATGTGACGCAGCGCGACGGGCACATCCACTTCTTCGGCCAGGACGGCTCGCACAGCCGTCCGCACGAGGTGGCGCGCCTGGGCGTGGCCTACGTGCCGGAAGGCCGCGGCATCTTCCCCAACCTCTCGGTCAAGGAGAACCTGGTGATGGCCGCGCGGCCGGGCCGCAAGGGGCGTGACGACTGGAGCCTGCAGCGCGTGCTGCAGACCTTTCCGCGTGTGGAGGAGCGCCTGGGCCACATGGGCAGCCAGCTCTCGGGGGGCGAGCAGCAGATGCTGTCCATCGGGCGCGCGCTGATGACCAACCCCGAGCTGATCATCCTGGACGAAGCCACCGAAGGCCTGGCACCGCTGATCGTGGCCGACATCTGGCGCGTGATCGGCGAGATCCGCGCCAGCGGCATCGCCACCTTGATCGTGGATCGCGACTGGCGCAAGGTGCTGCACCGCAGCGACCGCGCCGTGGTGCTGCAGAAGGGCCGGGTCGTGATGGCCGGCGCTTCCGCGGCCATCGCCGACGATCCGGCGCTGGCTGGCTACCTGGGCGTCTGACATGGCTTCCCGGTCCCACATCCACCGCGTCGAGGTGCACTTCGGCGATTGCGATCCGGCCGGCATCGTCTTCTTCCCCAACTTCTCCCGCTGGATGGATCAGGCCTCGCTGGCCTTCTTCATCGCCTGCGGCGTGCCGCCCTGGCGTGAACTGGTCAAGACGCGCGGCATCGTGGGCACGCCCCTGCTGGAGATCCACACGCGCTTCCTCAAACCCGCCACCTACGGCGAGACGATCGAGGTGCACACCACCGTGGACAGCTGGCGCGCCAAGACCTTCACGCACCGCCACGTGATCCGCCGCGGCGACGATGTGCTGTGCGAAGGCACGGAGGTGCGCGCCTTCGTCGTGAGAGACCCGGCCGATCCGCAGCGCATCAAGGCCATCCCGGTGCCAGCGGACATCCAGGCACTGTGCAGCCTGGCGCCGGACGCCGCCTGAGCCTTGACGGCCGCGCCGGCCCGGCTCACGCTTGCTGACCCCGCGCACCCAGGCTCAGCCCCGCCCCGACACAAGGAACCCGGCCATGGACCCCATTGCGCCCCTGCGTCTCTTTGATGACCCGGCCGCGCTGGCCCCGCCGCGTGTCATGCGTGAGGATCTGCCGGGCGGCGGCTTCATCCTGCGCCACGCCGAGCCGCTGCAGCCGCATGCGCGCTGCATCGGCGACTGGCTGGAGCACTGGGCGCGCACCACGCCCGAGGCGATCTTCCTCAGCGAACGCGAGGCCGATGGCCGCTGGCGCCAGCTGAGCTACCGCCAGGTGCGTCAGGCCGCCGGGCGCCTGGCACAGGGCCTGCTGGATCTGCGGCTGCCGCCCGGACAGCCGCTGGTGGTGCTCAGCGATAACGCCGTCGATCATGCGCTGCTGCTGCTGGCCGCGCTGCACATCGGGCGGCCCGTGTGCACGGTCTCCAGCGCCTACAGCCGCCAGACCCAGGATTTCAGCCGCATCCACGCCATCCTGGGCGCGCTGGAGCCGGCATTGATCTATGCCAGCGACGCTGCGGTCTACGGCGCCGCCGCCGCCAGCTGGCGCGGCGCCGGCCTGCGCGTCTTTTCGCGCCACGCGCAGCAGGTCCCCGGCGCGCTTCCGCTGTCCGCCCTGGATGAAGCGCCCGAGACCGAAGCCGTGATGGAGGCCTTCAGCCGCATCCGGCCGGATGATCACGCCAAGTACCTGCTGACCAGCGGCTCCACCGGCACGCCCAAGGTGGTGATCAACACGCACCGCATGCTCACCGCCAACCAGCAGCAGATCGCGCAGGTGTGGCCCTTCCTGAACCGGCACCGGCTGACGCTGCTGGAGTGGCTGCCCTGGAGCCACACTTTCGGCGCCAACCACAACCTGCACATGGCACTGGCGCATGGCGGCAGCCTGGCCATCGACGAAGGCCGCCCGGCGCCCGGGCTGATCGAAAAGACCGTGGCCAACCTGCGCGAGATCCGGCCCAACTTCTATTTCAATGTGCCGCGCGGCTTCGACATGCTGCTGCCCTACCTGGAAAGCGACGAGGCCTTCGCCCGCGCCTTCTTCCAGCGCCTGGAAGGCATCTTCTACGCCGGTGCCGCGCTGCCGCAGAGCCTGTGGGAACGCATCGTCGCCGTGGCCGCCCGGGTGCGCGATCGGCCGCTGTGGTTCACCAGCGCCTGGGGCTCCACCGAGACCAGCCCGGCGGTCACCAGCGTGCACTGGCCGATCGAGCGCGCCGGCTGCATCGGCGCGCCGCTGCCCGGCGTGGAGCTGAAGTTTGTGCCCAACGGCGGCAAGCTGGAGATGCGTGTGCGCGGGCCGAATGTCTTTCCCGGCTACCGCCACCATCCGCAGGCCACGGCGCAGGCCTTCGATGAGGATGGCTACTACCTCATCGGCGATGCCGGCCTGCTGGTGGACCCGGCCGATCCGAACCAGGGCGTGGCCTTCGACGGCCGCGTGGCAGAGGATTTCAAGCTGATGTCCGGCACCTGGGTGTCGGTGGGCATGCTGCGCGTCAAGGCCGTGAGCGCGCTGGCGCCCTGGGTGAGCGATGCGGTGCTCACCGGCCACGACCGCGAGACCATCGGCCTGCTGCTGTTCCCCAGCCCCGCGGCCCGCGCGCTGCCGCCCGCGGAACTGCACGCCCGGCTGCGCGGCGGTCTGCAAGCCCTGGCCGCGCAGGCCGCCGGATCCGCCCAGCGCATCAGCCGCGCCCGTGTGCTGCAGGAGCCGCCCAGCGTGGACGCCGGCGAGATCACCGACAAGGGCTACCTCAACCAGCGTGCCGTGCTGTCCCGGCGCGCCGCCGAGGTGCAGGCGCTCTACGCCGAGCCGGGTGATGGACTGAGCTTGATCGTTTGACATCCTGACCCTTCGACCCGAGGCACCCATGGCCACCGCTGCCGAGATCGTCATCCTGCTGTCGCTGGGCAGCTTCCAGGTCCAGCTGCCCCAGGCGCCGCAGGCCACCTCGCCCGTCTTTGCCGATTCGGCGCAGGGCGTGCAGGAGTTCATGGGCTGGATCGGCAAGGCGCTGCCCTCGCCGCGCTTCAACCAGCCGCCCACGCGCATCTGCGTGGTGGGCGCGGTGCCCTTCCCGCCCACGGCGGCGCTCTACCTGCCGCGCCCGTTGTGGGAATCGCGCCAGCCGCTGCGCCAGCTGGAGCCCTATTCGGCCACCTTCCACTACCTAGAGCCGCCCGCTGGCGCACCCGCACCCAAGCCGCGCACGCTGCGCGATGCCGTGCGCCTGTGCGCCGAAGTGGCCAAGGCAGCGCCGCCGCGCAAGCTGCCCTGAGCGCCCGCAGCACCATCCTGCATGAACGCTGCCCAGACCCACCCTCGCCGCTGATGTCCGTCGTCAGCCTCTTCATCAGCTACCGGCGCGCCGACAGCGAGCATGCGGCGCAGCGGGTGCGCGAGCGCCTGCAGGCGCGCTTCGGCGACGAAGGCGTCTTCATCGATCGCGAGATGCCGCCCGGCGTGGACTGGTCCAGCGTCCTGGCGAAGAACGTCGATCAGGCCTCGGCGGTGGTGGTGATGATCGGCGAGCGATTCACCGAGCTGCTGCAGGCCTATGCCGACAAGGGCCAGCCCGACCCCATGCGGGCCGAGCTGGAAGCCGCCCTGCAGTCCGGCAAGCGCATCTATCCGGTCGTGACCGGCCTGCGCGACATGCCCGCCGCGGCGCAGCTGCCGCCTTCGCTGCAGCCGCTGCTGCAGGCCAATGCGGTATTTGCCCCGGCACCGTACTTCGACGCGGCAATGGACGCGCTGATCAAGGCCGTGGAATCCCAGCACGGCTGGGTGCCGCCGCGCGCAAGCGACAGCCCGCCGGCCGGCGCGCCGCCGGGGGCACTGAACGCGCCGACGCCGCAGGCCCTGGCGGATCAGTTCAGGCTCTCGCTCTGGGGCCGCTGGCTGAGCACCGCGCTGCTCACCGTGGCGACCATGGCCTTCTTCGGCCACGTGCTGGCCTGGCTGGAGGCGGCTTCCACGGCGCCGGGTTCAAGCCTGCCCGGCGCCAGCCCGGCTGCGCCGGCCTGGCCGGCCGCGGTCTGGGACGGCGCACGTTTTCTGCTGGCCACGCTGTTCCTCGGCCTGGGTCCCTTCCTCGCGCGCTGGCTGGTGGCCGAGATGAGGGCGCGCTCCTGGCTGCCGGTGAACAACCTGCTGGGCTTGATCACCGCGCTGAACATGGCGGGCATGCTGCTGTGCGGTGCGCTCTTCCTGCTGCTGTCCACCATCCCGGGCTGGCGCTTGCAGCCGCTGCTGCCCGCCTGGTGGTTTCCGCCGCAGCCCCAGGCGGGCGACTATGTGCTGCTGTCCCTGATGCTGCTGGGCCTGGTGCTCGCAGCGGTGGCGCTGGCCGTCTACGAACCCATGGCGCGGCGGCGCCATGTGCGCGGCCACACGCTGAGCCTGCACAGCCTGCACGCGCTGGCGTTGCTGCTGATGTGTGGCGTTGGCTGGTTCGCCGCCTCGCTGCTGGGCTCGGTGGCCGTGCCGCCCGGCACGCCGCTGGTCCCGCTGGTGGGCTACCTGATGCTGTGCCCGGTGCTGTCGCTGCTGTTCGCCGTCTGGGAGATGGCGCCCACGGGCCTGGGCACGGCGCAGTTCCAGTGGCCGTTCCGCACGCTGCTGGCCATGCTGGTGGCGCTGTACCTGACGGTGACGCTCGCCCTCTGGGCCTACGGGCCGATGCGTGTGTTCGGGTAGGTGCGCGGGCAGGGTCAGCCCGCAGCGGCGCACGCACCGTCTCTGGTGATACTCGTCGGCCCCGGCCACGCCAGCGCGCAGGCCGATCACCGCCCTTTCGGCGTCACCCGCCACCGCCCAGCCATGACCACCCTCTTCCCCACCGCCGTTGCCGGCAGCCTGCCCAAGCCCGCCTGGTTGTCCGAGACCGAAAAGCTCTGGCCCCAGTGGAAGCTGGCCGGCGCGGATCTGGCGCAGGCCAAGCTGGACGCCACGCGGCTGTGGATCCAGGCCCAGGAAGACGCCGGCCTGGATGTCATCGGCGATGGCGAGCAATCGCGCCAGCACTTCGTGCACGGCTTCCTGGAGCAGGTGGACGGCATCGACTTCGAGCACAAGGTCGAGATGGGCATCCGCAACGACCGCTACAAGGCCATGGTGCCGCAGGTAGTGGCGCCGCTGAAGCTCAAGGGCCGGGTCCACCAGGACGAGGCGCGCTTCCTGCGCGCGCACACGGCGCGGCGCATCAAGTTCACGCTGCCCGGCCCCATGACCATCGTCGATACCGTGGCCGACCGCTTCTACGGTGACCGCGTGACGATGGCCTTTGCCTTTGCCGAACTGCTCAACCAGGAAGCCCGCGCGCTGCAGGCCGATGGCGTGGACATCGTGCAGTTCGACGAGCCGGCCTTCAATGTCTACATGGCCGAGGCGGCCGACTGGGGCGTGAAGGCGCTGGAGCGCGCCGCCGAAGGCCTGAGCTGCACAACCGCCGTGCACATCTGCTACGGCTACGGCATCAAGGCCAATGTCGACTGGAAATCCACGTTAGGCACCGAGTGGCGCCAGTACGAGCAGGTCTTCCCCGCGCTGGCCGCCAGCCGCATCGATCAGGTCAGCCTGGAGTGCATCCACTCCCGCGTGCCAGCCGAACTGATGGCCCTGCTGAAGGGCAAGGACGTGATGGTCGGCGTGATCGACGTCGCCAGCGACAGCATCGAGACCCCCGAGGAAGTGGCCGACACCATCGGCCGCGCCCTGCAGTTCGTCCCGCGCGAACGTCTGCTGCCCTGCACCAACTGCGGCCTGGCGCCAATGAAGCGCGAGGTGGCCGAGGCCAAGCTGAAGGCGCTGGCACAGGGTGCTGCGCTGGCGCGGCAGCGGGTGGGGGCGTGAGGCTGTCCTGAGGAAGGCTGAGTGTCGCAGCGAGCCAGGGGCGCTGCGGGCGGTGCTGTGGCTTCGAGTGGATGGTGCCAAGGGCCAGAGGGCAACACGGACAGGGACTAAAGAGTCCTGGCGATACGGAAGCCGGTAACGTTTCCGCGGTAGTCCGTCGCGTTAAAGTAGCGCTGGGCCGAGCGCAGGAAACGGGGCAAGTTGCCCCAAGAGCCGCCGCGAAGAACCCGCCGCGCCTGATCGCCTGTCATCCGTGCGCTGCCGTCCGTTGGCGCGTCAATGTAGTAGTCGTACCAGACATCCTGGACCCACTCCCAAACATTGCCGTGCATGTCATGCAAGCCGAAGGCGTTCGCGCCAAACTGGCCCACCTCCACTGTGCGTGCTCGGTATTGGCCGGTTGCACTGCCGTTGTAGGAGTAGTTGCCGTCAAAGTTGGCTTGCTGAGGGCTGATCTGCGGGCCTGTGTGGAAAGGGCCCGTCGTGCCAGCCCGCGTCGCATACTCCCATTCGGCTTCAGTAAGCAGGCGGTAGGTCTTGCCGGTCTGTGCACTCAGCCATTGCACGTATTGCTGGGCGTCCTCCCAGCTCACGTCGATCACCGGGCGCCTGCCGCGCCCCCAGCCATTGTCAGATGGCCTGTGGCGGCAAGCGCCAGCTGCCAAACACCAGTCCCACTGCTCGAAGGTCAGCTCGAATTTGCCGGCAGCAAAGCGGCGCACGTTTACTTGCCGCTGTGGGAGTTCACTGTCTCGTTCTGCCTCAGTTTCAGGACTGCCCATGACAAAGCTGCCCTCTGGTACGACGACCATTTCGGGGCATTGCGGGCAGTCCTTGAACACGGTACCGGCTGGCAACGTGACTGTGCCCACTGGTGCTGAGGGCGCTGCAGGCCGAGGTGTCTCAGTGGGTTGCGCCACGGGGCGAGGAGGCGGTGGCTCTGGCACGGCGCCTGCGCTGAAGAGGTAGAACTGCCCGCGCAGGTCATCCACCAGGCTGGGGCGCTGACGGTGGCCGATGCTGGTGGCGCGATCTTCCACCTGGTCGCGAACGCGGCGCAGCGCGCTCAGGACATCCAGGCCCGGCGAACGCAGCACACGGGCAAACTCCCAGGTAAACAGGCCGTTGCGCACGCCGGCTTCGCCCGGAACCTTGTCCAGCGCCTTTTCGCCGCGCCCAGCGCTGAGAATGACCACCTGCCCTCTGGCAGGCTCGGGCGGGCGAAGGCCGCGTGCCTCACCCAGGCTGCGCGTGCCGCTGCTGGGAAAGGGGTTGTCGCGGCAGGCATCCACCACTAGCATTGCCAGCCTAGCGGCCTTCAGTGCATCCTGGACATAGAGCAGCGGAACGCCTTCGCGCAGGAGCTTCCTCTCGTCATCGGCCTGAATGTCCACCGGCAGCAGCACCTGATCATTGCCCACCTGCACGCCGTGGCCCGCGAAGAAGAAGGCCACTTCGTCGCCGTTGTTCAGCCGCCGCTGAAGCCTGTCGACGGCGTCGAACAGCGCCTGGCGGCCCAGGTTGCGCTGCACCTCCACCTGAAAGCCTGCGTCGCGAAGCGTTCGCTCCATCAATTCGGCATCGCGCACGGCGTTCTTCAGCGTCGCGATGTAGCGGTAGTCGTCGTTGCCGACCACCAGCGCCAGACGTGCAGCCTGTGCCGGCTGCACGCTTACGGCAAGCCACAGCAGCAGCGTGGCGAACAGGCGCAGCGGCAACGGTGGTGAAAAGCCGCGCCGAGAGTGATCGAGATAGCGGTGACGCTTGGCGTGCACGGGGTGCTCCCTCTGAGGCAACTTGCTGGTACTTCCGCAGTGGCTCAGCGACGATTGTGCAGGCTGCGACACGAACGCCCGGCGATTGCCTACCTGTCAACCAAGGCACGGGACATCATGGACCGAGCCCGGCCGCGCCTTGCTCGGTAGAAGCATTGACGTCCAACGCTACTTTGCCTATAGGGGCCCTTTGCACTACTTGCTCACCGCGTTGAGGGCGAGGAGAGCACGTGCAGGCGACCATCAGGGGGCAGCAGCAAGCCTTCTAGCGCCAGGGCGCGACCCGCGCGCACGGCGGCCGACGCCGGCACTTAAGCCTATACCAACTGGCCCAGCGCCTGCGGCTGCAGCTCAGAAGCAACGCCGTGGTAGCTAAGCAACGCAAGAAGGCGCGTGGCGTCCTCCTCAGGCCGGTCACTACGGACCTGCTGCACGGCGGAGATCACATGCAGCCTGCTGGAGGCCAAGAGCGCTGATTCGTCGGCCGACCCGGCCCGCTGCTGCGCCGGGCCCGATCCCAAGCCCCACAGTGCACCCGACAGGGTCACCAGCCCGAAGCCCCATGCACACCAGCGCCTAGTCTTACTGTGTCATAAGTGAAGCCTTTCGTTTGCGCGGAGGCAGCAAGGACACCGCGGTAGCGTCCTGAGCAAAGCTGCGGCGATACGCAGCCGCAAGCTCCTGATGGATGATGGGACGTGGCGCTGCGTGCGCTG
>JAEUOZ010000049.1 GCA_016790225.1 Rubrivivax sp.
TCGGCCATCTCCTGCGCGATCTGCAGCAGGCCCTTCTGGTCGGCGTCCTTCAGCACCGGCACCACCAGGCCGTTGGGCGTGTCGGCGGCAAAGCCGATGTGGAAGTACTTCTTGTAGACCAGCGCATCGCCGTCCAGGCTGGCGTTGAACTCGGGGAACTTCTTCAGCGCGGCCACGCAGGCCTTGATGACGAAGGCGAGCATCGTCACCTTGATGCCGGCCTTCTCGTTCTCCTTGTTCAGCTGCACCCGCAGCGCTTCCAGGTCGGTGATGTCCGCCTCGTCGTTGTTGGTGACGTGCGGGATCAGCACCCAGTTGCGGTGCAGGTTGGCACCGCTGATCTTCTTGATGCGCGACAGGTCCTTGCGCTCGATCGGGCCGAACTTGGCGAAGTCCACTTGCGGCCAGGGCAGCAGGCCCGGAATGCCGCCGCCGGCCGCGGCCGCAGGCGCGGCCGCCTTCGGAGCTGCCTGCGCCGTGGCGATCACGCCCTTGACGAAGCCCTGCACGTCGGCCTGGGTGATGCGGCCCTTGGGACCGCTGCCCTTGACCTGCTCCAGCGGCACGCCCAGCTCGCGGGCGAAGCGCCGCACCGAGGGCGAGGCATGCGGCAGCGCGCCGCTGGGCGCGGCCGGCTGGTGCGCCGGCATCGCGGCCGGGGTGGCGGCGGGCGCGGCCGCCGCGCTGGCCGGCGCCGCGGCAGGCGCGCTAGCCGGTGCGGCAGCCGGGGCCGCCGCAGGCGCAGCAGCCACGGCACCGCCGGCACCCTGCAGCACCGCCACCGGCGAGCCTTTCGACACCTTGTCGCCGAGCTTCACCTTCAGCTCCTTCAGCACACCGGCATGCGAGGACGGGATCTCCATCGACGCCTTGTCGCTTTCCACCGTGATCAGGCTCTGCTCGACCGCGATGGCATCGCCGGGCTTGGCCAGCAGCTCGATCACCGTGACGTCGGCGAAGTCGCCGATGTCCGGCACCAGCACGTCCACCAGGCCACCGCCGGCGGCCGGCGCGGCGGCCGGTGCCGCCGCGGGAGCGGCGGCGGCGGGCGCGGCCGCCGGAGCCGCGGCCGCAGCACCCGCTGCGCTTTCCAGCACCAGCAGCAGGCTGCCTTCCGACACCTTGTCGCCGAGCTGGACCTTCATCTCCTTGATCACGCCGGCATGCGAGGACGGGATCTCCATCGACGCCTTGTCGCTTTCCACCGTGATCAGCGACTGCTCCACCTTCACCGTGTCGCCAGGCTTGACCAGCAGCTCGATGACCTCGACATCCTTGAAGTCGCCGATGTCCGGGACCTTGACTTCCACCAGGGCCATGTTCGTCTCCTTGTTCTAGGGCTTCAGGCCAGCAGCGGATTGACGCACTCGGTGTCGATGCGGTACTTCTTGATCGCCTCGGCCACCTTGGCCACCGGCAGCTGCCCGTCATCGGCCAGCGCCTTCAATGCGGCCACCACGATGTAGTGGCGGTTGACCTCGAAGTGCTCGCGCAGCTTGCTGCGGAAGTCGCTGCGGCCGAAGCCGTCGGTGCCCAGCACGCGGTAGGCGCGGCCCTTGGGAATGAAGGCGCGGATCTGCTCGGCGTAGTTCTTCATGTAGTCGGTGGACGCCACCACCGGGCCGGCATGCGGCGTCAGCTGCTGCGTGACGAAGGGCACGCGCGGCGTCTCCGTGGGGTGCAGCAGGTTCCAGCGCTCGCAGTCCTGGCCGTCGCGCGCCAGCTCGTTGAAGCTGGGGCAGCTGAAGACGTTGGCCGACACGCCCCAGTCGCTGGCCAGCAGCTGGCGCGCGGCCATCGACTCGCGCAGGATGGTGCCGCTGCCCAGCAGGTTGACGCTGGGCGCGGCCGCGCCCTTGGCCGCCGGCGCGCTGCCCTGCTCCAGCAGGTACATGCCCTTGATGATCTGCTCCTCGGTGCCCGGCACCAGGCCCGGCATCGCGTAGTTCTCGTTCAGCAGCGTCAGGTAGTAGTAGACGTTGTCCTGCTTCTCGACCATGCGCTTCAGGCCGTGGTGCAGGATCACCGCCACCTCGTGCGCGAAGGTGGGGTCGTAGCTGATGCAGTTGGGGATGGTGCCGGCCAGGATGTGGCTGTGGCCGTCCTCGTGCTGCAGGCCCTCGCCGTTCAGCGTGGTGCGGCCGCTGGTGCCGCCCAGCAGGAAGCCGCGCGCCTGCATGTCGCCGGCCGCCCAGGCCAGGTCGCCGATGCGCTGGAAGCCGAACATCGAGTAGTAGACGAAGAACGGCACCATGATGCGGTTGTTGGTGCTGTAGCTGGTGGCCGCGGCGATCCAGCTGGCCATGCCGCCAGCCTCGTTGATGCCTTCCTGCAGGATCTGCCCGGCCTTGTCCTCGCGGTAGTACATCACCTGGTCCTTGTCGACCGGGGTGTACTTCTGGCCCTCGGGGTTGTAGATGCCGATCTGCCGGAACAGGCCTTCCATGCCGAAGGTGCGCGCCTCGTCCACCAGGATCGGCACCACGCGCGGGCCCAGCGCCTTGTCGCGCAGCAGCAGCGTCAGGAAGCGCACGTAGGCCTGCGTGGTGCTGATCTCGCGGCCTTCGGCGGTCGCTTCCAGCACCGGCTTGAAGGTCTCGAGCGAGGGCACGGTGAAGTGCTCGTCGGCGCGGGGGCGACGCTGTGGCAGGTAGCCGCCCAGCGCCTTGCGCCGCTCGTGCAGGTACTTCATCTCCGGCGTGTCGTCGGCCGGCTTGTAGAACGGGATCTTCGGCAGGTCGGCGTCGCTGATCGGGATGTTGAAGCGGTCGCGGATGTAGCGGATGTCGTCGTCGGTGAGCTTCTTGGTCTGGTGCGCGGTGTTCTTGCCCTCGCCGGCGCCGCCCATGCCGTAGCCCTTGACGGTCTTGACCAGCAGCACCGTGGGCTGGCCCTGGTGGCTGTTGGCGCGGTGGAAGGCGGCGTACACCTTGCCGGCGTCGTGGCCGCCGCGGCGCAGCGCCCAGATGTCGGCATCGCTCATCTTCGACACCATCTCCAGCGTCGCAGGATCGCGGCCGAAGAAATGCTTGCGCACGAAGGCGCCGTCGTTGGCCTTGAAGGCCTGGTAGTCGCCGTCCAGCGTGTCGAGCATGATCTTGCGCAATGCGCCGGTCTTGTCGCGGGCCAGCAGCGGGTCCCAGTTGCTGCCCCAGATCAGCTTGATGACGTTCCAGCCGGCACCGCGGAAGTCACCTTCCAGCTCCTGGATGATCTTGCCGTTGCCGCGCACCGGGCCGTCCAGGCGCTGCAGGTTGCAGTTGATGACGAAGATCAGGTTGTCCAGCTTCTCGCGCGCCGCCAGGCCGATGGCGCCCAGCGATTCGGGTTCGTCCATCTCGCCGTCACCGCAGAACACCCAGACCTTGCGCTTGCTGGTGTCGGCGATGCCGCGGGCATGCAGGTACTTCAGGAAGCGCGCCTGGTAGATGGCCATCAGCGGCCCCAGGCCCATCGAGACGGTCGGGAACTGCCAGAAGTCCGGCATCAGCTTGGGGTGCGGGTAGCTCGAAAGGCCCTTGCCGTCCACCTCCTGACGGAAGTTCAGCAACTGCTCTTCGGAAAGCCGGCCTTCCAGGTAGGCGCGGGCATAGATGCCGGGCGCGCTGTGACCCTGGATGTAGAGGCAGTCGCCGCCGTGATCGGGGCTGGCGGCGTGCCAGAAGTGATTGAAGCCGGCGGCAAACAAATGCGCCAGCGAGGCAAACGAACTGATGTGCCCGCCCAGATCGCCGCCATCGGCCGGATTCAGGCGGTTGGCCTTCACGACCATGGCCATCGCATTCCAGCGCATGTAGGCACGAAGGCGCCCTTCAAGCTCCAGGTTCCCCGGGCTTCGCTCTTCTTCCGCCGGCTCGATCGTGTTGACGTAGCCTGTGGTGGCCGAGAACGGCATGTCGATGCTGTGCTGGCGTGCATGCTCCAGCAGGTGCTCCAGCAGGAAGTGCGCGCGCTCCTTGCCTTCGGCGGCGATCACCGCTTCCAGGGCCTGCAGCCATTCACGGGTTTCCTGGGCGTCGGCATCGACGGACGTGAAGGGATGGGCGGGGGGGTGTTCGCCGGGCATCGAAGCGTCTCCTTGGTGGCTGGTTCTCTCCGGTGGCTGCGCGGAGTGGTTCAGAGTGTGGCACAAGGATCATCAATTTTCAAATAGTGGCCTTGTATTTCATGATGCGGCAAGCAACCCACCTCCGTGTCAGCCAAGGCGGGCAGAGCGTGCCGTTTCTCTCGGGATAATCGGGCGCATGAAGGGTGCTTGTCAGCAAGACGATGCCAACGATGCCAGGCCGACGGCCGCGCACCGCAGCCGATCCGGCGCGCGCCCATGAGCGACATCACCCAGCCCGCGCCCCTGGGCAGCCCGCCCACCACCCGGCTGCAGCGCCTGGCCGGCCGCTGGTGGCGCCGCCAGTCACCTGCGCGGCAGGACCGCTTTGCGACGCTGGCCCCGCTGGCCTCCGTGCTCCTGTTTCTGGCGGCCATCATCTCGGCCTTCTGGTACCTGCGCAATGAGGAAATGGAGCGGGAGACCGAATCGGTGCGCCGCGACACCGAGATCAC
Organism: Rubrivivax sp.; assembly: GCA_016790225.1. The sequence continues at coordinate 4,561 of JAEUOZ010000049.1, forward strand.
GCAGCAGCAGATAGGCCTGCGCCTGATCGAGAACCAGGAGCAGGTCTACCGCATCGCGCGCGAACTGGTCTCACGCGAGATCGACAGCAACGACTTCTCAGGCCAGGTCATCGGCTTCGTGCGCGAGCGGCCGGAGATCAACCTCGTGCACTGGCTCAATCCCAAGCGCGGCGTGCGCGCCACGCACCGATCGGCCAGCTACCAGAGCGACCTGGACACCACGTCGGAGAGCAGCGCCACCACGCTGCCGGTCGAAGGCATGGACAGCCCCACGGAGCGCGCGTTCATGGCCTCGCGCGATCAGCGCCAGCCGGTCTATACCTCGGGCTTCCGAAACGCCAGTGGCGAAGCCATCTTCCATCTGCACGTGCCCCTGGTGGACCGCGGCCGCTTCGCTGGGGTGCTGCTGGTGGAGTATTCGGTCTCCTCGCTGCTGCGCCACTTCGTGCCCCCGGATGTGGCGCGGCGTCACGTGATGTCCGTCGTCGGGGATCAGCAGGCCCTGCTGGCCAGCACGTCGGCCAGCACGCTGGAAGCCGGCCGCCCGCGGGCTTCGATCACCTACGACGCGCCGCTCACGCCGGCACTGAACGGCCTGGTGGTGCGCGGCGAAGGCTGGCGCGCGTCGATCGGCCTGATCAGCAACACGCTGTTCTGGATGGTGGTGGCGCTGTCGGTGCTGACCGTCTGGATGCTGCTGGGGACCTGGCGCCACATGCAGCGGCGCGCCCAGATCCAGACGGCCCTGGTGCAGGAGACGCAGTTCCGCCGCGCGATGGAGAACTCCATGCTCACCGGCATGCGGGCACTGGACATGGATGGCCGCATCACCTACGTGAATGCGGCCTTCTGCCAGATGAGCGGCTTTTCAGAAGAAGAGCTGATCGGCTGCCTGCCGCCCTACCCTTACTGGCCGCCGGACCGCATCGAGGAGAACCAGCGCCTGCTGGAGCAGGAGATGCAGGGCCGCAGCCCGGCCGGCGGCATCGAGGTGCGGCTGATGCGCAAGGACGGGCAGATGTTCGATGCGCGCATGTATGTCTCGCCGCTGATCGATCCGCGCGGGCAGCAGGCCGGCTGGATGACCTCGATGACCAACATCACCGAGGCCAAGCGCATCCGCGATCAGCTCTCGGCCTCGCACGAGCGCTTCACCACCGTGCTGGAAGGCCTGGATGCCTCGGTCTCGGTGCTCTCGGTCCAGCAGAACGAACTGCTGTTCGCCAACCGCTCGTACCGGCTGTGGTTCGGCGCCGATGCCCGCGGGCACGCCCTGCTGGCCGGGAGCCTCTCACCTGGAAAGTTTGCGGCCCGCGCGGACGACAGCGTGGACGATCTTTCCGGCCTGCCCACGCAGGAGCTCACTGACCGCGGCGGCGAACTGCGCGAGGTGTATGTCGAGTCGCTCAACAAATGGTTCGACGTGCGCTCGCGCTACCTGCAGTGGACCGACGGCAGCGTGGCACAGATGCTCATCGCCACCGATGTCACCACACGCCTGAAGGCCGAGGAACAGGTGGCGCAGCAGGCCGAGCGCGCATCGATCACCAGCCGCCTGATGACCATGGGCGAGATGGCCTCTTCCGTCGCCCATGAGCTGAACCAGCCGCTGACCGCCATCAGCAACTACTGCAGCGGCATGGTCTCGCGCGTCAATGCCGATGCGATCCAGAAGGACGATCTGCTGGCCGCCTTGCGCAAGACCGCGCACCAGGCGGAGCGCGCTGGCCAGATCATCCATCGCATCCGCGCCTTCGTGAAGAAAAGCGAGCCTCAACGGCAGCCGGCCCATGCGCGCGAGATCGTCGACGATGCGGTCGAGTTGGCCAGCATCGCCCTGCGGCGGCGCAGCGTCTCCATCCGCTCCTATGTCGCCCAGCACCTGCCGGTGCTGATGGTCGATCCGATCCTCATCGAACAGGTGGTGCTGAATCTGCTGAAGAACGCGGCCGAGGCCATCGATGCGGCGCAGATGCCGCCTGCGCGCCGCACGATCGAGCTGCGTGTGGTACCGCGGCACACACCCGATGAAGGTGGCGTGATCGAGTTCAGCGTCACCGACGGCGGGCCCGGCTTGCCCGATGAAGTCATCAAGCGGCTCTACGAAGCCTTCTTCTCCACCAAGAGCGACGGGCTGGGCATCGGCCTGTCGCTGTGCCGCTCGATCGTCGAGTCGCACCAGGGGCGGATGCGAGCGCAGAACCTCTACAATGGAATGTCGATCACGGGCTGTCGCTTTTCGTTCACGCTGCCGGTTGAGATCTCCAGCCGCCATGATGCCGAACGCTCAACGGCTGCACCGCCGACGCTGGCCTCTCCACCGCCTTCCTCACCTTCAAGAGCATGAGCCTGATCCCCAAAAAAGGAACTGTCTACGTCGTTGATGATGATGAGGCCGTGCGCGATTCGCTGCAGTGGCTGCTGGAAGGCAAGGATTACCGCGTCAAGTGCTTCGATTCGGCCGAGAGCTTTCTCTCGCGCTTCGACCCGCGGGAAGTGGCTTGCCTGATCGCGGACATCCGCATGGACGGCATGAGCGGCCTGGAACTGCAGGATCGCCTGCTGGAACGCAAGAGCCCCCTGCCGATCGTCTTCATCACCGGGCATGGCGATGTGCCGATGGCGGTGAACACGATGAAGAAGGGCGCGATGGATTTCATCGAGAAGCCCTTCAAGGAAGAAGAGTTGCTGGGCCTGGTGGAACGCATGCTCGAAGAAGCGCGCTCCTCGTTCAGCCAGCACCAGGAAGCCGCCAGCCGCGATGCCTTGCTGGGCCGCCTGACCACGCGGGAAAGCCAGGTGCTGGAGCGCATCGTGGCGGGTCGCCTGAACAAGCAGATCGCCGATGACCTGGGCATCAGCATCAAGACGGTGGAAGCGCACCGCGCCAACATCATGGAAAAGCTCAACGCCAATACCGTGGCCGATCTGCTGAAGATCGCGCTGGGCGCCACCGGCAAGGCTTGAAGGGCCTGGGCTTCAGTTCCTCAGGCGCCACAACAGCGGCTCAAGACGGCTCAAGACGGATCAAGACGATTCGTCCTTCCGGTCTGCAGCCAGTCATCCCCGAAGCCGCTGAGACCAGCGGCTTTGTCACTTCTACCGTTGCGTGCAGCGGCTTGGCCGTTTCTGCGTCCCGTCCGCGGCGTCGGCGCCGGCCGATTCGCCCAGCCATGACGGGCCACCCTTCCCGATTCCGCAATGCCTGGAGGCTCACCCATGACAGCACAACTCATCAGCGGCACGGCCTTGTCGCAGCAGATCCGCGGCGAGGTTTCGGCCCGTACGGCCGCGCTGGCGGCACGCGGGGTGCGGCCCGGCCTGGCCGTGATCCTCGTCGGCGACGACCCGGCCTCGGCCGTCTACGTCCGCAACAAGGTCAAGGCCTGTCAGGATCACGGCCTTCACTCCGTGCTCGAGCGCCACGAGGCGAGCCTCAGCGAAGCGGCGCTGCTCGAACGCATCGCCGCACTCAACGCCGACCCGGCCATCCATGGCATCCTGGTGCAGATGCCGCTGCCGCGCCACATCAACCCGCAGCGGGTGATCGAGGCCATCTCCACCGCCAAGGATGTCGATGGCTATTCGGTGCAGAGTGCGGGCGATCTGATGGCCGGCCTGCCTGGCTTCAGGCCCTGCACGCCGTATGGCTGCATGAAGCTCATCGAATCGACGGGTGTTTCGCTCAAGGGCAAGCACGCGGTCGTCATCGGACGCAGCAACACCGTGGGCAAGCCGATGGCGCTGCTGCTGCTGCAGGCGCATGCCACGGTCACCATCTGCCACAGCGCCACGCCCGACATCGGCCTGCACACGCGTCAGGCTGATGTGGTGGTAGCGGCCGTCGGGCGACGTCAGGTGCTGACGGCCGACATGGTCAAGCCAGGCGCCATCGTCATCGACGTGGGCATCAACCGCAACGATGACGGCAAGCTGTGCGGGGACGTCGACTTCGCCGGCGTCTCCCAGATCGCTGGCTGGATCACGCCCGTGCCGGGTGGCGTCGGGCCCATGACCATCACCATGCTGCTGGTGAATACGCTGGAAGCCGCTGAGCGCATGACGGGCGCGGCGTGACGGGTTTGCGCGGGCACCTGGCTGCCCGCCGCATGGCTGCAGCGCTACAAAGGTGCCGCCTGTGTGGAATTCCAGCCGCAACCCCGGTCAGAACAACGGCCATCCGGCGCACCGCAGCGGCATCCGCGAGAGAATCCCGGCCATGCGTCACGCCCTGATCCTCCTCTTCAGCGCCGCCCTGGCCACGCCGGCTTGGGCGCTCTACAAGGTGGTGGGGCCGGACGGCAGGATCACCTACACCGATACGCCTCCGGTCACCGATACGAGTTCGCGCGTGGCGCCGTTCCGCCCAGGTCATTCGACGGCCGAAGCGGCGGCCCTGCCCCTGGAGCTGCGCCAGCCGATGCAGCGCTATCCGGTCGTCCTGTATACCGGCGTTGACTGCATCCCCTGCGACAGCGCCCGGCAACTGCTGCTGCAGCGCGGCGTGCCGTTCTCGGAGCGCCGCGTGGTGACCGAAGACGACGCGCGGGCCTACGACAAGCTCGGCGGCGCACGCACCCTGCCCGGTCTGGGCATCGGCGAGCAACAGTTGCGCGGGCTGAACACGGCGGACTGGGTCGCCTACCTTGACGCGGCCGGCTACCCGAAGGAATCCCGCCTGCCCAAGGGCTGGAAGGCACCCGCCGCCACACCCTTGGCCGAGGCCCGCGCGCCCGCCGCCGCCCCCAGCGAAACCGCGGCGCGTGAGAGTGCCGCCGCACGGCGCCCCGCGCCCACGACGGCGCCCGCCGCACCGGCGCCGTCGGCCGGCTCCGGCACAACGATCCGGTTCTGATTCCCCGGCAGCCGACGCGCAGGCTGGCGCGCCTGACGCCGCTCAGCGCAGTCGCGGGTTCGGCCCGTCGCCGCACGGATGGCGCTCACGGGCGAGGCGGCGCCCGGGACACACCGTCCGCCTGCAAGACATCGTTTCGTGAACCGCTGCGGCCGGCGATCTTGGCGCGGGCCAGCCGCGCGCGCACATCGGCCAGAAAGGCGGTCGCGGGCCGGCTCATGCGGCGGTCACTGCGCCAGACGAAGTGCCACATGCGGCGGATCGGAAAGCCCTGCACCGAGAGCTCCACCAGGCCGTCGCGCTGCGGATCGCGCCCCAGGGCGTGGCGCGAGAGCACGGCCAGGCCCAAGCCGGCAGCCACCGAGTGCTTGATGGCCTCGTTGCTGCCCAGGGCCATGCGCGGCCGCCACTCCAGGCCCTGCGCCGCCAGCATCTGATCGGCGGCACGACGCGTACCGGAGCCGGCTTCGCGGGCCAGCAGCGGCTCGCTCAGGATCTGCGCCAGCGGAATGCGCCGCCGCCCTGCCAGGGCGTGCTGCGCCGAGGCCACGACCACCAGCGGGTTCTCCAGGAAGGGCCAGCGCTCCAGCGGCAGCTCCGTCGGCGGCAGCATCATCACGGCCAGCTCGTCATCGCCCCGGGCGAGCCGCTGCACGACGGCATCGCGGTTCTCGACGGCCAGTTCCACCTGCACGCCGGGATGGGCATGGGCGAAGGGGCCGATGAGCTCCGGCAGGAAATACTCCGCCGTGGTCACGGCCGAGATGCGCAGGTGGCCGCTCTGCCCGCCGCTCAAGGCGGCGGCTTCTTCCTCGAACTGCGCCCAGCGCTCCATCAGCTCGCGGGCTGCGCGCGCCAGCAGATCGCCGTGTGGCGTGAGCCGCACGCCGCGGCCGGCGGGTTCGAGCAGCGTGAGATCCAGCGCCTGCGCCAGCTCGCGCAACTGCATCGACACGGTCGGCTGCGCCAGGTTCAGCGCCTGGGCGGCGCGGCCGATGGCGCCGTGCCGGGCGACGGCCTCGAAGCTGCGCAGCTGGGTCAGCGTGAAGCGGAAGGGCTCGCGCTCTTTCATCGTATAACGTGATTGTTTGAATCAATAAACATCGCTTGATTCTATATCTCTCGGCGCATAACGTGCGGCCTCATCGCAGGACACACCCGTCCCGCCCGCCCCGCCTGACAGGAGAACGCCATGCCCGACAAGACCCCCATCACCATCGCCCACGGCGACGGCATCGGCCCCGAGATCATGGCGGCCACCTTGAAGGTGCTGGAAGCCGCCGGCGCGCGCATCGCGCCCGAAGTGATCGAGATCGGCGAGAAGGTCTACCTCGGCGGCCACAGCAGCGGCATCGCCGCCGATGCCTGGGCCAGCCTGCGCCGCACCAAGGTCTTCCTGAAGTCGCCGATCACCACGCCGCAGGGCGGCGGCTACAAGAGCCTGAACGTGACGATCCGCAAGACGCTGGGCCTTTACGCCAACGTGCGGCCCTGCGTGAGCTACGCGCCGTTCGTGGCCACCAAACACCCCAAGCTGGACATCGTCATCGTTCGCGAGAACGAGGAAGACCTCTACGCCGGCATCGAGCACCGGCAGACGGACGAGGTCTTCCAGTGCCTGAAGCTGATCACCCGCCCGGGCTGCGAAAAGATCGTGCGCTACGCCTTCGAATACGCCCGGGCGCACGGGCGGCAGAAGGTCACCTGCATGACCAAGGACAACATCATGAAGATGACCGATGGTCTCTTCCACCAGGTGTTCGACGAGATCAAGACCGAGTACCCGGACATCAGCACCGATCACATGATCATCGACATCGGCGCGGCGCGGCTGGCCACGCGGCCCGAGCGCTTCGACGTGATCGTCACGCCCAACCTCTACGGCGACATCGTCAGCGACATCGTGGCCGAGATGACCGGCAGCGTGGGCCTGGCGGGCAGCGCCAACATCGGCGAGCACGTGGCGATGTTCGAGGCCATCCACGGCAGCGCGCCGGACATCGCCGGCAAGGGCATCGCCAACCCCAGCGGCCTGCTGATGGCGGCCGTGATGATGCTGGTGCACATCCGCCAGAGCGACGTCGCCACCAAGGTGCACAACGCCTGGCTGCGCACGCTGGAAGACGGTGTCTTCACGGCCGATCTGATGGGCAGCGGCGAAGCGCGCATGGGCCGGCCCTTTGGCAGCATGGACTTTGCCGACGCCATCATCGATCGTCTCGGCCAGGCACCCAGCAAGCTGCGCAAGGTGGAGTACCGCGACGAGCCGCAGGTGCGCAAGACGCCGGCCCCGCTGTACCGCCGCGCCAAGCCGGCACAAAAGGAGATGGTCGGCGTCGATGTCTTCGTGCACGCCGCTGACACGACAGCCGATTTCCTGGCCGGCCGCCTCGCGACCCTGGCACACCAGCCGCGCCCGGCCGGCTTCAAGCTGCAGATGATCACCAACCGCGGCGTCAAGGTGTGGCCGGGCGGCATGCCCGAGACCTTCTGCACCGATCACTGGCGCTGCCGTTTCCTGGGCGTCGATGCCCAGGGCCAGGCCCGCAACGTGAGCCACGCCGAGGTCGTGGACCTGCTGCACAACCTGGTCAGCGACGGCCTGGACTTCATCAAGACCGAGCACCTGTGCACCTTCGACGGCGAAGCAGGGTTTGCGCTCGGCCAGGGACAGTAGAGCCGCCCCTGCAATCCAGAGCAGCGCGGGGCCCCGGCAGCTGGCAAACCCGAAGCGGCCGGCGGTCCTGTTGCAGAGCGTTCTGGCCAGGTCGCGGAGCGTGGGCGCAGTCTCAGCGCTGGCAGGCTCAGCGCGGACGCAGCCGCCGAGCCACCAGGGCCCCTGCACCCACGCTGGCTCCGACGGCCCAGAACAAGGACGCGGCGCCAACCGCCACGCCGGCCACGCCGAAGATCAGCGGCATCACGGCACTCGAAAAGTTGATGGCCATCGAGCGGAAGGCGAGCGATTCGCCGTGCCGCCCTTCGGGCGTCAGCAGGTGCAGTTGTGACATCACCATCGGCTGAACGCTGCCCAGCGTGATTCCCAGCAGTGCCGAGAGCGAACCCATCACCCACGGTGACGACGCCAGCGGGTAGGCGGCAAAGATCAGCATGGTGCCCAGCATGCAGCCCACGATCACGCCCACCTCGCGCAGACGGTGAGCCAGCACCGGGATGAGCAGACGCACCAGGCTCACGCTGAGCGTGAAGGTGCCCAGGATCAGCCCGATGACCGAGGCACTGAATCCCAGTCCATGGCCCACCACGGGCACCGCGAAGCTGTGCACATCCCAGCAGATGGCCAACAACCAGTTCACGAACAGCAGCCGCTTCATCCCCGGCACCTTCAGCAGGCTCCACACCGATGCCTGGGATGCGGCCACCGCGGGCGCGGCCGCGGCATCGCGACGCGGCACCTGCCGCATGGCCCACAGCGTCGCGATGGGCATCGCCAGCACCAGCGCATAGGCCGCGGGGAAGCCCGCCAGATCGATCATGAAACCCACGCTGACCGGGCCGATCACGTTGGCCAGCGACGGTGCGATGCCCAGCCAGCTGAACAGGCGCATGCGCTCCACGGCATCACGCGCGGCCTGTCCAGCCGTCCGCTGGATCGCGATGACGCCGAAATTGGCCCCGGCGCCGGACACCAGTGCGCCGACGGCCAGCAGCGCGATGTGCGCCGGCCCTTCGACCCAGCTCGAGATCACCGCCAGCAGCGCGCCGATCATCGCCATGGCCGTGGCCAGCGCCATCGGCCGGTGAAAACCGTGGCGATCAGCCATGCGGCCGGCTTTCAGGGCCAGCGCCACCGGCGCCACGGCAAACAGGGCCAGCACCAGGCCGACCGAGCTGGTGCTCGCGCCTTCGTCCAGCGCCTGCAAGGGAGCGGCCATGCGAAAGCCGGCCATCGACGCATGCACGCCCAGTTGGCCGAAGACCAGGGCAGCCACCAGCCGCGGCGAGACCGGACCGTTGGGCCCGGGCGGGTGCGCGGGTGCGCCGGTGGCGGGCACGGCGCCGGAGTCGGTCTGATCAGCCACCCGAACGGTCATCCTCCGCCGACCGCGGCTCGCCGGCCTCCAGGCCCGGCAGCACGGCGCGCGCCTGCGGCTCGGGCAGTGCCTCCACGGCGCGCAGCTGGCGCTGCATCGCGCGCGAGCGGGTCTCCGCGCTGTCGATCGTGTCGCTGGCTTCCTGCAGCTTCTTGCGCGTGCGGGCCAGGATGTCACCGAACTTCTGGAACTCGGTCTTCACGGCTCCCAGCACCTGCCAGACCTCGGCGCTGCGGCGCTCCAGCGCCAGCGTGCGAAAGCCCATCTGCAGGCTGTTGAGCGTCGCCAGCAGCGTGGTCGGGCCGGCCAGCACGATGCGGTGCTCGCGCTGCAGCGCCTCGGCCAGGCCGGGGCGGCGCAGCAGCTCGGCGTAGAGGCTCTCCGTGGGCACGAAGAGGATCGCGAAGTCGGTGGTGTGCGGCGTGGCGACGTATTTCTCGCGGATGGTGCGCGCTTCCAGCCGCAGGCGCGACTCCAGCGCGGCGGCGGCAAGGTCGGCAGCCTTGGCATCGGCGCGCTCCTGGGCATCGAGCAGGCGCTCGTAGTCTTCACGCGGAAACTTCGCGTCGATCGGCAGCCACACAGGCCGCGGCTCTTCACCGGCCGCCGTGCGTCCCGGCAGCCGGATCGCAAACTCCACGCGGGCGCCGCTGCCCGGCACTGTCTCCACGTTGGCGCCGTACTGCTCGGGCGTCAGCACCTGTTCCAGCAAGCTCGCAAGCTGCACCTCGCCATAGACACCGCGGCTCTTCACATTGGTGAGCACGCGGTTGAGCGAGCCCACGTCCCGGGCCAGCGCCTGCATGTCGCCCAGGCCCCGGTGCACCTGCTCCAGCCGATCAGCCACCTGCCGGAAGCTCTCGCCCAGGCGCTGCTCCAGCGTGGCGTGCAGCTTCTCGTCCACCGTCGCGCGCATCTGATCGAGCTTCTTCTCGTTGCCCGCCTGCAGTGCGGACAGTCGCTCCTCCACGCTCGCCCGCAGCTCCGTGTGACGGCGCTCGTGGGTCTCGTTCAGGCGCTGCAGCTGATCGACCAGGCGCTCGCTGCTGCGGCGCAGCGAGCCGTCGATCTGCTGCTGCATCACGCCCAGCTGCGTACGGAAAGCTTCGATCTGTTCGGTCTGCGTGCGAGCTGCATCGCCGCTCTGGCCCATCAGCATCTGCTGGAAGGTGCCCAGATCGGCGCGCGCCGAGCGCGCACTGCGCACGATCTCTTCGCGCATCTCGCGCTCCAGCCGCTCGATCGGCGCGCCCAGCGCCTGCGCGGTCTCGGGGCCGCGGGCCGTACGCCAGGCCAGCCACAGCAGCGCCAGCAGGTTGAGCAAGCCCAGCAGCACCAGCATCAGCAGCAGCGCCGGCAGCCAGGTGATGGTCCATGTCCCCTCAGGCATGACAGCATTCTCGCCGCGCCACCGCAGGCGGGCCTTCTGCGCTGCGCAGGCTCAGGCGCTCAGTGCGGATGCCGCAGCACCTCAGGGTTGATGGGGGTCGGCGGCCGCTGCCCGCCCAAGGCCGCGATCAGGTTGTCTGCCGCCAGATCGGCCATCGCGAGCCGCGTCGCCACGCTCGCGCTGGCGATGTGCGGCGTCAGCACCACGTTGGGCACGGTCAGCAGGCCGGCGTGCAGCGCGGGCTCGCCTTCGAAGACATCCAGGCCGGCCGCCGCGATGCGGCGCTCCTGCAGGGCCTGCACCAGTGCTGCGTCATCGACGATGCCGCCGCGCGCGATATTGGTCAGCGTGGCCGTGGGCTTCATCAGCGCCAGCTCCGCCGCGCCGATGATGTGATGGTTCTGCGCCGAATACGGCAGCACCAGCACCAGGTGATCGGCCTCGCGCAGCAGGCTGCTCTTGTCGACCCACTGCGCCTTGAGCGCCGCTTCAACCGGCGCCGGCAACCGGCTGCGGTTGTGATAGATGAGCTTCATGCCGAAGCCCAGCACGCCACGGCGCGCGATCGCCTGCCCGATGCGGCCCATGCCCAGGATGCCCAGCGTCGCGCCATGCACATCGCTGCCGGTGAACATGTCGTAGGACCATTTCTTCCACTCGCCACGGCGCAGGAAGTGCTCGGATTCCGCCATGCGGCGGGCGGTGGCCATCATCAGCGCGAAGCCGAAATCCGCCGTCGTCTCCGTCAGCACATCAGGCGTGTTGGTGGCCAGCACGCCGCGCGCCGTGCAGGCGGCGATGTCGAAGTTGTTGTAGCCCACGGCCATGTTTGCCACGACGCGCAGCTGCGGGTTGCCCTGCAGCACCTCGTCATCGATGCGTTCGCTGCCCGTGGTGAGCGCACCGCGCTTGCCGCGCAGGCGCTCGATCAGCTCGGCCTTGCTCCACACCCGATCCTCCGGGTTGCTCTCCACCTCGAAGGCCTGCTTCAGGCGCCGCAGCGTAGGCTCGGGGATGGCGCGCGCCACCAGGATCTTCTGCATGCTCATGGGAGCGTCCTTTCGCTGGTGCGCTGGTGCGCTGCTGCAGCCGCTTCGACGTCGTCGACTCGAACCCGCAGATCATGAAGCCAGATCAGGCGGCCGGGAAGAGCTCGAAGCCCACGGCCACTGGCGCTGGAGGCAGCTCGGCCACCGTGCGCGGCTGGCTGCCCGGATGAAAGCCGATCAGGGCCAGCATCACGAAGTAGGACACCACATAAGCCAAGGCGATGAACCAGCCATGCCGCAACCACAGCCCCACCGAACGTGCTTCCGGGTACATGCTGGACAGCGCAACGCCGGCGGACGATCCGAACCAGATCATCGAGCCGCCGAAGCCCACGGCGAAGGCCAGGAAACCCCAGTCGTAGCCGCCCTGCTTGAGTGCCAGCTCCGTCAGCGGGATGTTGTCAAACACTGCCGAGACGAAGCCCAGCCCCAGCGCCGTCTGCCAGGAAGGCTTGGGCAATTCCTCCACCGGCATCATGGAAGCGCAGAGCACCAGCGACATCAGGAAGATCGCACCTTTGAAGGCTCCCGACAACAGGCTCCAGTCGGGCTTGCGCCAGATCGCACCCAGCAGGATGGCCACCCACACCGCCACGCCCAGCCAGGGGAAGACATCGGCCTGCTCCTTGAAGCGCGTATTGACCATCACGTTCACGACCACCGCCAGGATCAGGATGAAGGCCACCACGCCGATGCTGGCCCAATCCACGTGGGCCCGGGCATCGGCATCCTTCTGGATCGGCGAGTAGGCCTGCTGCTTCAGCGACGCCGGGATCCCGAAGATCACCAGCGCGATCGCCGAGGCGACGAAGGCTTCCAGCACCTCCATCGGCGAGATGCCGGCAATCCAGATCATGGTCGTCGTGGTGTCGCCCACGACGCTGCCGGCGCCGCCTGCGTTCGATGCGGCCACGATTGCCGCGAGATAGCCGATATGGACGCGCCGCTGGAAGACCGTGTGCGCGATGGCGCCGCCGATCATCGCGGCGGCGATGTTGTCGAGGAAGCTGGAGATCACGAAGACCAGCGCCAGCAGCACGAAGCAGCCCTTCCAGTCGTCCGGCAGGTAACGCGGCAGAACGGCCGGCACCTCGCTGCGCTCGAACAGGTTGGCCAGCAGCGCGAAGCCCAGCAAGAGCAGCAGCAGGTTGGCCAGGATCACCCACTCATGGCCCAGGTGCAGCGCCCAGCCAGCGACGCCGGTGCCTGTCTTGAAGGGCGAGACGAAGATCTTGTAGAGCGAGATCACGACCGCGCCGGTCAGCGCGATGCGCAGCGTGTGGTGGTGGAACATCGCCACGCCGCCCAGCACGCAGGCAAACAGGATGAACTCGACCGGCACGGGCCCCAGCCGTGGCCCGGCAAAGTCCGGCCCGGCAGCCGCCCACGCGAGCTGAGGCAGCAGCATCACCGCTGCGACCCACAGCACGCCGCGCACCCACGATCTGCCTCGGCCTTCCAAGCTCATGTCCCTCTGCTCGTGTCGCGTTCTGGTTCGAGACGCGGTGGCGCCTTGAAAGCCCCGAATGACGCAGGGCATTCTAGGAACAGTCTCAGGCTGCGCCGAGAGATCGCGCGCTTCGATCAGCCCAGAGCCGCCGGCTGCGTGCGGCCTCGTCCAGCGTGCGGCGGTGAACGTCCACGGTTTGGGACAGGTCGCGACCGTAGCCACCCGCCATCGAGACCGCTACCGGGATCGCCCGCTCACGCAGCCAGTCGAAGACCAGCCGGTCGCGGCTTGCGAGACCGTCAAAGCTGAGCTTCAGCCGGCCCAGCCGATCACCTTCGTGCGGATCGGCCCCCGCCAGGTAGAAGGCCAGGATCGGCGGGCCCGGCTGAAAGCGCCGCTCCACCTGCGCCAAGGCATCGCCCAGCGCGGCGAGGTAGGCCTCGTCCCTGCAGCCATCCGGCAGATCGACGTCCAGGTCCCCCGATTCCTTGCGAAAGGGGAAGTTCTTCTGCCCGTGCAGGGAGAGCGTGAAGACGCTCGGGTCCTCGCGAAAGATGGCGGCCGTGCCATTGCCCTGGTGCACATCGAGGTCGATCACCAGGACGCGCAGCAAGCCCCGCTGTGGCCCCCGAGAGCGCAGTCGATGCCACTCGGCCTGCATCAGCCGTGCGGCCACGGCCACGTCGTTGAAGACGCAGTAGCCGCTGCCCTTGTGCGCATAGGCGTGGTGGGTGCCGCCGGCCAGGTTGGCGGCCACGCCTTCGTCGTCCAGCAACGCCGCACGCGCCGCGGCGATCGTGGCGCCCACCGAGCGGCGCGCGCGCTCAACCATCCGCGGCGACCAGGGAAATCCGATCTCGCGCTGCTGCGCGGCGCTGGTCGTGCCATGCACCACCGCGTCGATCCAGGCCGGGTCGTGCGCCAGCGCCAGTTCGCCGTCGCTGGCGGCCGGGGCTTCCTGCACGCTCACGCCGCGCGGATCGGCCTGCACTTGCTCGCGCAGCAGCCGGTACTTGGACATCGGAAAGCTGTGGCCCGGCGGCAGCGGCAGCACAAAGTGATCGGAATGAAAGGCGCGCATCGCAGCTGGATTCTAGAAAGGCGGCTCTAGTTTGTTGCGGTGCAGCAAAAAGTTCTTGCAAAGCTCCGTGGCAACCCTATACTTCGTTCCATGCTGCAGTGCAGCAATGATTGTCCAGACCCTCAACCCCCTCAAAGGAGCTCACCATGTCCTACCTGACCGCTGAACAAGTCCTGGCTGCCCAGAAGGCCAACCTCGAAGTCCTCTTCGGCCTGACCGAGAAGGCCTACGCGGGCGTCGAGAAGCTCGTCGAACTGAACCTGCAAGTCGCCAAGGCCGCTCTGAGCGAAGCCTCGGAAAACACGCAAGCCGCCCTGTCGGTGAAGGACGCGCAAGAACTGCTGGCTCTCCAGCAAGCCATGCTGCAGCCCGCCGCCGAGAAGGCCGCCGCCTACAGCCGCCGCGTGTACGAAATCGCCGCCGCCACCAACGCTGACGTGACCAAGGTTGCCGAAAGCCAGATGGCCGACGCACAGAAGAAGTTCATGACCATGGTCGACGGCGCCGTCAAGAACGCGCCCGCCGGCACGGAAAACGCCGTGAGCCTGGTGAAGTCCGCCGTTGCCGCCGCCAACAACGCTTTCGAAAGCGTGCAGAAGGCCGCCAAGCAAGCCACGGATGTCGCCGAAGCCAACTTCCAGGCCATGACCAGCACCGCCGTCAAGGCCACCGCTGCCCCGGCCAAGGCCCGTCGCGCCGCCTGAGAGATACCGGTCGACCGAGTCGCCCGCCGCGCAGGGAACTTTCTGCACGTGGGCCACTCCGAGACCCTGCAGGTTGGCTGAAAGGCCAGCCGGCAGCTCTCGGAAGGTTGACTCCCGGACCGGTGGCGGACCCCTCTCCCGCTGGTCTTTGTGGGCCCGGTCGTTTGACCGGGCCTGTTTCTTTTTTGGGGCCGGATGCGCCGCTCGGCAGCGGAAAGCCTGTCCAGACGGCATACCGCACAGACCCCGCCGTCCCGCCGTCCCGCCATCTCGCCTGAGGCTGAGGCACCCGTCGGACCCTGCAGGCCCCTAGATTTTGGGGGTGCGCACCACGCTTGAGCTTGTCGCCCGCCCTCGATACTCAGTGACAAAGGTCACGATCCGAGAGGGAGACGGGGATGAAGAAGCTGGGGCAATGGCTGGTTTTCTGGTGCTGCGCGTTCGTGCTGATCGGCACCGCCACGGCACAAGGAGCGGCCCAGGCCGTCGTGCCCAACGACGCCATTTCGCTCTCGCGGATGTACGCCGACACGCGCAGCAGCTTTGTGCTGCAAGGCGTGAACGTCCAGGATGTCGGTCTGGCCAACCTGGAGATCCGCAACGCCGAGGTCTTCGCGCCAGGCTCGCGGCTGGTGGCCAGCGACGGCAAGACCGCGCGCGTGCTGCCGCGGCCCAAGACACGCTTCCTTCGCGGCACCATCAACGGCAATGCCCGCACGACGGCGGCCTTGAGCATCACGCCGGAAGGCGCGATCACCGGCCTCATGACCGATGGCATGCGCAAGTGGGAACTGCGTCGGCGGACGGCGGACAGCACGATCGAAGCGGTTCTGGTCCAGGCACGGGACCCCAATGCCACGGCGCCAAACGCCACCAGCTGCGGCAATGACCGGCTCGTCGAGCCGCCGCAGATGAGCCAGGCGCGCTCAGTGGTCGCGCCGTCGAACCAGCCCGTCCCACCGAGCCTGGCCCCGGGCCAGCTGTATCGCGCCACGATCGCCATCGAGACGGACTTCGAGTTCTATACCCGCATGGGCAGCAACCCGACGACAGCCCACAACTACATCGGCAACCTCTTCAACTATGTCAGCGGCATCTACGAGCTGGAGACCCAGACGCAGCTCGTGGTCGGTGACACCTTCCTGTGGACGACTGCCAGCGACCCCTGGGTCGAGATGGGCGGGACCTGGTGCCGGCTCGCGGAGTTCGGACGCTACTGGCGCGACAACCGCGGCGCGGTGACGCGCACCCTGGCGCACTTCCTCAGCGGCGCCAACCTGGGCGGCGGCATCGCCTGGCTGAATACCTTGTGCATGGGCACCCAGTCGGCCATTTCGCCCACCAACTGCGCAAGCGTGGGCACGGACTTTGTCTTCGGGGGCTACGGCGTCAGCGCCAACCTGGACGGCATCATCAACTCCACGTCCGGCCCGGCCTGGGACGCGGTGGTGGTGGCCCATGAACTGGGCCACAACTTCGCGTCGCCGCACGCGCACTGCTACGGCGGCGTAGCCGGTCAGGCAAACCCGGTGGATGCCTGCTGGAATACCGAAACCGGCAACGGCTGCTACGCCGGCGCGAGCACCGGCCTGCCGGGTGTGGGCGCCCTGTTCGGCGGCACCAGCGGCGCCCGCCACGGCACGATCATGAGCTATTGCCACCAGCAAAACGGCGGCATCGGCAACATTGCGGGGACCTTCGGCAAGAACCACCTCTACGGCGTGGCCGCCGGGCGGATCTCGGATCTGATGGCCAACCGCGTCGCCCAGGTGGCCACCAACAACCCGAGCTGCCTGCCCATCGTCAGCACCGCAACGGCGAGCGTGCAGTTCAGCGCGGCCAGCTACACGGTGGCTGAAAACGTGGCGAGCGGCCAGGTGACGATCCAGGTCACGCGCGGCAGCAGCGCCGGCACGGCGTCCGTCGACTACGCCACCAGCAATGGCACGGCCAGCGCGGGCTCCGACTACACGGCCACCAGCGGCACCTTGAACTTTGCGGCAGGCGTTTCGACCCAGAGCTTCACGGTGCCCATCCTGAACAACAGCATCCAGGAGCCGACCGAGACGCTCAATCTGGCGCTGAGCAACCCCGTGAACCTCACGCTGGGGACACCTTCCACGGCCACGATCAGCATCACCGATGACGATCCGGTGGCGGGCACGACGGTGCAGTTTGCGGCGGCCGCCTACAGCGTCGGCGAATCCGCGGGTTCGGTGACAGTCACCGTCCAGCGCAGCAACAGCGTGGGCAATGCCTCGGTCAGCTACGCCACCAGCAACGGCACGGCCACGGCTGGATCGGACTACGTCGGCTCGGGCGGCACGCTCAACTTCACGCCGGGCGTGAGTGCGCTCAGCTTCCAGGTGCCGATCACGAATGACAGCAGCTCCGAGCCCTCGGAGACCTTCACGATCACGCTCAGCAACGCGACGGGCCTGACCCTCGGCGCGACATCTTCAACCACCGTGACCATCGTCGATGACGATGCGCCGCCGGCTTCGCTGCTGCAGTTCTCGGCGGCCAACTACAGCGTGAACGAAGGGGTTGCGTCGGTGGCCATCACCGTGACGCGCAGCAACACCACAGGCACCGCCACGGTGAGCTTTGCCACCGCGAACGGCAGCGCCCTGGCGGGATCGGACTACACGGCGCGCACCGGCACCCTGAGCTTTGCCGCCGGCGTGGCAAGCCGCACCTTCACGGTGGCGATCCTCAACGACACCACGCCGGAGAGCAACGAAACCTTCAGCATCGCGCTGAGCAGCCCGAACGGCGCTGCCCTGGGCGCCAACGCCACCACCACGGTAACGATCGTCGACAACGACACGGTCAGCACACCGACGATCCAGTTCAGCAGCGCGACGGCCAGCGTCAATGAGGGCGCGGGTGTCGTCAACCTGAGCGTCACGCGCTCCAGCGGCGCAGGTTCGTCCACCGTCAATTTCGCCACGGCCAGTGGCACGGCCACCTCGGGCGCCGATTTCACGGCAACCAGCGGCCAGATCAGCTTCGCCGCGGGAGAGACCTCAAAGACGATTGCCGTGCCGATCCTCAACGACACGGCCGCCGAGAGCACCGAAACCTTCACGGTGACCCTCAGTGCGCCCAGCGGCGCCACGCTGGGCAGCCCGGCCTCCGCCACCGTCAGCATCATCGACAACGACTCGCCGCCGCCGGCCGCCACCCTGCAGTTCAGCGCCTCCAGCTACAGCGTGGGCGAATCAGGGGGTCAGGTGACGATCACCGTCACGCGCAGCAACGGCACCGGCTCGGCGTCGGTCAACTACGCCACCAGCGCCGGCACGGCCGCGGCAGGATCCGACTTCACTGCGACCAGCGGCACGCTGAGCTTTGCCTCGGGAGAGACCTCGCGCACGTTCTCGGTGCCCATCCTGAATGACAGCACGCCGGAAAGCACCGAGAGCTTCAACCTCAGCCTGAGCAACCCGACTGGGGGCGCCGTGCTGGGCAGCCCGGCGACGGCCAGCGTGACGATCACGGATGACGACAGCGCTGGCGGCGTGACCGTGGCGTTCCAACGGGCCAGCCTTACGGTCGGCGAAGGCGCCACAAGCGTCGCGGTCACGGTGATCCGCAGCAGCGGCGTCGGGACGGCGACGGTGTCTTTCACCACCGTCAACGGCTCGGCGATCGCCGGCTCTGACTACACCGCGCGCAGCGGCACACTCAGCTTCGCAGCAGGCGTCACCAGCCGCACTTTCACGGTCGCCATCCTCAATGACACGTTGGCCGAGGGCGCGGAGACCTTCAGCATCGTGCTGAGCAGCCCGGTCGGCGCCACGCTGGGTGCGATTGCGTCAACGACAGTCACGATCACGGACAACGACTGACGCGCCTGACGGCCGCTGGCCCGCCCGGGAAATCGGGCGACCCAGCGGCCGCTTCATATGCTTTTACATATAAATAACTGAAAACAAAGTCGTTCTCAATCTTTTGAGGGATCCCTAGAGTGCCGGTAGTCCCCTGCTACCCCACGCTTCATGGACCCCCTCGCACCCCTCAGCGGCTTTCTGGTCGGCGCCATCGTCGGCATGACGGGCGTGGGCGGCGGCTCCCTGATGACGCCGCTGCTGATGGGCGTGTTCAAGCTGAACCCGGCCGTCGCCATCGGCACCGATCTGTGGTTTGCGGCGCTCACCAAATCCGGCGGCTCCTGGGCCCATTGGAGCCACGGGCAGGTTGACCGTCGCATCACGCTGCTGCTGCTGGGCGGCAGCCTGCCGGCCGCGGCCTTCACGATCGGGCTGATGCACCTCACGGGCATCACCAAGGGCTGGGCCAGCGCGCTGACTTTCTCGCTGGGCATCGCGCTGCTGCTGACGGCCGTGGCAGTCTTCTTCAAGCCGACCTGGCAGCGCCTGGGCCTCTGGCTGGAACGCTGGCTCACGCCAGCACGCAAGCCGGCCTTCACCGTGGCGGCCGGTGCGGTGCTGGGCGTGCTGGTGACGCTCAGTTCCATCGGCGCCGGCGCACTGGGCGCCACCCTGATCCTGCTGCTCTATCCGCGCCTGCCCACGCTGCGGCTGGTCGGCACCGACATCGCTCACGCCGTGCCGCTGACGCTGCTGGCCGGCATCGGCCACGCCACGCTGGGCCATGTCGACTGGGGGCTGCTGGCCGCGCTGCTGCTGGGCTCGCTGCCCGGCATCTGGCTGGGTGCCCAGCTGGCGCGCCGCCTGCCGGAGCGACTGGTGCGCACGCTGCTGAGTCTCTCGCTGATCACCGCCGGCCTGAAGGTCATCCACTGAATTCACCCGCCAGACGACCCCATGTACCGCTACACCGCCTTCGACCGCCAGTTTGTGCTCAGCCGCGCCGCACAGTACCGCGATCAGCTGACGCGCAACCTCAGCGGCGAGCTGTCGGACGAGGCCTTCCGGCCGCTGCGTCTGCAGAACGGCTGGTATGTGCAGCGTCATGCGCCGATGCTGCGCGTGGCCGTGCCCTATGGCGAGCTGTCCTCGCGCCAGCTGCGTGCGCTGGCGCGCATCGCGCGCGAGTTCGATCTGCAGGATGCCGGCACGCCGCAGCAGCGCGGCGGTTTTGGCCACTTCACGACGCGCCAGAACCTGCAGTTCAACTGGATTCCCCTGGCGCGCAGTGCCGACGTGATGGAGCTGCTGGCCGAGGTGGACATGCACGGCATCCAGACCAGCGGCAACTGCATCCGCAACATCACCAGCGACGCCCTGGCCGGCATCGCGCCGGACGAGATCGTCGATCCGCGGCCCTACTGCGAGATCCTGCGCCAGTGGAGCACGCTGCACCCCGAGTTCGCCTTCCTGCCGCGCAAGTTCAAGATCGCCGTCAGCGGCGCCGCCGAGGACCGCGCGGCCATCCGATGGCACGATGTGGGCCTGCAGCTGCGTCGCAACGCACAGGGCGAGGTCGGCTTCGAGGTCTTCGTCGGGGGTGGCATGGGCCGCACGCCGGTGGTGGCGCCGCGCATCGCCAGCTTTGTGCCCTGGCAGCAGATCCTCGTCTACCTCGAGGCCATCGTGCGCGTCTACAACCGCTTCGGCCGGCGCGACAACCTCTACAAGGCGCGCATCAAGATCCTGGTGAAGGCCGAGGGACAGCGCTTCTTCGATGCCGTCCAGGCCGAGTTCGAGGCCATCCTGCGCGACGATCCCGCGGGCCATGAGCAGATCATTCCGCAGGCCGAGCGGGATCGCGTCAGCGCGCACTTTGCGATGCCGGCTGCGCCGCAACCCGTCACGCCGGCGGCGCTGGACGCCCGGGCCGATGCGCCCGCGGCCTTCAGCCGCTGGCTGCAGCGCAACGTGCAGGCGCACCGGCTGCCGCAGCTGCGCGCGGTGACGCTGTCGCTCAAGCGGGCCGGCCTGCCGCCCGGCGACGTGACGGCGGATCAGATGGACGCCGCGGCCGATCTGGCTGAACGGTTCAGCAACGGCGAGCTGCGTGTCACGCACGATCAGAACCTGCTGCTGCCCTGGGTTCACGAAGCGGATCTTCGCGCGCTGTGGATCGCCGCCCGGGAGCTGGGCTTCGCCACGCCCAATCTGGGCCTGATCACCGACATGATCGCCTGCCCGGGCGGTGACCTTTGCGCGCTGGCCAACGCGCGCTCGCTGCCCGTCGCTGCCGCGCTCAACGAGCGCTTCGACGATCTGGACGCGCAGGCCGACATCGGAGACCTGGATCTCCATATCAGCGGCTGCATCAACAGCTGCGGCCACCACCACAGCGGTCACATCGGCATCCTCGGCGTCGACAAGGACGGCACCGAGTGGTACCAGCTGACGCTGGGCGGCTCCGATGGCTCGACGCTCAGCGGCGAGGCGCTCGCCGGCAAAGTGATCGGCCCCGCCTTCGCAGCCGACGAGATCGTCGATGCCGTCGAAGCCGTCATCGAAACCTACCTGGCGCAGCGCAGCAGCAGCGCCGAGCGGTTTGTGCAGACCGTCCGCCGCATCGGCAGCGCTCCCTTCCGCGCCGCCACGGATGCCGTGCGCCAGACCACCGCCGTCCAGTGAGGCCCCGCATGCGATTCATCGATCCCGCTCACGATCCCTGGCAGCGCGAGAACGCTGAAGGCACGCCGCTGGCCGCCCCTCAGCCGGCGCTGCTGAGCTGGAGCCAATGGCAGGCGTGGTCCGGCAACGGGCCTGAAGGCCTGCCGCTCGGCGTGATCCTGCCCAACGATGCAGATCCTGAGGAACTGCGCCGCGACTTGGGTCGCCTGAGCCTGATCGTGCTGCAGTTTCCCAAGTGGACCGACGGCCGCGCCTACAGCCAGGCACGCCTGCTGCGAACGCGCCTGCGCTTTGCCGGCGAATTGCGCGCCGAAGGCGAGGTGCTGGTGGACATGCTGCCCCTGCTGCAGCGCACGGGCTTCGATGCCGTGCTCCTGCGGTCCGATCAGCAGCTGGCTTCTGCCGAACGCGCGCTGCGTTTCTTCGCCGCGCACTACCAGGGTGACGTGCTGGAGACGCGCGCCGTGTTTGCCGACTCGCGCAGCACCGGCGCCGCGCCGGCCGCCGCCGCCGGAGCCTGATGATGTCGGCGATCGAGCTCTACGCGCGCCATCAGCCCGGCTACGAAGAGCGCCTGGCGCGCACCGTCCAGCAGCTGAGCGATGCCGTTGCTGCCCACCCGGGTTCAATCGTCCTGGCCACCAGCCTGGGCGCCGAGGACATGGTGCTCACCGATCTGATCGCGCGCCACCGGCTGCCCATCGCCCTGGCCACGCTGGATACGGGAGCGCTGCACCCACAAACGATTGAACTGATGGTGCGGCTGGAAGCCCGTTATGGCCTGCCACTGGAGCGGCACGCCCCATCAGCGCAGGCAGTGCTGCCGTTCGTGCGTGAGCACGGTGAACAGGCCATGTACCGCAGCCTCGAACTGCGCAAGGCCTGCTGCGACTTGCGCAAGCTGCAGCCCTTGCAGCAGCTGCTGGCCGGCCGCAGCGCCTGGATTGCCGGCCTGAGGCGCGAACAAAGTGAAAACCGCGCCGCGGTGCCCGCCGCCGAGACCGGCAGCGACGGCCGCGTGAAATTCAATCCGCTGGCCGACTGGAGCTGGGCCGACGTCTGGCACCACATCCGCCTGCACGAGGTGCCCTACAACCCGCTGCACGATGCCTTCATGCCCAGCATCGGCTGCGCACCCTGCACCCGCGCCATTGCCGTGGGCGAGCCCTTCCGCGCTGGACGCTGGTGGTGGGAAGCGCCCAACGCCAAGGAATGCGGCCTGCACGCCGGCGAGCCCAGCGCCCGGATCCACGCTTTGTCGACTCTCCAGGAAACTTCATGAACGCCCCCCAGCACATCGACGAGCTGCTGCCGTCCATCGACCACCGGCACCTGGATGGCCTGGAAGAAGAGGCGATCTTCATCCTGCGTGAGGTGGCCGCCGCCTTCGAGCGTCCGGCACTGCTCTTCAGCGGCGGCAAGGATTCCTGCGTCGTGCTGCGGCTGGCGGAAAAGGCCTTCAAGCACCGCGGGGCCGGCGGCCGCTGGCAAGGCCGCCTGCCCTTCCCGCTGCTGCATGTGGACACCGGACACAATTTTCCGGAAGTGATCGAGTTCCGTGACCGGCGCGTGGCCGAGATGGGCGAACGCCTGATCGTCGGCAGCGTGGAAGACTCGATCGCGCGCGGCACCGTGCGCCTGGCGCACCCGCTGGAATCGCGCAACGGCCACCAGACGGTCACCCTGCTCGAAGCCATCGAAGCGCAGCGCTTTGACGCCCTGATCGGCGGCGCCCGGCGCGACGAGGAGAAGGCGCGCGCCAAGGAGCGCATCTTCAGCCACCGCGACAGCTTCGGGCAGTGGCAGCCCAAGGAACAGCGGCCCGAGCTGTGGACGCTGTTCAACACGCGGCTTCGCCCCGGTGAACACTTCCGCGCCTTCCCCATCAGCAACTGGACCGAACTGGACGTCTGGCTCTACATCGCCCGCGAAAGCATCCCGCTGCCGGCTATGTACTACGCGCACACGCGGCCGGTGGTGCGCCGCCGCGGCCTGCTGGTGCCGGTGACCGAAGTCACGCCCGTGCTGGCGGGCGAGAGCATCGAGGAGGTGGAGGTGCGCTTTCGCACCGTGGGCGACATGACCTGCACCTGCCCGGTGGAAAGCCCCGCGGCCAACGCCGTGGAAGTGGTCGCCGAGACGCTGAACGTGACCGTCAGCGAACGTGGCGCCACCCGCATGGATGACCGCGCCAGCGACAGCGCCATGGAGCGCCGCAAGAAGGAAGGATATTTCTGATGCCCAGCACCTCACTTCAACGGCCGGCACCCCTGGGCTTCCCAGACGGACCGCAGGCGGATCCACAAGGTCGCCGCGCGCTGCGCTTCCTCACGGCGGGCAGCGTGGATGACGGCAAGAGCACCTTGATCGGCCGCCTGCTCTTTGACAGCCGCGCCATCCTGGCCGACCAGCTGACCCATCTGGAGCACAAGGCTGCCGGTGCTCCCATCGATCTGTCCTTGCTGACCGACGGGCTGGAGGCAGAGCGCGAACAAGGCATCACGATCGACGTGGCCTATCGCTACTTCGCCACGCCCCGGCGAAAGTTCATCATCGCCGATGCGCCCGGCCACGAGCAGTACACACGCAACATGGTGACGGCCGCCGCCGGCAGCGATGCCGCCGTCGTGCTGGTGGACATCACCAAGCTGGCCTGGCAGCAGCAGCCGCTGCAGTTGCTGCCGCAGACGCGACGCCATGCGCTGCTGGCCCAGCGCCTGCGCGTGCCTTCCATCGTCTTCGCCGTCAACAAGCTCGACGCGGTGGCCGATGCGCCGGCCGCCTTCGAGGCCGTGCGCGCCGCCTTGCAGCAGTTTGCTGATGTAGCGGGTTTTCGCCCGGCGGGCATCCTGCCGGTCTCCGCGCTGCGCGGCGACAACATCACCGGCACCGAGCCTGGCGGCTGGTACCGCGGCCCTTCGCTGCTGAGCCTGCTGGAGCAGCTGCCGTCGGCCGAGGAAGAGCCGGTGGCTGGCCTGGCGCTGCCCGTGCAGTATGTGGCGCGCATGGAAGGCGGCCCGGCAGACGGCGCCAACCCGCAGCGCGTCTTCTGGGGACGCGTGGCCGCAGGCCAGGTGCGTGTGGACGACGAAGTGCAGCTGATGCCGGCCGGCGGGAAGGCTCGCGTCGCGGGCCTGCGGCGTGCCGGCAGCGATGTCGAGCAGGTCGAGGCCGGCCACTCCGCCGGGCTGATCCTCGATCGGCATCTGGATGTCTCGCGCGGGGATTGGTTCGTCACGCCCGGCGGCTGCACGCCCGTGCAGCGATTTCGCGCGACGCTGGCCTGGCTGGACACCGAGCCGGCGCAGATCGGCCGCAAGCTCTGGGTCCGGCATGCGCACCGCTGGGTGCAGGCGCGCATCACCGCCATCGAGCACCGGCTGGACATCCAGACCCTGCTGCCCACAAACACGCACGAGCTCGGCGTGAACGACATCGGCCTGGTGACGGTGGAGCTGCAGCAGCCGCTGCCGCTCACGACCTATGCCCACAACCGTGTGGGCGGCGCGCTGATCGTGGTCGACCCCAGCTCGCACCGCACCAGCGGCGCGTTGATGGTCGAAGCGGCTGCCGGCTGACCACCACTTGCCCGCAGCCGCCGCGCCCTGCGCGCCGGTGGGATCCCATGACGGCGATCAGGGTTGGCCCGGGTGATGGCTGAGTAGAATTCCGGGTGATGCTTCGCACGGCCTGCCACCCCGGCGGGCCGCTTCGCGTGGCCACATGATCGTCTGCAACCGAGCCCAGAACCATGACCCACGTCGTTCTCGAATCCTGCATCCGCTGCAAGTACACCGACTGCGTGGACGTGTGCCCGGTGGATTGTTTTCGCGAAGGCCCGAATTTCCTCACCATCGATCCGGACGAGTGCATCGATTGCGCGGTCTGCATCCCTGAGTGCCCGGTGAATGCGATCGTGCCCGAAGAAGACGTGCCCAACGACCAGCAGCACTTCATCGCGCTGAATGCCGATCTCTCACGCCAGTGGCCGAGCATCACACGCAGCAAGGGTGCCCTGCCCGATGCGGACCAGTGGAAGGATGTGAAGAACAAGCTGGGCGAGCTCAAGCGCTGAACGCCCGCGCTGTCTCGCAGAGACCGACCACCCCAACCGCTCTGGCGGCGATCGACCGCGCCGAGCGTCCTTGCTGACCCCGCCGACCCTGCAGGCGCCCCGCCCGCGCCGCCACTGCCGCCCGACATGGACACCTTGCCCCAGACCCCGGTGACTGCCACCGCCGAGCCCGATTCCCCGGTGATCGAAACCGATGCCGTCATCGTGGGCGCCGGCCCGGTCGGGCTGTTCCAGGTCTTCGAACTGGGCCTGCTCGAGATCAAGGCACACATCATCGATTCGCTCGCCTACCCCGGCGGCCAGTGCATCGAGCTCTACCCGGACAAGCCGATCTACGACATCCCGGCCGTGCCGGTGTGCACCGGCAAGGAACTGACCGACAACCTGCTCAAGCAGATCGAACCTTTCGGTGCCACCTTTCACCTGGGCGAAGAAGTCACCGTGGTGCGCCAGCAGGAAGACAAGCGCTTCTACGTCGAGACCGGCAAGGGCACGCGCCTGCTCACCAAGACCGTCTTCATCGCCGGCGGCGTGGGCTCTTTCCAGCCGCGCACGCTGAAGGTCGAGGGCCTGGACAAGTACGACGGCACGCAGCTGCACTACCGCGTGCGCAACCCTGGCCAGTTTGCCGGCAAGAACCTGGTCATCGTCGGCGGCGGCGATTCGGCGCTGGACTGGACTCTGAACTTCGTGCAGGACGGCCCACACAAGGCCGAGAGCGTGATCCTCATTCACCGCCGCGATGGTTTCCGCGCCGCGCCGGCCAGCGTGGCACGCATGCGCGAGCTGTGCGAAGCCTACGAGATGCAGTTCATGGTGGGCCAGATCACCGGCCTGGAAGAAGCCGATGGCCGGCTCACGCAGATCAAGGTGACGGGCGGCGACGGCGTGACGCGCACCGTGCCGCTGGACATGCTGCTGGTCTTCTTCGGCCTGAGCCCCAAGCTGGGCCCGATCGCCGAGTGGGGACTGACGCTGGACCGCAAGCAGATCGCAGTGGATACCGAGAAGTTCCAGACGAGCACCCCCGGCATCTTTGCCGTGGGCGACATCAACACCTATCCGGGCAAGAAGAAGCTGATCCTCAGCGGCTTCCATGAGGCCGCACTGGCCGCCTTCGGTGCCAGCCCGATCGTCTTCCCGGAAAAGCGCGTGCTGCTGCAGTACACCACCACCAGCCCCAAGCTGCACAAGGTGCTGGGCGTGGAGACGCCCAACTTCGACTGAAGCCTGCCGCCGGCCGCTGTGCCGGCCCGCGCCTCCGCCAAAGCCCACTTCGAGTGGGCTTTGGCGCATTTGCGCCTATAGTCCGGGCTCTTCGCTAGGGGTGTTGGTTTGCAGCTTGTGCTGCGCACCGACTGAGAAAGTCCCTTTGAACCTGATTGAGGTAATCCTCGCGCAGGGAAGCAGCCGAACAGTGACACGTGATCCGGTCCATCCCGGCTCACTATGCTGACGATGCCCACCTGCCATCGACAAGGCAGCCCGATGGCATCCCGTCCGAACATCCACACCCGTCAGCAGCCTTTGCGGCAGCATCGACTGGCGTCCGCCGCCGCCGCCCTGATCGGCAGCCTGGCGGCCAGCGTCGCCACGGGAGCCCAGGCCCAGGCCAGCGCGGCTCCTGAACGTATCACCATCACCGGCAGCCGCGGGCAGCAGCCGGCCAGCGTGGCCGGCTTCGGTGATCTGCCCTTGTCGCAGCTGCCGCTCTCGGCCACGGTCATCAACCGCAGCCAGCTGGCGGATGCCGGCATCGCCTCGCTGGCGGACATCACGCGGCTCGATGCCGACATCACCGATGCCTACAACGCGCCGGGCTATATCAACCAGCTGGCGGTGCGCGGCTTCACGCTGGACAACCGCTTCAACTTCCGGCGCGACGGCCTGCCCATCAATGCAGAGACCGTCATCGGCCAGGCCAACAAGCAGGCGCTGGAGCTGCTCAAGGGCACCAGCGGCCTGCAGGCCGGCACCAGCGCCCCTGGGGGGCTGCTCAACCTGATCGTCAAGCGCCCGGCCGGCCACGTGCGCGAAGCCGCCCTGGCCTTCGCGCAAGCTGGCACGCTGGAGGCCGCGCTGGACCTGGGCGATCAACTGGGCGGGCCGGATGGCCTGGGCTGGCGCGTCAACGCCTCGGCCACGCGCCTGGATCCGGCCACCCGCTTCAGCCGCGGCGAGCGCGGGCTGCTGGCGGCCGCCGCGGATTTGAAGCTCGGCTCCACGCTGCTGGAAGCCGAGATCGAAGCCAGCCGCCAGAGCCAGCCCAGCACCCCCGGCTTCAGCCTGCTGGGCGACCGGCTGCCCGAGGCCCGATCGATCGACCCGCGGCTCAACCTCAACCACCAGCCCTGGACGCTGCCCGTGGTCTTCGAAGGGCTGACCGGCTCGCTGCGGCTGCAGCATCCGCTGACCGAGGACACACAGCTGACGGCTCATCTGATGCGACAAAGCCTGCGCACCGACGACCGCATCGCCTTCCCTTACGGCTGCAGCAGCGAGAACCGCTACGACCGCTACTGCAGCGACGGCAGTTTCGACGTCTACGACTACCGCAGCGAAGGCGAGCGCCGGCGCACCGATGCGCTGAACCTGGGCGTGCAGACATGGCATCGCTGGGCGGGCATGACGCACCGCCTCTCCGGCGGGCTGCTGTTCACGCACCACGAGGCCCGCTTCAACCGGCAGGCCTTCAACTGGGTCGGCGTTGGCACGGTCCAAGGCCGCAGCGTGCTGCCCGCCGACCCGAGCCTCACCGACGAGAATACGCAGCGAGACGAGCGCAGCACCGAAGCCCATCTGCAGGACGCCATCACGCTGGATGCCCGCTCCACGCTGTGGCTGGGCGCGCGGCACACGCAGATCCGGCGTGACAGCGTGCGCACCGATGGCAGCCGCGCCACGAGCGTGAGCCAGTCCTTCACTACCCCCTGGCTGGCCTTCAGCCACACCCTGCAGGGCGGCGCGTCGCCGGGCCCGGCAGGGGTGTCGTCACCCGCATCCACGCTGCTCTATGCCAGCTGGGGCCGCGGCGTCGAATCCGAAGTGGCACCCAACCGCCGACGTTATGTGAATGCCGGCGAGGCCTTGCCTGCACTGCAGAGCCGACAGGCCGAGTTGGGTCTGAAGCATCGCCAGGGCGGCTGGGAGGCGCGGCTGGCGGTCTTTGACATCCGGCGCCCGCTGTGGGCCGACATCAAGACCGCCACCGGCCTGCCCGCGCAGGACGATTGCAGCGATGCCGAGCCTTGCCTGCGGCGCACCGATGGTGCCGCACGCCACCGCGGCCTGGAGGCCGAGTCCGAATGGCGCCTGGGCAGCCTGAGCCTGCGCGGCAGCGCCCTGTGGCTGCAGGCGCGGCGCGAAGGCTCGGCCGACACCCGGCTGAACGGCCTGCAACCCACCAACGTGCCGCAGCGCAGCCTGAAGGCGCAGATCGCCTGGAGCGTGCCCCAGATCCCGGGCCTCAGCCTGCTGGCCTTCCTCAACCACGAAGGCCAGCGGCAGGTGCTGCCTGACAACCGCGTGGCCACGCCCGGCTGGACAAGGCTGGATCTGGGCGCGCGCTGGGCCACCACGCTGGCCGATCAGCGCTGGGTGCTGCGCCTGGCCCTGGACAACGCCACTGACCGCCGCGCTTGGCAGGAAGCCCCCTTCCAGTTCGGCCACGCCTATCTTTACCCGTTAGCGCCGCGCAGCCTCAAGCTTTCGGCCGAGGCGCGGTTCTGAGCTCGGTTCTTGGGCGTGGCCCCGAAAATCCTGCATATAATCATGGGCTACGTTCCTCGATAGCTCAGTCGGTAGAGCGCCGGACTGTTAATCCGTAGGTCCCTGGTTCGAGCCCAGGTCGGGGAGCCAAGAAATGCAAGGGTCAGCAGGTTAGCGCCTGCTGACTTTTTTGCTTTTTGGGCTGGGCTGGTGCCAGTCTGGTGCCAGTTTTGAGGCCGATGGCCTTCCAACACCGCAACTCAGACCGACCGTTGTAGTGGCGCCTCATCGCTTGGCGCTTCTGTCGTCTGCCTCCGTCCACCGAACACTGGAAGCTGCAACAGCGCGGACGGGGCTCGGCTCACTGCGGGCGCCCCTTCAAGACGTGCGCGATTGAGCAGTGAGCGCAGCAGCCAGCTCGGCACAGTCCCTCGCACGCGCGACGCCGGTCGTGAGTCGATCGAACATCGGACTCTTGTTCCGAGCTCGGCGGGCACTTTCCAAGGTGCGCTTGTCCACGAATGTCCGGTCGGCGTATGGGGCGAGGCAAAGCAAGTGGGTGTCGTTCAGTTCGCTGCCCTTGCGCTCCGGCTGATCCTGGGCGTGGCGCCGCATCGATTCCTCGATGACCATCACGGGTAGCTGCTGCCTGGTGACTCGGCGCTTCAACTCAGCCCAGGGCAAGCGGAACCCTTCCGCCACGACGCGCAGACGCGTCTGAAAGGTCAGCAGGTCCATCGTCTCGCCGAAGGTTGCAGATGAGTCGATGTCTTCGGGGTCCAACCCGGCGTTGATGAGCAACTGGATGGCAGGCTTGGCCACCCGACTCTCGACAACTGCGCGACCGTCGCGGTCTATCTGCTGCATGAATTCGGCCGCCATCGACCTCGCGTCGGGAATGCGCCTGTCCCCCCGCGTCGCGATCTCGTGCGCAAGGCTCTCGTGCAACTTCCCGAGCATCCGAGCAGTCGCATCCGGCTCCCTGGCCGGCTGGTTCATCCACGCGCTGATCGGCGTGTCATCGATCTGGGTCGCGCGCCACCTGGCAATCGCCGTGACCCGCCTCGCGTTCTGTTGTTGCTGAGTCAACGCCTCTCGAAGTAGCCGCCAATCACGGAAGCTCTCTGGAATCGCATCAGCACCTGCACCCACGGCAATGAGGTCACGTCTGGCGAGGTCGCGTACCTGAGCGGCATCGGCACTTGGATTGGCGATCGCTGCTGCAACCTCGCCCCGCAGAACATCGATGATGGACCCAGGCCCGGCGCTTGGCTCTGCAGGACGTATCCAGGCAATAAGCGGCTGGCTCCAAAGGTAGGACAGCCGTGCATCCACAACATGCTCGTCGCGATGCTGAAGCAACTCCTCGATGTGATGCCAGCAGAGCAAGGGCAGCCATCCCCTTTCGAGTAGATCGGGGAGGAAGCCTTGTGCAGCCCGCCTGCGCTCGCGGCCGTCCGACATGATGTCGGCGACCAAGCCTGCCAGGTGCGCGGTATCTGGAACAAACAGCCGAGCGCGATTGATCGGAGTGGCGTCGGACATGACCTCTTGTCTCTGTGATCGACAGTGTCGCTCTACCGCCCGACACTTTTCGGCCCAAAGTCATCGCTCCCGAGCGCGTCTGCAGCGCCTAGAGTTCTCCTCAGACGCAAGCACAGGAGCCGCCTGATGAGCCAGACGCAGACCGAGTCGAAGCCGACCGCCGCCGACGTGCAGCCTGCCGTGTTCGTCCGCATGGCTGCCGTCGTGCGCATGACCGGACTCGGCCGGTCGACGATCTACCGGCTGATGGCCGAGGACAAGTTCCCGTCGCCGGTGCGACTGGCCAAGCGCGCCGTGGCGTGGCGCCGCATCGACCTCGAGCAGTGGAGCGCCGGTCGACCCACTGTGTCGCACTGACACTCCCGTCGCGACGGAACCGCTCGCCAGCGCGCAGGCCTACGCAGACATCGACAGCTTCATCACGGCGCCGATCAGCAGCATTGCGCCCAACACCTTACCCCAGCGCCAGGTGGTGAACCAGTAGCGGTGGTTGACCCACAGCGCACGGTGCAGTCGACCGAGCCCGAGCAGCACGGCCAGCGCCGTGACGAACGGGCCGATCAGTCCCGCCGGCCCCGGCACTTGTCGGATCAACAGCACCCACAGCAACGGCCACGCGACCGCATCGACGGCCGCGAGCAAGCGCCGACCGGGCCAGTCAGGCGCGTCCGGCCGGGGTTCGCGAGCAACCAGCAGCCACATGACTCCTCCGACCCGGATCGCGCGGGCGGGTTCACCCCGCCCGCGCGATCCGGTCAACCTGGCGATCGGCGCAGCGGCTCGGGCAGCCAGCGCGTGCCGGCCAGCCGAGATGCCGCTGCGCTCACCAGCGCATCCTTCTTCATCGCCTCGACACCACCACCGGCCAGTTCGGGCCCGGCCTCCTTCAACGCCACGATGATCCGCGCCTTCGGCACGTGGTTCAGGTAGGCCTCGGCGGTCGGCTCCCACCAGTCGGCCATATCCAGGCCGAGTGCTGCCGCGATGGCGTTGGCGCTGCCCGCCGCGCCGGCACCCGGCAGCGCATTCACCGTCAATGCGCCGCACAGCGCGAGCAGGTCGACCAGTTCGGTCTGGGGCAGGCCGATCAACCAGCCGAGCCATTCGCCCTGGTCCTCGGGCAAGCGGGCACGCCACACTTCTTTCGCCTGCTGCACGGCCTGCCAAGCCCGACTGGTCTTGAGGTCGTCGGCCATCGCTTCCAGGGCGAACGCCGACAACTGCGGCGTCACCTGCAACGCCGACGCTTCACGCGGATAGTCGGCGCCGAAGGTACGCAGCACGAAGACATGCACCACCGAGGCCAGGGCCACCGCCGTGTTTTGCGCCAGCATTGCTTGCAGCGCCATCGTCCGGTGCGCGGCGAGGCGCTTGGTCAGCGCATCGCTGCACCCCGGCGTGCGGCGCTCCGGTGCCATCGACATCGAAGGCGTGCCTTCGTCGTTGTCTCCCGCGTCGCCGGGATCGCGATGCTCCTTCGCACCCTTCGCGCCCACCGCAGCCGCGATGGCCTTGCGATCCTCGTCGCGCACCAGCCCGCGCATGACCTCGACATCGCCGTCGCGGCCGATGGTGACGATGACGCCAGCGTGGGCCTTCTGCTCCAGCGTCCAAGTCTTGAGCGCTTCGTGGATGACCTTGCGCCGCGCCGCGATGTCCTGCTCTTCCAGGTCGATCATCTCGGCCTCATCGGGCGACCACTCGGGCGCATCGTCCAGCGCCTGCGCCTGCTGCTCCAGTTCGGCAGCGCGCCGGTCCAGCGCATCGAGTTCCTCCTGCTCGGCGGCCGTGGGCTTGCGATTCGTGTGCGCACAGGGCGCGAACTGCCGCAGGGCCATCGAGTCCACGCTCAGCCGCGCCTCCACCCACTTCCAGCCTTCCTCGCGCACGGTGGCGGCCAGTACCTCCAGCTTCTCCGTCGCCAGCCGCTCCAGGAGCGCCGGATCCGACAGGAAGCGGCTCTGCTCGTCGTCGAACAGGTCACGCCGCACGACACCGCCCGCCGCCTCGTAGGCCTCGATGCCGACGAAGCGAACCAGCGCGCTGCCCGCGGCCTCCACTTCGCCGACCGTCAGCCGGCGCCGCAGCGCAGCCGGCGTCTTGTCCCAGGGCTGCGCATCGAACCAGGTGCGCTCCTGCACCGCGTGGTCTTCGCTCAGCGTCAGCGCCATCAGCTGGTCCAGGTTGATGCCGTCCTCGCGGTACAGCGCCAGCAGCTTCGGCGACAGCGCCGACAGCTTCAAGCGGCGCTGCACCGTCAGCACCGACACGCCAAAGCGCGCCGCCACGTCTTCGACGCCCTTG
>JAEUOZ010000057.1 GCA_016790225.1 Rubrivivax sp.
AGCTTCTCCATGCCGGCGCGGAAGGCCGGGTGGTCGATGTCCAGCGAGATCGGGAACACCTGCTTGCTGATTTCGCTGGTGATGCGGAACACCTTGTAGTCGTAGTCGGTGCTGTCCAGGCCCATCGCCTCGTGCAGCATCGGCCGGGTGTGGTCGCGCACGTACATCGTTGCGTACACCGCCAGCAGGAAGAAACGCACCCACAGCAGGTTGGCGCCGCGCAGCAATCCGGGTTGCGTGCGCATGATCAGCGCAAAGCTTTCGCCGTGGCGGAATTCGTCGTTGCACCAGCGCTCGAACCAGCGAAAGATCGGGTGGAAGCGCTTGTCGGGGTGCGCCTCCAGCTGGCGGAAGATGGTGATGTAGCGCGCGTAGCCGATCTTCTCGCTGAGGTAGGTGGCGTAGAAGATGTACTTGGGCTTGAAGTAGGTGTAGTGCTTGCTGGCCTTGAGCTTGCCCAGATCGACGCCCAGGCCGTAGTCGCGCAGCGAGGCATTGATGAAGTTGGCGTGACGCGATTCGTCGCGCGTCAGGTAGGTCATCAGCTGCTTGATGTCGGGGTTGTCGACGTTCTTGCGGATCTCGTTGTAGAGCACGCAGCCTGAGTATTCGCTGGTGATCGAGGAGACCAGGAAGTCCAGGAACTCCTGCTGCAGTGCGGGCGGCAGCTGCCGGATCTCCTGCTTGAAGCTTTCGTCCCGCTGGAAGTGATCGTGGTTGTTGTCGCCTTCGTACTCGGCCATCATCACATCCCACTCGGCGCGCACGGGCCCGACGTCGATGCGGTCCATGGCCTTGTAGTCTGTCGTGTAGAAGCGCGGGCTGATCAAGGTGCGGGCCTTGGCGCGTTCCATCACGTCATGGCGGCTTTCGATGGCGGTCGTGTTCATCGCGGGTTCCTGCAGGTGGAAGGGTCAGCGCGCCGCAGCGGGCACGGGCAGGGTCAGCCAACGTGCAAACACCGCAGCGTTGGTGGGACCGAAGGATTCGAGGTCGATGCGGCGGCCGGTCTGCGCATCGTTCAGCGTGAGGCGGCCATCGGCTCGGGCGAGCAGTTCGAAGGGCTGGCTGTCCAGCGCAGCGGCGCCGGGGCCATCCTGCGTGGCCTGCCAGCGGCGGCGTTCACGGGCCATGCCGCGCAAGGTGCCGCGCAGGAAGCCCTGCTCGCCGTAGACCACCTCCAGCGTGGTGCCGGAGACGGCATCGATGATGGCCACACCCCCATCGGCACGGTCACGGAAGTGCAGCAGGCGCCGAGACACCGTGGAAGCATCGGGCGTCTGGGCGCGCCAGCCAGCCCAGCGGGCCAGCGCCACCGCCCCCAGGCTGCCGGCCAGCACGGCGCCCAGCGACAGCACGGCACGGCGCGGGACCAGCTCGGTGGGAGGTCTGGCGGAGGTGGAGCTGCTCATGATGGACGTTGGGGTCGTGATGGCGTTGGCGAAAGGGCAGCTTGCAAGGTGCAGGGCCTCAGCCCGCCAGTGGATGTGTCATCGGGCCGACCAGGGGCCGCTCGCCGGCGGGCGTGTGGGGCGCGGATGCCGGCACCGCGGCGACCCGCTGGCCGTGGACCGCGCCCCAGGCTTCGGCGAGCTGTTGCGCCACACGCGGCGCATCAGCCAAGGCGCGCAGCATCGGCTGGGCGCGCGCCACTTTCCACGGCCGCACGTGCGGCCACAGTTGCAGCCAGGCGATGCGGGTGTCCGCCTCGAGCGTGAGCGCGATGTCACCGACCTGGCCGCCTGCGCGGTGCAGCGCCGCGCCTTCGATGCGGCGCAGCGGCAGGTTGAAGGCCACGGTCAGGACGATGCCGATGCGCATCACGACACGCAGGTTGGTGAGCGTATAGACCGTCGTGCGCGCCGTCAGCCAGGCCAGCAGCAGCACCAGGCCCAGGGCGAGGGCAAAGAGGGGCAGCAGCCAGGCCAGGCTGCGCAGGACCTCGGCGCCCGTGGCGCCATCGCCCAGCATCGAGGCCACGCGCCACACCGTCAGCACGGCGAAGTAGATCGCCAGCTTGTCGGCGTGGAAGGCGCTGCGCGCCAGACGCTGCCACTGCGGGTTGCCCTGCCACAGGATGCGCTCGCCCTGCGGCAGGCGTTCCGGCAGGCCGTACTGCGGCTCCAGTTCGTGTTCGCGCGCGACGTGCAGCGATCGGCTCATGGCAAGGCTCTTGAAGTGAAAGGTCAGACCAGCGGGTCGGCGCGGTGGGCTTCGGCATACAGCAGCCCGCCGCCCCAGAAGGCGCAGATGCGCTCTTCCTCGTTCAGCGTCACGCGGTCGGTGTGGCGGGTGACGGGCACCTGCGACATCTGCTCGGCCAGCAGCGCCTTGACCGTCACGCCTTCACGCGTGATGCGGGCAAAGGGCATGGGCAGCAGCACCCGGACGGACGTCTGGTCAGCCCGCAGGGCCTCCACCTCGAGGTAGCGGAACATCAGCTCGCCCGCGTCGATCCACAGATCGACCACCGTGCCGCCGCGATCGCCGTAGACATCGAAGACGCCCATGCCGCGCGGATCCGGGTCACGCCCGGAGACGCCAAAACCGGGGCACAGCGACAGCGGCCGGATCTTGGGCACGCCGTGGTGATCCATATCCGGTTCATCCGGGCGCGGCGTCCACGCGCCCGGCCCGATGCCGGCCTGCAGCGGATCGCCCACCGGCTCCAGCGGCGAGGCCGGCGAATCGTAGACCGGCTGCGCCAGCGGCGTGGGATGCGGCGCCTCATCACGCGGCACCTGCACCTCGCGGCCATCGGCCATGCGGTAGATCTTGGGATCGGGGGCGCGCGGCCAGCCTTCGATGATGCCGCGGTCGGTATCCATCGGATACCCCTCGCGGTGGTTCTCGCGGATCAGGTAGTAGATGAGGCCGGCGAAGAAGGCCCAGAAGAGGTAGAGGACGAGCTGCGCAACATCCACGTAAGAGGTGATGGCTCCAGTGCCCATGGCAGGCTCCTTCTTGGTCAGCCGGGAAGATCGGCAAGGCCGAGCCGCTGCGATGGCGGACGGCCGGGGGTGGCAGACGAACGGCGCCGCACCAGCGGCCCCAGGGCGATGAGCGTGGCAAACAGCAGCGCCCATTCGAGGTGATAGACGACGCTGTAGCCGGTGACCGGGTCCTGCAGCACCTCGCCCAGCCAGCCAGCCTCGGCCAGCGAGCCGGCCAGATCACGCAGCAGACCGCCCAGGCCGACGGCGATGCCGGCGCAGGTGGCCTGCACGGCACCCCAGGCGCCCAGCACCATGCCGTTCAGGCCCTGGCCATCGTCCAGTTCCATCGCCGCGCTGAGCGTGCCCACCGCAAACAGGCCGCCGCCCACGCCGATGAGGATGGCGCCGGCGCGGAACAGGTTGGGCGCCTCCAGCGGCTCGGCAAAGATGACTGCGGAGAAGGCGAACACGCCGACCATCAGGCCGGCCGCGGCCACGCGATGCGGGTCGGCGCCCCGACTCAGCCAGCGAGCGGCCAGCGCAAAGGCCGACAGCGAACCCAGGGCCATCAGGCCCGTGAGCTGCGTGGTGGCGCTGACGCCCAGCTTGAGGATCTCGCCACCGTAGGGCTCCAGGATCACGTCCTGCATGTTGAAGGCCAGCGCCCCCAGGCCCACGGTGAGCAGAAAGCGCCGAACCTGCGGCCGGGCGGCAAAGCGCCGCCAGTGCGTGCGGAAGCGCTCCTGGGCCGGCGGCTGCTGCGCGCGCAGGCTGTTGCGCGGCTCCTGCTTCCACACCGCCAGCAGGTTCAGGAACACGCAGACCACCGCCGTACCCTGCACCACCTGGACCAGCCGCGTGTGCGTGTAGTCCTGCAGCAGCCAACCGTACACCGCACTGGCGCCCACCAGGCCCAACAGCAGCATCACGTACATCAGCGCCACCACGCGCGGCCGGGTGGCAGGTGCCGCCAGATCGGTGGCCAGCGCCAGACCCGCGGTCTGCACCACCTGGCCTCCCGCGCCCGCCATCAGGAAAGCCAGCGCCGCCGCCACGCGCCCGGCCCACAGCTGCAGCGGCGTGGTGCCGGTCAGCAGCACCAGCGCAAAAGGCATGATCGCCAGACCGCCAAAGACCAGCAGCGTGCCGACCCAGATGAAGGGCACGCGCTTCCATCCGAGAAAGCTGCGGTGCAGATCGGACTTCAGCCCGATCAGCGCGCGGAACGGCGCCGCCAGCAGCGGCAGCGCCAGCATCGCGGCCACCAGCCAGGCGGCCACGCTCAGCTCGACGATCATCACGCGGTTCAGCGTGCCGACCATCAGCGCCGCCACGGCCCCCACCGAGACCTGGAACAGCGACAGGCGCGCCAGGCGGCCCAGCGGCAGATCGGGGCTGGCCGCATCGGCAAACGGCAGGTAGCGCGTGGCCACGCGCGTCCAGTCGATGACCGGCAGGCCGCGGCGAAGGCTGATCAGACGGCTCATGAAGCCTTCCGGGTCATCTCGAAGGCCTGCGAGGTGTAGAACCCGCTGGACACGCGGTGGCTGCGGCCGGCAGACCAGGCGGCCAGCGCGGGCTCATCCTGCAGCTGCCGGCGCAGCCCGCGTTCGGCCACGGGCACGATCGCCGGCGCACGATCGGCCCGCGGAAACAGCCGGCCCACGGCGTGCATGGCCATCAACGGCGGCGTGCTGGGCGCGAAGGTGAAGAGCATCGATCCCATCACCCGCGGCGCCCAGGCCTTGAGCACGCGCAGCGCATCGGCGGCGTCGTAGTGGATCAGCGAGTCCATCGCCACCACGTGATCGAAGAGGCCCAGCGCCGGGTCGGTCATGTCGCCGCTGCAGAACTGGATGTGGCCGCTGCCGGCGGAGGCGTCCAGCTGCCTGGCCACGCGCTCCTCGGCCACGCGCACCAGCGAGGGCGACAGGTCGATGGCCACGACCACCGCACCGCGGCGCGCCGCCTCGATGGCAAACGCCCCGGTTCCGCAGCCGGCGTCCAGGATGCGAAGCCCGTGCAGATCGGCCGGCAGCCAGGACAGCAGCGACTCGCGCATGCGGTCGCGCCCCGCGCGCACGGTGGCGCGGATGCCGCTCACCGGTGCGGTGGAGGTGAGCTGCTCCCAGGCCTGGGTCGCGGTGCGGTCGAAATAGGTCTCGATCTGGCTTCGCCGCTGAACATAGGTGTTGGGGATGTGCATGCTGTCGTCCTTTGCTGCCTCGGGCCCCATCTCAATCGAACCCGAGCAGATCGAAGATCTCGCGGTCCTTCAGCGCCTGGGGCGCCACCGGATCGGTGCCCGCCCACAGCTTGGCCGCCAGCTGCAGGTACTCGTGCTGCACGGCCAGCAGCTCGGGCGTGTCTTCCATCTCGAACAAGGTGGCCTTCTTCAGGCGGCTCTTGCGGATCACATCCAGCGAAGGAAAGCGGGCCATGGTCTTCAGGCCCACGCGTTCGTTGAACTTGTCCACCTGGTCGGTGGCATCCGATCGGTTGGCGATCACGCCGCCCAGCCGCACGTTGTAGTTCCTGGCCTTGGCGCTGATCGCCTGCACGATGCGGTTCATCGCGAAGATCGAATCGAAATCGTTGGCGGTGACGATCAGCGCGCGGTCGGCGTGCTGCAGCGGTGCGGCAAAGCCGCCGCAGACCACGTCACCCAGCACATCGAAGATCACCACGTCGGTGTCTTCCAGCAGGTGGTGCTCCTTCAGCAGCTTGACGGTCTGCCCCACGACGTAGCCGCCGCAGCCCGTGCCGGCCGGCGGGCCACCCGCTTCCACGCACATCACGCCGTTGTAGCCTTCGAAGACGAAGTCCTCTGGGCGCAGCTCCTCGGGATGGAAGTTAACGGTCTCCAGGACGTCGATGACGGTGGGCACCAGGCGCTTGGTCAGCGTGAAGGTGCTGTCGTGCTTGGGATCGCAGCCGATCTGCAGCACGCGCTTGCCCAGCTTGGAGAAGGCCACGCTGAGGTTGCTGGAGGTCGTGCTCTTGCCGATGCCGCCCTTGCCGTAGACAGCGAAGACCTTGGCGGTGCCGATCTTCAGGTTGGGGTCCAGCTG
This sequence comes from Rubrivivax sp., assembly GCA_016790225.1. The sequence continues at coordinate 6,008 of JAEUOZ010000057.1, forward strand.
CACCTGCAGGCTGCCTTCGCCATCGGTGGGCGGGTTGAAGCGCGCCAGGCCGGGGGCGGGGCCGCGGCGGACGTCGGACAGCGGGATGGTGGCGATATCGCTCATGCAGGGATCTCCGGCCGCGGGTTCAAGCCGCTGCCTTGACGAAGACACCTTCCAGGCGGTCTTCGAGTTCATCGCCAGCCTGCTGCAGGGCCTGCAGCATGGCGGGATCGGGCGTCCAGTACTGGCGGCGCGAGGCCTCCAGCAGACGGTTGGCCACCTTGGCCGAAGCCGCGGGGTTGAGCGTGGCGAGGCGATCGCGCATCTGCGGATCGAGCATGAAGGTCTGCGTCAGCTGCTGGTAGACCCAGGGCTGCACCTGGCCGGTGGTGGCGGACCAGCCCAGCGTGTTGGTGATCGCGGTCTCGATCTGCCGCACACCTTCGTAGCCGTGGGCCATCATGCCCTCGTACCACTTGGGATTGAGCATGCGGGTGCGGGTCTCCAGCGCCACCTGTTCAGACAGCGTGCGCACCGTGCCTTCGCCCCGCGTCTGGTCGCCGATGAAGACCGGCGCGACTTCCGATCCGCGGCCATGGGACTTCTTGGCCCGCTGCACCGCACGGCTGATGCCGCCCAGCGTATCGAAGTAGGTGTCGATGGTCGTCACCCCCAGCTCCACGGAATCGAGGTTCTGGTAGGCCAGTTCCACGCTGGCGAGCACGCTGTTGAGCAGGCGGGGCTGCTGTGTCGGCCGCCCGCCGCGGCCGTAGGCAAAGCCCTTGCGGCGCGAGTAGGTCTCGGCCAGTTCGTCCTCGTCATCCCAGTGGCTGCTGTCGATCAGGCTGCCCACATTGGCACCGTAGGCGCCCTCGGCATTGCCGAAGACGCGCAGCGCAGCGGTCTCCAGATCGCAGCCCTGCTCGGCCATGAAGGCCAGTGCATGCTTGCGCACGAAGTTGCGCTCGACCGGCTCGTCGGCGGCGGCGGCCAGCCAGGCGGCTTCTGCCAGCAGGCGGATCTGCAGCGGCAGCAAGTCGCGGAAGATGCCCGACAGCGTGATCACCACATCCACGCGCGGCCGGCCCAGCTCGGCCAGCGGGATCAGCTCGGCCCCGGCCAGGCGCCCATAACTGTCGAAACGAGGCTTGGCGCCCAGCAGCGAGAGCGCCTGGGCGATGGGTGCGCCTTCGCTCTTCAGGTTGTCCGTCCCCCACAGCACCAGCGCGATGGATTCGGGGAAGGCGCGGCCGTCCTCGCAGTAGCGCGTGAGCAGGCGTTCGGCCTGGCGGCGGCCGTCGTGCACGGCAAAGACGCTGGGAATGCGGAACGGGTCGAAACCGTGCAGGTTGCGGCCGGTGGGCAGCACCTCGGGGTTGCGCATCACGTCGCCACCGGGCGCCGGGCGCAGGTAGCGGCCGTCCAGCGCCTTCAGCAGCGCTTCGATCTCGTGATCCTGGCCCAGCAGGCGGGCCGATTCGGCCAGGCGGGCCAGGCGCTTTTCGTGGGCCGCATCGGCGGGCAAGCCCCCCGCGCCAGCCGCCTCGCGCCACGTGCGCCCGGCGGCCAGGGCCTGCAGGGTGGCCCGAGGCAGTGTCGCTTCGCCCAGGGTCGCGGCCTGCGCCTCGTCGATGGCCACCAGAAACTCCACGCGCTCGGCCTCGCTGGGTGCCTGACCCACGACATGCAGCCCGTGCGGGATCAGCGTGTACTCCAGCTCCAGCACCGCGCGCGCCAGGCGTTCAATCTCGGTCTCGGGTTCGGTCCAGGCCGGCTGCGCGGGGGCCAGTTCCAGCTCGGCGGCCTGTGCCTGGATCAGTGCGGCCAGCTCCGGCCGCTCGGCCACCATGTCCGGGCAGCCGGTGCGCCAGCGCTCGATCGAGGCCTTCAGATCCACCAGGCCGCGGTACAGGCCTGCGGCCGCGACCGGCGGCGTGAGGTAGCTCACCAGCGTGGCCGCCGAGCGCCGCTTGGCCAGCGCGCCCTCGGAAGGGTTGTTGGACGCATACAGGTAGATGTTGGGCATGTCGCCGATCAGGCGATCGGGCCAGCACTTGCCCGACAGGCCGGCCTGCTTGCCCGGCATGAATTCCAGCGCGCCGTGCGTGCCGAAGTGCAGCAGCGCATCGGCCTTGAAGTCTTCGCGCAGCCAGCGGTAGAAGGCGCTGAAGGCATGCGTGGGCGCGAAGCCGCGCTCGAACAGCAGGCGCATCGGATCGCCTTCGTGGCCGAAGCCGGGCTGGATGCCCACGAAGACATTGCCGAAGCGCTCGCCCAGCACGAAGATCGAAGCGCCGTCGCTCTGCGCGCGGCCCGGGGCCGGGCCCCAGGTGGCCTCGATCTCGGGCAGCCAGCGTTCGCGCCGCACGTGATCGTCGGTGGCGATGCGGTGGTGCACGTTGGCGGGGGCGCCGAAGCGTTCGGCATTGCCCTGGATCAGGCGCTCGCGCAGCTCGTCGACGCTGGCCGGCAGTTCCACCGCATAGCCGCCGGCGTGCAGGGCCTTGAGCGTGTTGAACAGCGACTCGAAGACCGCCAGGAAGGCCGCCGTGCCGGTGTTGCCGGCATTGGGTGGAAAGTTGAACAGCACCACGCCCACGCGGCGCTGGGCACGCTGCGAGCGGCGCAGGGCCACCAGCCGCGCCACGCGCTGTGCCAGGCTCTCGGCGCGCTCGCTGCAGCTGCGCATGTCGTGCGCCTTCTCGCCGCCTTCGAAGTGGCAGGCACGCGCGCAGCCTGCGCAGGCGGCGCTGCCGCCTTCGGCCCGTCCGCCATAGACGGTGGGGGCGATGGAGCCATCCAGCTCCGGGATGGCGACCATCATCGTGGCCTCCACCGGCAGCAGGCCGCGCTCGGAGCCGCCCCACTGCTCCAGCGTCTGGAACTCCACCGGCATCGCGGCCAGGTAGGGCACATCCAGCTGCGCCAGGGTCTCCTCGGCCGCACGCGCATCGTTGTAGGCCGGGCCGCCCACCAGCGAGAAGCCGGTCAGCGACACCACGGCATCGACGCGGGGCGTGCCGTCGGTGATGAAGAAACGATCGATCGCCGGGCGCGAATCCAGGCCCGCGGCAAACGCGGGAATCACGCGCAGGCCGCGTGCTTCCAGGGCCTGGATCACGCCGTCATAGTGGCTGGTGTTGCCCGCCAGCAGATAGGAGCGCAGCAGCAGCAGACCCACGGTGCCCTGCACCGGCGCCGCGGGGCCGGGCGGCAGCGCCTGCAGCGTCTGCGCCATGCGTGTGGCCATGCGCGGGTGGTAGACACCCAGCTCCGGGTACTCCAGCGGCGGCTCGGCCTTGATCTGGCCGCGCAGCGCGCGGCGCTCGCCATCGGCATAGCGGCCGACCAGCAGCCGCACCAGGCCGACAACGTTCTCCTGCGAACCTGCCAGCCAGTACTGCAGCACCAGGAAGTAGGCCCGCACGTCCTGCGCGGTGCCGGGGATGAAGCGCAGGATCTGCGGCAGCATGCGCAGCATGCGCATCTGCTGCTGGCCGGCGGCGGCCCGGTTGCCATCGGTCTCGCCACCGCTGCCGGATTTGCCTGCCATGCGGCCGCGCAGCTTCTTGAGCACCGCCATCAGCCCGCTGGGTTCGCCGGACATGTCGAAGCTGCCCAGGCGCGTGAGGCGCACGACCTCGGCCGCCGACATCGCGCAGACCATCGCATCGCATTGCAGACGGCGCGCCTTCAGCGCCGGCAGCACCGGCAGGAAGTGGTCTTCCAGGAACAGCATCGTGACGACCACGATGTCGCCTTCGCCGATGGCCTGGATGCAGCGCTGCAGCGCCGCGGGGTTGTCGCCCCATTCCGAGGACGCATGCACCGACAGGCTCAGTCCTGGGATCTGCACGGCCAGGCTGCGCGCCGCGCGCTCGGTGGCGCTGGCCAGGTGGCTGTCCATGGTGACCAGCACCACGCGCACCGGCGCCACCGGCACGCGGGCCGCCGAGGCCGTCTGCGAGGCGACGAAGCCCAGGCCCCGCGCGTCAACGACTGAAGTGCGCCTTGGCATCGTAGAGCGTCTCCAGGGTGATGGTGGCCAGGCCGCGCTCGCGGGCATAGCTTTCGGTATTGCGCCGGGCCTTGCCGCGCACGAAGAAGGGGATCTTGCCGAGCTCGCGTTCGGCCTCCGTGCTCCACACGGGCTGCGCGGGCGGGTTCGCGGCGGCCGCCGGGCTTGCCGGGCTCGGCGTGATCGACAGGGCGGCTGGCGCGGCGCTGGACGCGAGGTCAGCCGCAGGAGCGGCTGGCGGATCTGCAGTGTTGGCCTGCGGCGTCGCGGCGGCCGCCGCAGCGGCCTGCGCGCTCTGGATCGCCGAAGCCGCGAGGGCGGCTGCGTGCCCCAGGTGCGAGGCGCCGGCCCCTTCGTGGAACTCGAAGTCCTCGCGGAACATGCGCAGCAGGTGCTCTTCCAGGCCCATCATCAGCGGATGCACCCAGGTGTCGAAGATCACGTTCGCACCTTCGAATCCCATCTGCGGCGAATGGCGGGCCGGAAAGTCCTGCACATGCACCGGTGCCGAGATCACCGCGCAAGGCACGCCCAGGCGCTTGGCGATATGGCGCTCCATCTGCGTACCCAGCACCAGCTCGGGCTGCAGTTCGCTCACGCGGGCCTCGACCTCGAGGTAATCGTCGGTGATCAGCGGCTCGACACCGTAGCGGGCTGCCGCCTCGCGGATCTCGCGGGCGAATTCGCGGCTGTAGGTGCCCAGCCCGACGACCGAGAAACCCAGTTCCTCGCTGGCCACACGGGCTGCGGCCACCGCATGCGTGGCGTCGCCGAAGATGAAGACACGCTTGCCGGTGAGGTAGGTGGAATCGACCGAGCGTGCATACCAGCGGGCGCGCGGCTCGGCCATCGCCAGGCCCTGCGCCGGATCGATCTGCGCCAGCTGGCAGACCTCGGCGATGAACTCACGCGTGGCCTTGGCGCCGATCGGGATGGTGCGCGTGAAGGGCTGGCGGTGCGTGCGCTGCAGCCACTGGGCTGCCGTGCCGGCGATTTCCGGGTACAGCACGACGTTGAAGTGGGCTTCGCCCAGCCGCGCCAGATCGGCCGGCGTGGCGTCCATCGGCGCAACCACCTGGACGGCGATGCCCAGCTGCTCCAGCAGGGCGCGGATCTCGCGCAGATCGTCGCGGTGGCGAAAGCCCAGTGCCGCCGGGCCCAGGATGTTGCAGCACGGCTGGGCCGTGCGTTCACGCGGCTGCGCAGGCGCCGGGCAGAGGGTGCGCACGAGGCGGTAGAAGGTCTCGGCGGCGGCCCAGTTCTCCTTGCGCTGGTAGGCGGGCAGCTCCAGCGGAATCACCGGCACGCCCAGCTCCAGCGTTGCGGCCAGGCCGCCCGGATCGTCCTGGATGAGTTCGGCCGTGCACGAGGCGCCCACCAGCAGCGCCTGCGGCTGGAAGCGCAGCACGGCAGCGCGGGCCGCTTCCTTGAACAGCTCGGCCGTGTCGCTGCCCAGATCGCGGGCCTGGAAGGTGGTGTAGCTCACCGGCGGGCGCTCGCTGCGCCGCTCGATCATCGTGAACAGCAGGTCGGCGTAGGTGTCACCCTGCGGCGCGTGCAGCACGTAGTGCACGCCCTTCATGGCCGTGGCGATGCGCATTGCGCCCACGTGGGTGGGGCCTTCGTAGGTCCACAGGGTCAGTTGCATGTGCGCCCTTGCCTTCCTTGCGGTGTGCCGCTCATGCGGCCAGCAGCGAACGGCGCAGCAGCGGCCGCGTGAAGAGCGCGGCCAGATCGCTTGCCTGCTCGAAACCCTGGACGGGCATGAAGACCAGTTCGATCGACCACTTGGTGGCCAGCCCCTCGGCCTCCAGCGGATTGGCCAGGCCCAGGCCGCAGACGATCAGATCCGGGCGCGCCGCCCGGCAGCGGTCCAGCTGGCGTTCCACATCCTGGCCTTCTGACAGCTGCGTGCCCGCAGGCAGCAGCGGCCATTCGGCATCCAGCAGCGTGCGGTGCAGATAGGGGCTGCCCACCTCGACCAGCTTCATGCCCAGCTCGCGGGCCAGGAAGCGCGCCAGCGGCACCTCCAGCTGCGAATCGGGGAAGAAGAAGACCGTCTTGCCCTGCATCTGCTGGCGGTGCACGGCCAGGGCGCGGGCGGCCCGTTCGCGCCGGGGCCCCAGCACGTTCACCTGACGGGCCTGGTCCACCCCGAAAGCCTGCGCTGCGGCGCGCAGCCAGGCCGTCGTGCCTTCCGCGCCCAGCGGGAAGGGGGCACTGATGCGCGTGGCGCCGCGGGCTTCCAGCGCGCGGCAGGTATCGGCCAGGAAAGGCTGGGCCAGCAGCAGGCGCGTGCCAGCGCCCACCGGCGGCAGCTCGTTGGCATGGCGCGCCGGCAGGAAGCGCACGGGCCCGACGCCCAGCTCCTGCAAGTGGCGCGCAAACTGGTCTTCCACCACATCGGCCAGGGAGCCCACGACCATCAGCTGCGATTCGTCGCTGGCCGGCAGGCCGGGCACCAGCGAAGCCAGGCAGGCATCCTCACCCTGCGTGAACGTGGTCTCGATGCCGCTGCCGGACCAGTGCAGCACGCGCACGCCCGGCGCATGACGGCGCGAGAGCTGCGCCGCGGCCTTGCCCAGATCCAGCTTGATCACTTCCGAAGGGCAGGAACCCACCAGGAACAACAGGCGGATCTCCGGGCGGCGCTCCAGCAGGCGCGCCACCACGCGATCAAGCTCGCTGTGGGCATCCGCCAGGCCGGCCAGATCGCGGTCATCGATGATGGCAGTGGCAAAGCGCGGCTCGGCAAAGATCATCACGCCGGCCGCCGATTGCAGCAGGTGCGCACAGGTGCGCGAGCCCACCACCAGGAAGAAGGCGTCCTGGATCTTGCGGTGCAGCCAGACGATGCCCGTGAGGCCGCAGAAGACCTCCCGCTGGCCGCGCTCGAGGATGACCGGGGGCAGCTCGCAGCCGGCGGATTCCGGGGCACGGGGCGGCGCCACCGCCGCGATGGGGATACGGGCGTTCATGCGGCCAACACTCCTGCCGGGGCTGCGCGGGCGGATTCATCGCGCCGCGCGGCCCGAAGCTTCAACACAAACTGCACGGCGTTCACGATGTAGGCGGCATAGGCCGCCAGCGCCAGGCCCATCTGGGCCTGCGGCGACATCTGTCCGCTGAACAGGCTCCACAGGCAGGCGGCATGCAGTGCGATGACACCCATGGAGACCACGTCTTCCCAGAAGAAGGCCGGCGCGAAGAGCCAGCGCCCGAAGACCACCTTCTCCCAGATGCTGCCGGTCACCATGATCAGCATGAGCAGCGCGCACTTGAGGATGAAGGAGACGCTCGCCGCCCACAGCCCCGCGCCGGTGAACAGGTAGCGCAGCACGAGCGCGGCGCTCACCAGGCAGACGATGAACTGGATCGGGGCGAGCACGCCCTGGACCCAGGTCCAGGCGGTCGCATCGCGACGCTGCCGCTCCTCGGGCGTGTACAGGGCGCGAGGCGCCGACGCCGTAGGGGTGTAAGGGGAAGCAGCGGGAGGGTTCAGCACGGAGGGCACGTGGGTGGCTCGGTTGATCGTCAGACTAGACCCCCGAGATACAGATGTCAATCCGAAATGACGTCAACTTGGCGTGACACTCTGGATTGCGGCAGCATAGGGTTCGCCCGCCCCTCGGCTCTGGTCCGAACGATGCAGACTCGACCGGCGCGCAAGGAGTGCTCGGTTTTTCTTTGACGGACGGCCGAGTCAGGAGTACAAACAGTGACAACCCGGCGTGACGGGTCTCCGTGCAGTGGCGGGGGCATGTCGCAGTACAGGCGTGGTCGGTGAAGCAGCCGTTGGGGTGATCCACCCTCAGGCGCTTCGGCGGCCCTCAGGAGACGAGGAAGACGATGTCCACATCACAGGCGTCCGAGGGCAGACCCATCACCGTGCTGACCGGGTCGGCCGTGTCGCACACGCGCAGCAGTTCGCGGGCCGCGATGGCGCGCGCCTCGGCGGCGCACCAGGACACCCGCGAGCGCTTCGACCGGCTGAACCGCACCTTGCAGTCCGAGGTCATCCCACGGCTCGTTCGCCTGCACGAAGGCGAGCCGGCCAGCCTGGAACTGCTGGACGGCGAGCTGGGTCGTTTCGTGGACCTGCTGGTCAGCGGCAGCGATGGCGAAGTGAACGCCAGTGTCGATGCGCTGCACCGCCGAGGGCTCAGCGTGACGCAGGTCTTCACCCAGGTGCTCTCGCCCGCGGCGCGCCTCCTGGGCGAGCGCTGGGACGACGACCAGTGTGACTTTCCCACCGTGACGATCTGCCTGGGTCGCCTGCAGCGCCTGCTGCGCGAATGGGCGCCGGCCTTCAACCGCGAATGCGGCGGCGGTCCGAACGGGCGCAGCGTCTTGCTGGCGCAGCACCGCGAAGAGCAGCACAGCTTCGGCCTGTCGATGGTTGCAGAGTTCTTCCGCGCCGACGGCTGGTCGGTGCTGGGCGGCGTGGGCGCGGCCGTGCCGGACCTGGTGGCGCGCGTCAACCGAGAGTGGTTTGACGTGCTGGGCATCTCCATCGGTACGGACCTGCGCGTGGAATGGCTGAGGGAGCAGGTCGTCCGCGCGCGCGCCGGCTCGCGCAACCCGCATCTGCTGGTGCTGGTGGGCGGCCCGATCTTCCTGGTCAAGCCGCAGCTGGCAGCCACCATCGGCGCCGATGCCGCCTGCGAAGACGGCAGCCTCGCGCCGGCGCTCTGTGCACGGCTCTTGAAGGCCCGCCAACAGGCCGCCTGAGCGCGCGGGTTTTCTGCGGCGCTCGCCCGCCCTGGATGTGGGCAACCCCGCTTGCCGGCAATCACGGCCACGGCGGCTGCGCGCCAAGGACGGGTTTCCGTGCCGCGTCTGCGAGAATGACGCTCACGCGGGCCTGCATCGGCCCGCATGCTCCACAACAACCACCCGCGGTCACACCCGGGATTGCCGCCCAGAGAGGGGCGATCGCCGATGAGTCGGCGCCAGCCAAAGCCCACCCCCGCCCAGCCCAGCCTGCCCGCAGAGCCGATGCCCTTGGCCCTGGAACGGGTGCTGCTGGCCGCCACCGATCTGGCCCTGTCGATCGACGCCCACGGACGCATCGTCCACGTGCTGGCGCGCGATGCCACGCTGGCGCAGCGCCTGAAGGCCAGCTGGCCCGGGCGATCGATGAGCGACACCGTCACGCCCGAGAGCCAGGGCAAGGTCGACATGCTGCTGAAGCCCGTGGAGGGATCGGCTGCGGCGCCTTCGCGCCACGTCAACCACCTGCTGCCCGACGGCACCGAACTGCCGGTGCAGTACACCCCGACACGCTTTCCCTCGGCCGGCCTGGGCGATGGCCCGGCGCTGCTGCTGGCAGGGCGCGATCTGCGCAGCCAGATGGAGATGCAGCGGCGCGTGGTGGAGGTGCAGCAGGCCTCGGAACGTGACCACTGGCGGCTGCGGGAAACGCAGACGCGCTACCTGAGCATCTTCCAGACCTCTGCGGAAGCCACGCTCGTGGCCGAAGGCGCCACGCTGCGCATCCAGGAGATCAACCCCGCCGCCCAGGCGCTGCTGGATCCTTCGCGCGCGCGGCGCAACCGGCTGCAGGGCCTGCCGCTGGCCTCGCTCTTCACGCCCGAAAGCAGCGAAGCGCTGGCCGAGGCGGCTTCGGCCACGCTGAGCCACGGCCGGCACGAGCGGCTGCAGCTGGCCCTGGCCGAGCAGCGCGGCACGGTGCAGGTCAACATGACCTCCTACCGACATGAAGATGCGCTGATCGTGCTGGTGCGCCTGATGCCGCTGCGCGCAGCCGGTGGTGCTGCTGCGGCGGCGGCAGGCGCGGCGCCGCAGGCGGCGGAATCCGAAGCAGGCGATGTCTGGGCCCGGCAGTACATCACGCAGGCCGGCGACGCGCTGGTCTTCACCGACGTGCAGGGCCGCGTGACGCTGGCCAATCGCGCCTTCGTGCGGCTGGCTCAACTCAGCAGCGAGCGCCAGGCCGAAGGCGAGCCGCTGGACCGCTGGCTGGGCCGCCCGGGGGTCGAGCTTCAGGTGCTGCTGGCGCACCTGCGTGAAGGGCGCAGCCCGGGCCTGATGGCCACCGAGCTCAATGGCGAACTGGGCACGCAGTCACCGGTGGAGGTGGCGGCCACGGCGCTCGATGGCCGTGGCGACACGCGTCTGGCTTTCAGCATCCGTGATATCGGCCGGCGCCTGGCGCCCGGCGAAGAAGCGCTGTCGCGCGTGCCCGGCTCCGTCAAGCAGCTCAGCGAACTGATCGGCCGCGTGCCGCTGAAGCAGATCGTCAGCGAGACCAGCGATCTGATCGAGAAGCTGTCGATCGAGGCTGCGTTGCAGATGACGCGCGACAACCGCGCGCTGGCTGCGCAGATGCTGGGCCTGTCGCGCCAGAGCCTGTATGTGAAGCTGCGCCGATTCGGCATGGGCGGCCTGGGCGGCGAGGACGAAGACTGACCCGACTGCTCTGAAGTGTAAATCTGGGTTGACGCATCAACGCGTCAGGTGCACCATGCACTTATGGTGCTGCCCGCTTTCTCGGCCGTGGCCGAACTCCTCAAGCCGATCACCTGGTTTCCGCCGATGTGGGCCTTTGCCTGCGGCGCGGTGGCCTCGGGTGCTTCCCTGGACGGCCGGCTGGGTCTGCTGGCCGGCGGCGTGGTGCTCGCCGGACCGCTGGTCTGCGCCACCAGCCAGGCGGTGAACGACTGGTTCGATCGCGAGGTCGACGCGATCAACGAGCCGCACCGCCCCATCCCCTCGGGCCGCATGCCGGGCCGCTGGGGGCTCTACGTGGCCATCGCCTGGACTGTGCTGTCTCTGGGCGTGGCGAGCCTGTTCGGTGCCTGGGTGCTGGCTGCCGCCGTCTTCGGCCTGGGCCTGGCCTGGGCCTACAGCGCGCCGCCGCTGCGCCTGAAGCGCAACGGCTGGTGGGGCAATGCGGCCTGCGGCCTGTGCTACGAAGGCCTGGCCTGGGTGACCGGGGCCGCCGTGATGGCGGGCGGCGCGCCCACGCTGCCGTCCTTGATCCTCGCCGCCCTCTACAGCGCCGGGGCCCACGGCATCATGACGCTCAACGACTTCAAGTCGATCGAGGGCGATCGCCGCATGGGCATCGCCTCGCTGCCGGTGCAGCTGGGCCCGCGGCGGGCGGCGCTGGCCGCCAGCGCCACGATGGCCTTGTCGCAGCTGGCCGTGATCGCGCTGCTCGTCGAATGGCAGCGGCCCTGGCACGCGCTCGCAATCGGGCTGCTGCTGGCGGTGCAGCTGCTGATGATGCGCCGCTTCGTCGCCGCCCCGCGCGAAAAGGCGCTGTGGTTCAGCGGCCTGGGCGTCCCGCTGTTCGTGCTGGGCATGCTGGTGTCGGCCTTTGCGCTGCGCGGCATGGCAGCGCTGCCCGTGATGGGAGGACAAGGATGAGCGCGTCACTCGGTCTGTCCTGGGCAGGGATCGCCCGCCTGGGCCTGGTGCAGGCGATGCTGGGCGCCGTGGTGGTGCTGACCACCTCCACGCTGAACCGCGTCATGGTGGTGGAGCTGGCACTGCCGGCCCTGCTGCCGGGCCTGCTGGTGGCCTGGCACCACGCGGTGCAGCTGACGCGCCCGCACATGGGTTTTGGCGCCGATGTGGCGCGCCGGCGCACACCGTGGATCGTGGGCGGCATGATCATCCTCGCGCTGGGCGGCTGGCTGGGCGCGGTCGCCACGGCGACGCTGGCCACGCAGGCCGGCCTCGGTCTGGCGCTCGCGGTGCTGGCCTTCACGCTGGTGGGGCTGGGCGTCAGCGCCGCGGGCACTTCGCTGCTGACCCTGCTGGCCAAGAGCGTGGCGCCGGAGCGCCGCGCGGCGGCCGCCGCCACCGTGTGGGTGATGATGATCATCGGCTTTGCGGTCACGGCCGGCGTCGCGGGCAAGCTGCTGGATCCTTTCTCGGCCGGGCGCCTGATGATGGTCTCCGGCGGGGTCTCGGTGATCGCGGTCCTGGTGACGCTGCTTGCGCTGCTGGGGCTGGAGCGCCGCGCCGTGCTGGCGCACGAGATCGATGCGCGCCGCGCCACCGAAGAGCCGATGACGGCTTCGCGCTTCCGCGCCGCGCTGGCCGAGGTCTGGAGCGAGCCCGAGGCGCGCCGCTTCACGATCTTCGTCTTCGTCTCGATGATCGCCTACAGCGCACAGGATCTGATCCTGGAGCCCTTTGCCGGCGTGATGTTCGGCTATTCACCCGGTGAATCGACCCAGCTGTCCGGTGTGCAGCACGGCGGCACGCTCGCCGGCATGCTGCTGGCGTCGCTGGCCGGACGGCGGCTCGGTGGCTTCAGCTTCGGCTCTCTGCGAGCCTGGATCGTGTGGGGTTGCCTGGCCAGCGCGCTGTGCCTGGCCGGCCTGGTGGTGGCCGGCCTCGGCGCCGCGCCGAACTGGCCGCTGCGCGCCAACGTCTTTGCCATGGGCGTGGCCAATGGCGTTTTCTCGATCGCTGCCATCGGCTCCATGATGGCCCTGGCCGGCCAAGGCCGAGGCCAGCGCGAAGGCACCCGCATGGGCCTGTGGGGCGCAGCGCAGGCCATCGGCTTTGCGGCCGGCGGCGTCGCGGGCACGGCGCTCAACGATCTCGCGCGCTGGCTGCTGGGCACCCCCGGCCCGGCCTACGCCAGCGTCTTTGCCATCGAGGCGCTGATGTTCGTGGCGGCCGCGCTGCTCGCCCGCCATCTGGCGCTGGGCGGCCGCCCGGCTGCCAAGACGTCAGGCCCCTGCGGCGCCGCTTCCCCCACGCCGCTGACCCTCGCCCGGGAGAACCACACATGAACCACACCACACCCACCTTCGATGTCATCGTCGTCGGAGGCGGCCCCTCCGGCGCCACGGCGGCGCACGAGCTGGCCGAGCAGGGCCACTCGGTGCTGTTGCTGGACCGTGCGGGCCGCATCAAGCCCTGCGGCGGCGCGGTGCCGCCGCGGCTGATTGCCGACTTCCGCATCCCGGCGCACCTGCTGGTGGCGCGGGCCACCAGCGCCCGCATGGTCGCGCCCAGCGGCACCGCGGTGGACATCCCGATCGAAGGCGGCTTTGTCGGCATGGTCGACCGCGAGGTCTTCGACGAATGGCTGCGCCAGCGGGCCGCCGAGGCCGGCGCGCTGCGCCGCACGGGCCGCTTCGAGCGCATCGAACGCGACGACGACGGCACGGCCGTGGTCCATTGGGTGGTCGAGGGCGACGACGCCGCACCGGGCATCCACCAGGCCCACGCCCGGGCCCGCTGCGTCATCGGCGCGGACGGCGCGCGCAGCGCCGTGGCCCACCAGAACATCGCCGGCTGGGACCGCGGCCGCTTCGTCTTTGCCTACCACGAGATCGTGGAGCGGCCGGCCCAGCCGCCCGCTGGCTACGACCCCGGCCGCTGCGACGTGGTCTACAACGGCAAGCTGTCGCCGGATTTCTACGGTTGGGTATTTCCGCATGGCCCCACGCTGTCCATCGGCACCGGCAGCGCAGACAAGGGCTTTTCGCTGCGCAACGCCACTGCGGCCCTGCGCGGCATGGCTGGCCTGGGCGAGGCCCGCACCGTGCGCCGCGAGGGCGCGCCGATCCCGCTGAAGCCGCTGCCGCGCTGGGACAACGGCCGTGACGTGGTGCTGGTGGGAGACGCAGCCGGCGTGGTGGCCCCGGCCTCCGGCGAGGGCATCTACTACGCCATGGCCAGCGCGCGCATGGCCGCCGCGGCGGTGCACCGCGTGCTGCAGACGGGCGATGCGCGCCACCTGGCCGGCGTGCGCAAGGCCTTCATGAAAGAGCACGGTCGTGTCTTCTGGGTGCTGGGCATCATGCAGCGCTTCTGGTACGTGAACGACCGGCGGCGCGAACGCTTCGTGTCCATCTGCCGCGACAAGGACGTTCAGCAGCTGACTTTCGACGCCTACATGCACAAGCGCCTGGTTCGCAAGCGGCCGATGGCTCACGTCCGCATCTTCTTCAAGGATGTCGCTCACCTGCTGGGCCTGGCCCGCGTGGGCTGATGGAATCCGGCAAGCCCCAGAGCAGGCGGGAAACCTGGCGTGTGCCCGTTCTCTGTGCGGGAGCCGCTGCGCTGCTGGTGGCCGTGCTCGGCGGTCTGGCCACGCAGATCGGCCCCTGGTATCTGTCCTTGCGGCAGCCCGCCTGGAAGCCATCAGATCTCTGGTTCGGCCCGGCGTGGACCATGATCTATTCGCTCATCGCCGCTTCGGCCGCCCGCGCGTGGGTGCGGGCGCCGCACCGAACGCAGCGCCTGCGCGTCGTCATCGCCTATGGGTTCAACGGTTTGCTGAACGTGGCCTGGAGCGTGCTGTTCTTCTCGCTGCGACGGCCCGATTGGGCCCTGGCGCAGGTCGTCCTGCTGTGGCTGTCCATCGCCGCGCTGGCCTGGTGGAGCGCGCAGCTGGACCGCTGGGCCGGGCTGCTGCTGCTGCCCTATCTGGCCTGGGTGAGCTTCGCGGCGGCGCTGAATGCGGCCGTGGTGCAGCTCAACGGGCCGTTCTGAGCGTGCATGCCCTCATGAGCTCCAACGATTCGCCTCAGGCTCCCGACGCGGCGCGTGAGATGGACATCCTGGCCGCCTGGGCGCCCGAGCTCGCGGAGACCTTCGCCTCGCTGGCCTGCGACGTGGCGCTGGTGCTCAGCACCGGCGGGATGGTGCTCAAGCGCGCCGCCACACCGAGCTACGACAAGGACACGGCACATTGGCAGGGGATTGCCTGGATCGACACCGCCACGCCGGACAGCCGGCGCAAGGTGCAGGCCTTGCTGGACGAGGTCACGCAGCAGGGACGCTCGGGCCGGCACGAGATCAACCACCACGGCATCGGCACGATCCCGCTGGCCTGGCGTGCGGCCCGGCTGGGCCGCGATGGCCCGATCCTGGCCGTGGCCCACGATCTGCGGGCCCAGGCCGAGATGCAGCAGCGCTTTCTGGCCGCCCAGGAGGCGCTGGAACGCAGCTACTGGAACGCCCAGCGCCAGCAGTTCCAGGAAGGCGACGGACCGCCGCTGATGACGGCCGATGAACGGCACAAGCTGGGCCTGGAACGCGCCGCCCACCTCGACGACCCGGGCGGCGACGGCGCCGATGCCTTGAAGCTGGCACTGGACCGACTGCACGAACGCATCGGCCGCGACAGCCTGCAGGGGCTGCTGCGCGACGCGCGCCGGCTGGCCGAGCAGCAGTTCCTGCGCCGCGCGCTGCAGCGGGCCGGCAGCCTGGATGCGCTGGCGCGCTCTCTGGGCGTGAGCCGCCGCGCGCTGCTGCGACGCGGCGGCCAGGCGCTGCGCCGGCCCCCTCCCTGAACCCGCGACGCGCCGTCTGCGCGATCATCGTCCCATGTCCAGAACGCCTTTTCCCTTCAGCGCCATCGTCGCCCAGGAAGAACTCAAGCTCGCGCTGACGCTGTGCGCCATCGATCCCGGCATCGGTGGCGTGCTCGCCTTCGGTGACCGTGGCACCGGCAAGTCCACCGCGGTGCGCGCCTTGGCGGCCTTGCTGCCGCCCATGACCGTGATCGACGGCTGCAGCTATGGCTGCGATCCGAAGGCGCGCAGCAGCTGGTGCAGCGATTGCCGCACCCGCCTGGCCAAGGCACGGCGCATCGCCACGCGCGAGGTACCGGTGCCGGTGGTCGATCTGCCCTTGGGCGCGACCGAAGACCGCGTGGTCGGTTCGCTGGATCTGGAGCGTGCGCTGTCGCAGGGTGTGAAGGCCTTCGAGCCCGGACTGCTGGCGCGCGCCCACCGCGGCTTTCTGTACGTCGACGAGGTCAATCTGCTGGAGGACCACATCGTCGATCTGCTGATCGACGTCGCGGCCTCGGGTGAAAACGTGGTGGAGCGTGAAGGGCTTTCGGTGCGCCACCCCGCGCGCTTCGTGCTGGTGGGCAGCGGCAACCCCGAAGAGGGCGAGTTGCGTCCGCAGATGATGGATCGCTTCGGCCTGGCGGTGGACGTGCGCACGCCCAGCGATCTGAAGACACGCGTCGAGGTCGTCAAGCGGCGTGATGCCTACGAGCGCGAGCCCGAGGCCTTTGCCGAGACCTGGGCACCGGCGCAGGCGGCGCTGCAGCAGCGCATCAGCGAAGCGCGCGGCCGCCTGGGGCGTGTCGCGGTGCCCGATGCCGCGCTGGAGCGCGCCGCCACGCTGTGCATGGCGCTGGGCACCGATGGCCTGCGCGGCGAGCTCACGCTGGTACGCGCCGCGCGGGCCCGCGCGGCGCTGGAAGGTCACCCCCGCGTCGGCGACGCCGATCTGCGCTGCCTGGCCGGGCCGGCGCTGCGCCATCGCCTGCGGCGCAATCCGCTGGACGACAGCGATGCCTCGGTGCGCGTGGCGCGCGTGGTCGAAGAACAGTTCGGGCCGTGAACACCCTGGCGCGCCAGGCGGCGCGACCCAAGCCCGCCGATGCACTGGCGCGTCAGCCCGCCCCCCCGCTGGCGGTACAGGCGCTGGACCTGCTGGCGGTCGCGCCCGCACTGCTGGGCGGTGCGCGCCTGCGGGGCCCCAGTGGCCCGGAGCGCGAGGCCTGGCTGCAGGCGCTGGCCGCACGGCTGCCGGCAGGCACACCCTGGTGCCGCCTGCCGCCCGGCGCGTCTGAAGAGGCGCTCGACGGTGGCCTGGATCTGGTGGCTTCCCTGTCGCAAGGCCGGCCGGTGCGCCAGGCCGGCCTGCTGGAGCGCGCCGCCGGGGGTCTGCTGCTGCTGCCCATGGCCGAGCGGCTGAGCCGCGCGCGCGCTGCACGCCTGGCGCTGGCGCTGGACGGAGCCCATGGGCAGAGCGAGCGCTGGACGCAAGGCCTGGCCGAGAAGCACAGCCCAGGCCTTGCCTTGGTGGCGCTGGACGAAGCGGTGCAGGCCGACGAGGGCCTGGCGCCGGCGCTGGCGGACCGCCTGGCCTTCGACCTGCGCCCACAAGGCATGCCCCCCGCCCCCGACAAGCTGCGCCTGGCGCGCGCCAGACGCAGCTGGCCACAGATTGCCGGCGCGCAGCCGCTGCTGGCCACCCTGGCGCAGGCCGCGCAGGCGCTGGGCATCGAGTCCACGCGGGCTGTCTGGCTGGCCTGGTGCACGGCGCGCGTGGCGGCCGCACTGCGCGGCGCCGCGGCGATCGAAGAAGCCGATCTCACGCTGGCCGCGCAGCTGGTGCTGGCGCCGCGCGCGCGCCAGCTGCCCACCAGCGAAGCGGCCGAGCCAGCGCCGGCCGAGCCAGCCTCCAACGCATCACCCGAGCCGACGCCGCCGCAACCGGCCGAAGGCGATGACACAAGGCCGCGCGAGCAGCCTCAGGCGCCAGCCGACGAGACCGATCGCCCCCTCGACCGCGAAGAAGCCGAAACGCTGCAGGATCGGGTGCTCGCGTCCACACAGGCCGCGATCCCGCCCGGGTTGCTGGCACTGCTGGGCCTGGGATCGCTGCGACCGACGCGTCGGGGCGATGCCGGCCGTCAGGGGCGGGCGGCCGCCTCGGCGCAGCGCGGGCGACCGCTGGGCGCCCAAGCCGGCCTGCCGCGCGGTGGCCAGCGTCTGGCCCTGATCGAGACCCTTCGCGCGGCGGCGCCCTGGCAGACGATGCGGCGCGCCGCGGCCGAAGCCGCTTCGGGCGTGCCGGGCCCCGCCGGCCGCGTGATCGTCCAGCGCGATGACCTGCGCGTGCAGCGCCGCCAGGAGCGGCGCGGCACGACCACCATCTTTGCCATCGATGCCTCAGGCTCGCAGGCCATGCACCGGCTGGCCGAAGCCAAGGGCGCGGTGGAGCTGCTGCTGGCCGAGTGTTATGCGCGGCGCGACCGGGTGGCCGTGATCGGCTTTCGCGGCACGGGCGCCCAATTGCTGCTGCCACCCACGCGATCGCTGGTCATGGCCCGGCGCCGCCTGGCCGGCCTGCCGGGGGGTGGCGGAACGCCCTTGGCCTGCGGCATCGAAGCTGCCACGGCGCTCGCCGCCTCGGTGCAGCAGGCCGGATCCACACCGCTGGTGGTGCTGCTGACCGATGGCAAGGCCAATGTCGGGCGCAGCGGTGATCCCGGGCGCCCCCAGGCGATGGCTGACGCCGAGCGCGCCGCGCGGGCGCTGGCGGCCAGCGGCACGGCAGCCTTGGTCATCGACACCTCGCCTCAGCCCGGTGCCGCGGCGCAGCAGCTCGCACAGGCCCTGGGTGCGCGCTGGCTCGCGCTGCCGCATGCCGGCTCCCGGGCGCTGTCCGGCGCGGTGCAGCAGGTGCGGGGGCAGAGCCATGCTGGCTGAGCCGCTGCCGCCCTGGTGGCCGCACCGCACGCACAGCCGGCGCATCGCCGTGCCCGGCCAGGCGCTGCGCTGGCATCTGCAGCACTGGGCAGGACCGGCGCCGGGGCCGGCGCCGGCCGCGAGCGCGGGCAGCCTGGCTGCGCGCCCGGTGGCCTTGCTGCTGCATGGCACGGGAGCCTCCAGCCACAGCTGGCGGCGTCTCGCGCCGCTGCTGGCACGCCACATGGAGGTGCTGGTGCCGGATCTCCCGGGGCACGCCTTCACGCACACGCCCGCCACGCAGGATCTCTCGCTGGACGGCGTCTGCGGCGCGTTGCAGGGCCTGTTGCATCATCTGGCGTGTCAGCCCACGCTGCTGGTCGGCCACTCGGCCGGCGCTGCGCTCGCCTGCCGCTGGGCCATCGACGCCGGCAGCGCCGCCTCCGCAGCCCGGATCGTCGCCGTCAATGGGGCGCTGCTGCCGCTGGAGGGCACGCTGGGCCGCCTGTTCACGCCGCTGGCGCGGCTGCTGACGCTCAACCCGCTGAGCGCACCGGTGTTCTCCGCCTGGGCCTCCTGGCCGCGCGGCACCCAGCGGCTGCTGCAATCCACCGGCTCGCACATCGAGCCGCTGGGCGTGCGCTGCTACCAGCACCTGGTTCAGGACGCGCGACACACCGGTGGCACGCTGCGGCTGATGGCGGCCTGGGATCTGCAAGGCCTGCAGCGGCAGCTGCCGCAGCTGGCCCTGCCGCTGGACCTCATCGTCGGGAAGCGTGACCGCACGCTGCCACCGGCCGAGGCCGAACGGGTGCGCGAGCGCCTGCCCCAGGCCCGCATCCATCGTCTGGCGTCATGCGGCCACCTGGCCCACGAAGAGCAGCCGGACGCGGTGCTGGCGCTCTGCCTGGAACGCAGACGGCCGCCTGGCGCCGCACCGGCCGAGTGCGGCACGGAACGGACTTCAGCGCCGCTCGCCGCCGACGGCCCCGCGCTCTGAGACCGGCACGGCCGCAGCCTCGGGCGGCAGCGGCGCATTCGCCGCCGTGAGCGCCGCGGCGGGCGGCGGATCGGCTGGCGAAGCCGCCGCCGAGAGAAACACGATGGTGGCGGCCAGCAGGGCGGCATAGGGCAGCACGCGCTCAACCCAGGCGCCCAGCCGCGCCGTCCAGGCTCGATCTCCGGCTGACATCGCAGTCTCCTTCAAGTGCTGCACCTCCCGCTCGCGTTGAGCGCAGGGACGCGTGTTGGTGTAAACGTAGGTTGACGCAGTTTTCGACCGATGTCTATACTGATTTACACCTTTCGATGACGCCGTGTCCGGACGGCCACGGGCATCCCAGGTGAGCCCAGGAGCTCGGCATGCAACAGACGCGCAAACGCATCGAGGAAGCCCTCGCCGCCGTGGTGTCCGTGGCGGAGACACGCGGCGCCCCGCCGCAGCTCGGCGCCGCCATCCGGCACGCGGTGCTGCCGGGTGGCGCACGCATCCGTCCGCTGCTGTGTGTGGCCGTGGCCGCCGCCTGCGGCGACAGCGACCCCACGCTCAGCCTGTCAGCCGGCGTGAGCATCGAGCTCATCCATTGCGCCTCGCTGGTGCACGACGATCTGCCCTGCTTCGACGATGCGCCGCTGCGCCGCGGCCTGCCTTCCGTGCACGCCGCCTACGGCGAGCGCCAGGCGGTGCTGGCTGGCGACGCGCTCATCGTGATGGCCTTCGAGGTGCTCGCTCAGGGCGCTGCGCAGCACCCCGAGCGCCTGTGCGGGCTGGTGAGCGAGCTGACGCAGCGCACCGGCATGCCGCGCGGCATCGTGGCCGGCCAGGCCTGGGAGTGCGAGGACTGGGTGGCCCTGCCCGATTACCAGCGCGCCAAGACCGGCTCGCTGTTCGCCGCCGCCAGCGTCATGGGGGCGCTGGCCAGCGGCGGCGATGCCGAGCGCTGGCGCGCCTTCGGCGAACGCCTGGGCGAGGCCTACCAGGTGGCCGACGACATCCGCGATGCCGCCTGCACCGAAGCCGAGATGGGCAAGCCGGCCCTGCGCGACCGCGCGCTTGGCCGGCCCAGCGTGGTGATCGAGATGGGCATGTCGGGCGCGCTGGATTACTTCGAACAACTGCTGGCGTCGGCGCGCAGCAGCGTCCCCGAGTGCCGCGGCGCACCCAGCCTGCGCGCCCTGGTGGGCGCCGAATCCGAGCGCCTGCTGCCCGCCGGCCTGCGCGCCTCGGCCTTGGCGGTGGCGTGAGCGGCACATGCGCCGCACGCAGGGCCTGCCGATGAACACGACGGGCCGTCCCTCATTGCGCATGCCGGCGTGTGCAGAACGGAAGGATGCTTGATGAGCAGTGCCAGTTTTCTGGGCGGCTGGATGGATCGCTGGCAGGCGCGACGCGACCGCTGGCTGACCAGCCCGGGCTTTCGCGAGGCCGCCAGCCGCTTCATCGGCACGCGGCCGCTCGCGCGGCGCCATGCGCGCGAGCTCTTCGATCTGGTGGCCGGGTTCGTCTACTCGCAGTGGCTGGCCGCCTGTGTCGAGCTCAAGCTCTTCGATCGCCTCGCGCAATCCCCGATCACGGCCCCGCAGCTGTCGCGCGAGAGCGGCCTGCCGCTGCCCTCCGCCGAGCGGCTGCTGGAGGCCGCCTGCTCGCTCGAACTCGTCCAGCGGCGCGAAGCCGCCGACAGCGGCGAGCCCCGCTTCGGCCTGGGCCGGCTGGGCGCCTTGATGGTCGGCAACGAGGCGCTGACCGCGCTGGTCCAGCACCACGGCGCGCTGTACCGCGATCTGGCCGATCCGCTGGCCGTGCTGCGCAGCCGCGGGGGCGGCGAGCTCGCACGCTACTGGGCCTATGCGCAGGACGGTGCGCCGGGTGAACTGCCCGCGCCGCGCACCGGTGCCTATTCCGCGCTGATGTCGGCCTCCCAGCCCCTGGTCGCCGGGCAGGTGCTGGATGCCTACCCGCTGCACCGCCACCGGCTGCTGCTGGACATCGGCGGCGGCGAAGGGGTCTTCGCCGGCGCGGCGCTGGAGCGCACGCCCGATCTGCAGGCCATGGTCTTCGATCTGCCCAGCGTGGCCGATGCCGCGCGCTTGCGCCTGGCGCGGCTGGGCCTGTCGCAGCGCGCACGCTGCATCGGTGGCAACTTCCACGACGACCGGCTGCCGGCCGGCGCCGATGTGGTCTCGCTGATCCGCGTGCTCTACGACCACGATGACGGCCCGGCACTGGGCATCCTGCGTGCCGCGCGCCGTGCGCTGCCGCCGGGCGGCACGCTGCTGGTGGCCGAGCCCATGGCCGGCACGGCCAGCGCGCAGACCATGGGCGCGGCGTACTTCGGCATGTACTTGCTCGCCATGGGCAGCGGCCGCTCGCGCACGCCCGCCCAGCTGACGGCCCTGATGCAGCAGGCCGGCTTCGATCAGGTCCAGCAGCGCCGCACCGCGGTGCCGCTGCAGGCCGGGCTGCTGGTGGCGCGTGCGGCATAGCGCCGCCCGGTGCCGGCCTCGGCGCGGCCCGCAAGCGACGCGCGCAGACCGCAGCGCCGCCCGAACCGCGCAGGCGCTTGCGGCACCCGACCGTGGCCATTCCGAGCTTTGGTGTAAGTCTCTCTTGACACCTTGTTTCGTAAGCCTACTATGACATCCAGTCGATCAGGCCTCCAGCGCACTCCGGGAGATTCCTCCCGGGGTACCGGAAGCCCGGCTCCTGGAGAAGTGGCATGAACATGAGCACCCGCGCCGTCGTGCTCGAGGCGCCTGAAAAGTTGGGACTGCACGATCTGGATCTGGCCGAGCCCCAGCCCGACGACGTGATCGTCGACGTGGAATGGAGCGGCATCTCCACCGGCACCGAGCGGCTGCTGTACGACGGCCGCATGCCCATGTTTCCCGGCATGGGCTACCCGCTGGTGCCCGGCTACGAATCCGTCGGCCGCGTGCTGCAGGCCGGGCCCGAATCGGGCCATGTGGTGGGCGAGCGGGTGTTCGTGCCCGGGGCGCGCTGCTTCGGCGAGGTGCGCGGCCTCTTCGGCGCTTCGGCCTCGCGGCTGGTGGTGCCGGGCGCTCGCGCCTGGAGCCTGGGCGAAGGTCTCGGAGAAGAGGCCGTGCTGCTGGCGCTGGCCGCCACGGCCTATCACGCGGTAGCCGGCGGCGGCCGGCGCGACCCCATCGTCCCGCCGGATCTGATCGTCGGCCACGGCGTCCTGGGGCGCCTGCTGGCGCGCATGACGGTACTGGCCGAGTACCCCGCGCCGACGGTCTGGGAAACCAACCCCGAACGCCACGACGGCGCCACGGGCTACGCCGTGATGCACCCGGACGCCGATCCGCGCCGGGACTACCACGCCATCTACGACGTCAGCGGCGATGCCGCGATCCTGGATCGATTGCTCTCGCGCCTGGCGCCCGGCGGCGAGATCGTGCTGGCCGGCTTCTACAGCCAGCCGCTGAGCTTCAGCTTTCCGATGGCCTTCATGCGCGAGGCGCAGATCCGCGCCGCGGCCGAGTGGAAGCCGGCCGACATGAAGGCCGTGAAGGAACTGGCCGAGAGCGGCTTCCTGCCGCTGGAAGGCCTGATCACGCACCACGCCGCAGCCACTGACTGCGAGCGTGCCTACCGCACCGCCTTCGGCGACAGCCACTGCCTGAAGATGGTGCTCGACTGGAGGGCCAGCGCTTGAACAAGTCCATCCCCATCGTCGCCGCCTCGAACCCCAACGCGCAGCTCGATGCGCTGCGCGCCGAGGCCGCCATCGAGCCCGATGCCCCGGCCACCGGCACACCCACCAAGACCACCCAGATCATCGCCATCTACGGCAAGGGCGGCATCGGCAAGAGCTTCACGCTGGCCAACCTGAGCTACATGATGGCCCAGCAGGGCAAGAAGGTCCTGCTGATCGGCTGCGATCCCAAGAGCGACACCACCAGCCTGCTGTTCGGCGGCAAGGCCTGCCCGACCATCATCGAGACCAGCTCGAAGAAGAAGCTGGCCGGCGAGCCGGTGAAGATCGGCGACGTCTGCTTCAAGCGCGACGGCGTGTACGCGATGGAACTGGGTGGCCCGGAGGTCGGCCGCGGCTGCGGTGGCCGCGGGATCATCCACGGCTTCGAGACGCTGGAAAAGCTCGGCTTCCACGAGTGGGACTTCGACTACGTGCTGCTCGATTTCCTGGGCGACGTGGTCTGCGGCGGCTTCGGCCTGCCCATCGCGCGTGACATGTGCCAGAAGGTCATCGTCGTCGGCAGCAATGACCTGCAGAGCCTCTACGTGGCCAACAATGTCTGCAGTGCCGTCGAATATTTTCGCAAGTTGGGGGGCAACGTCGGCGTCGCCGGCATGGTGGTCAACAAGGACGACGGCACCGGCGAAGCCGCTGCCTTTGCCGCCCGCGCCGGCATACCCGTCCTCGCGGCCATCCCGGCCAACGAGGACATCCGCCGCAAGAGCGCTTCCTACGACATCATCGGCCGGCCCGGCACCGAGTGGGCGCCGCTGTTCGAGACGCTGGGCGTCAACGTGGCCGAAGCACCGCCCGTGCGGCCTCGCCCGCTGAGTCAGGACGAGCTGCTGGGCCTCTTCTCGGGATCCGCGGTCGGCCGCGATGTCGTGCTGCAGCCTGCCAGCGATGTCGACATGCGGGGCCTGAACCGCGAAGACAAGGCCTCGCTGGAAGTTGTCTACGACGCCGCCTGAACGCGCCGTCGCCACCCGCACCGCAGGCCTGCCATGAGCCGCCCGACCATCCCCATCCAGCCCGTCCTCTCGCCGGGAAATGCCGCCACGCCGCCGCTCGACGCGGCTGACGGCACCGGCTGCCACGCCACGCCCGAACGGGCCCAGGCCGCCAGCCAGGCGGCTGCGGCCAAAGGCAAGGGCGCCGTGCTGGCGCAGTACGCCAGCGACTATCCCAAAGGCCCGCACGACCAGCCGCAGAGCATGTGCCCGGCCTTTGGCTCGCTGCGCGTGGGGCTGCGCATGCGGCGCACGCAGACGCTGCTGTCGGGCTCGGCCTGCTGCGTCTACGGGCTGACCTTCACCTCGCACTTCTACGGCGCCCGGCGCAGCGTGGGCTACGTGCCCTTCAACAGCGAGACGCTGGTCACCGGCAAGCTGTTCGAGGACATCCGCGAGGCGGTGCACGCGCAGGCCGATCCGGCCCTGTACGACGCCATCGTCATCATCAACCTGTGCGTGCCCACGGCCAGCGGCGTGCCGCTGCAGCTGCTGCCGCGGCAGATCAACGGCGTGCGCATCATCGGCATCGACGTGCCGGGCTTCGGCGTGCCCACACACGCCGAAGCCAAGGATGTGCTCGCCGGTGCGATGCTGCGTTATGCCCGCGGCGAGGCCGAGGCCGGCCCGGTGGCCGCGCCGCGCGCGGGCATCGCCGACAAGCCCACCGTCACGCTGCTGGGCGAGATGTTCCCGGCCGATCCCGTGGGCATCGGCATGATGCTGGAGCCGATGGGCCTGGCTGCCGGGCCGGTGGTGCCCACGCGCGAGTGGCGCGAGCTGTATGCCGCACTGGCCGGCCGCGTCGTGGCCGCCATCCATCCCTTCTACACCGCCAGTGTGCGCGAGTTCGAAGCCGCGGGGCGTCCCGTGGTGGGCTCCGCGCCGGTCGGGCTGGACGGCACCGCCGCCTGGCTGGAAGCCGTCGGTCGGGCGGCCGGTGTCGCCGCCGACCGCATCGCTGCGGCGCAGAACCGCTTCCTGCCGGCCATCAAGGCCGCGCTCGCCGCGCGCCCCATCCAGGGCCGCGTCACGCTGTCCGGCTACGAGGGCTCGGAGCTGCTGGTGGGCCGTCTGCTGATCGAGTCCGGCGCCGATCTGCGCTACGTGGGCAGCGCCTGTCCGCGCACACCCTGGGCCGAGGCCGATGCCCAGTGGCTGGAAGGGCGCGGCGTGCAGGTGCGCTTCCGAGCCTCGCTGGAGCAGGATCTGGACGCGATGCGCGAATACCGGCCGCAGCTGGTGATCGGCACCACGCCGGTGGTGCAGGCCGCCAAGCAGGCACGCACCCCGGCGCTCTATTTCACCAACCTCATCTCCGCGCGGCCCTTGATGGGCCCTGCCGGCGCGGGCTCGCTGGCGCAGGTGATCAATGCCGCCATGGGCAACCAGGCGCGCTTCGATGCGATGAGCGATTTCTTCGGCGATGTCGGCCACGGCGATCTGGGCGGCGTGTGGAGCGAAGCGCCCCGGCTGCGGCCGGAGTTCCGCGCCGATACGCGCCGGCGCCTGGAGCGCGAAGCGCGCAAGCGCAAGTCCGAGGAGATGCTGTGACGGAGGCCAGGCCATGCTGATCCTCGATCACGACCGCGCAGGCGGCTACTGGGGTGCGGTGTACGTGTTCACCGCCGTCAAGGGATTGCAGGTGGTCATCGACGGCCCGGTGGGCTGCGAGAACCTGCCCGTCACCAGCGTGCTGCACTACACCGACGCGCTGCCGCCGCACGAGCTGCCCATCGTCGTCACCGGTCTCGCGGAAGAGCAGCTCGGCCGCGAAGGCACCGAAGGCGCGATGAAGCGCGCGCACCGGGCGCTCGATCCGGACCTGCCAGCGGTAGTGGTCACCGGTTCGATCGCCGAGATGATCGGCGGCGGCGTCACGCCCGAAGGCACGGGCCTGATGCGCTTCCTGCCGCGCACCATCGACGAAGACCAGTGGCAGGCGGCCGACCGCGCACTGGTGTGGCTGTGGCAGCAGTACGGCACGCGCCAGGTGCCGGCGCGCAAGCCGCTGGCCGAGCGGCCCGCCGGCGAGAAGCCGCGCGTCAACCTGATCGGCCCGAGCTACGGTGTCTTCAACGGCCCGAGCGATCTGGCCGAGATGCGCCGCCTGGTCGAGGGCATCGGCTGCGAACTGAACCTGGTCTTCCCGCTGGGCAGCCACCTGCTGGATGTGCCGCGCCTGGCCGAGGCCGACGTCAACATCTGCCTCTACCGCGAGTTCGGCCGCGGCCTGTGCGAGCTGCTGCAGCGCCCTTACCTGCAGGCGCCGATCGGCATGCACAGCACCACCGCCTTCCTGCGCGAGCTGGGGCGACTGACGGGCCTGGACCCGGAGCCCTTCATCGAGCGCGAGAAGCACACCACGATCAAGCCGATCTGGGACCTCTGGCGCTCGGTCACGCAGGACTTCTTCGGCACCGCCAGCTTTGCCGTGGTGGCCAACGAGACCTACACGCGCGGCCTGCGCCACTACCTCGAAGACGAGCTGGGCCTGCCCTGCCGCTTTGCCGTGCCGCGCAAGGCCGGCGCCAAGACCGATCACGCCGAGGTGCGCCGCCTGGTGCACACGCAGCCGCCGCTGGTCCTGTTCGGCAGCTACAACGAACGCATGTACCTGGCGGAATCGGGCGGCGCGGGTTTCGGGCCGAAGCCCACCTACATCCCCGCCAGCTTTCCCGGCGCGCTGATCCGCCGCCACACCGGCACACCCTTCATGGGCTATGCCGGCGCCACCTATGTGCTGCAGGAGTTCTGCAACGCGCTGTTCGATGCGCTGTTCGCCATCCTGCCGCTGGGCACCGAGCTGGACAAGGTGGACGCCACGCCAGCGCGCGGCGGCGAGCCGCCGCTGGCCTGGGACGGCGAAGCCGAGGAGCTGCTGGCGCAGGCGGTCGGGCGCGAGCCCGTGCTGGTGCAGATCTCCGCCGCCAAGCGCTTGCGGGACGAGGCCGAGGCGCAGGCGCGCCGTGCCGGCGCGCAGCGCGTCACGCGCGAGCTGATCGCCCGCCTGTCAGGACAAGCCCAGGAGGCCACCGGTGTCTGACTCTTCAGTCACGCCGACTGCCGCCGGGTCACCGGATACCGACGCATGCCGCGCCGGTTGCCCACATTGCGCGGGCTGTGCGCAAGAAAGGCCGGAAGGCCGATTGGGAAGGAGTGGTTCACATGGCTGAACGTAGAGGCTCGATTTCGGGCCTGAACGATGAGGAAGCCCAGGAGTTCCACCAGTACTGGGTTCAGGGTTTCGTGGGCTTCACGGCGGTCGCTGTGGTGGCCCACATCCTGGTCTGGATCTGGCGGCCCTGGTTCTAGGAACCGCAGTGTGAAAAGGGGACAGTCATGACAACCCAGGTAAAGCCCTATCCGCAGCAACAGACCACGGCACAGACGGCGGAAAAACCCGACGCCTTTCTCGTGATCTTCGTTTCGGCCTTTGTGGTGTTTGCGGCGATTGCGCTCATCAGCCAAGTCCTGGGTTTCCCATGGCGGTCCTGGTTACCCGGTGCCGAGGGCGTCAAGTCGGTATTCGGGGGCGTGAAGGCGGCGGTTTACACCTTCATGTCACATCTTCAATAGGAGCTCACCTTATGTGGCGCATCTGGAAGCTGTACGACCCGCTTCGTGCGATGGTTGTCCAGGGCATCTTCCTGTTCGGGTTGGCGGCAATGATCCATCTGGTCTTGTTGTCCACGCCAACCTTCAACTGGCTCGATGGCCCTGCGGCAGCGCAAACGCTGAAGCAGAACGCCGCCATGCCCGCGAAGAAGTAGATCTTCTTCTCGGCTGGTGGCCGGCGCGGACGGGGTGCATCGCTCCCCACGGGTACCCCGTCCGCCCTTTACCGAAGACAACGATCGCCGATGGCCCGCGGGCACGGCGACGCCGGAGGATCGACCCATGGCGATGCTCAGTTTTGAACGCAAGTACCGGGTGCGCGGTGGCACCCTGGTGGGTGGCGACCTCTTCGATTTCTGGATGGGGCCGTTCTACGTCGGATTCTTCGGCGTCACCACCATCTTCTTCACCTTTCTCGGCACGGCCATGATTCTCTGGGGTGCGGCGTTAGGGCCCACCTGGAACCCCTGGCAGATCAATATCGCACCGCCGGACCTGAAATACGGCCTGCAGCTCGCGCCGCTGCGCGAAGGCGGCATCTGGCAGGTGGTCACGGTCTGCGCCATCGGCGCCTTTGTCAGCTGGATGCTGCGCGAGATCGAGATCGCGCGCAAGCTGGGCATGGGGCTGCACGTGCCTTTCGCCTTCGGCATGGCGATCTTCGCCTACGTCACGCTGGTGGTCATCCGCCCGGTGCTGATGGGCGCCTGGGGACACGGTTTCCCCTACGGCATCTTCAGTCACCTGGACTGGGTGTCCAACGTCGGATATCAGTATCTGCACTTCCACTACAACCCGGCGCACATGATCGCCATCACCTTCTTCTTCACGACCACGCTGGCCCTGTCGATGCACGGCGCGCTGGTGCTCTCGGCGACCAACCCGCCGTCGGGCGAAGTGGTGAAGACGCCCGATCACGAGGACACCTTCTTCCGCGATCTGGTCGGCTACTCGGTGGGCACGCTGGGCATTCACCGGCTGGGCCTGTTCCTGGCCCTGGCGGCCGTGTTCTTCAGCGCCGTGTGCATCGTCATCAGCGGGCCCTTCTGGACGCGCGGCTGGCCGGAGTGGTGGAGCTGGTGGCTCGCACTGCCCATCTGGAAATGAGGAGCGGCTGCCATGGCTGAATACCTGAACCTCTTCACCCGCGTGCAGGCCACGGGGCCGGCCTCCGACGGCATCGAGCTGCCGGCCGGCAACAGCCCGCGCACCGGGCAGGCCTTCTTCGTGCATCTCTTCGGGCGCCTGGGCAATGCCCAGATCGGGCCGATCTACCTGGGCGGCCTGGGCGTGGCCTCGCTGCTGCTGGGCATGCTGTCGATCAACATCATCGGCGTGAACATGCTGGCTTCGGTCAACTGGAACCCGGTGGAGTTCATCCGCCAGCTCCCCTGGCTGGCCCTGGAGCCGCCGCCCCCCGGCTACGGGCTGAAGCTGCCGCCGATGAACCAGGGCGGCTGGTGGCTGCTCTCCGGCGGTTTGCTCACGGTCTCCATCCTGCTGTGGTGGGCACGCACCTACCGGCGCGCACGCGTGCTCGGCATGGGCACGCACATCGCCTGGGCCTTTGCCGCGGCGATCTGGCTGTTTCTGGTTCTGGGCTTCTTCCGTCCGCTGCTGATGGGCAGCTGGGGCGAGGCCGTGCCCTTCGGCATCTTCCCGCACCTGGACTGGACGGCCGCGTTCAGCCTGCGCTACGGCAACCTCTTCTACAACCCGTTCCACGCGCTGTCCATCGTCTTCCTCTACGGCTCGGTGCTGCTCTTCGCGATGCACGGCGCCACCATCCTGGCCGTGAGCCGCTACGGTGGCGACCGCGAGATCGACCAGATCGTCGACCGCGGCACGGCCAGCGAACGCGCGGCGCTGTTCTGGCGCTGGACCATGGGCTTCAACGCCACGATGGAGTCGATCCACCGCTGGGCCTGGTGGTTTGCGGTGCTCACGCCGCTGACCGGCGGCATCGGCATCCTGCTCACCGGCACCGTGGTCGACAACTGGTACCTGTGGGCGGTCAAGCATGGTTTTGCCGTTCCCTACCCTGCCGTGCCGATCATTGCCGATCCGGCCACGATGATCCAAGGAGTCAAGCCATGAAGCCCACGCTCTGGATCGCCCTGCTGGGCATGGCCGCCCTGCTGGCCGCGTGCGAACGGCCCCCGGTGAAGAGCACGCAGACCGGCTACCGCGGCACGGGCATGGTGCAGGTGGAGAACCCTCGCATCCTGGCCAAGCAGCGGGCGATGGAAGCCGACGTGCCCGAGATCGCGCCGGCACCGCCTGGCGCGGAAGGACCCAAGGCCAAGGACGTCTTCCAGAACGTCAAGGTGCTGGGCGAGCTCTCGGTGGGCGACTTCACGCGCCACATGCTGGCGATCACGCAATGGGTGTCCCCGACAGAAGGCTGCGCCTACTGCCATACCGACAACCTGGCCGATGACAGCAAGTACCAGAAGGTGGTGTCGCGTCGCATGATGGAGATGACACGCACCATCAACACGACGTGGAAGCCGCATGTGGCCGACACGGGCGTCACCTGCTTCACCTGCCACCGCGGCAAACCGGTGCCGCAGAACGTCTGGTTCACCACGCCCCAGGCCAAGGGCAACCGGGTCGGCCCGGGCCTTGGCGAAGATGCCGGGCAGAACAAGGCCGAGCCGGCCATCGCCTACGCCTCGCTGCCCTACGACCCCTTCACGCCCTTCCTGCTGCAGGAAGAGCCGATCCGCGCGCAGGGCAATACCGCGCTGCCCACCGGCAACCGCATGTCGATCAAGCAGGCGGAGTGGACCTACAGCCTCATGAACCACATGAGTGCGGGCCTGGGCGTGAACTGCACCTTCTGCCACAACACGCAGTCCTTCCAGTCCTGGCAAGGGCCGCCCCAACGCGCCACCGCATGGCACGGCATCCGCATGGCGCGCAGCCTGAACAAGGACTATCTCGCGCCCTTGACGGCCAGCTTCCCGGCGCACCGGCTCGGGCCCACGGGAGATGTGGCCAAGATCAACTGCGCCACCTGCCACCAGGGCGTCTCCAAGCCGCTGCGCGGGCTGCAGATGGCCAAGGACTTCCAGGGGCTGATCCAGGTGGCCGCCGTGACCACGGGGAACCTGCCGCCGCCGGTGTCCGAAGCGCTGCGGGCGGTGATGTACTTCCCGGTCGGCTCCCCGGTACTGCAGGGTGAACAGGCCAAGGGTCTGGAGCGCCTGATCGTCACGATGACGGAGCGCAAGCGCGCCGTGGCCACCATCTCCGGCTACCACTCGGCGGCGGGCACCTTGGCCGCCAACCAGGAACTGGCCAAGCAGCGGGCCTTCACCGTGCGCGACGCCCTGCTGGCCGCTGGTGTGGGTGCCGACCGCGTGCGGCTGGAGAAGCCGCAGCAGACGGAAGCCAACGTGGCCGGTGAAGACCCGGTGGCCCGGCGCGTGGAAGTGGCGGTGCGTTGAGCCCGGGCAAGACCGAAGCCCTTCTCCGCGGTGCCGGGCCGGCCCGCGGCGCGATGGAGCCTGCCCGCCCAGCCTTGTCCACGGCGGCCCATCCCGCGGCAGCGTCCGGTCCGGCGGGCCTTGCCACCCCGCCTGAGGCCGCCACGCACGCCGTCATCGTGCTGCTGCGCTACCGCCGCCGCCACCTGCTGTGGGGCCTGTCGCGGCTGCTGCTGGCGCCCTGGGGGCTGGGCGCGGTGCCTGGCCTGCGCGGCGCGCGGATTCTCGGCTCCGGGCGCGAAGGCGGCTTCGGCGTGTGGCCGGGCCTGCGCCACCAGGGCCTGATGGCCTTCTTCGACAACGAGGCCAGCGCCCGGGCTTTCGCCTGCCACGACCCCGCCGTGGCGCAGCGCCGCGCGCGCGCGGACCGCTGGTTCTGTTCGGTGCTGGCCGTCTCGTCCAGCCGCGGCAGCTGGAACGGCCTGCGCCTGCAGCCAGCCGGCACGCCCGGCGCGCAGGCCGCAGGCCCCGTGGCCGTGCTCACGCGCGCGAGCATCCGGCCGACGCAGGCCCGGACTTTCTGGAGCCACTCGCCGGCCACGGAGCGTGCGCTGGCCCATGCCACGGGCTGCCGCCTGGCCGCAGGCCTGGGCGAGGCCCCGCTGCTGCGCCAGGCCACCTTCAGCCTGTGGGACAGTGCGGCGGCACTGGAAGCCTATGCACGCCGCGGCGAGCATGGCGAGGCCGCGCGCCAGGCCTGGGGCCAGGGCTGGTTC
This sequence comes from Rubrivivax sp., assembly GCA_016790225.1. The sequence continues at coordinate 37,774 of JAEUOZ010000057.1, forward strand.
AGCGAGTGGATGTTCGTGCGCTTCGTGCCCCTCTCGCAGGAAGGACAGTGGCATGACCGCCGCGCGGGCTGACGCCGAACGCGTGATCGTCGTCGGTGCCGGCATCGGCGGCCTCGTGTCGGCGCTTCTGCTGGCCTGTCGCGGCCTGCCTGTCACCCTGGTGGAGCAGGCGGACCGCGTGGGCGGCAAGATGCGCGCGCTGCTGGTGGACGGCATGGCCATCGATGGCGGGCCCACGGTCTTCACCATGCGCTGGGTCTTTGACCAGATCCTGGATGAGGCGGGCAGCTCGACCGACGCGCTGATGCGCCTGCAACCCCTGAGCGTGCTGGCGCGGCACGCCTGGCGCGGCCAGGCGCGCAGTCTCGATCTGCATGCCGATGTCCGGTGCTCGGCCGATGAGATCTCGGCCTTCGCCTCACCGCAGGAGGCGCAGCGCTTCCTCGCCTTCTGCCAGGAGGCGCGGCGCATCTACCAGCGGCTGGAGGGGCCCCATATCCGCTCCAGCCGTCCGGGCTTCTGGCAGATGGTGCGCGATCTGGGGCCGCGCGGCCTGCAGGAGCTCACGGCACTCGGCCCCTTCGCCAGCCTGTGGCGCACACTCGGACGGCACTTTCACGATCCGCGGCTGCGACAGCTCTTTGCGCGCTATGCCACCTACTGCGGCGCCTCGCCCTGGCAGGCACCGGCCACGCTGATGCTGGTGGCCCATGTGGAGATGGATGGCGTGTGGTCCATCGACGGCGGCATGGACGGTCTCGCCCAGGCGCTGGCCGACATGGCGGTCCAGCGCGGCGTGCAGCTGCGACTGAACTCGCCCGTGCAGACGCTGCTGGGCAGCCCGCAGGGCGTCAGCGGTGTGCGGCTGCGGGGCGGCGAAGAGTTGAGTGCGCGCCGCGTGGTCTTCAACGGAGACGTCAACGCCCTGGCGCGCGGCTGGCTGGGCACCCTGGCCCGTGAAGCGATCGGCGCACCGCTGCAGCCGAGGCAGCGTTCACTCTCGGCCCTGACCTGGGCCATGCATGTACGCACGCAGGGCTTCGTGCCGGCCCGCCACAACGTCTTCTTCGATGCGGACTACCGCTCGGAATTCGACGACATCTTCCGCCAGCGCCGCCTGCCCCGGCAGGGCACGGTCTACCTCTGCGCCCAGGACCGGAGCGACGGCAGGGACGCCCTGCCCGCCGGGCCGGAGCGTCTGCTGGCCCTGGTCAACGCCCCCGCCGACGGGGATCGACGGACCCTCTCCCCCACGGAGATCGAAGCATGCGAAAGCCGCTGCCTCAAGCTGATGCAGGATTGCGGGCTGACGCTGGACATCAGCCACCCGGCCACTCAGGTTCGGCGCCGCACGCCGGGCGACTTCAACGCCCTGTTCCCGGGCTCGGGGGGAGCGCTGTACGGTCCGGCGACGCACGGCTGGATGGCGCTGTTCCGGCGTCACGGGGCACGCACGCGCCTGCCGGGCCTGTATCTGGCGGGTGGCAGCGTGCACCCGGGGCCGGGCGTTCCCATGGCGGCGATGTCGGGCCGGTTGGCAGCTGCCACGCTGATGGGCGACCTCGCTTCGACGCAGCGATCCAGCCGGGTGCATATCGCTGGTGGTACGTGGACGCCGTCAGCGAGGACGGCCGCCACGCGCTGACCCTGATCGCCTTCATCGGCAGCGTCTTCTCGCCCTACTACCGGCGGGCCTTCCGGCGCGATGCGCAGACCGATCCGGCCGATCACTGCGCGCTCAACGTCTGCCTCTACAGCCCCGGCGCCCGGCGCTGGACCATGACCGAGCGTGGCCGCCGCCACGTGCACCGCGACGAGACCCACCTGGAAATCGGGCCGAGCGCCCTGCACTGGCAAGGCGATGAGCTGAGCATCCGGATCCAGGAGCGCAGCCTGCCTTTTGGCCAGCGCGTACAGGGACACATCCGCCTGCAGGCCCCGGTGCTCACGCGCTATGCCGCGGCGCTGGACGCGGCCGGCCGCCACCGCTGGCGACCTCTGGCGCCAACGGCGCAGCTGGTCGTGGAGCTCGATCAGCCCCGGCTGCAGTGGCGCGGCCGCGCCTACCTGGACAGCAACGAGGGCGACGAACCGATCGACCAGGGCTTCGAGCGCTGGGACTGGGTGCGCGCGACGGCGCGCGACGGCCGCACCACCGTCATCTACGACACCACGCCGCGGCACGGGCCGGGCTGCGTGCTGGCGCACCAGTTTGCGCCCGACGGCAGCGACAGCGAACTGGAGGCCCCGCCGCCACTGCCGCTGGGCGCCACACGCTGGTGGCGCGTCCAGCGCCAGCTGCGGGCGGCGCCGTCGGCCGAAGGACAGCAGGCCCTGGTGCGACAGACGCTGGAGGACACGCCCTTCTACGCCCGCTCCCTGATCCATCTACCTTCCCACCACAGCCAACCGATGGATGTGGTGCATGAGACGCTGGACGCGCAGCGGCTGCGCCAGCCGCTGGTGCAGTGGATGCTGCCCTTTCGCATGCCGCGCCGCAGCTGATCGCGCACGGCGGGCACAGGCAGCGCCCGAGCCTCGCGCCGCCCGCCGCGGCAACCGTTCAGGGCCCGCGCCGCGCCAGACCCAGGCGCTCCACCGTCAGCCGCTCCGCCGCGTGGATGCTGCGCATGCTGCGGCCATAGTCTTCCGGCCCGAGGTAGGCCAGTTCCTGGTCATGGCGCGCCAGTTCGGCCAGGTGCTGCGGATCGTGGATCGCGGCCTTGAAGGCCTCGTGCAGGATGCGCACCGTCTCCGGCGCCATGCCGGCCGGGCCTGCCAGGCCGTAGGGCGACTGCGCGACGATGCCCAGCCCCAGTTCCTTCAGCGTGGGCACGCTCGGCCAGCGCCGCGTGCGCCGTTCGCCGAAGGTGACCAGCAGGCGCAGCTGCCCGCCATCCACGAAGGGGGCAAAGCCATTGGAATTGACGCCCGCCATCACCTGGCCGGAGGCCACTGCCAGCATCTGCTCGGAGGTGCCCTTGTACGGCACGTGCACATACTCCAGCCCGCGCGCGCCGAAGAGCTGATCCAGCACCACATGCGGCGTTGTTCCCACGCCGTTGGTGGAGATCGTCAGGTGTCCTGGCTGCGCGCGTGCGTAGGCGAACAGATCGTCCAGGCTGCGAAAGGGGCTGCCGGGCGCAACGACGACGCCGAAGGTCACGCCGCTGATCTGCAGGATGGGCGTGGTGTCGCGGATGGGGTCCCAGGTCACGCGCTGCGTCCAGGGCGCGCGGAAGACCGGCTGCGGCATCTGCGCGACCGTATAGCCATCCGGCGCAGCCTGCTGCAGCACCGGCATCACCAGCGTGCCGCCGGCGCCCGCGCGGTTTTCCACCACCACCTTCTGCCCCAGGTGATGGCCGGCCAGCTCGGCAATCAGGCGCAGGCTCTGATCGGTCGAGCCACCGGCGGCCCAGGGCACCCACAGCGTCACGGGGCGCGAAGGAAAGCGATCGGCATGCACCGCGGCACTGGCGCCGGCCATGCTCGCCCCCAGGCCCAACGCGGCCAGGCCGCGCAAGGCCTGACGCCGCGAGATCGCTGCAGGCTTCAGCGGCCTGGCCGCCGTTTCGCCTGAGGGCCAGGCCGGCTCTTGAATCAGTTCCATGTCATCAGGTCCATCGTCAGCGTACCGCCGACCAGGAAAGTGGATTGGGCAGGTTCTTCGCGCGTCAGGCGCACCAGGCCGGGGCCGGGGCAGTACCACTCGGTGGTCGTCAAGGGCATGTCGCGCCAGCCCACGACAGGGTCGGCGAACAGCCGCAGCACGGCGCGGCCGCGCACTCGCACGCAGCGCTCGAAGCGGCCGATGCGGGTCTGCACCGCTTCGTCCACCGCCTCGATGCTGTAGCTCATGGGCACGGACGGGTGCGTGTGACGGATCTCCGGCGGAAACTCCTGGCGCCGGCGCAGCAGGTAGGCCGTGGTGGGGTGCTGCCAGTTCGTGCCCACGGCCAGCGGCAGCTTCAGAACATAACGCTTCATCGCATCGGCTTGCGGCTCGGCGTCCAGATCGGTCCGGGTGGCCACGCGGTAGATGCCGCTGTCGTCGCTGCGCAGAAACCACTCCACGCCATCGGCACTGCGCCGCACCCAGGCCGGCGCGTCGCCGACCGTGGCGCGGCCTTCGGTGCTGAGCTCCCGGGTCTCGTGCTCCACCGTGTTGTTCTCCCACTCGATGCGCACGTCGTAGGTCCAGCGCTGGCCGCCTTCCAGCGGAAACAGCGTCTGCTGCGGCGCGGGGCTGCAGGCGCACAGCAGGCCGGCCCAGCCCAGCAGCGCCGCCACCGCCGGACGGCGCCGACCCGCGCCGGCCTGCAAGGCCGATCGCGCGAACCTGGGAGCGAGCCGGCTCATCTCATTTCTCCGGCAGTTGCGGCTGCGGCAGATCACGGATCTTCACGTTCTGCTCGTCGCTGCCGGGCCGCAGCCAGGACAGACCCTTCGGCCCGGTCTTCGGCTCTGCCGTCCCCATCTGAGAGACCCCCTGGCGCACCTTCTTCATGCCTTCGCTGAGCAGCGCATGCAGATCCTTGGTGTACGGCAGCCTGAAGGCGCGCGGGGCGCCGGCGGGTTTGCCCATTTCCAGCGCCGTGACCCACACGTAGAGCGCGCCGGCGCTGGTCTTGTTGGGCTCTTCGATCACCGCGGCCAGCAGCACGAAGCGCTCGGGCAGCGCCTGACGGCTGGGCCAGCCCCACACGTCGTCGAGCGAGCGATCGGCCGCGAAGTACAGCCCGGTGACGGACAGCACCAGCAGCGCCTTGGCCCAGCGCGGCCAGTTCGAGGCCAGCAGTGCAAGCGCGGCGATGAAGGCCAAGGCCACGAAGGCCCACAAGAAGCCGTCGGTGGCCGTCATGTTCGCTCCCGGCGCGCGGTGCACGCCGTCATCAGATCCGCTCCACGAGGGTCTTGGCCAGCGTATTGACGCCGCTGACGCCACCTTGCGGATCCACGCTGAAGCGCGCCGCGGTCGCCTCGTCACCCTTGCGCTGCACCGTCACGCTGCCGTAGTAGACGACCTCGGCGCGCGGATTGACCTTGACCACCGAGACGTTCACGGTCACCGGTTCGCCGTTCTGGGTCTCGTAGTAGTGCACGTTGACCGTGTACTCGCCGGGTGCGAAGCCGCGGATCGTCACCACCTCCTGGTTCAGCGGGTTCACCACCTTCTGGCCGTTGATGACGATGGTGTCGTTGGACAGGCCGCGGTCGTCGCGGTCCAGGTGCATCATCCCGGCCTCGCGGGAGCGGAACCACACCAGGTTGCCGCCCGGATCCTGCACCCAGGTGTCGATGTCGTTGGGGTTCAGGTCGGGCCAGGTGACGGTGATGATGAACTCCGCCTTGGCATCGATGACGCCGGTCTTGGCCTTGGGGTTCATGGCGATCATCGCGATGGCAAAGAGCATCACGAAGGCCAGCAGCGTGTTGAAGAGCAGGTCCGAGAAGGGATCCAGCTCGTCGAAGCGGCGCTTGCGCAGCAGCGCCATCAGGGGCTCCCAGCGTCGGCCGTCGCCGCGCCCTGCGGCGTTGGCTGCGGTGAAGCGTCGGCCAGGATGTCCGCCACCAGGCGGTCGGCCATGCGGTCCAGCAGCAGCAGCTGCAGCCCGAGCCAGAGGTTGGCCACCAGGCCCACCAGCGTGGTGTACAGCGCGATGGCCATGCCCTGGGTCATCTGCTTGAGCAGGTTCTGCACCTGATCCAGATCGAAGCTGGGCATGCGCCCGATCTGCGTGGCCATCACGATGAAGCCCACCACGGTACCCAGCAGGCCCAGCTTGATGGCCGCGGCGGCAAACCACCAGGCTGTCTCGTGCGGGCCGTGGCTGCGTTCGCTCAGCAGCTGCGCGGCGATCTCCGGTGCGCCGCTGCGCTCGCGCCGGTAGCTGGCGCGCCAGGCCGCGCCAGCCGGCAATTGCGCCTGCAGGCGCCAGGCGCGCCAGCCAATCCATCCCGTGACCACCGCCGAGAGGGCGACGATGCCCAGGCTGATGCCGCTGGGATCGCCCTCCACCAGTGCGTGCCACAGGCCGCGCCGCTGCATCCACCAGGCGGCAAAGGCCACCAGCCCGGCCTGTGCGGCCCAGGCCCAGAACAGCCACTGCAGGCTGCGCGCCAGGCGGCTGTCGCGCGCGGGCGCGGGATCGGAGAGGGCCGGCGCGCGGCGCTTGCGAACGAGCGCGATCACGCCGGGCCTCCCGGGCGCTTGCTCAGGGCGCCAAAGCCGCGCTGCGGGTCATAGCCCCAGCTGGCCAGTGCAAAGCACAGCGCCAGCGTACCCAGCACCACCACCGGTGCCCAGCCTGGATCCTTGCCATACATCGCAAAGCGCATCCACTCCACCGCATGCGTGAAGGGATTCAGCCGCGCGAGCTGGTAGACCCACTCGGCACCCGATTCCTGCAGCTTCCACAAGGGGTAGAGCGCCGTGGACATGAAATACATCGGGAAGATGACGAAATTCATCGTGCCGGCGAAGTTCTCGAGCTGGCGGATGTGAACCGACAGCAGCAGGCCCAGGGCGCCCAGCATCAGCGCCGAGCCCACGGCCGCCAGCAGCAGGTGCGGCGTCTGCGGGCCCAGCAGCGGCAGCTGCGTGCCGATGAGCCAGGCCACGATGACGAACGCCAGCGCCTGCAGCAGCGAGAGCACGGCGGTGGCCGTCAGCTTGGCCAGCAGGATCCAGGGGCGCGGCAGGGGCGCCGTGAGCAGCAGCCGCATCAGGCCCATCTCGCGGTCGTAGACCATGGCCAGGCTGCTCTGCATGCCGTTGAACAGCAGCACCATGCCGATCAGGCCGGGCGCGATGTAGACGTCGTAGGGGATGTAGGTGTCGTAGGGCTCGACGATGGCCACGCCGAAGACATTGCGAAAGCCCGCCGCAAACACCGCCAGCCACAACAGCGGCCGCACCAGCGCCGACACCAGGCGCCCATACTGCCGGCCGAACTTCATCAGCTCGCGCACGACGATGGCCCACAGGGCCTGCCAGGCGTGCCGCATCAGACGGCCCTGCCTGGCACTGGCGGTGCCATCGGCGCGCAGCGGCAGGCGAGCCGCCTCATGACCGCGCCTTGCACAGTCTTTCCGGTGCGTCGGCGCCCAGCGTATCCAGCGCATCGCGCGGGTGCAGCACGCCGTCCACCGGCGCCATCCCCAGCACGGCCTGACCGTCGCTCAGCACCAGGGGCTGGCGCAACTGGCCGTCCCAGGGCCGCAGGCTCATCAGGACACCTTTGGACCCGTCCAGACTCACCTCGCCCAGCGCCTTGTGGAAGGCGGCCGCCGGGCCCTTGGGCGCAGCGACTGCGGCCGCGACCAGCGCCTTGCCGGCCATCCAGGCCGTCCAGTCGTGCGCGCTCATCGGACGGCCCACGGCCTTGATCAGGCGCCGCGTCACCTGCGGGCCACCATAACGCTCGAAACGCGGCGACCAGGCGAGCGCGACAAGACCGCCGTCACCCACCACCGGGCGCGGCAGCGCCGTGCGGTAAGGCAGCAGCGCAGCGAACTCGCCGTCCGTATCCACCACCCACACCGCGTCGTAGCTGCCCTGCGTCAGCAGCAGCGGATTGGCCAGATCGCGCTCGCGCGGATCTGCCGACAGCTTGAAGGGTCTGCTGCCGGCGAGCTTCAGGCCATAACGGCGCAGGCTGGCCTGCACCGTGGCCCCGCGCTCGGCGTCCGCCTCGCCGGGGCCGGTCAGCAGCAGCACGTTGCGCCAGTTGCGCTGCACCAGCCACTGCGCCAGTGCGTCAGCCCGCATGCGGTCGCTGGCCGCAAAGTGCCACAGGTTGCGCCGGCAGTCCTGCTGGCGCAGCGCGTCCGAACCGGCGCTGAGGTTGAGCACGGGCAGCCGCGCGCCATCGGCCGCGGCCAGCAGCCAGGCGGCCGGCAAATCTGCCAGCAAGGCGACATGGCCGGCCTTCTCCGCACGCGCGGCGGCTGCGCGCGCCGCCGCGGCGTCGGCCACGGCCACCGGCTCCAGTTCCAGCCGCGCCCCCGCGGCTTCGAGCTCCATCTGCGCTTCGCCCAGCGCCACGCGCAAGGCGTCCAGCGCCGGGCCCGTGGGGTGGCCCAGGTAGCCACGCTCCAGGCGCGCGCGGTTGAGCCGCCCGTCGTCCTGCGGCGTGAGCAGCATGAGCTTGAAGCTCAGCGCCTGCGCCGGACCGGCCAGCAGCAAACCCAGCGTCAACGCCAGCGCCGATGCCAGGGCCGTCGTCCGCAGGGGCCAGGAACGCCTGCAGCACATCACTCGATCACCAGCACCGTGTGCGGCACGCGGCCCATCTTCACGGTCTTCAGCGGCTTGGCCGTTGCCACATCGATGATGGTCAGGTCATCGGACAGCCCGTTCACGGCCAGCAGCGTCTTCTCGGACCTGTCCAGCGCCACGCTCCACACGCGCTTGCCCACCAGCACCAGATCGGTCACCTTGCGCGTGGCGACGTCGACGAAGGCGACATGGCTGGCGCGGCCCAGGCCGACGAAGGCGCGCTTGCCGTCGCGCGACATCGTCAGGCCCACCGGCGTGATGTCCGCCTCGCGCGCGCCCTTGACCTGGAACTTCAGTGTCTCGATGGGCTGGTTCGTGCGCGTATCGATCACCGTGACGCTGGCATCCAGCTCGTTGCTCACCCACAGCTGGCTGCCGTCGGGCGTCAGCGCAAAGCGCCGCGGGCGTTTGCCGGTCTTGACGTTGGCCACGATGCGGGCCGTGGCCAGATCGATCACATGCACGACGTTGGCCACTTCGCTGGTGACGTAGAGCGTCTTGCCATCGGCGCTGAGCTTGACGCCTTCGGGCTCGCCGCCGACCTTGATCTCGCTCTTGCGCTGTCCGCTGGCGAGATCGATGATGCCCACCACGGCGTCTTCCTCGTTGGAGACGTAGAGCGTCTTGCCGTCGGGCGCGATGTCGAAGATCTCCGGGTCCTGCCCCAGCTTCACGCGGCGAAGGGACTGGCGGGTGGCCACGTCGATCACATCGGCCTCTCCGGAATCACCGCAGGCCACGAGGATCTGGCGGCGATCGGGCGTCAGCTGCATGTGGCGCGGGCGCTTGCAGGTGGCGATGACGCCGGTGACGGCCTGCGTCTTCAGATCCAGGATCGTCAGCGCGTGATCCTTCTCGCTGGATACCAGCGCGAGGCCCTGGGCCGCGACGGCCAGCGGCAGCACCAGGGGTGCCAGCAGCAGCCAGCGAAGGCGGCAGCGATTGAACGAGCCAGTCATGCAGGTATCTCCTTTCTTGAAACGTCAGTGGTGGCGCGGATGAAGGCCTCCTCCAGCGAGCCGCCGCCCAGGGCCTGCGCCACCTGGGCCGGCGCGCCATCGGCCAGCACCCGCCCACGGTGCAGCACCAGCACACGATCGGCTGCCGAGGCCTCTTCCACAAGATGGGTCGCCCACAGCACGGCAGTGCCGCGTTCAGCCACATCGGCACGGATCGCCGCCAGCAGGTCGCGGCGCGACTTGGGGTCCAGGCCCACGGTGGGCTCGTCCATCAGCAGCAGCCCCGGGCGGTGCAGCAGCGCGCGCACCAGCTCCACCTTGCGCCGGTTGCCGCCGGAGAGCTCGCGCGCGGGGCGCTGCAGATCGGCCGTCAGGCCCAGGGCCTGGCAACCGGCTTCGATGCGCGGTGCGGCCACGGCACGCGGCAGGCCGTGCAGATCGGCATGGAACTGCAGGTTGCGGCGCACGCTCAGGTCCAGATCCAGCGACATCTGCTGGAACACCACGCCCATGCGCGCCAGCGCAGCGGCTGCCTGCGTGCGCAGCAGGCGCCCATCCACGTGCACCTCGCCCGCGTCGGGCGCATACAGGCCGGTGAGCAGCTGGAAGAGCGTGGACTTGCCGGCGCCGTTGGGGCCCAGCAGCGCCAGCCACTGGCCCGCCGGCACCTGCAGATCCAGGCCGTCCAGTGCCGTGCGCGCTCCGTAGCGCTTGGTCAGTCGTTCGATCTTGAGCATGCGGGCTTGAGGGTCCGGTTCGCGCAGGCTCCAGCCCGGCGCAACACCACAGCATTCACTGTCCCGCGCGAAGCCCGGGGCGGGCAAGTGCGCGCATACCCGGGTGACCGGGGCCCAGGCTGCGGCAAGATGGCGCCATGCTGTTCCCAATTTGTGGTTTCCGGCGGTCGGCCAGCGGCCCTGAGGGCTTGCTCGCCGCCGACCTCGCTCCATCCTGTTGCAACTTGGGACAGCCCGCTTGGCGCGGCTTGTTGCAGGAGGCGCTGGGCTTGGCCTGCGGAACATGGTGCCGGATGCACGCTCGCCTGCATCGGCCGCCGCAGGGGCCTTTCGCCGGGATGGCGAAGGCGGTGGCGCGGGTTATGGCGATGGTGGCGGCGACGGTCCTGGCGGGCCCGGCCGCGGCCGCGCAGCCCGCATCAGAGGCCAAGGCCAAGAGAACACCAGCCGCCTGCGCCGGCCCGGCGCTGACGTTCGAGCGCCTGGCGCCGGGGCTGTGGTGGGTACCCGGCGAGGCGGCCGCTGCCGATGCGCAGAACCGCGGCCATGTCTCGCACCTGTTGATCGGCCTGTCGGGCACCCGCATCTGGGCCATCGGCAGTGGGCCCAGTGCAGCCTTCGGCGAACGGCTGGATTGCCAGGTGCGGCAGCGCTTCGGCCGCGCGATCACGGACGTCGTGAGCCCCTGGCCCCACCCCGAGCTGGTGCTGGGCCAGCGCGGGCTGCCAGCGGCGCGCAGCTGGGCCCATGCCGACGTCGCGCGGTCCATGGCCCAGCGCTGCGTCAGCTGTGTGGAGCGCCTGCGCCAGCGCCTGGGCGACGCGGCCGCGGATCTGGGGCCGGATCCGATCCGCATTCCGGATCGCCTGCTGCAAGGCCGCGCCGGCCGGCTCGGGCCCTGGCAGTGGTGGCGCCTGGAACGCGGGCCCGAGACGCCCGTGACGGTGTGGGCCTGGCGCGGGGCTCCGGTGGTCTTTGCACCCGGGCTCATCTGGGGCAGCGGCGCCCCAGATGGCCAGGACGCGCGGGCGCAGGATCTGGAGCGCGCCAGCCTGGCGCTCGCGCGGCGTGTGCAGCGACCGCCGGGGCCGCCGCTGCGCTGGCTGGGCGAGCAGGGACCGCTGGCCGACAGCCGGGCGCCCCAGCGACACGCGCGCTACTGGGCCGCGCTGCACGCCGAAGCGGTGGCCTCGGTGCAGCGCGGTGACGACGCCAGCGCCCCCTCACCGAAGCTGGCCGGGCTTGAGTCCCAGAGCCAGGGGCTGCTGCACGAGCTGAACTGGCAGCGCACCTGGCGTCAGGCCGAGGAGGATTCGTTCCAGCGCAGCCGGCGGTAGATGGTGTTGCGGCTGACCCCCAGCCGCTTGGCGGCCACCGAGATGTTGCCGCTCGCTTCGGACACGGCGCGCTCGATCGCCTCACGTTCGACCTCGTGCAGCGGGCGCAGCCCGGAGGCTGGCTGCGAGCCGGCAGAGGCAGCCGCGGGTTCGGCGCAGACGCCCATCAGGTCAGCCGTCTGACTGCCTTCGCGGCCACCCGGCAGGCCCGCCGCGCCCGGGCGCGCGCCGACAGCCGGCCGCTGGCCGCGAAGCTCGTCCAGAAAGTCTTCCGGCAGGTGCTCGGCCCGGATCCAGCGCTCGTTGCCGGCCATCACGGCGGCCGTCCTCAGCACATTGAACAGCTGCCGCACATTGCCCGGCCAGGCGTAGCTCTGCATCAGCGCGTGGGCCTCGCTGCTCAAGCTGAGGTGCGGCGCCGCCGCGGCCCCATCCAGGATGCGCCGCACCAGCGCCGCAAGATCGCTGCGTTCGCGCAGCGGCGGCAGTTTTACGGCGAGCCCGTTCAGGCGGTAGTAGAGGTCCTGTCGAAACGCCTTCGCGTCGATCATGTCGCGCAGGTTGCGGTGCGTCGCGCAGATGATGGCCAGATCCACCTGCACGGCGCGCGTGCTGCCCAGCGGCGTGACCTGCCGCTCCTGCAGGACACGCAGCAGGTGTGCCTGCAGGGGCAAGGGCATGTCGCCGATCTCGTCCAGGAACAGTGTGCCGCCGTTGGCCTGCTGGATCTTGCCGACGGCCCCCTTGCGCCGCGCGCCGGTGAAGGCGCCCTCCTCGTAGCCGAAGAGTTCGGCCTCGATCAGCGTATCGGGGATCGAGGCGCAATTGACCGCCACGAAGGGCTGCCGCGCGCGCGAGGACTCGGCGTGGATGGCCCGCGCGAGCAGCTCCTTGCCGGTCCCCGTCTCGCCCAGCACCAGGATGGGAATGTCGCGGTCGATCACGCGGCGCAGCTTGCCGATCAGCGCCTGCATCTGCTCGTCACCGGTCTGCAGCTGCGCCAGGCTGACGCTCTCCGAACGCGCGGCCGCGGCAGCAGCGGCGCCCTGGGCCGGCCCGGCGGCCGGGCCCGCGGCGCCTGCCGCCAAGGGCTCGCCGCGCGGCCCATCGCCCAGCGGGCTGGCCGTCGGCGTGGGCACCAGATCCTCTTCGGCGCGCGGGCGATCGGCGCTCACCGCGGCGGCCTCGGTCACCTGGCTCCAGACCGGCCAGTTGAAACGTGCATGCACATGAAAGCCCCGGCCATCGTCCAGCCGCACGCCCAGCGGCGTGGCCAGGGGCGAGCGGAAGTGATCGACCAGCGCGCCGACGCTGGTGCCGAACAGCGACACCAGGCTCTGCATGCGCAGCGCCGCACTGCTCAAGCCCAGCTGCTCCAGCGCACTGCGGTTGGCGCCGACGATGCGGCCATCGGGCGAGACCGCCAGGATGCCTTCCATCAGCGAGCCGATGAAGCCCAGCTTGCTGTGGAAGTGCAGGCGCATCGCATGGCGGTAGTTGTCCGCCAGCCACTGGTTCTCGATCATCCGGGCGGACATATTCACCAGCGCCATCGTGTGCTGGTGGTAGCTGCGGTGATCGCCAGAGACATCCAGCACGCCCAGGATGTTGCCGCGCGGATCGACGATGGGCGCGGCCGAGCAGGTGAGAAAGTGGTTGGCGTGCAGGAAGTGCTCGTCGGCATGGACCAGCGTGGCCATCTCGGAAACCAGCGCCGTGCCGACGGCATTCGTCCCCTTGGAACTCTCGGACCAGTTGGCGCCTGGCGCCAGCGCCACCTTGGCGGCACGCTCCAGAAAATCGTCATCACCGATGGAGTGGATGACGATGCCGGTCGCATCGGTCAGCACCACCATGCTGCTGGTGTTGACGATCTGCTCGTAGAGCATCTCCATCACCGGCGCCGCGTGGCCATGCAGGCGCAGGTTGCGCTCCCGCGCCAGCGTGAGATCGGTACGGCCCAGGGGCGTGAAATCCGGCCGCTCGATGCGCGACAGGCCCAGGGCCAGGCAGCGTTCGTGCGATTGCTCGATCAGCTGCACATGTGACGGCGGCAGAGACAGTGCCGAGGCAATGGGCCGCGCGCGTTCTGTCTCGCGCCGCTGCCGGGAACTCGGGCCGACCGGGGATGAGGGCATGTCATGTCTCCGCTGGTCCGCCGTGTGTTCGGGCGGCTGTCGTTATGTGTCGATCGGCTGTCACACCGCGGGCCGGATGTTAGGGGACGGCGCATCGTTCGTGCAATTTCGGAACAGTTCACTCGGGCACACCCGGGCATGGCTGCGGTGCCACGCCGTGGGAAGCTTCTGGCATGCGCATTGCAAATGTCGTTGCGACAACGCTCGCGCGTCGACGCGAAGGCCAGCTGATTTCCCATCCCACCCTCCTGGAGACATGCCCATGAAGACCGCTTCCATCCGCACGCGATTGCGTGCCACGGCCCGCCTGGCCTTGCTGGGCCTGGCACTCGCCGCCGCGCAGCAGGCCTACGCGCACGGTGACGTCACGCCCCAGGCAGTGGATACCAAGGAGCTGCCGCAACTGGGCAAGGAACTCCGGGCAGAGAACCCGTTCCGCGGCCACGCCGCCGCCATCCGCATCGGCGCCTCGGCCTACAACCAGAACTGCGCGCGCTGCCACGGCCTGGAAGCCATTTCCGGCGGCATCGCGCCCGATCTGCGCAAACTGGACAACGACTGCGTCAACATCAAGATCGCCGCGAAGAAGACGGCCTGCGTGGCCGAGGTCGACCAGTACTACGCCAGCAGCGTCTACAAGGGCAAGGTGCGCAATGGCGCCGTCTACATGCCGCCCTTCGACGGCATCCTGAGCCAGGAAGCGGTGTGGGCGATCAAGGCCTATCTGGAAACCCGTCGCGAGAAGCCGCTGTAAGCTGGCTGGCGTGTGATGCGGCGCGCCCGGGACTCGGCCGCCGCTGCGCCCTTCACGCCTTGACCGACAGGACATCCATGAGCGATCACTCGCCACTCTCGGCCAGCCACGCGTCGCCGCGTCGTCGCTGGCTGGCCGCCGCGGCCGCTGCCTCTGCGGCGCTGCTCGCGCCCCATTGGGCCCGGGCCCAGGCCGCACCCGGCGCAGAACCGGGCGCGCTGGAGCGCATCCGTGCACGAGGCCGCCTGACGGTGGGCCTCTACAACGACATGCCGCCTTTCCACGAGGCCGGCAAGGGCATCGACAGTGAGATCGCCCAGGCGCTGGCCAAGGCGCTGGGCGTCACGCTGGCGCCCATGCCCTTCAATGCCGACGAGAACATGAACGACGATCTGCGCAACCTGGTGTGGCGCGGACACTACCTCGGCTTCGGCCCCGCTGACGTCCTGCTGCATGTGCCGGTGGATCGGCCGCTGATGGCCGCCAACCCGCGCGTGGAGATCTTCGCGCCGTACTACCGCGAGCGCGTGATGATCGCGCGCGATCTGGCGCGCGTGCCGCAGATGGAATCGCTGGCTGCCTTCAAGGGCCACCGCATTGCCGTGCCCGGGCAGAGCCTGGCCGGCTGGCTGCTGATCGGCGCCGACAGCGGCGCCTACCGCGAGCAGCTGATCACGCGCTGGAAGGATGGCGCCGAAGCCGCGCAGGCCTTGCTGCGCGGCGAGGTCGCAGCCGCGGCCGGGCATGCCTCGGAGCTGGAATCGGTGCTGGCCGGCGACAGCCGCTTCGTGATCGAGGCGCTGCCCGTGCCCCGCATGCGGGAGGGCTGGGCCGT
>JAEUOZ010000075.1 GCA_016790225.1 Rubrivivax sp.
AGGTGGGCCATGGCGATCAGTTCCAGCCGCCGGTTGAAGATGCCGAACAACTCGTCGCGCTCGAAGTCCAGCGAGTCGGTGTAGTGGCCGATCTGCGCGTCCGAGGCCGCGAAGCCGAAGCGCATGTAGCGGTCATGCTCGTCCAGGCCCAACAGATGGGTGAGGATCCGCGACCTGTGTCGAGAAGTGAGTGATCGCACCGGAACCCAGTTCCGGCGCCCCTTGGCGGGCTCGGGGAGGAGTGTTTCGGCGGCAGCGCGCGGGACAGGTTCAGCCTCCGCAGCCGGCGGCACGGCCGGGCCTTGCGGCAGGCTCGCGGGGTCGGCGTGTGGATCCATGATGCTCGTATCGATTGACTAGGGTTTACCCCAGTCTAGCCGCCAATCGGCCGCGGCGGGGCGCGCAGATTGGGGAGCCGACTCCAGCCCCGGAAAGCGTGTCGTCCAGCAAGTCTCCCGGTCGCGGCGTCCGGATGCTGGCCTGGGCCGGCAAGGTTCGGCTATACTCACAGGCTTTTCTCCGCTTATGGTTCCGGAGATTTGGAATGCGCCGCGTGCCTCGGGAAGGTTTTTTCCGCGAGGCCGTCCGGCCCGAGAGGCCGCCCCTTCTCACGAGCGGTACCGAAGGCCGGACGCCGGCGCATCCGTCGCAAGACCCCCAAGAACCGACCCTGCCCGTGCCGGGCGCCGCAAGTCGATCCGGCCGGGTGCTTCAGAAAGATGCTCATGAAGACCTTCAGC
The DNA here is from genome assembly GCA_016790225.1 of Rubrivivax sp. The sequence goes on from JAEUOZ010000075.1 coordinate 741, forward strand.
GCCAAGCCGGCCGAAGTGACGCACGAGTGGTATGTGATTGACGCCACCGACAAGGTGCTCGGACGTGTTGCCAGCGAAGTGGCACTCCGTTTGCGCGGCAAGCACAAGGCCATCTACACGCCTCACGTCGATACCGGCGATTTCATCGTCATCGTCAACGCCGACAAGATCCGTGTCACCGGGGCCAAGGCCACGGACAAGATCTACTACCGGCACACCGGCTACCCGGGTGGCATCCGTGCCACGGCCTTCAAGGACATGCAGGCCCGTCATCCCGGCCGCGCGCTGGAAAAGGCCGTCAAGGGCATGCTGCCCAAGGGCCCGCTGGGCTACGCGATGATCAAGAAGCTGAAGGTCTATGCCGGCGCCTCGCATCCGCACACCGCTCAGCAACCCAAGAGCCTGGACATCTAAGGAGCGGCGATGATCGGTCAATGGAACAACGGCACGGGCCGCCGCAAGTCGTCTGTCGCACGCGTCTTCATCAAGCGCGGCACGGGCGTCATCATGGTCAACGGCAAGCCTCTGGATCAGTATTTTGGTCGTCAGACCTCGATCATGATCGTCCAGCAGCCTCTGCTGCTGACCAACAACGCACAGGCCTTCGACATCAAGGTCAACGTGCATGGTGGTGGTGAATCGGGTCAGGCCGGCGCGGTGCGCCACGGCATCACCCGCGCACTGATCGACTATGACGCGGCGCTGAAGCCCGAACTCAGCAGCGCCGGCTTCGTGACGCGCGACGCACGCGAGGTCGAGCGCAAGAAGGTCGGTCTGCACGGCGCTCGCCGTCGCAAGCAGTTCAGCAAGCGCTGAGGCGGGACACGTCGCCGGCTGGCTTGCCATCCGGTGATTCCGGGTTCTGGCCGATGGCCGGGACCCGGCGGTTCCCCGATCACTCATGCGTTGGAAACTGTTGCGCAGAAGGCTCTCGGTCAGCGCGCCGCGCATGACCGTGCGCAGCCACATTCCGTGGCCCGTTCGCTGGGTGCTGGCGGCGCTGGTCCTGGGCTTTTCGGCCGCGCTGGCGCTGTGGGCCTTCGAATTCGGCAAGGGGATTGCGGGCCTGGACCGCAGCGCCAAGCAGGAGCTGGCCGAGCTGCGTGTCGAGGTCCAGCGGCTGCGCGACGAGAACGAACGCGCCGCATCGGTGGCCAATACCGCGGAGAGCCTGCTCAAGGCCGAACGTGCCGCACAGGAAAAGCTGGCGCAGACGGTTCGGCAGCTCGAGGGCGAAGCCCAGGAGCTGAAGGCCAATCTGGGATTCTTCGAGCGCCTGCTGCCCTCGGGCAGCGAGGGCTTGGCCGTGCGCGGGCTGAAGACCGATGTCGATGGTCCCGGGCGGCTGCGCTTCCAGATGTTGCTGATGCAGAGCGGCAAGGACCCTGCCGAATTTGTCGGCCGCTATGAGCTCACGCTGATCGGCCAGATCGGCCAGCGTGCCTGGACCAGCACGGCCACGGACACAGCCCGCGGTGACGTGAAGTTGCGCCAATATGCCCGCGTCGAAGGCGTGGTGGCCTTCCCGGCAGAAGTCACAGTACGATCACTTCAGGTCCGTGTGCTTGACGCCAAGAACGGGGTCCGTGCGACCCACACCATGAAACTCTGACTCGCGGCGCCCCCGGCGCCCGGTCGAAAGGTCCTGAATGATGCCTTGGAACCGCAAGAAGCAGCCCCCGATCCGCAGCCTCATCGGCGAAGGGATCGTGCTCAAGGGCAGCATCGAGTTCACCGACGGCATGCGCATCGACGGGGAAGTCCATGGCGATCTGACGGCCGGCCGTGATGCGGCGAGCCTGCTGGTGGTGGGCGCCAATGCCAAGGTGGTTGGAAAGGTCAATGCCGATCATGTGATCATCGTTGGCGAGGTGGTGGGCCCGGTGATGTGCACGGGCCTGCTGGAGCTTCAGCCGACGGCGCGCGTTTCGGGCGACATCTGCTACCAGCTGCTGGAAATGCACCCGGGTGCCGTGGTCGAAGGCGAGCTCAAGCCCTTGAAGTTGTCCGACAAGCCGCCACTCATGCTGGCAGCATCCAACGATGCCTGAGGCCCTTGCGGCCGATGATTGAAACGAGAGGACTCACACCATGAATGCTGTTGCCGAAGCCCTGAGCCCGATGACCGAAGAGATGCCGGCGCCGCTGATCTTCACGGACAGTGCCTCCTTGAAGGTCAAGGAACTGGTTGACGAGGAAGGCAACCCCGAGCTGAAGCTGCGCGTCTTCGTGCAAGGCGGTGGTTGCTCGGGCTTCCAGTACGGCTTCACGTTCGACGAAGTCGTCAACGAAGACGACACCCAGATGACCAAGAACGGCGTGACCTTGCTGATCGACGCGATGAGCCTGCAGTACCTGATGGGCGCCGAGATCGACTACAAGGACGATCTGCAGGGCGCCCAGTTCGTCATCAAGAACCCGAACGCCAGCACCACCTGCGGCTGCGGTTCGTCGTTCTCGGTCTGAAGGGCGGTCTCACGCCGCCTGGGGTGGCGTGAGCGTCGGACAATCGATCGGCGGCTGGCCGGTGCCGGCTGGCCAAGGTCGGCGCATGTTCGGCAGTGCGTCTGGTCAATGAGCGCCTCTGAGTCCACCTGAGACGCGACCGGCGCCGTTATCGGAGCGTCTCGCTCCTGTCCAAGACTCAGCCGCTGACCTGCGCGGCGTACCAGGGCACGGCCTCTTCGATGCCCTGCCGCACGGTGTGCGTGGGTGCATAAGCCAGCAGACGCGAGGCCTTGCCGATGTCGGCCAGGGAATGCCGTACGTCGCCGGGCCTGAACTCATTGAACTTCGGCGGCGCGACCACCAGCCCGGGCCGCAGCCGTTCCACCTGACGCGCCAGCAGATCGTGCAGCTGGACCAGCGTGGTCCGCTCGCCGACGGCCACGTTGTAGACCTGGTTCACGGCCTCGGGCTCGGCGCTCAAGGCGGCACGCAGATTGATCTGCACCACATTGCGCACGTAGCAGAAGTCGCGTGAGGTTTCCCCGTCGCCGTGGATCACGCAGGGCTCACCCCGCAGCATGGCCGCCACCCAGCGCGGAATCACGGCCGCGTAGGCGCCGTTCGGATCCTGGCGCGGGCCAAACACATTGAAGTAGCGCAGGCCGATGGTTTGCAGCCCATAGCAGCGGCCAAACACATCCGCGTACAGCTCATTGAGGTACTTGGTGACGGCGTAGGGCGACAAGGGCCGGCCGATCTTGTCCTCCACCTTGGGCAGGCTGGCGGAATCCCCGTAGGTGGAGCTGGATGCTGCGTAGACGAAGCGCTGCACGCCCGCATCCTTGGCCGCCGTCAGCAGATTCAGGAAGCCGGTGGCATTGGCGCGGTGCGTGGCCAGCGGATCAGCCAGCGAGCGCGGTACCGAACCCAGCGCAGCCTGATGCAGGACGAGCGCCACGCCTTCGATGGCGTGGCTGCAGGTCGCGGGATCGGCGATGTCGCCCTCGATGAAGCGAAAGCGGCCCGCCTGCGCGGGTGAGAGCTCGGCGAGCACCTGATCGAGATTGTGTCGATGACCGGTCGCGAAGTTGTCCAGGCCGACTACCTGCTGCCCGGCGCGCAGCAGTTCCGCCATCAGATGCGAACCGATGAACCCCGCGCAGCCGGTCACCAGCCAGCGCTGCGCCGGACCCCGAGCCAGCGCCTCCCAGGGATCGGCAGCGCCCATCACAGCCGCCACACCTGGTAGCCCGCTTCGCGCAGCGCAGCGGCGTCAGCCGTGCTCTTCACATCGGTGAAGATGCCGCCCGGCAGCAGCTTGCTGCACAGCGAGGACAGGGGCCGTTCGAGCAGCTCGCGGTGCGCGACAGCGGCCACCAGCGCCGTGCACGCCGGCAGATCGTCCCAGGACTCGAGCGTCACGCCATATTCGTGCTGGGCTTCGGCGGGTTCGGCCACCGGGTCGTGCACGTGCACGCGGCAGCCATAACTTTCCAGCTCACGGATCACATCGATGACCTTGCTGTTGCGCAGATCCGGGCAGTTTTCCTTGAAGGTCAGCCCCAGCACCAGCACGTCGGCGCCCTTGACGGCATGACCGTTCTGGATCATCTGCTTGACGGTCTGTTCGGCGATGTACTTGCCCATGCCATCGTTGATGCGCCGGCCGGCCAGGATGACCTGGGGGTGGTAGCCGAGCATCTCGGCCTTGTGCGTGAGGTAGTAGGGATCGACGCCGATGCAGTGGCCGCCCACCAGACCGGGACGGAAGGGCAGGAAGTTCCACTTGGTGCCGGCAGCCTGCAGCACTTCGCTGGTGTCGATGCCGATGCGGTGGAAGATCAGGGCCAGTTCGTTGACCAGTGCGATGTTCAGGTCACGCTGCGTGTTTTCGATCACCTTGGCCGCCTCGGCGACCTTGATGCTCGAGGCCTTGTGAACACCGGCCCGGATGATGCTGCCGTAGACCTCCGCTACGCGCTCCAGCGTCTGGGGCGTGTCACCGGAAACCACCTTGGTGATTGCCGTCAGGGTGTGCACCTTGTCGCCGGGGTTGATCCGTTCCGGCGAGTAGCCGACAAAGAAGTCGGTCTTCCAGCGCATCCCGGAGTGCTGCTCGATCAGGGGGATGCAGACCTCTTCGGTCGCACCGGGATAGACGGTGCTCTCGAAGACGACGATCGCGCCGCGCTTGAGGTTCTTGCCCACCGCAATGCTCGCCCCGACCAGGGGTGAGAAATCGGGGATGTGGGCGTCATCGACCGGTGTGGGCACCGCGACGATGACGAAATCGGCCTCGCGCAGCGCCGCCGCGTCGGTCGTGGGGCGCAGATGGATGGCGGCACGAAGTTCCTCCGTGCTGACTTCGCCCGTGGGATCGATATGGCGGCGGTAGGCATCGATCTTCTGGGGCGAGAGATCCAGCCCGATGGTCGGATGGAGCTTGCCCAGTTCGACCGCCAGGGGCAGGCCCACATAGCCGAGGCCGACAACAGCGAGAGTGTTCATTCCAGTCTTTCTGGTCCAGTGGAAGCCCCCGCAGTCCGCGGGGCCCGGGGTGACGAGTGCATCCGTCAGCGCGATGGAACCCCGCCGCATCGCCCCTTGCCGTGAACATTATCTCCACGTGCCGCGCGGACACGGGATGTGGGCATGCACACAAGCGGTTACGCTTTCGGGTGTTCGCCTCGCCATTCAACCTGGGCAAAGCCCGCCTGGAGTGGCGAAGGGTTGCCACACCACAACAGTCGTTGGTCCTCTGGATACAAATCTGTCACAACACGGGTCTCCCGAATCCTTGGGTGACGACCCCGTACTTCGGCCGCCTCCAACGGCACCTGAAGTCGCCGAGCGCTATGCGCTGACGCCCACCCAGGCAGGCATGCTGGTGCAGGCGCTGCGCGGCCGTGCCGGCGAAGGCATCGACATCCAGCAGGTCAGCATGAGCCTGCCGGAAGCGCTGGACCCGGCGGCGTTCACGTATGCCTGGTACCGCGTGATGGAACGGCATCCTGTTCTGCGCACCCGCCTGCAATGGGAAGGCCTTGTCGAGCCCGTGCAGGATGTGCTCGTCGGGGTGGAACTGCCCCTGACCTGGGTGGACTGGCGTGACTGCAGCGCTGCAGAGATCCGCGCGCGCTTGTTCGAACAGGCCAGCGGCGAGCGCCGCCAGGGCTTCGATCTCGCGCAAGCGCCCTTGATGCGCCTGTTCGTGGCGCAGGTCGCAGACGAGTCCACGCACGTGCTCTGGACCTTTCATCACGTCCTGCTCGACGGACGCTCATTTCCCGTGGTGCTGGGAGAGGTGTTTGCCATCTATGACGGTCTGCGCGCCGGACAGATGCCCGAGTTGCCGGTGCCGCCGGTCTTTCGGCAGCGCGTGGACTCATGGGCGGCGTCGCCGCTGGGTGAGGCCGAATCCTTCTGGCGCGAAGCGCTGCGTGGTTTCGTCGCGCCCACGCCCTTGGGCATCGAGCTGACCGCGGCGGCCGCAGCGTCGCGTGCGCCGGACTCCCCGTTCGGTGCGCGGCAGCGTCGTCTGGAGCCGGCCCTCACGCAGGCCTTGCGGGCCCGCGCCAGCCGCAGCGGCGTGACGCTGCACACGCTGCTGCAGGCCGCCTGGTCGCTGATCCTGCACCGCTACGGCGGCGCGCGCGATGTGGTGTTCGGCAGCACGCGTTCAGGACGGCACCCGCTGGGCGCAGAGCGCGAGCGCGCGGTCGGCCTGTACATCAACACGGTACCGGTGCGCGTTTCGGTCGATCCCGATCAGGATCTGGACGGCTGGCTGCGCGACATCCGGGATCGACAGTCGCTGGCGCGGCCACACGAGCTGGCGCCGCTGGCCAAGGTGCAGGCCTGGAGCGCGATCGAGCCTGGCCGCGCGCTGTTCGACACCCTGCTGGTCTACGACCACCAATCACTGAATCAGCGCATGAAGACCGGTGGCGCCGGGCCGCAGCGCCGCTTCGATCATGTGGGCCAGACCGGCTACCCGCTGGCCCTCGTGGCCTACGGCGATGAGGCGCTGCTGCTGCGTCTGGAGCACGACCGGCGCCGCTTTGCAGACAGTGCCATGGAGCGCATGCTGGGCCACCTGCAGACGGTGCTGCAAGGCATCGCCGACGACCGCGTCCAGCACGTGGGCGATCTGCCCTGGCTGAGTCCCACGGAGCAGCAGGCGCTGCTGGGCGAAGCGCTGCCGCCGGCCAGCCTGACCGATGCCGACACCGAGCCCCTGCACCGGCAGTTCGAACGACAGGTCCTGCGCACGCCGCAAGCGCCGGCCCTGAGCTCGCAGGACGCCGAGGGGCGGCGCATCGAGCTGAGCTACGCCCAGCTCAACCGCATGGCCAACCAGCTGGCGCATCGGCTGCGGGAAGCCGGTGCCACCCGGGATCAGCTGATCGGCCTGCGCACCGAACGCAGCCTGCCGCTGGTTGTCGGCCTGCTGGGCATCCTGAAGTCAGGTGCGGCCTACCTGCCGCTGGATCCCGTCTACCCCGCCGAGCGTGTGAACTTCATGCTGCAGGATGGGGGTGTCGAGCTGATCGTGACCCAGCAGTCCTTGCGGGACGATGGCATCGGCGCGCACTGCCAGAAGTTCTGCGCCGACGACGCGGTGATGCTCGATGCCTACCCGGGCACCGACCCCGCGGCGCTGAACGAGCCCCAGGATCTGGCCTATGTGATCTATACCTCGGGCTCCACCGGCCAACCGAAGGGTGTCTGCATCAGTCACCACAACGTGGCTCGCCTCTTCTCTGCCACGCAGGGTTGGTTCGGGTTCGATGAGCGCGACGTGTGGACGCTGTTCCACTCCTACGCCTTCGACTTCTCGGTCTGGGAACTGTGGGGCGCGCTGCTGCACGGCGGGCGCCTGGTGACGGTGTCGAAGGACGTCAGCCGAGAGACCGACGCCTTCGTCGAACTGCTGCGCAACGAGCGCGTGACGGTCCTGAACCAGACGCCGACGGCATTCAGGCGGCTGGTGGATCTTGCGGCCACAGGCGAGGCGCCCGTTCTGTCGCTGCGCTATGTGATCTTTGGCGGCGAAGCGCTGGAGCTCCAGATGTTGCGGCCTTGGTTCGAGCGTTATGGCGACGCGCGGCCTCAGCTGGTCAACATGTACGGCATCACCGAGACCACGGTGCACGTGAGCTACCGGCCGCTGCAGATGCAGGATGTGCTGGACGGCGCGGGCAGTGTCATCGGCGAGCCCATCCCCGATCTGCGCATCCTGCTGCTGGATGCGCGCGGCGGGCTGGTGCCGGTGGGGGTGCCCGGCGAACTCGTCGTCGCCGGTGCCGGCCTGGCGCGCGGCTACCTGGGCCGCCCGGAGCTCACCGCCGAGCGCTTTCCCGTCGATCACGCCTACCAGGCCACGCATGGTCGGCTCTACCGCAGCGGAGACCTGGCACGCTGGCTCGACAACGGCGACCTGGAGTACATGGGCCGCATCGATCAGCAGGTCAAGATCCGCGGCTTCCGCATCGAGCTGGGCGAGATCGAATCGCAGCTCGCACGCGATCCGCGTGTGCGCCAGGCCGCCGTCATCGCCCGCGAGGATGTTTCCGGCGACAAGCGCCTGGTGGCCTATGTGGTTCCGGCCGACGGCGCGGCCTTCGATCCTGCGGCGTTGCGCGAACCGCTGCGCGCGGTGCTGCCGGACTACATGCTGCCTGCGCATGTGGTGTGCATCGCGCAGCTGCCCTTGACGCCCAACGGCAAGCTGGACGTCGGATCGCTGCCCGCGCCGGCCACCTCGCAGCCCTCCCGTGCTGCCGCTGTCCTGCCGGCTGAGTCGCGCGCCGTGACGGATGTCGAGCGTCAGCTGGCAGCGATCTGGGCTTCCGTGCTGCGCGTGGAGCCCGTGGGTCTGCACGACCACTTCTTCGAGCTCGGCGGAGATTCGATCCTCAGCATCCAGATCGTCGCCCGCTGCCGACAGGCGGGCTTGTCGCTGACCCTGAAGGATCTGTTCGATCATCCGACCGTCGCCCAGCTGGCCACACGGGTGCAAACGGCCCCTGTGGCAGCGCTGCCGCCGCTGAGCCTGCGTCCGGCGGCGGCCCCGGCCGAGCCGGTGTCAGCGGGATTCGAGCCCACGCCCATCCAGCAGTGGTTTTTCGAACAGCGCTTTGCGGAGCCGCACCACTGGAACCAGGCGTTCCTCTTCGAGATTCCCGCACAGTGGGACCGGCCGGTGCTGCAGGCCGCGTGGCGTGCCTTGCTGGAACGCCATCCCGCGCTGCGCATGCGCTTCCTGGAAGACGGGCTGGGTCTGTTGAACGTGGAACAGAGCGAGGGCGCGCCTCAACCCGAGATGCCGGGCTTCGATCTGCGCGACGTGGACGATGTCCAGATGCGGGAATCGATCGAGGAGCGCTGCGCCGAGGCGCAGTCCGGGCTCGATCCGGGCCAGGGCTTGCTCGCCCGCGCGGTCCACTTCGTCACCGACGGCGGACGCAGCGCGCGGCTGCTGATCGTGATTCATCACCTGGCGGTCGACGGTGTGTCCTGGCGCATCCTGCGCGAAGACCTGGAAGCGCTGATCGAGGGGCTGGTGCTTGCCCAGGCACCGCAACTGCCGGCGCCCACGGGCTCCATGGCGAGCTGGTCCCAGGCCCTGAGGCGGCACGCGCGCCAACCGCAGACGCAAGCGTCGGCGGCCTACTGGCTGGCCCTGCGTGAGGCGCCCGCCTGGAGTTGGCCATCGGTCGACGCAAATGCCTCGGCCAATGACGAGTGCTCGCCCCTGAGGCTGGACGAGACGGCCACCCGGGCGCTGCTCCAGCAGTTGCCCGCGCGGCAGGGCACGCAGGTTCAGGCAGCCCTGTTGTCGGCTGTGCTGCGTGCCGTGCAGGCGCTGACCGGATCCGATGCACTGCGCGTCGACCTGGAAGGCCATGGACGCGAACCCATCGACGCAGCCCTGGATGTGACGCGCACGGTAGGCTGGTTCACCAGCCTGTATCCGATGTGCCTGCAGCTTCCGGCCTCGGCGGATGCGGCCGGCGCCCTGCACGCGGTGCATGAGCAACTTCAGCAGCTGCCCGAGCGCGGGCTGAGCTATGGCGTCCTGCGCTGGCTGGCGCCCAGCGCCGAGCTGCGCGAATCGCTGGCTGAGGTCTTGCCCGCACCGCTGCTGTTCAACTATCTGGGCCAGTTCGATGCGGTCGTCGGCGAAGGCTCGTCCTTCCGCTTCGCGCCAGAGTCGGCTGGCCCCTGGCGCAGCCCGCGCGCGCACCGCACGCATGAGCTCGAAGTCGTCGCGCAGGTGCGCGATGGCTGCCTGACGTTTGCCTGGGAGCCGGATCCTCTGGCGCTGGAGCCCGGGGTGCTGGCAGCCTTCCGCCGCGAGCTGACACGCGCGCTGGACGAATTGGTTGAGCTTGCGCAGGCAACGCCGCAACCGCAACCGCAGCCGCAGCCGCAACCGCAATCAGAGCCCGCGCTGCGCGAGTGGGAGTCTGCGCAAGCCCTGGCCCTGGCTGTCGAGCAGGCAACCGCCGCAGGCGATGCTGAACCCACGGAACCCACGGGACCCGCGAGCCAGACGCTGGCGCCCCTGCGACTGCGCGAGTTTCCATTTGCAGACCTCGATCTGGACCTGAACCTGGACCTGGACCTGGCGGTGCCTGCGCCGCCAAGCCAGCAGTCGCAGGCAGAGGGCCTGCCGCTGGCGCCGTCACAGACGCCGTCCGGGCTGGTGTCCCAGCCGGACGCCGGGATCCGCTCGACGGCAATGCCCGCTGCCGCTGCGGCTGCAGACCCCGCGGCGCCGGCTCAAGCCGTGCTGACGTCGCTTCCGGCGGCTGCGGCGGCTTTGGTGGCGTCGGCGTCGCCGGCCTCGGCTCACGAAGCGGCCGGCCAACACGCGCCCGACGAGAGCTCGGCCTACCCGCTGACGCCGATGCAGCGTCTGTTCTTCACGATGGACGAGGCACGTCCTGACCTCGGCCTGGAGCAATGGCAGTTCCAGCTGGAAGGCCCGTTGCAGCCCTCGCTGATGCAGCGTGCGCTGGCCCGCGTGGTGCAGCGGCACGCGGTGCTGAGGTCGGCCTTCCGGCTCGATGCGCAGGGCCAGCCGGTGCAGCAGGCGGCACCGGCAGAGCTGCTTCCGCCGGTGCCGTGGCGCGAGGACGACTGGCGCCATCTGTCCGACGCCGAGCAGGCGCGCCAGCTCCAGGCGCTGCTGGCCTCCGAACGTTCGCATCGGCTGAGGCTGGACCACCCGCCCCTGATGCGGGTGCGGCTGCTGCGCCTGGGCGACGAGCTGTGGCACCTCCTGTGGACGACGCACCACTTGACGATCGATGGCTGGTCCTGGCCGCTGGTGATGGCCGAGTGGTCGCGCCATGTGGCGGCGCTGGAGTCCGGCCGCCTGCAGTCGGACGAACCACCTGCGCCTGCATTCCGGCGTTATGTCGAGCAGACGGCCCTGGCCGATCCGACGGCCATGGCCTACTGGCAGTCCGAGCTGCAGGATCTGACCGAGCCGACACGGATCTTTGCCGGCCATGAAGGGGGCGGCACGGGCAGCGGCGTGCGCCCGGGCGCGGCACTCTCCCCTGCCGTCGAGAAGATCACGCCGCTGGAGCCCACGCTGTGCGAAGCGCTGCTGCAGGCCGCGCGGCGCCTGCGCGTGACGCCGGGCACGCTGGTCCAGGCGGCCTGGGCCATGAGCCTGGCTCACGCCAACGATGCCGAGCACGTGGTCTTCGGCATGTCGATGTCGGGCCGGCCGCCGGAAATGGACGGCATCGAGCGTCTCGTCGGCCCCTGTGTCAACAACCTGCCGGTGCCTGTGCGGCTGGGCCGCTCGCAGTCTCTGTCAGCCTGGGTGCAGGCCTTGCAGGTGCGCACGATGGACATGGCCTTCCACCAGACCACGCCGCTGGAGACGCTGCGCGGGCTGTGCCCGCTGCCGGCACGCTACCGCCTCTTCGACAGCTTGCTGGTGGTGCAGAACTATGGCGTGGATGCGGATGCGTCCCGCATGGGAACACAGGTGTCGTGCACGCTGGTGGCCGCCCCGGAGGCCACCAACTATCCGCTGACCTTGAGCGTCATGCTCGGGCCCCAAGGCGGGCGTCTGCGCTGGCTGGCTGCAGCGCAGCGGGATGCCGCCGAGATCGAGATCCACGACCGCACCCTGGTCCATGCCCTGCATATCCTGGCCGGTGAACTGCCGCAGACGCTGGCCGATGCGCTGTGCGCGCTGCCGGCCGAGGCCGGCGGGCGCCTGAGGGCCTTGCCGCTTGTCCGCGCTGTCGCGATGCCGGAGCCCGCGTCGCTGCGCGAAGGCCGCAGCCGGCGTGAGCGTGAGCTGGCCGGTCTGTGGGCCGAGCTCTTCGAGCTCCCGCAGGTCGGGCTGGACGAGAACTTCTTCGATCTGGGCGGGCACTCGCTGCTGCTGGTTCGCGCCCATGCGCTGATGCGCGAGCGTCTTGGCATCGAGGTGCCCATCGTCGCTTTGCTTCGACATCCCACGGTGCGCTCGCTCGCGCGACACGTGGAGCAGCCGACGGGCCACCCGCCGGCGCTGGCCAGCCAGGCCCTGGCGCGGGTCCGCCGCTTGCGCGAGGCCCAGGATCGCACCCGCCGTTTCGGCGCACCGCCTTCGTCATCATGAGCTACGCCGAGCAATACGATCCGCTGGACGGCATCGCCATCGTGGGCATGGCCGGGCGCTTTCCCGGGGCCCGCAGCGTTGACGAGCTCTGGCAGCTGCTGCTGGCTGGGCGCGAGGCGATCAGCCGGTTCACGCGCGACGAGCTGGAGCCGTCCTATCCGCAGGACATGGAGGCGCGTGCCGAGCCCGGCTATGTGAGCGCGCGTGGCGTGCTGGACGGTGCGGACGAGTTCGACGAGGCGTTCTTCGGCTTCACGCCGGCCGAAGCCTCGCTGCTGGATCCGCAGCAGCGGCTGTTTCTGCAGGCAGCCTGGGAGGCGCTGGAACATGCCGGTCACGACCCGCGCCGTCTGGGCTTTCCGGTGGGCGTGTACGCCGGCGGCACCGCCAACAGCTACTACCTGAACAACCTGCAGTCGCGGCGCGACGTCACCGATCGGCTGGGCCTGCTGACGACGCAGATGGCCAACCAGGGCCACTACATCGCCACGCGCACGGCCTACAAGCTCGATCTCAAGGGCCCCGCGCTGAACATCCACACGGCCTGCTCGACCTCGCTCGTGGCCGTCTGCACGGCGGTGCAGGCACTGCAGGCCTACCAGTGCGACATGGCGCTGGCGGGCGGCGTGTCGGTGAGTCTTCCGCAACGCCGCGGCTACCTGCACCAGGAGGGCTCCATCCTCAGCCCCGACGGGCACTGCCGTGCCTTCGACGCCGCCGCGGCGGGCACGGTCTTCAGCAATGGCCTGGGTGTGGTCGTGCTGCGTCGCCTGCGCGAGGCGCTGGACGATGGCGACACGATCTACGCCGTGATCAAGGGCGCCGCCCTCAACAACGACGGCGCCGGCAAGCTGAGCTTCACCGCCCCCAGCGTGGACGGTCAGGCCCAGGCGATTGCGCTGGCTCAGGCGCTGGGCGGCATCGATCCCGCGACCATCAGCTACATCGAGGCCCACGGCACGGGCACCGCGCTGGGCGATCCGATCGAGATCGCCGGCCTCACGCAGGCCTTCCGTGCCGGCGGCGCCGAGGCAACGGGCTTCTGCGCCATCGGATCGCTGAAGACCAACATCGGCCACCTGGATGCGGCAGCCGGTGTGGCCGGGCTCATCAAGACGGCTCTGGCGCTGCACCACCGCATGCTGCCGGCGAGCCTGCACTTCCGTTCGCCCAATCCGCGTCTGGAACTGGAGAAGACGCCGTTCTTCGTCAATGATGGTCTGCGGCCCTGGCCCGAGGGCGCCACGCCGCGCCGCGCCGGCGTCAGCTCCTTCGGCGTGGGTGGCACGAATGCGCATGTGGTGCTGGAAGAAGCACCGCCGCTGCAGGCCACGCCGCCCGCACCGCAGGCCGACGCACTGCTGGTGCTCTCGGCCCGCGATGCCGATGCGCTGGACCGCGCCCGGCGTCAGCTGCGCCTGAGCTTCGGATCAGCGTCGCCAGCGCCCTGGCACGACCTGACGCGCACCCTGCAGGACGGTCGGCAGGCCTTCGGCCACCGCGCCGCATGGGTGTGCAGCTCGAGCAGCGAAGCGCTGCGGGGGCTCGCTGAACCCTTGACGTCTCCGACGGCGGCCGTGTCGCAGCGGCGCGTGGCCTTCCTGCTGCCCGGGCAGGGTGCGCAGCAGGCCGGCATGGGACGCGACCTCTACGCGCGCGAACCGGTCTTTCGGCAATCCTTCGACAGCTGCGCCGATGGGCTGCAGGATGAGCTGGGTTGCGATCTGCGAGAGCTGGTGTTCCGGGTGGCGGAGGCTGACGGTGTACCTGATGAGCGATTGGGCCAGACGCGCTTCACGCAGCCGGCGATGTTTGCGCTGGAGTGGTCACTGGCCCAGCTGTGGCTGCACTGGGGTGTGCAGCCCGCTGCATTGATCGGGCACAGCCTGGGCGAGTGGGTGGCCGCCTGCCTTGGCGGCACCTTCACGCAGCCCGATGCCCTGCGCCTGGTGGCTGCACGGGCGCGTCTGATGCAGGCGCTGCCACCCGGCCGCATGCTGGCCGTCCGCGCATCGGCTGAATCCTTGGAGCCCGAGCTGCCCGAGGCGGTCTCCATTGCCGCGCGCAATGCACCGCAGCTCACGGTGCTGTCCGGTCCGCCGGACGAGATGGCACGCATGCAGGCTCGTCTGGAGACCCGCGGCATTGCGCATCGCCCGCTGCAGACGTCCCACGCCTTCCACTCGCCGATGATGGACGCCGTGCTCGGGGACTTCCGGGCGCTGGTGCAAGCCACGCCGCGCCAGCCGCCGCACACGCCCTGGATATCCGGGCTCTCGGGGCGCACGGTCAGTGACGCGGAGGCCGTTTCTGCAGACTACTGGGTGCGCCAGCTGCGCGATCCCGTGCAGTTCATGCCCGGTGCACTCAGCCTGCTGGACAGCGACATGGCGCTGCTGGAGGTCGGCCCGGGGCGGACCTTGCTGCAACTGATGCGCCGTCAAGGGCGGGTGCCTGCGTCAGGGCAGCCGCTGATCGCGTCGATGCCGCGCCCCGGCGACGTCGCCGAAGCCCGCAGCCTTCGCGAAGCCGCGGCTGCCTTGTGGTGCAGCGGGGTCGATCTGGACTTTGCAGCGCTGCAGCCCGGCGCCTGGCGCCGCGTGGCCCTGCCGACCTATCCCTTTGCCCGCAACCGCCGCTGGGTCGACCCGGCAGTGCCGCAGCCTGTGCCCGCGGCACTGCCGGCCATGGTCTCGGCGGCTGTCCCGGCTGCACTCGGCGCGCCGCCTGCCTGCCCGCCTGCCGTCGACGTGGCTCAGGTGTTGGAGATTGCAGCCGCCCCGGCTGCACCGATCTCTGAACCCGCGACGTCCCTGTTCCATCTCCATCCGTCGTCTGCCGTACCTTCGATGAACGCCGCTATCCCGCCTGCGCTGCAGCATGCCTTGCAGCGGCTCTTTGGCGAACTCTCGGGTCTGGAGCCCGCCGCCGTGCTGCCCACCGCCAGCTTCCTGGAACTGGGGCTCGATTCACTCTCGCTGACCCAGGCCAGCCAGGCGCTGCAGCGCCAGTTCGGCCTCAAGGTGCCGATGCGCCTGCTGCTGGAGCAGTGCACCAGCGTCGCGGCGCTTGCGGCGCACCTCGCGCCTCAGGTGGATGTGTCGGCTCTCGCGCCGCCCATGGCAGCTTCGACGCCGACGCCGACGCCTGCAATGCGCGAGGCGCCCGTGCATGCGGACGCATCGCGGTCGACGCCGGTGTCGGCCACCTTGGGCCTGGGCTCGCAAGGCGCAGGTGGCGCGCCGGCCGTTGCCTCTGGCGTCGCGACCGAACTTCCGGCCACGCCAGCGGGCACTGGCGCTTGGGTGCATCTGTTCGAGCAGCAACTCGCGCTGATGGCGCAGCAGCTCCAGATGATCCGCCAGGCGGGCGCCCTGCCGCTGCCGCCGGGTAGGTCCGCTGCGCCGACTGAGCCGCATCAGACGCCTGCGGTGCTCGCCCAGCCGCAGCCGGCTTCGCCATCACCTCAGGCCGATGAACTTCAGGTGTCGCGTGCGGCACCTGCCCTGGCCACCGCCGCGGATGCCCCAGGCGCTGCGCCGACTGCAACGCCTGTGGCCTTGGGCCCTTATCGGCCACCGTCGGCGGCTGGGCCGCTGGCACTGACGCCCAACCAGCAGGAACAGCTGCAGACCTTCATCCAGCGCTACAACGCGCACACGGCAGGGTCCAAGCAGGCAGCACAGCAGCACCGCGCGCATCTCGCGGATCCGCGTACCGTGGCGGGCTTCAGGCTGGCCTGGAAGGAGCTGGTCTACCCCTTGGTGACGGTGCGTTCCTCGGGCTCGCGCCTGTGGGACGTGGATGGCCACGAGTACATCGACATCACCAACGGCTTCGGCATGATCCTCTTCGGGCACAACCCGGATTTCGTGCGCGAGGCCGTGGCCGCGCAGCTGGAGACGGGCTATGAGATCGGCCCGCAGAGTCCGCTGGCGGGCGAGGTGGCGCGCGAGCTGTGTGCGATGGTCGGCATGGAGCGCGCAGCGTTCTGCGGCACGGGGTCCGAAGCGGTGATGGCGGCCATCCGCGTGGCGCGCACAGTGACCGGCCGCGACACGATCGTGATGTTCCAGGGCGCGTACCACGGCATCTTCGACGAAGTGCTGGTGCGCCCCGGCCGCGCCGGATCGGATGGCGTGCCGCGCGCGCTGCCGATCGCACCGGGCATTCCTGCCAGTGCCATGCAGCATGTCGTGCTGCTGGAGTACGGATCGCCGGACGCGCTGCGCACGATCAAGTCCTTGGGCCCGCGCCTGGCCGCCGTGCTGGTGGAGCCGGTGCAGAGCCGGCGGCCGGAGCTGCAGCCGCGTGAGTTTCTGCAGGAACTGCGCCGCCTGACCGAGGCCTGCGGCGCCGCACTGGTCTTCGACGAGGTGGTCACGGGCTTTCGTGTCCACCCCGGTGGCGCGCAGGCGGTCTTCGGCGTGCGCGCCGACATGGCCACCTATGGCAAGGTGCTGGGTGGCGGCCTGCCCATTGGCGTGCTGGCCGGCAGTGCGCGCTTCCTGGATGCGCTGGACGGCGGCAGCTGGCGCTATGGCGACGATTCCGCGCCTGAAGTCGGCGTCACCTTCTTTGCCGGCACCTTCGTGCGCCACCCGCTGGCGTTGGCCGCGGCCCGGGCGGTGCTGCAGCGGCTGGCCGCCGAGGGGCCGTCGCTGCAGCGCGATCTCAACCGCCGCACCACCGAGTTTGTCGAACGCCTTCGGCAAGCGGCGGCTGCACTGGGCGCACCGCTGCAGGTGACGCACTTCGCCTCGTGGTTCTGCCTGCAGCTGCCGGCCGACTGGCCGCTGGCCGGCCTGTTCTTCCCGGCGCTGCGCCTTCGCGGCGTGCACGCCTGGGAAGGGCGCCCCTGCTTCCTGACCACCGCCCACAGCGATGCCGACCTGCAGGCTCTCGTCGATGCGGTGCGGGATGCGCTGGCGGATCTGCAGCGCGCCGGCTTCCTGCCGGCCCAGCCCGCCGCAGGGCTCAACGGTTCACATCAGCCACCCGTCAACGGTGCGCGCAAGGGGCGTGACAAGGAGGGCCGCGAAGCCTGGTTCCTGCCCGATCCGGCGAGGCCGGGCAAATATCTCCAGATCCGTGCTCAGGAGTTGCGACATGGCTGAGGCCTGGCCACGCATGCAGGCGGTGGACTTCGATCCCTTTGCCGACGCCAGCCCCGCGTCGACGGCTCCGCTCACGGCCGCCCAGCGCGAGCTGTATGCCGCCATCCAGATGAGCGAGGAAGCGCACTGCGCCTTCAACCTCGTCTACGTGCTGCATCTGCGCGGAGAGCTCGCGCCCGATTCGATGCAGGCAGCGCTGCAGCAGGTGGTCGATCGTCATGCGGCCCTGCGCCTGCGGCTGCTGCCGGACGGCAGCGGCCAGGAACTGATGGCGCACCGGCATGCCGAGCTGCCGCTGCTGGACCTGGCCGATTGGGACGAGGCAGCGCGAGAGCAGGCGATGCAGGCCTGCGTGGCCGAAGAGACCGGCACGCCTTTCGATCTGCAGCAGGCCGTCTGGCGCGCACGCCTCCTGAGGCTGCGCGAGGATCACCATGCGCTGGTCTTCACCGTGCACCACCTGGCTTCCGATGGCTGGTCTTCTTCCGTGATCCTGGGCGATCTGGCGCGCGCCTATGCCGCTGATCGCTTTGGCCTGCCTGCGACGCAGCCGCCGGCCTTGCCGTACGAGGACTACCTGCAATGGCAGGCCAGCGAAGCCGTGGCGGAGGAAGAGCAGGCTTCCCGTGCCTATTGGCTCGCGCGTCACAGCCCGCCCGCGGCACCCCTGGCCTTGCCGACGGATCACCCGCGGCCGGCGTACAAGACCTACGCCTGCGGCCATGTCAGCGTGCCGATGACGGCGCAGGAGAGCCGTGCGGTGCGCGCGCTGGGGGCGCGGCATGGCTGCACGCTGTTCGTGACGATGCTGGCGGCCTATCAGGGCTTGCTCTCGCGCCTGAGCGGCAGCGCCGACATCGTGGTGGGCATTCCGATGGCCAACCAGACCTTGCTCGACAACGGCCATGTCGTCGCGCATGGCGCGCAGACCGTGCCCTTGCGTGCCGCGGTCGACGTGGATCAGCCGTTCGCCCAAGGGCTGGCAGCCGTGCGCAAGCTGTTCCTCGATGCGCAGGCACACCAGCACCTGAGCTTCGGCAATCTGGTCCATGACCTGTCCTTGCCGCGCGATCCCTCGCGCACACCCCTGGTCGACGTGCTCTTCAACATCGATCGCCTGGGCGCCCCTTTCGACTTCGGTTCGCTGACGCTGGAGCGCATCGAGACGCCCAAGGTCTTTTCCAATGCCGAGCTGTCCACCAATGTCATCGACGACGGGCGGCAGCTGCTGATCGAGTGCCACTTCAACAGCGCGCTGATCGACTCTGGCACGGCCTTGCGCTGGCTGCACACCTATGTGCAGGCACTGCGGCGGCTCTCGGCCGATGAGCGACTGAGTCTGGCCGAGGCGCTGGCGCCGGCCGCAGCCGAGCAGGAATTGCTGGCCCGCTTCAACGACACACGCGCCCCGTACCCTGAGGAACTGCGGCTGGAGGCTCTCTTCGAGCGCCAGGTTCGTCGGGCACCCGATTCGGTGGCGCTGTGGTGCGACGGCCGCACCTGGAGCTACGCGGCGCTGGATGCGATGGCCAACGGCGTGGCGCAGTCTCTGCTGGCAGCCGGTGTCCTGGCGGGCGAGCGCATCGGCTTGTTCTGCGGCCGACATGAACACATGGTCGCCGGGGTGCTGGGCGTGCTCAAGGCCGGTGCGGCCTATGTTCCGCTGGATCCGGCGTTTCCGGCCGAGCGTCTGGCCATGATGTCGGCCGATGCGCAACTGCGCATCGTGGCCTGCGATGCGGGAACGGCCAGCGGCTGGAGCTTCGGACAGGCTCGCCTGCTTCGCCTCGATCAGTGCGCGCCGCAGGCCAGCTCGGCCGCGCCACGAGGTGGCCCGCGAGACGCCGCCTATGTGATCTACACCTCCGGGTCGACCGGCCGTCCCAAGGGCGTGGTCGTCTCGCACCGCTCGGTCGTGAATTTCGTGACCAGCGTGGCGCAGCGTCCGGGACTGCGCAGCACGGACCGGCTGGCCGCCGTGGCCACGCTGTCGTTCGACATGTCGGTGATGGACCTGTTCCTGCCCTTGAGCCTGGGCGCGAGCCTGGCGGTTCTGCCCCGACATCAGGTGCAGGATGGCGCCGCGCTCGGCCAGGCGCTGCGGGACTGCGGGGCCAGCGTGATGCAGGCCGCACCGTCGATCTGGCGGCTGCTGCTGCAGGCCGGCTGGCCGGGGCAGCCGGGCTTGCGGGCCTTTCTGGGCGGTGAGGCGCTGCCCGCGGATCTGGCGCATGCGCTGCAGCGGCGGGGCGTCGAGGTCTGGAACTTCTACGGACCCACCGAGACCACGGTCTATTCCAGTTGCTGGCACGTACCGGCGGAGGTCGGCGCCATGCGCGTCGGCCAGCCGATCGCCAACACCGATATTCATGTGCTGGACGAGCGGCTGCGGGTGCTGCCGCTTGGCGCAGTGGGCGAGATCTGCATCGGCGGCGATGGCGTCGCCCTGGGCTACCTCGACCGCGCGGAGCTCACCCGCGAGCGCTTCGTACCCGAGCCTGGCCGGGAAGGGCGCCGCCTCTACCGCACCGGGGATCTCGGCCGCTGGCATGCCGACGGCACGCTGGAGTGCCTCGGGCGCATTGACAACCAGATCAAGCTGCGCGGGCACCGCATCGAGCCGGGCGAGATCGAGGCCGCACTGGTGGCGGTGCCGGGCGTGGCACAGGCGCTGGTTCTGCTGCGCGAGGACGTGCCAGGCGAGCCGCAGCTGGTGGCCTATGTCGTCCTCACGCCGATGGGCGTGGGACGCCACGACCTGCGCAGCTGGCGGGAGGCCCTGCGGCGCACGCTGCCGGAGAACTTGCTGCCTTCCCAGGTAGTGGAGCTGGCGGCCTTGCCGATGCTGCCCAACGGCAAGATCGATCGTCGGGCGCTGCCGGCTCCGTCCCGCGAAGCCCGGCCGGCTGCCCAGGTGTCCCGCAGCGTCGAATTGACAGCGCCCGAAGCGGCCGTCGCGGCCGTCTGGCAGCAACTGCTGCATCTGCAGCACATCGAACCCACCGACAACTTCTTCGATCTGGGAGGCCACTCGCTGCTGGCTGCCCGAGCGTCGCAGCAGATCGAGCAGGCGCTGGGACATCGCGTGGGTGTGCCGCGCCTGGTGATGGAGACGCTCGCGCAGATTGCACTGCCATCGGCTCAGGCGCCGGCCCTGCTGCCCGGTGCCCCTGCGGCACAAGGCAGCTGGCTGAAGCGCCTGGCGGGGAGTCTGCGGCGTGGCTGATCGTCCCTGGTTCGATTGGCTGTCGAATCCTTCGGATCCGCACGGCCCGCTGCGCCGGCTGCCCTCGCCGCTGCCCGGCGCGCGTCTGTGGCTGATCGACCTGGACGAACCGCTCTATCCGCGGGCCCTGGACGGCGTGAGTGAAGACGAGGTCCAGCGGGCCTTGCGCCTGCGCTTCGAGCGTGATCGGCAGCGCTTTCTGACGGGTCGCGTCTGGCTGCGCCAGTTGCTGGCGCATGACCTGGGCTGCGAGCCGCGGGACCTGCAGCTGGTCAGCGGGGCGCATGGCAAGCCGGCGCTGCAGGGGCCCGATCCCTCGCTGACGTTCAACATGAGTCACAGCGGGCATCGCGCGCTGGTGGCGCTGAGCCGCGACGTTCCGGTGGGGGTGGACATCGAGCTGCATCGGCGCATGCCGGATGCCCGCGCGCTGGCGCACGCGCACTTCGATGCCGAGGAGGTGGCCGCCTGGAGCGCTCAGCCCTCGTCCGAGCGTGAGCGGGCCTTCTTCCGGCTGTGGACGCGCAAGGAAGCCTGCCTCAAGGCCTGGGGCATGGGGCTGGCGCTGGAGCCGGCACGGGTGCACGTCGGCCTGTTGCCCCAGGCCGCTGCCGTACACCCGCCGGCCCCGGATCTGGGCGGGCCGCTGACCGTGGCCTCCGTGCCCTTGGCCGACAATGCGGGCTACGAGGCCGCCCTGTCGTTGGGTTCCGCATCCTGGCGGAGAGACAGCGCGCCAGAGAACGAATGATCTTCATCCACGGCAGCTGATGCAGGCCTTCCATTTCGGCTCCGCGGAGCACCGCTTGTTTGGGGCCTTTCACCCGGCTGAGGGCGACACGCGGGCCCCTGGCGTGCTGATCTGTGGCCCTTATGGGCAGGAGGCCGTGCGGGCGCATCGCATGCTGCGCGTGCTGGCCGATCGCCTGTCGCGGTCCGGCTGCGATGTCTTGCGATTCGATCCCTACGGCAGCGGGGACGCTTCCGGTGATGACATCGAACTCTCGCTGCCTGGCTGGTCTGCCGACGTGCTGCTCGCGTCCGAGGAACTGCGCCGTCGCAGCAGCGCGCGCGAGCAGGTGTGGGTCGGCGCTCGCCTGGGTGGCACGGCGGCCTGCCTGGCGGCCTGCCTGGCCCACCGGCCACCGGCCTCCCTGGTGCTGTGCGAGCCCGTGCTGGAAGGGGCGGCCTATCTGACGTCGCTCGCGCAGGCGACCGTTCAGACGCTGGAGGCCAGCTGCAGCATCCGCGATGCGCTCTGGCGCGCGACGCTGCAGTCGGACCCTGAGCGATGGGAGCGTGAGGCCGTGGGATTCAGCATGGGCGAGGCCTTGCACCGGCAGCTGCAGGCGCTGCAGCCCGATGGCGTGCAGGTGCCCAAGGGCACGCGCGTGGCGCTGCTGAGCTCCGGAAGCGGCGGCACCTTCGAGGCGCAGGCGCGCCGATGGCGTGAGCAAGGCGCACTGGCCACCCATGAGGCGCTGGACTTTCCCTTCGACTGGACGGCCGAAGAGGCGCTCAACACGGCGCTGGTGCCGCACGAGATGCTGCAGCGCCTGGCCGAAAGGGCTCTGCAGGAAGTGGGCGCGGCGCAGCCGGAGCGTGCGGCATGAACGAGCAGGTGCTGCAGCTCGGCCCGCAGGACCACCTTGTGGGCATCTGGACGGCACCGGCCGAACCGCGCAAACGCATCGCCGTTCTGCTGCTCAACGCCGGCGTGATCCACCGGATCGGCGCACACCGCACCAGCGTGAAGCTGGCACGCATGCTGGCCCAGCGCGGGCTGGGTTGTGTCCGTTTTGACCTCAGTGGTGTGGGCGACAGCCGCGCACCGCGCGGTGCGCTGGACTTTCGCGCCCAGGCTGCACGCGACATCGCCACCGTGATGGACGCGATCCAGCAACGTGAAGGCATCCGGGACTTCGCGCTGGTGGGCATCTGCTCCGGGGCTGCGCATGCGCAGGCCAGGGCCGTGGCTGACGAGCGTGTGCGTGCCGCGTTCCTGATCGATGGCTTTGCCTACCCGACGACGCGTGGGCGCTGGCACTTTGCGCGCCGCATGATGGCCAGCTACGGCATCGGCGGTTTCCTGGCGAGAGCGGCGCGACTGGTCGCACAGCGCGCCCTCCACGCGAGCCCGCCACAGGCCGTGATACCGGTGGACGAAGGGCCGCAGCGGTCGCGCGAGGAATTCGCCCAGGACATGGAGGCCTTGGCTGCGCGGGGCGTGGATGTGGCGCTGATGTTCACCGGCAGCGTGCTGGAGCACTATGGCTACGAGCGCCAGTTGCAGGACAGCTTTGCCGGCCATCGCTGGACGCGCCAGGTACAGGTGCTGTTCGAGCCGGACATGGATCACACGGTCACGCTGCGCAGCGCGCAGGTCCAGCTGATGCACCGGGTTGCCGCCTGGGCCGATCGCGTCGCCGCGCGGATCGCCCGATGAAGCGCGGCTTCGGCTTTCACGCATCCAACTACGCCTGGGCCGAGATCGCGGCCACCGCGGCGGGTCTGCTGTCGTTTCCGATCCTCACCCGCCTGTTGAGCGTGGCCGACTATGGGGCGATGAATCTCGTGGCTGCCGTCCTCGGCATCGCGGTGGCGCTGGGCAAGCTGGGCCTGCAGCATGCGGCCTTGCGCGCCTGGCCTGAAGTCCAGGCCGGGCGGTCGCCCTACTCGCCCCAGGTGTTCCGCTCCACGGTTTTCTGGGGCATGGCGGCCAGCGGTCTCGTGGTCTCGCTGACCTGGCTCTTGCTGGCCTGGTGGATTCCGGGCAGCTGGTGGGCCGAGCCGCACATCGACGGGGTGATGATGCTCGCGGCACCGCTGATCGGCGTGCGCGTGATCGACAGCATGCTCACCAACCAGCTGCGCGCCGAGGAGGCCAGCCTGGCGCTGGCGGTCTACGGCACGCTGAGGCGCTACCTGGCACTCATCGTGGTGGTCGCCGTGCTGTGGATGGTGCAGCAGGATCTGCGCGGCTTCTACATCGCCACGCTGGTCATCGAGGCCTTGGTGCTGCTCGGGCTGCTGTGGTGGAAGTTCCGTGGTCGCGAGTGGCCTTCCATGAAGCAGGTGTCCTGGCCGCTGTATGGCTCGCTGGCGCTCTTCGGGCTGCCGATGCTGGGTTCGGAGCTGTCGACGGTCGTGCTGGTGATGAGCGATCGCTTCATCATCCAGAGCCGGCTCGGGGCCGAGGCGCTGGGCATCTATGCGGCCAGCTACAACATGTGCGACTACATGCGAAACGCGCTGCTGGGCGCGATGGTGGGAGCGGCCTATCCCCGCTGCCTGCATCTGTGGGAAACCGAGGGGCGCGAAGGGCTGCAGCGCTTCCTGAATCGTTTTCTGCGGCTGTATGTGCTGCTGGCGATGTACATGGTGGCGCTGATGGCGGTGATCGGCGGCGAACTCATGGCCGTGCTGGCCTCTGCCAAGTACACGGCCGGTGGCCAGGTGACGGGCTGGATCATGGCCGGCTTGGCGCTGCAGTCGGTGCTGACCGTCGCGGCCATCGGGATCTACCTCGCCAAGCGGACCGTGCTGGCGCTGGCCCTGGTGCTGGGCAGTGGGCTTGCCAGCATCGGCGCCAACCTGATCCTGGTGCCCTGGCTGGGGATCCGCGGCGCGGGCGTCGCCGTGTGTCTGGTGTTCCTCCTGCTGGCGGCGGTGCAGATGAGCATCGCCCATCGCCTGGCCCCGGTCGTCGTGCCCTGGCGGGCGCTGGCCTTGGGGGGCGCGGCAGCCCTGCTGGCCGCAGGCGCGGCCGCTCAGCTCCATCTGGGTTCGGTGTGGCTGAACCTGCTGGCCCAGGGCTCGCTGCTGAGTGTGCTGTTCGGGCTCGTGGTGCTGAGCCTGGATGCGAGCTTGCGCGCCGAGCTGGTGCAGCGGCTGAAGGCCTGGCGGGCCGCGTGACGCCGGTCCATTGGCTCATTCCCGGCCCGGCCCACGCCGCGCTGGCCCTGCTGTTGGCCTGGCTGCTGGCACGGCGATTCCGCGCGCGCCTGCCCCGCGGGGTGCCGGGATTGATCGCGCTCCTGCTGGCATGGACCTGGATCACGGCCACTCCCGCGCTGGGCAACTTGCTGGTGCGCCAACTGGAAGCCCGTCACCCGGCCGTCGATGTCGAGCGACTGGTTCCGGATGCCGCCGGCCGCATCGTCGTTCTGGCCAGCGGACAGATGTTCCGGCCCGATGGGCGCGTGGCGCCTGTGCTGGATGATGATGGCTGGGAGCGTTTGCGGGCCGGCATCGCCCTCTGGCGCCGGGTGGGGGGTCAGCTGGTGCTGGTGGGTGGTCCGGGCAGCGGAGCGTCGGACTCCTTTGCGCAGCTGATGCAGCGAGAAGCACTTGCTGCGGGTGTGCCGGCGAACGCCATCAGACCCGTCGGCGGCTCTCGCAGCACCGTCGAGGACCTGCGCGTGGCCTCCCGAGCCTTGCAGCCCGACGGCTCGCGGACCTGGCTGGTCACCAGCGCGCTGCACATGCCGCGCGCCGCCGCGACAGCGCGTGGCCTGGGGCTGGACTGGCAGCCGTTTCCCTGCGGATGGCGGCAACTGGAGAAGCCCAGCTGGCGGGCCTGGTTGCCCGACAGCGGCGACCCATCGCTGTGGCGCGACGGCCTGCATGAGGCGATCGGCCTGATCGTCTACCGGATCCGCGGCTGGATCGGTCCGATGCCCGCCTGACGATCGGCCGGACCAGCGCCCCCGCCGGATCGGACGCACCGACCCGCGGCATGGGCCGGCGAAGCCAGGTTGTCCGCCATCGCAAAAAAGCGCACCCCGGAAGTCGGTGTGCGCCTGGCGCGCGTCACCGTACAAGCAGCGACGACCGGTTACTATTCGACACAATACGGAACGGCGAACAGACCGGACCAATCGCCTGCCAAGGCGCAACACCAGGTGTGTTGCGCGGGCCAGGTGTCTCGCAAAGGACTCGTTGGGAGTTACGGGATGTTTCCGGTTTTTCGGCATCGCGCTGGAACCGCCATGATTTCCGAGGTCGGCCTGGACATCGTGCTGAGTGTCCTGGCGGTGCTGCTCGCGGCATTCACCGTGCACGCGCCGCCGCTGGGTACGGCTTTCCGGGCCCTGGTGGATCCGCTTCTGCTGCTGTTTGCCTGCGGCTTTGCGGCCTCGCTCGTGCTGCTGCAGTCGGGTCTGGGCATGTACCGCGCCCAGGAGCAGGGCTGGATCGAGCAGCTGCTGCGCCTTGCGGTGGCTGTGGCCATGGGGTCCTACCTCACCTACCTGATGCTCAAGGTGGTCGACTTCGGCGAGCACCCCCGCGTGCTGGTGGGCTACGCAGCCACGTACTACATCCTCGGGCTGCTGATCGTGCGCGGCGTGATGCTGCTGCGCCGAGAGCTCAAGGGCCCGCCGCGCGTGCTGATCGTCGGTACAGGCCCGGATGCCGAACTGCTGGCCGACGACATGCGCGGGGCATCGCGAACCGATCGCATCGTGGCGGGCTTCTACCCGGTCACGCTGGAGACGCTCGGTGAAGGGGCCTCGCCCTTGTTTGCCATCGGGGCGCCGCTGCCGGATCTGGTTCGCGCCTATGCCATCGACGAGATCGTGGTGGCTGTGCGGGACCATCGTCGCGGCCTGCCGCTGGATGATCTGCTGCAGTGCCGTTCGATGGGCGTGCGCGTGCACGATGTCGCCGGCTTCTACGAGATGACGCACGCGGAGTTCCCGCTGGAAAGCCTGAAGGCCTCGTGGCTCATCTACGGCCCGGGATTTGTCCAGGGCGAAGTGCGCAGCACCCTCAAGCGCATCTTCGACATCGGCGTCTCAGGCACGCTGCTGATCCTGACTCTACCCGTCATGGCCCTCACCGCGCTGGCCATCAAGCTGGAGAGCCGCGGCCCCGTGATCTACAAGCAGGAGCGTGTCGGGCTGCTCGGCCGCCCGTTCACCTGCCTGAAGTTCCGCAGCATGGTGGTGGACGCCGAGCGCGACGGAGTCGCCCGCTGGGCCAGCCGCAATGACGCGCGCGTGACCCGTGTCGGGCGCTTCATCCGAGACACGCGCATCGACGAACTGCCGCAGCTCTATTCGGTGCTTAGAGGCGACATGAGCATGGTCGGCCCCCGACCTGAGCGCCCCGCATTCGTGGCCCGTCTGAAGGAGCAGATTCCCTTCTACGACCTGCGGCACACCGTGAAGCCGGGGCTCACAGGATGGGCCCAGGTGCGGTACACCTACGGTGACACGCTGGACGCCGCCAGGCGCAAGCATCAGTTCGATCTGTACTACGTCAAGAACAACTCGCTGCTGCTTGACCTCATGGTACTGGTCGAGACGATCAGCGTCGTGCTGTTCCGTGAAGGCCAGTGACCCTGTGACCCTGTGCCCCTGCATCGGCGAACCCGTTGCCCGAGACCCATCCATTGCCCATTCGAAGGAGTTCTTCCATGACGCGACGCGCCACCCTCACCCGACGCCGTGTTCTTCTGGCCTCGGCGGGAGTCGCCGCATTGACGCTGGCCGGTTGCGGCAGCGCGCGGCGCTACCCGCTGGCGCCGGCCGAGACCGCCGCGACCGATCACCGCTACAAGATCGGCCCGCTGGACCAGCTGAACATCATCGTCTGGCGCAACACCGAGTTGTCGGCCACGGTGACGGTGCGTCCCGACGGGCGCATTTCCGTGCCTCTGGTCGAAGACGTGATGGCGGCGGGCAAGAGCCCGGGCGAACTCGCCAAGGAGGTCGAGCAGACCCTCTCGCGCGTCGTCCGTGATCCGGCCGTCACCGTCATCGTCAGCGGCTTCCAGGGCGTCTACGGCGACCAGATCCGCATCGTGGGCGAAGCGACGCGGCCGCAGGCCGTTCCCTTCCGCCAGAACATGACCATCCTGGACGTGATGATCCAGGCCGGTGGCCTGACGGACTTTGCCGACGGCAATGCCGCGGTGCTCGTGCGGGGCGCTGAAGGCGGCAAGCAATACAGCGTGCGGCTGAAGGATCTGCTCAAGCGCGGTGACATCTCGGCCAACGTGCAGGTCCGCCCGGGTGACATCGTCATCGTTCCGCAGAGCTGGTTCTGAGCACGGGGCGCGTGCCGGGCCGAGGCTGAACGCCGTGACGAACTGCGCACATCAGTGGCCGTTGCCCGCCGCAGGCCCCGCCTTGCGGGGTGCGTCGCGCACACCCGGCCCGCGACACTGCCCCTGTCCGGCCAGCGTCCGTCTCCCCTCTCACCAACCTAACGAGTCAATGAAGCTGCTGCCCAGCACCCCTCGCGGTGCCGGCTGCGCGGCTTGTGCAACATGAGCAACATCAAGGAACAGCTCGGCCTGCTGACCGATGCCTTGTGGCGTCACCGCAAGCTCGCCCTGCTCACCGGCTGGACGGTGGGCCTGCTGGGTGCGGCAGCGGTCTGGTACGTGCCCGAGCGCCAGGAAGCCTCGGCCAAGCTCTACGTCGATACGCAGTCGGTGCTCAAGCCGCTGATGAGCGGGCTGGCCTTCCAGCCGGACCAGGAACAGCAGGTCCGCATGCTGGCCAAGACCCTGATCTCGCGCCCCAATGTCGAGACGCTGGTCAACGAGAAGGCGCTGGGCTTCGACACGTCGAATCCCGCGCAGACCGAGATCCTCATCGAGCAACTGACCCAGAAGATCCAGATGCGTCCCCTGGGCGGCGGCAATCTCTATTCGCTGAGCTACCGCGACGTCGACGGGGCACGCGCGCTGGCCCTGATCGATCGGCTGGTGTCGATGTTCGTGACCACCGGCACCGAGAGCAAGCGCCGCGACAGCAAGGACGCCAGCAAGTTCATCGATGCGCAGATCAAGACCTACGAAGCCAAGCTGACCGAGGCCGAAGACCGCCTGAAGGAATACAAGCTGCGCAACTTCGGTGTGTCCGGGACCGGGACCCAGGATCACTTTGCGCGCATCTCGGCCTTGTCCGAAGCCACCAGCAAGCTGCAGATCGACTTGTCTGCGGCGATCAACTCACGCGATGCGCTGCTGCGCGAGCTGAAGAAGGAAGACCCTCAACTCCCGCGCGAGGCTCTCGGGCCCGCTGGTCAGGCGCAGCAGTCGCCACCGTCCGAGGTCGACACACGCCTGGAGTTCCAGCGCCGCCAGCTGGACGAACTGCAGCGCAGATTCACCGATCTGCACCCGGACGTCATCGCCGCCAAGCGCCTGGTGCGCGAGCTGGAAGCTTCTCAGGCCCAGGAACGGGCGAGGGCATCCGCCGAGCGCGGCCCGTCGGGCAATGCGGCAACCAATCCCGTCTATCAGTCGCTGCGGGTGTCCCTGGCCAAGGCCGAATCCGACGTGGCGACGCTGCGCACCCAGCTGGGCGCCCAGCAGGCGCTGCTGGCCAAGGCTCGCGATACGGCCTCCAAGGTGCCACAGGCGGAAGCCGAGCTTGCGCAGCTCAACCGCGACTACGAAATCATCCGCAAGAACTACGACCAGCTGGTGGCCCGCCGTGAGTCGGCGGCCCTGGGCGTCAAGCTGGACGAATCGACGGCATCCACCGAGTTCCGCATCGTCGAGCCGCCGAACGTGTCGCCGAGCCCGGTCTTTCCGAGCCGCAAGTTCCTGGCACTGCTGGTGATCGTCCTCAGTGTGGTGTCGGGGGTTGTCGCCGCCTACGCGATGTCGGTCGCCCGCCCCGTCATCGGGCGTGTCAGCGAACTCAAGGCCCTGACCGGACGGCCCGTGCTGGGCAGCATTTCCGTGGCGCTGACCGATGCCGGCCGTGCCGTGCAGCGACGCGAGCGGGTACAGCTCGTCACGGCGAGCGGCCTCCTGCTGGTCGCGTTGTTCGCCAATCTGGTCATGACCGCATTGGCCCGTTCTTCCTGAGATTTCGCATCCATGAGCAGCCTCATTGAACAAGCCGCCCGGCGGCTCGAAGAACTGCGTCGCGCGGGCGTGGACATTCCCAGCGTTTCGGGTGCAGGGTCCTTGCGCGTGCCGTCGCGCAGCGCCACGGCGGGTGGTCTGCAGGGCGCCTCCAGTGCCTTCTCTGAACCCGAGTTTGTCGACACCGTTCCCGAGGCACCGGCGGCCAACGATGCCGGCCTGAGGCCCGTGCGGCCGCAGCACCCCCCAACGGCCGAGATCATTGCATTCGCCGAGCCCAGGTCTTCATCGGTGCGTCAGCCGACGCGCCATCTCGAGATCGATCTCGCGCGCCTGGCGGGGATGGGCTACCTGGTGCCCACGCAGGCCCAGTCGCTGCTGTCGGACCTGCTGCGCGTGATCAAGCGCCCGCTGCTGCAGAACATGCGTCGGTCTCCGGAAGCCGGCGGGCCGGCCCGCCGCCCCAACGTGATCGTCGTGACCAGCGCCGTGCCCGGAGAGGGCAAGACCTTCGTCGCCACCAACCTGGCGATGAGCATCGCCATGGAAGTCGATCATGCGGCCCTGCTGATCGACGGCGATGTGCTCAGGCCCTCGGTCTTCAACCGGCTGGCCCTGGAACCTCAGACTGGCCTGATGGACGTGCTGGTGCCGCCGCGCCAACGTGTCGACGATCTGATCGTGGACACGAACATTCCCAAGCTCACGCTGCTGTCGGCCGGCACGGCCCAGGACCGGGCCGAAGAGATGCTGGCCAGCGCAGCGATGGATCACCTGCTGGACGATCTGTCCGAGCGCTTCCATGACCGGCTGATCATCATCGACAGCCCGCCGCTGCTGGTCACCACGGAGTCGCGTGCGCTGGCTGAACGCGCCGGCCAGGTGGTGCTGGTGGTGGAGGCCGATCGCACGCCGCGCGACGAGATCTCGCGCGCCTTCGAGACGCTGGCCAACTGCCCGATCGTGCTGTCGGTGCTGAACAAGTCGCGCGCCATCGAGTCGGACTATGTCTACGGCTATTGATCGACCAGTTCCTCGACGTCGGGCGCCTCAGCGGGCGCCGGTGCGGCATGTGCTGGGCGCAGCCGTGGGCGGCGTGGCCCTGCAGCTGGCGCCGCACGCAGCGCATGCCCAGAAGCTGAGACTTGACTGGTCCCTGGAGACCCAGCTGGTCGCGACGAGCAACGCCGCGCAGGTGGCAGGGCCCAACGCTCGAAGTGATCTGCTGCTGGACCTGCACCCCCGCATGCGCCTGCAGACGCTCGGTGCCGGCGTGCGGCTGGACATGACCGCGGGCGTGGTGGCGCGCAACTACCTGCAGCGCACGCAGCCCAACCGTGCGGAGCCCGAGCTGGACCTGCGCACGACGGCCGAGGTCGTGGACGGCTGGGTCACCCTGGACGGTTCGGTCAGTGTGTCCAGCGTGGCGACCGATCCCTTCACCGGCCGCGCCCAGGACAGCGGCGATGTGCGGCCGGACAGCTTCAGGCAGTCGCGCGCTTCGATCACGCCCCGCCTGAAGCGTGACCTGTCGCCTGAGTGGTCCGTGCAGGCCAGCAGCGGCCACGGCTGGCAGCGCAGTGACGATCCGAACACCCTGATCGGTGCGCGCGAGACCACCCACACCGAAGACACGCTGTGGCGCGTGGACCGGCGGCCGGTTCCGCTGGGCATGCACGTGGAGCTGCGGCGTCAGCGGCAGAACAACGATGCCGCTCCGCCCGATGGCACGGTGCTCGCGCTGGACGCCGTTCGGGCGGGGGCCAGCTACCGCCTGAACCCGCAGCTGGTCGCGGGGCTCACCGTGGGCCGCGAGCGCAGTGCCTACCTCAGCAACGACAACCGCGACAACATCGTCGGCTTCCATGCCGAGTGGCTGCCGACCGAGCGCAGCTGGCTGCGCGGCACGGTGGAAAAGCGCTTCTTCGGCCAAGCCTTCGACGTTTCCGTCAGCCACCGATCGCCCTTCATGGCGCTCAGCGGAACCTGGTCACGTCAGCCGGGCATCACGTCAACGTCGCTCGGAACCGGTGGCGCGGGCAGCAGCGTGGCGGGGCTGCTGGATGGCCTCCTGACCACGCGCATTCCCAATCCGGTGGATCGCGCTGCTGCCGTGAACCGCCTCATCACCGAACGCGGGTTGCCTGCTTCGTTCGGGCAGGCCAGCGAAATCGTCGATCAGACGCCCCAGCTGGTGCAGAACGGCGCAGTCTCCCTGGTGCTGCTGGGTGTGCGGCATTCGGTTGCCTTGGGTCTGTTCTCACGCAGCGCGCGCGAGCTCAAGCGCGAAGGCGAACTGAGCCTGGGGCTGAGCTCCAGCGACTTCCGCCAGCGCGGCGGCTCCGCGCTCGTCAGCCGCCGCCTGTCACCCACCATGACGCTGAGCCTGGCGCTGGACCGCACGGTCACCGATGGGCTGGCCGCCACCGCGGGTGACTACCTGCGCGAGTGGAAGGCCCGTGCCGACGTGAGCGTGGCCTTGGCCCCCCGGACGCAGCTGAGCTTCGGCGTTGGCCGCAGCCTCGTGCGTTCCAACCGAGCGGGCGATCAACAGGAAACCCGCGCGCATGTCGGGTTGCTCCAGAACTTCTGAGTGCACTGATGTACGAGACCCACTTCGGCTTCAGCGGCCCACCGTTCCAGCTGCACCCTGATCCCACGTTCTACTTCGGCAGCGCGGGGCACAGCAAGGCGCTGTCATACCTGCGCTTCGGCGTGCAGCAGGGCGAGGGCTTCATCGTCATCACGGGTGACGTGGGCGCCGGCAAGACTACGCTCGTGCGGGCCTTGCTGCAGGAGCTGGATGCAAGCGAGGTCGTCGCCGCGCAGCTGTCCAATACCCAGCTGGATGCGGCCGATCTGCTGCACAGCATCCTGCACGCGTTCGGCGTGGCGGCACCCAAGACCGGCAAGGCTGCGCTGATCGCCAGCCTGGAAGCCTTCCTGACGGCCGTGGCAGCCAGTGGCCGACGTGCCTTGCTCATCGTGGACGAGGCTCAGAACCTCAGCGCGCAGGCCATCGAGGAACTGCGCATGCTGTCCAACTTCCAGCTGGGGCACCACGGGCTGCTGCAGAGCTTTCTGGTCGGCCAGCCCGAGCTGCGGCTGCAGCTGCAGAGCCCGGCCATGGAGCAGCTGCGACAGCGGGTGCTGGCTTCCTACCACCTGGGGCCCTTGGGTGCCTCGGAGACAGGCGCCTACATCGAGCATCGCTTGCGTCATGTCGGCTGGAGTGGCCGCCCCGGTTTCGGCGCGCAGGCACTTCAAGCACTTCATGTGTTGAGCGGGGGCATCCCACGACGCATCAATACGCTGTGCAACCGCCTGCTGCTGGCCGCCTATCTGAAGGGCGTGGACGAAATCTCCGGCGCCCTCGTCGCCGAAACCGCAGACGAGCTGCTGAGGGAGATGCAGCCGGCAGCGAGCCGGCCACCGGTGGCGGCACCGGTGAAGCCCGCCTCGGGCACGGCCGGCATGCCGGCTCATCTCAAGGGCGTTGCCGAATCCGAGCGCAGCGGCCGTCCGGCTGCGGATCGCCTGGTGGCGGTGGCCACCCCGGCAGCCACCGACGCAGCGCAGGCCAAGTCACGCTGGCGCGCCGAACCGGCGCCAGCGGTCGCGGTCCAGCGTCCTGCAGAGGGCGCAGAGCCGCCACTTCTGGATGCCCTGGTGCGGCCCAGGATCGGCACCGAGGCTGAGCACGCAGCGGCTGCACCGAGTGGCCTGAACCCGATCACCCGCCTGGAGCCCGCGCTGGCCACGGGTCGCGCAGATCGCTTGCCCTTGACATCGGCGCTGGGCGGCGGCGACGCGGCCAATGCGCCCCAGGTGAAGGCCGAAGTGAAGGCCGAAATGAAGGCCGGCTTGATGCCCGTGCAGCCGCCGGCGCCCGACGCGCTTCGCGGCACGGGGTCCGTGGTGTCCAGCAAGGCCGCAGCGCTGGCTGACGCCCGGGCCGCGGTCCTGTGTGTGGCCGACACCCCTTTGGCCTGGTTCAAGCTGCGCAGCCTGAGCCGCCGTTGGGTGGGCCAGGCCGACCTGCCGCCCATGGTGCTGGTGCACCCCGGATCGGCCGCCACCTTGCAGCTCAGCTGGCAGCACCAGATCGAGACCGCGGTCCCGGTGCGTGAAGTGCACCTGGGCGTCGGCCACGGCCCAGCGGGCCAGACCCAGGCCGCCTGCGCTCAGCGGTTTGCCGATCTGCTGGAGCAGACCAGGCCAGCGGCGGTGCTGATCTGCGGTGCCAGCTATGCGCTGCTGCAATGCGCGCTGATGGCGCGGCAGTTGCAGGTGCCGGTCATCCGCCTCGAAGGCGGTGCACATCGCGCCGATGTGGAGGGCGGCAAGGGGACCTTGTGCGCCTTGCTCGATCGCACGGCCGATCTGCTGGCCGTGGACTCGCGCGCAGAGCAGTCCGCACTGATCGCTGAAGGTTTCGCCGCGGGCCAGATGGCCTGCACGGGCAGCCTGATCGATTCGGTGCTGAGGGATCTGCAGCCGCTGGTGCCGGATTTCGGAAGCCTGATCCAGACGCTGGCTGCGCCGCGCGACTGGCTGGTCCGGGCGGCAGCCGGCTTCGGGTTGATCACCGCGCAGTTCGAGGACGGCGATGTGCCCGACGGCGACGCCTTGCAATGGCTCATGCTGGCCCGCCAGGGCAGCTTGCAGCTGCCCTTTCTGTGGCCCGTGAACGAGCGCACGGCTGCCGTGATGCAGCACACCGGCGCCCGCGCGCAGATCGAATCCGCGGGCATCGCGGTGGTGAGCAGCCACGACTACTTTCAGCAGCTGGGTCTGTTGACGCGCGCACGCTGTGTGATGGCCGGCCCTGCACGCGCCCTGGTGGAGGAAGCCGCGGCCTGGCAAGTGCCCAGCGTGATCATCCAGCTCTATGCCGATGCGCCCTGCGGGCCGGAGTCGGGCCTGGTCAGCCGCGTCGGGCCGAGTGCCTCGCAGCTCCGTGCCGCGATCCGTTTGGCCGCCCAGATGCGACGCCCGGAGTCCGGCCGCGCTGATCGCGATGACGACGCGATGGGCCATCTGGCCGCTGCGCTGCAGCGTTGGCTGTCCCGTGCCGCATCCGGCAGAGCGATGGCGCTGCTGGACGAAGCGGCCGCATGACGCCGGGATCACGCACCTGCCCAACCGACTTCACTTGGTGCCTCGCATGGTTCACGACACCCTGGTCCTGATGTACCACGCCATTCCCGGCAGCAGTCGGGCCTGCCATACGGCGGACCCGCACTACTGCGTCGAGCGTGCGGGATTCGTGCGTCACCTCGATCTCATGCAGGAGCTCGGTCTCAAGCCGCGCAGCGTGCGCGACGTGATGCTGGGGCAGGGGCCCATGGGACAGGCGCCCGGCGTGGCGCTGACCTTCGACGATGGTCACGAGAGCAACTTCGCCGCCTACGCCGAGATCGCGCGCCGTGGCGGCAGCGCCGACCTGTTCATCAACCCGAGCCTGGTCGGCCAGCGCGGCTTCCTGAGCTGGGCGCAGCTGCGCGAGCTGGCTGCTCAGGGTGCGTCGATCCAGTCGCACGGCCAGCGTCACGTCTTTCTGGATGAGCTGCCTGCAGCCGAGGTGCGGCGCGAGCTCTCGCTGTCGCGCCGCCACATTGCTGACGAGCTGGGCATAGCGCCCTCGTTGTTTGCGCCGCCCAACGGTCGCCTGCCGGCCGACGGCGTCCAGCTGGCCTGTGACCAGGGTTACGCGGCGGTCTGCTCATCGCAGGTCGGCGTCTGGCGCGAGACGCGCCAGCGCGAGATTCCGCGCTTCGCGGTGCTGGCCGGCACGCCGGAGTCGCAGCTGCGCGGCTGGCTGACGCGCTCCCCCTGGGTGATGACCCGCAGCCACGCCCGTGCCGCGCTGCTGCGCTCGGCCAAGCGTGTGCTGGGCAATCAGACCTACCGCGCGCTGCGCAGCCGCCTGCTGCTGGAGTCACCGCCGCCGTGACGACCGCGAGCCTGCTCTTCTGGGCTGCCGCGCTGCTGGTGGTCTATACCTTCGTCGGCTATCCGCTGCTGATGGCGGCCTGGGCGCGCTGGCGCCCGCGGCCGTTGCGCCCGCAGCCCTGGCTGCCGCGCGTCGCGGTGGTCGTGGTGATGCACAACGAAGCGGCCCGTGCCCGTGCCAAGCTGGCGAGCTGCCTGCAGCAGGACTATCCGGCCGACAAGCTCCAGGTCGTCGTGGTCTCTGATGGTTCGAACGACGATACCGCGGAGCAGATCCGTTCGCTTCACAGCCCGCGCGTGCGGCTGCTGGCCTTCGAAGAGCGCCGCGGCAAGGCCGCGTGCCTGAACGACGCCGTGGCGGCCTGCGACGAAGAAGTGATCGTCTTCACCGACGCACGCCAGGCGCTCAACCCGCGCGCCGTGAGCCATCTTGTCGAGACCTTGTCGGATCCGACCGTCGGCGCGGTCAGCGGCGAACTGCTGTTCGTGCCCGAAGGTGTGCGCGAGTTTGGCCAGGGCGTCGATGCCTACTGGCGCTATGAGAAGTCCATCCGGCGCAGCGAGGCCAGCGTGCACTCCGTGCCCGGTGCCACGGGCGCGCTGTATGCGCTGCGCCGCAGCGCCTTCCGTGCGATCTCTCCGCGCACCATCCTCGACGACGTGGCAATCCCGATGCAGGCCTGCCTGGATGGGCTGCGCGTGGTCTTTGACGGACGTGCTCAAGCCTTCGATCAGGCCGCAGCGGCAATTGAAGCCGAGCGGCGGCGCAAGGTTCGTACGCTGGCTGGCAACTACCAGCTCATCGAGCTGATGCCGCAGCTGCTGCTGCCCTGGCGCAACCCGATCCTGCTGCAGTTTGTCTCCCACAAGCTGCTGCGCCTGCTGGCCCCGTGGGCGCTGGCGGCCGCGCTCCTGGCCAGCGCAGTTCTCGCCGCACAGGGCGTGCCGCTCTTCGCCGGTCTGCTGGCGATCCAGCTGGCCTTCTATGGTCTGGCGCTGTTGCCCTGGGTTCTGCCGGCGGGCCGCTCGTTCCGGCTCGCGCGGGTGGCGCAGGCCTTTGTTGCGCTGAATGGCTTTGCCGTATTGGGCCTCTTCGAGTACCTCGGCAATCGCGAGGCTCATCTGTGGCGCAAGGCACCGACGGCCGAGTCCGGGGAGGCCCGCTGATGGGAGCCCCGCTGCCGGCACCGCGCGTGGTCTACGTGGTCTCCCTCTTCCCGTGCTGGTCGGAGACCTTCATCGTGCGCGAGATCCAGGAGCTGCTTCGCCTGGGCGTGGACGTTCGCATCGTCTCGCTCAAGCATGCCAGCGAGACGCTGGTGCAGTCCGACGCGCAAGCCCTGCTGGGGCGAGTGATCTACCCGCCTCGCGGTGGCGTCCTGGTTCGCGCCTGGCTGCGGGCTGCCCTCGGCCAGCCGCTGCATTCGCTGCGCGAGCTGCTCACTCTGGTCTTCGGGCTTGCGCGGCACCCGGTCTCGCTGGGCAAGTCGCTCGTCGTGTGGGCACGCACGCTGGCGCTCCTGCCGCGGCTTCGGGCGCTGGCGCCCGCCCATGTGCACGCGCACTGGGCCACATACCCTTCCACGGCCGCGCTGTGGATGTCGGGCCGCATCGGCGTGCCCTTCAGTTTTACGGCGCACGCACACGACATCTTCCTTGAAGACCATCTGCTGGTCGACAAGCTGCGTGCCGCGGCATTTGGCGTGACGATCTCCGAGTTCAACCGTCGCTATCTGGCCGAGAAGGTCACGCCGATGGCCTGGCAGCGCATGCGCATCGTGCGTTGCGGCGTCTCACCGGCCCAGTATGAATTCCGTCCCGAAGGCCGACTCCGCGGCCGGGTGCTGGCGGTTGGCCGCTTGGATGCGATCAAGGGCTTCGAGCACCTGATCGACGCTTGTTCGATGCTGCAGCGACGCGGCATCGGCTTCGAGTGTCACATCATCGGCGAAGGGCCCCTGCGTGAGGCGCTGCAGGCGCGCATCGACGGCCTTGGGCTGGGCCAGCAGGTGCAGCTGCTGGGGGCCTGCCCGCAGGAGCAGGTGCGAGAAGCGCTCTATGCCAGCAGCGTGTTCGTGCTGCCTTCGGTGGTCACGCCGCAAGGCGATCGAGACGGCATTCCGGTGGCGCTGATGGAGGCCATGGCCTGTGGCGTGCCCGTGGTCTCCACCCGCGTATCGGGCATTCCCGAGCTGGTCGAGCACGGCATCGGCGGCCTGCTGGCGCACCCGGCCGATGCGGCCGATCTCGTGCGCTGCATCGAGAGCCTGCTGGCAGCCCCCGAGCTCGGTCGGCGATTGGCCTATGCGGCGCGCCGCAAGGTGGAGCGCGACTTCGACGTCGCCCAGGAAGCGAGGAAGCTTCATGCCGCCTTCGTTTGAACAGACCCGCCTGCCAGGTGCGCCGCGCCTGCGCCTGCTGCTGCTGACCGACGAGATGGAGATCGGCGGCTCGCAGCGCCAGATCGTCAACCTTGCGCGCGGCCTGGATCCGCTGCGCTTCGAGGTCACCGTCGGCTACTTTCGCAATCCGTCGTTCTTCGTCGATCAGCTCAAGCAGGCGGGAATCCGTGTCGTTCATCTGCCCAAGCGGGGCCGTGTCGATCTGTCCTTCCTGCGCGACTTGCGCCGCGAACTGCGCGAGGGCCGCTATCACGTCGTTCATGCCTTTGCCTTCAGTGCCGAGCTCTGGTCTGCCGTGGCGCGGGTGGGCCTGAGGGGCCGGCAACCGCCGCAACTCGTGAGTTCGATCCGAGGCACCTATGACTGGTACAGCAGCCTGCACTGGCTGCTCAAGCGCTGGGTGACTCATCAGTCCACCCGGGTGGTCGCCAACTCGCGCATGGGGGCCGAATTTGCGTGTCGCCGGATGCGATTGCCGGCCACCGGCATCGACGTGATCTACAACGGCGTGATGGCGGAACTGCCCGCACCGGATGTCCGTGCGGCCCTGCGCGCGACCTGGCAGATGACTGCCGATGAGGTGATCGCGCTCTTCGTGGGCCGGCTCGTCGACGTCAAGGACGTGGGCACCCTCCTGCGCGCGATGCATCGCCTGCAGCAACAGCAGCTGCCGCTGAGGCTGGTGCTTTGTGGTGACGGGCCCGACATGGCCGCGCTTCAGGCCCAGGCCGAGCGCCAGGGGCTGCAGCAGCGTGTGATGTTCCTGGGGCAGCGCGATGACGTGGTGGCCCTCATCGAGGCGGCTGACCTGCTGGTGCTGCCATCGAGACAGGAAGGGCTGTCCAACGTGATCCTGGAGGCCATGCGGGGAGGGCGGCCGGTGGTCGCTTCGCGTGCGGGCGGCAATGTCGAACTGGTCGAGCCGGAACGCACGGGTCTGCTGTTCGAAGTGGGCGACGACGCCGCGCTGGCCGCAGCGCTGCGGCGCCTGGCGCTGGACCGTGGCTTGCGCGAGAGTCTCGGGCGACACGGCGCGGAGCGCGTCCGCAGATCCTTTGCCGTCGGCCCCATGGTGGCAGCGCTGGCTCGCGTCTACCGCGAAGCCCATGGTCAACCTGGCCGGCTGCGGCCGGCGTCTCGTTCCAAGGTGGGTGGCGATGTCCGGCACCCTGGGTGACTTCCTGTTGTGGCTTGGCGATGCAGGGTTGCCGGCTCCGCAGTCGCTGCTGCAGGCAGAGACCTGGCCGCCGTTGCCGGCTGCCGCCGCCGTGCAGTCAGCGCAGCCGGCCCCGGGGCTGCGCTTGTGGTGGCGTGGTGCTGTCGCTGCGCACGCCGAGACCTGCGGCATGCTGGGGATGGCGCTTGCGCCGCCGCAGGGGCGCCAGAGCTCGACGGTCGGCGATGCCCTTGCAGGGCCGCTGGCCAGCTGGCAGGCGCAGCGAGACGGGCGTCCGCAGGACCTGCAGGGGCGCTTCATCCTGCTGGGCTGGGATGCCGCCAACGGCTGTGTCCAGGCCAGCACGGACGCCTTTCGCACCTGCAACCTGGTCTGGGCCAGCACCGATCACGGCTGGCTGCTCGCCAGTGACCTGCGGCTGATCCTGGCGACCGGCCGGGTGCCGCGCAAGTCCTCGCCGGCAGCGATCTACCAGTACCTGAACTTCGGCTATGTGCCGGCACCGCTCACCGCCATCGAAGGCATCTCCAAGCTGCCCGCAGGCTGCACGCTGACGCTGGATCGTGGTGAAGCGCAGGTCAGGCCCTGGTGGGACGCGCGCTATCCCGCCGATGCCCGCCAGCCGGAGCCCGAACGGGTGGCGGATCTGAGGCGTCAGCTGGTGGGAACGGTGGAAGACTACCGTCCTGGTGACCGTGATGGATGGGGCGCCTTTCTCAGCGGCGGCACGGACAGCTCCAGCATCTGCGGCATCCTCGCTCGCGCGCACGAAAGCCCCGTCAACAGCTTTTCCATCGGCTTTGCCGAGGAGGGCTACGACGAGCTGGAGTACTCGCGCATCGCCAGCCGCGCCTTCGGCCTTCAGGCGCACGAGTACCGGGTGAGCGAGGACGACAGCGTCGAGGCCTTGAGCCAGCTCGTCAGCGGCTACGATGAACCGTTTGGCAACGCCTCGGCCATTCCGACCTTCCACTGCGCCCGGCTGGCCGCGCGCCACGGCGTGACGCAGCTGGTGGCTGGCGATGGCGGCGACGAAATCTTCGGCGGCAATGAGCGCTACCGCAAGGACGCCATCTTCGAGATGTTCCACGGCGCGCCGTCGCCCTTGCGATGGCTCGGTCGTGGCGCGGCCGCCGCCTTGTCGGGCGTCGATGCGCGCTGGGCCAATCGTGTCAAGAACTTCGTGCACCGCGGCAGCCTGCCGAACCCGGATCGCTTCTACAGTGACGACGCCTTCGCTTCCAAGCACTTCGGCGAGTTGCTGAGCCCTGCTTTCCAGGGCCTCGTCAGGCCGGACGATGCGCTGGACGTGCAGCGCGGGCTCTACGCCCGGGCCGAGGCGGACCATGCCCTGCACCGGCTGATGTACCTGGACCTGAAGATGACCATCGCCGACAACGATGTGGTCAAGGTCGTGCGCGCCGCACGCCTGGCGGGCGTGGACGTGAGCTTCCCCTATCTGGACCGGCGCCTGATCGACTTCACCGGACACCTGCCTTGGCGCGACAAGCTGCGCGGCAAGCACAAGCGCTACCTCTTCAAGCGAGCGGCAGACGACATCCTGCCCGAAGCCATCCGCAACAAGCGCAAGCAGGGTTTCGGCCTGCCGATCAGCGTCTGGCTGCGGCGCGGCGGTCGCTACCACGATCTCGTGCGCGAGGCCGTTCTGTCCGGACGCGCGACACAGCGCGGTCTCTTCGAGCCGGGCTTCGTGCGCCAGCTCCTCGAACGGCACGAGCGCGGCGCCTGGGACCACTCCATGGAACTGCACATGCTGCTGATGCTCGAACTGTGGCACCGCGAAAGGGTCGACACCCATGCGTGAACAGGGTTACAGCGTGCTGATGGTGCTGGAGAGCACCTTCCCTTCGCCGGGCGGCGGCGGCGCGGAATCGCAGGTGCGTACCCTGGGCCTGGAGTTCCTGCGGCGTGGCCAGGCGCTGGAGGTGATCGTGCCGATGGTGGCCGGTGGCCCGCAACAGCCTCGGGAACAGATCGAAGGCATTCCCGTCACGCGCATTGCCTATCCCAAGGTGCCCTGGCTGGGTGCCGGCTGGATGCTGCTGAGCCTGGCCTGGCTGTTGTTTGCGCGCCGGCATGCCTACGCCGTGATCCATGCCCACATTGCCGGCAACATGGCGGCGGTCTGCAGCCTGATGGGCCGCTGGCTTGACAAGCCTGTGCTGGTCAAGCTGACCGGGATGACGGAGATGCGTGGCGGCATCCTCGACAAGGAGCCGCGGCTGGGCGGCCGCCTGCGCAAGAGCGCGCTGCTGGGCAGCTCTGCCTACCAGGCCACGAGCCGGCGCATCGGGGCCTTGCTGGCCGAGCGCGGCTTCGATGCGCGCAAGGTCCTGCACTTGCCCAATGCCGTGGACACGCGGCGCTTTGCCCGCGTCGTGCGCGATCAGGATCTGCGCCGGCAGCTCTGCGGCTTGCGTGAGCGCGTGGGCATCTTCGTCGGCCGTCTCGAGCCCGAGAAAGGCATCGAGCTGATGGTCAAGGGCTGGGCGCAGGCATTTGCCGGACGTGGCGATGCCGCGCTGCTGCTGGTCGGAGATGGCAGCCTGCGCACCGTGCTGGCGGAGATGGGGCGCGAACTGGGCATCGAGCAGCAGATCGTCTTCACCGGCGCCACGAACGAGGTCGAGCGATACCTGGCGCTGGCGGACTTCGGCTTGCTGACCTCGCAGTACGAAGGCCTGTCCAACTCGCTGCTCGAGTACATGGCCTCCGGTCTGCCCGTGGTGGGCTCGCAGGTCAGCGGCACGGAAGACTGGGTGATCGACGGACGCACCGGCTGGCTCTTTCCGGCCGGGGATCTGGCGGCACTGGAACGCGCCCTGTGTGCCGTGCGCGAGACGCCGATGCCGCGCTTGCGCCAATTGGGCCAGCAGGCGCGCCAGCTGGTGGAAGAGCAGGCATCCATCGGTGCCGTCGTGGACACCCTGCAGAAGACCTATCGCGATCTGAGCCCCCTGGAGGCTGGCCTGCGAACGGTCGGCCGGCCTTGAACTCTCGGGCAAGGCTCGAGCCTACACGTGTGACCAGTGACATGACCCTATCCGTTAGTCAACCGCGCAAGGAGTTCTGCTGATGTGCGGCATTGCCGGCGTTTTCAGCCCTCACGGGCCGGTGCGGCTGGACGCGGCCGTCGTGGAAGCCATGTGCGGCCGCATCCGCCATCGCGGGCCGGACGATCAGGGCGTCTTCTCGCATGAGAGCGGCCACATCGGCATGCGCCGACTGGCCATCATCGATCTGCACAGCGGCCACCAGCCGATCCACAACGAGGACCGCTCGGTGTGGATCGTCTTCAACGGCGAGATCTACAACTTCAAGGCCCTGCGCGCGCAGCTGGAGGACTTGGGGCACCGCTTCTACACGAACACCGATACCGAGTGCATCG
Source organism: Rubrivivax sp. (assembly GCA_016790225.1). The sequence goes on from JAEUOZ010000075.1 coordinate 42,945, forward strand.
TGCACGCCTACGAGCAGTATGGCGAAGACTGCTTCAGCCACCTGCGTGGCATGTTTGCCGTGGCCATCCTGGATCTGCGCCAGCGCCGGCTGGTGCTCGGGCGGGATCGGCTGGGCAAGAAGCCGCTCTACACCACACAGCTGCCCGACGGCACGCTGGCGTTCGCTTCCGAGCTGAAGTGCCTGTTCGAGGTGCCCGGCTTCGACCCTGCCATCTCGACTTCGGCCACGCGCGACTATTTTGCGCTGGGCTACGTGCCGCAGCCGGCCAGCATCTACGAAGGCGTGCACAAGCTGCCGGCCGCCCACGTGCTGGTGCTGGACGACCGTGGCCTGCGCCAGCGCCGTTACTGGTCACCCGTGTTTGGTCCCAAGTGGACGGCCGATGAAGCCACGCTGCAGGAGCAGCTGCTGGAGCAGCTGGAAGACGCCGTGCGCGTTCGCCTGGTCAGCGATGTGCCGTTTGGGGCCCTCCTCAGTGGCGGTACCGATTCCTCGGTGGTCGCGGCGCTCATGGCACGCAACATGACGCAGCCGGTGAAGACCTTCTCCATCGGCTTCCGCGAAGCGGCCTTCAACGAGCTGCCGGATGCTCGCCGCGTGGCGCAGCACATCGGTGCCGAGCACCACGAATTCATCGTCGAGGCCGATGCCGTCAGCCTGCTGGACACGCTGGTGGAGTCCTTCGACGAGCCCTTTGGCGATGCCTCGGCCGTGCCCACCTGGCTGGTCTCTCGCCTGGCCGCGCAACACGTCAAGATGGTGCTCTCGGGTGACGGTGGCGACGAGCTCTTTGCCGGCTACGAGCGCTACCGCAAGTACCGTCAGCTGCTCGACCTGCGACAGGGCAGCCTGGGCCTGGCCGGGCCTGGGCTGGCGGTGGCTTCGGCCCTGCTGCCGGGTGCGCGTGGCGCACGGCTGGGTCGCATCGGTGCGCGCCTGTCGCAGGCCTGGCCGGACGACTATCTGAGCGGTGTGGCGCTGGCCACGCGCGAGGATCTGGGCGAAGTCCTGGCCCTGGAGCCGGCGATGCTGGATCCCTTCGCCAGCGTGCGCGGCGCCTTTGCCGGTGCCGGCGGCGGCGACGCACTGGACCGCATGCTGGAAGGCGACATGGCCACCTACCTGGTGGACGACATCCTGGTCAAGGTGGACCGCATGACCATGGCGCACTCGCTGGAAGCCCGGTCGCCGCTGCTCGATCACCAGCTGCTGGAGTTCGCCGCACGCCTGCCTTTTGACATGAAGCTGCGCGGAACCACGGGCAAGTACCTGTTCAAGCAAGTGGCGCGAAGGCTGCTGCCGGCGGCGCTGCTGGACAAGCCCAAGCAAGGCTTTGCGATCCCGGTGGCGCGTTGGCTGCGTCACGAGCTGCGCGAACGCATGGCCGATGTGCTGGCGTCGCGCAGCCTGCGCGAGCGTGGCCTCTTCCGCCCGGAAGGCCTGCAGCGCTGCTTCGCACGTCATCTGACTGGCCAGCAGGATCACAGCGAAATGCTGTGGCTGGTGCTGACCTACGAGACCTGGGCGCGCCGCTTCGTCGATGGCCGTTCGCCGGCCCGCGTTCGGGCGGCCTGATCGCGGGCCTGGCTGCTGACCATGCTCAAGCCCCTCAAGGCACTCACCAAGGCCGTGGTGTCGCCGATGCTGGATGCCACCGGCATCTACGGGCGGCGCATCGAGCAGGTCAGTGCCGAGCCCGGCGCCTGGGCCATCGTGATGTATCACCGGGTGATCGACGACCCGGCCCAGGATCCCTTTCAGCTCGGCATGTGCGTGATGCGGGATCGATTCGAGCGGCAGATCCGCTACCTGCGCTCGACCTTCAACATCCTCACGGTCAGCGAGGCGATGCGCCGCCTCGATCTGGGCGAGCCCTTGCCTGAGCGGGCGCTCTCGGTCACGTTCGACGATGGCTATCTGGACAACCTCACGCGGGCTTTGCCGGTGATGCAGCGCTACGACGTCCCCTTTTCGGTCTACGTGCCCACCGGCGGCCTGGAGGAGGGCACGATGCTCTGGTGGGACAGGGTTGTCGCCTTGCTGGCCGGCACACGCCGCTTCGAGCTGGATCTGCGGGACGTGGGCCTCGCGCTGCAGTCGGAGCCGCTGTCGCTCAGGGGCGTGACGGCTGCCGCCAACGCTGAGCGCGTGCTGGACCTGCTGTGGTCGCTGGATCGGCCGGAGTGCGAACGCTGCATTGCCCTGCTGGAGCAGGTCCTGGGCCCGGTGGATGGTCGGGCCACACGCGCCGAGCGGCTTTCGCCGGAGCAGGTTCGCGAGCTGCGGCGCCAGGGGGTGGAGATCGGCGCGCACTCCGTCACGCATCCCAATCTGGCCCTGGCGGACGAGGCCACGGCCCGCAGCGAGATGCTGCAGTCCCGCCGCACGCTGGAGAGCCTGCTGCAGGAGCCGGTAAGCGGCTTCGCCTACCCGGGCGGGCGTCTGCAGACGACGGCGCAGCGGCTCTCGCGCGAGCTGGGATTCTCTTACGCGCTGGCCACCTTGCCCGGCACCAACCGCCCGGACTACGAGCGCAGCCGGCTGCGCCGCATCGGGATGCCCGATGCCGAACTGCCGGACTTCCGCAGAGCCTTCAGCGGCGCGCTGGAGCGCGGCATCGCCGACGCTCACCTGCGTTTCTGAAGCCGGCAGCCTGGTCCAGAGCCCTCCGCCAACCTTGCAAGCACGGAACCTGCTGATGTTCTCCCGACGCGACAAGAACCAGACCGTCCGCCGGCAGCATCTGGATGCCACGTGGTGGGGCAACGCCCAGGCACGGCCGGCTGGGCCGATGTTTGCCACGCCCGACTCTGTCTGGCCGGGCGTGCTGCTGGGCCTGATGATGGCGATGGTGTTCTATCTGCCGAACCTGGCGCAGATCCGCATCGAGACCGGGGTGCGTGGCGTCAATCCGGCCAACATCCTCTTCGTGCTGATGCTGGGCGTGCTGGCGCTGGCCGGTTACCGGCCGTCCGAGCCCACGCCGCTGAAGCTGCCCATCCTGCTGTTCATCCTCGTGCTCACCTGGGCCTTCCTGATCGCGCTGGTCGGTGATTCTTCGGCCTGGGTCGAAGACATGACCGTCTACAAGAACGCCGTCTTCTACCTGCTGCTGTACTTCCTGTACTTTCATGCCGTGCGGGACATGAAGACCGTGCGCATCCTGGTGCTGCTGATCCTTTTCGTCATGTTCACCTCGGGCGTGCTGGGCGTGCGGCAAGCGATGGACTACGGCCTGGGAACCTTCAACGAGAACAAGCGCGTGGCGGCGCCTTTCGGCTGGGCAGTCAACGACGCCAACCGCTCGGCGGTCTTCTTCTGCATCTACCTGCAGCTGGTCGGCGCGGTGGCGCTGTTCATGAAGTCGCGTCCCTGGTTGCGCATCGCCTGTGTGCTGATCTTCTTCCTGGGCGTCTTCTCGATCTTTCACTCCTACTCGCGGCAGGCCTACTTCATCATGGCCGTGCTGCTGCTGTTGCTGGCGATGCGCAAGCAGCTGTTGATCGCGCTGTTCGCCGCCACGCTGCTGTGGCACTACGAGCTCTGGGTGCCCGAGACCGTGGTGCATCGCATCGAGATGACGACCCTCGATCCCTTCGAGGTCAAGAGCTACAAGCCGCAGGCTCCTGCATTCGACGCGCCGGTGACGAGCAGCGGCCCCTTGTACGGCCAGCTGTCCGAACTGAGTTTCGAGAATCCTTTCCGAATCGTCGCGCCGCAGACCAGCGCGGAGAACCCCCAAGCCGATCAGCAGTACGACGAAAGCACCGAAAGCCGCTTCACCTTGTGGGCTGGCGCGGGCGAGCTGATGGTCCAGCGTCCCCTGGGCATCGGCCTGAACCGCTTCAAGCGCGAGATCTCACCCTATGTGCCTCATGCGCTCGCTGGCAAGGACGCCCACAACTTCTATGTGTTGCTGGCCACGGAGGCCGGTGTCGTGGCGCCGCTGTTCCTGCTGGCCCTGCTCATGGGCCTGCTTTCGCTGGGTCATCGACTGGCGCGCTTCAAGGACGATGAAGAGGCGCGTACGCTGGGTGTCGGCTTCGTGATGGCCACGCTGGCCGTGGTGCTGGGCAATGTCTACGGCAGCCGCTTCCTCGACGGCGACGTGATGGGCAACTACTGGATCCTGGCGGCGCTGGTGGCGCGCGCGCTGCTGATCAAGCAGCAGGAACAGCGTGATCGACAGCAGGCTGCGCGCGCAGGCCTTGCGCCGCCCGCGCCGCCCAGGAGCCTGGCCACCGTGAAGCCGGCCTTTCCACCACCGGCGGCGCGGCCGAGGTGAAACACGTGTCGATCTCCTCCTTCAATCGCCGGCAGTGGCTTCGGGGCAGTCTGGCTTGTGGCCTCGGGTGGCCGGCGATCGTCGACGCGGCACCCGCCGCGTCGCGTGCCGATGCCGCGCTGGCAGCCCAGGCGGCAAGCAGCTTCTACCCACCCAACTTCCGACTCAAGCCGCTCGCGGCGGATCCGATCCCCGAAGTCCCGCAGCCGCGCAGTCGGGCGGCCGGGCTCGCCACGCCGAGCTACATCGATCCGGTCTACGGTACGCGTGTCTACCGCGTCACCGAAGCTGCAGACTATCCCGGTGCCACACACGTGCGGCAAGAATACAGCCGCCGCCAGGCCTTCAATGCCGACAACACGCGCTTCCTCGCCAACACCAGCAACGGCTACTGGCTGTTGTACGACGCACTGAGCTTCACGCCGCTGCGCCGTGCGGGGCCGTCCGGCGCCTTGCGCAACATGGCCGGCGACGCCGAGCCCATCTGGCATCCCACGGATCCGAACAAGCTCTGGTTCACCTCGGGCTTCGGCGGGCTGGTGTGGTGGGAAAAGGATGTGGAGAGCGAATTCGATACCGTGATGGCCGATTTCCGTGGGCGCCTGCCCTGGCCCGCGGCACGCGCAGTATGGACCAAGGGCGAGGGCTGTTCGTCGGCCGATGGGCGGTGGTTCGCCTTCATGGCCACCTCCTACAACGAGGCCAGCAAACAGGTCTCGATCCATGGTCTGTTCAGCTATGACCGTGTGGAGAACCGCATCGTCGGCACCTTGGATGCGGCGGCTTTTGGCGGCGCGATGCCGGATCACATCAGCATCTCGCCCAGCGGGCGCTACGTGGTGCCGTCATGGGCCTACCAGCCATCCCTGGGAACGCGCAGCTACACACGCGACTTCAGCAGCTTCCGCCTCCTGCACAGCGAGAGCGAACACAGCGATCTGGCCTACGGGCCGCAAGGCGAAGACTTCTACGTCGCGACGAACTACAAGGACGGCGTGGTCTGGGTCAAGGATCTGGCCACGGGCAAGGGCTTTGATCTCATGCGCCTGTACCCGCGACGTGGCGCAGCGATCGGGGCCGCGCACTTCTCCGGCAAGGCTTTTGGACGGCCCGGCTGGGTGGTGATGAGCACCTATGCCGACAGCGCCGAACATGGCCGCGTCACGCCTGACCCCGTGCTGCAGCCGGCGCAGCGCAAGATCATGCTCGTGGAGCTGAAGCCGGGCGGGCGACAGTTGAGCGTCGCCCATACGCGGGCCGCTGCGCGCTACGGTGGCTACTTCGGCGAGCATCAGGCCACGGTCAGCCGGGACGGCAGCCGGATCCTCTTTGCCACCAACTTCAACGACGGTGGACCGCCCAGCAGCTACCTGGTGCTGCTGCCGCCTTCGGTCTACGAAGGCTGAGCAGACACCTTCGATTGATCAGCTGCGCTTCTGAGCGCGGATGCGAAAGCCATCGCTTCGTGCGAACAGCATCGAACGCGGCACCAGCCCGTTGAGCAGGTTGTTGGCGGCATACAGCAGCCCGCCACGGCTCTCACCGCCGAAGTAGGCCTCCGGCTGTGCCTGGAACCCCAGAGCTTCAAGCTGGCCCGTGAGCGCCAGAGGATCGATGAGGTTTTCGATGAACTGGCCGGATTCAGGCTCCACCGGGCAGATATCGCGGCGGTAGGTGCTGTCTGGCAAGGTCTTGTCGATCAGGTAACGCTGCGCCGCCGCCAGGATGTCGGCCTTCACCATGTAGGCGGTGCGCCGCGCCAGCAACTCCAGCTCGGAGCCGGCCAGTGCCGGGTACGCGGCAGCGATCAGACGCCTGCGTCGATCGACGTAGGGCTCGCGCACACGGTGCCCGTGGATGTCTTCGGTCGGCGGGCCGTTTTCGAAGCGATCCCAGACCTCGTGGGTCTCCTTCACCGATTGATCATTGAGTGCGTTGTTGTCGTCCGCAATGATGTACTGGCCGCCGGGCTTCAGCACGCGGTGCACCTCGGCCACGCAGCGCTCCGGGTGCAGGAAGTGCGACATGGCCTCCACCGTGATGACCCGGTCGAAATGGTTGTCCGGATAGGGCAGCGCGTAGGCCAGTCCGACCTGAGGATGCACGGGAAGAGGCCAGGGCAGATCGTTCAGGTACGAGCGCATGGTGTCCACCATCTGCTCGTTGGTGTCCAGGCAATGCACGGACTCGGCGCCGAGCAGCGCCAGGCTCAGGCAGGTGAGGCCGAAGCCGCTGCCGACCTCCAGCACCTTCTGGCCCTGAACGGGCTGATCCTGCAGCTTGAGCGAATTGCGAATGGCGCGCAGATAGCGTTCGCCCTGGCCGGGCTCGGCCAGACGGCCGCAGTAGCGTTGGAACCAGCCGCCGGTCTTGTCGTGGCGCTGCAGCGAAGCGGGCGCGAGGATCTCGCCATACAAGGCAACGATCCGTTCATCGCTCAAGGGCGTGCGCGCCCCAGCGGCTTGAGTTCCCATACGACTTCCTTGTAGTGTGCCAGCCAGCGGCCTGACTCTGACGCTTCAGATCAGCCGCCCCCGGGGCGGCTTGCCGCGGGCCTGATGAGGACTGAAACGCAGACGACTCAACTTCGGCGTCAGGCTACCGCGGTGGTCAATTCCATTGTAGGAGCAGGCCCTCGCTGCGAGGCCATGCTTCCGGGTGGCCCTGGGTCAGCGGGCAGGTGTGAGGGACCCCAGGCGGCGACTTCCACGGGCGCCGGTCACGGCGGGCAGGTTGCCCGGTTGCTGCAGCAGGTGGGCGCGTGCCAGCCACGCGAAGGCCAGCGCTTCCACCTGATCGACCGGCAAGCCGAGTTGCCCGCTGTCGATCACCTTGACCCGCGGCAGATGCGCTGCCAGACGATCCATCAGCAGGCGGTTGCGGGCACCGCCCCCGCAGACGACGAGCCGGCTTGTGTCCGGTGCCTGGGCCATCAGGGCCTGGGCAGCGGCCTGAACCGTGAATTCGGCCAGCGTGGCCTGGACATCGGCCGGCGCGGTGTGTGCAAAACCCTCCAGCCGCGGCTCCAGCCAGTGCCGGTCGAACAGATCTCGACCCGTGCTCTTGGGTGGCGGCAGGGTCAGGAAGGGCTCGCTCAGCAGGCGTGTCAAGAGCGCGGGAATCGGTCGGCCCTGCGCGGCCCAGCGGCCTTCGGCGTCATAAGGCTGCCCGGTGTGGCTCTCGCACCAGCTGTCCATCAGCGCATTGCCGGGCCCGCAGTCGAAACCGCGTACCGCGCCGGGAGGCGAGGCCGATGGCGGCGGCAACAGGCTGAGGTTGGCGATGCCGCCGATATTGAGCACGGCGACGACTTCGTCCGGTGCCGCAAACAAGGCCTGATGCAGAGCCGGCACGAGGGGCGCCCCCTGGCCGCCGGCGGCGACATCGCGGCTGCGCAAGTCGTGAACCACGTCGATGCCGCAGAGCTCGGCCAGCAGCGCTGCATTGAGCAACTGCAGCGTATAGCCCGTGCCGTCATGCAGCCCTGGCTGGTGGCGCACGGTCTGCCCGTGAGCGCCGATGGCAGCGACCTCCCGGCCCGGCAGTCCGCTGCTGGCGAGCAGGGCCGTCACGACGTCTGCATAGACCCGGGCCAGCGCATTGGCCGCGAGTGCCGAACGGTGCAGTTCATCGGGCCCGCTGCGATTCAGCGCCAGCAGGCTGTGTCGCAGCGCATCGTCGAACGGCCGGTACTCGTGATGCAGCTGTCGTGGTCGACCGTCCGGCGGCCACTCGACCAGCACGCCATCCACGCCGTCGGCCGAGGTGCCGGACATCAGGCCGATGGTCCACATCGCGCTCGGCCGACCGGTGTGGCCTGGGTTACTCGAAACGCGGGCGGCCCGCTTCGGGGGCCATCGACTGGGCCAGGACGAGTTTGACCTTCATGCGCTGCGCGTGCTGGCCGAAGGCCTGGCGCGAGCCCTCATCCAGCGGAATCTGCTGCGCCTGGCGCGCGATCTGCAGGGGATCCTGGTGCACGCCGGCCACGCGGAACTCGAAGTGCAGATGAGGGCCGGTGGACATGCCGGTAGATCCCACCGCGCCGATCGTGCTGCCCTGCGTGACGCGCTGACCCACACGGACATCGATGCGGCTGAGGTGGGCATACAAGGTGCTGCGATCCTGCGCGTGCCGCACTTCGATGACCTTGCCGTAGCCTGATTGCACACCGGCGAACTCGACCATGCCGTCGCCGACAGTCCGCACCGGCGTGCCGGTGGGCGCCGCGTAATCGACGCCGCGGTGCGCGCGCCACTGGCGCAGCACCGGATGCATGCGCATCGCAAAGCCCGAGGTCACGCGGGAGAACTCCAGCGGGCTGGCCAGGAACTGCCGCTTGCGGCTGTTGCCCTGCGCATCGAAAAAGGCGCCCTTGCCCGCTTCCGCGCCGGCAAACCAGATCGCCTGGTGCAGCCGCGGGCCATTGCGAAACTCGGCGGCCAGCACACGCCCGGTGCCTTGGGACCAGGGCACGGGTTCGCCGTCGGCGGTCAGCGCTTCGTAGACCAGCGAGAAGCTGTCGCCCTTGCGCAGTTCGCGGTGGAAGTCGATGTCGGCAGAGAAGATCTCGGCCAGCTGCGTGGCCACGGCATCCGGCAGGTTCAGGTCGTCCGTGGCCGCAAAGAGCGAGCTGCGGATGGTGCCGGCCGCAAACCGCAGATCGGTCGACAAGGCCACCGACTGCTGTTCGGCCTGCCAGCGCTCGCCCGCCGCACGCAGGACCAGACGGTCAAAGTGCGTGGCGCTCACGGACTCGTCGGAGCTGCCCTGGCGCAGCGTCAGCTCGACCAGACGGCCCGCCGGCGTCATGCGCAGCTGAAGGGAGCGTGCGCCGCGCGCCGCCAGCGCCTGGCGCAGCTGGGGCTGCTGCGCGAGCTGGCCCAGCGCAGCCGCATCCACGAGACCGGCACGCTTGAAGATCGACGCAAGCCCTTCCGGGCCGCGCAGGATCAGGCTGCGAGACAGCTCCATCGGGTGCTCGGCCAGCGCTTCCAGCTGCGGCAGCACATCCAGCGTCTGTACCGACTCGGTGACCCAGCGCTGGGGCAGATCGGCCGGATCCGGCGCCAGCGGCGCGACGGCCAGCGCCAGCGCGCTCAGGCTGCCCATGACCACGGCCACGCCAGCAGCCACCGCGCGGGCATGCCGGTGCTTGACCAGGTTCAGACGCTGGAGCGCCGCGGCAAAAGGGAGCGAAGACTGCGGATTCAAGGCAAGGAAGAGCCGTCGGCGAGCAGGTGCGGAGGCCGAAAGAAGCCCTCCGCAGGGCATGGGGACGAGGAGCTGAGTCGCGCCGGCCGCAAAAGGTTCCTGAGCGGTTCCTCTGCGGACGTCACATCGGGTTTGCAAGGGCGCTCGCCTAGAATCATGGGCTGCGCACGAAGCACAAACCGGACCGGCGGGCGATGCAAAAAGGCAACGCAGTATGCCACCAGATGCGACAGATTCCGCACTTTCCCAGGATTTGAACCCGCCCATGGAACATCAGGTCACAACTGGCGAAGAGGCCAGCGCGCTTGCCGAGCCCGTACGCGCCGCTCTGGAGATCAGCCTGCGCGGTTGCGAAGAGCTGCTGCCTCAGGCCGACTGGGTGAAGAAGCTGCAGCGCTCCCACGACACCGGTGTGCCGCTGCGCATCAAGTTCGGCCTGGATCCGACGGCGCCCGATCTGCACCTGGGCCATACGGTGGTCTTCAACAAGATGCGCCAGCTGCAGGACTTGGGGCACACGGTGATTCCGCTGATCGGCGACTTCACCTCGCTGATCGGTGACCCGTCCGGGCGCAATTCGACGCGCCCGGCGCTCACGCGCGAGCAGATCGAGGCCAATGCCAAGACCTACTTCGAGCAGGTCGGCCTGGTGCTCGATGTGGCCAAGGCCGAGGTCCGCTACAACAGCGAGTGGAGCGATCCGCTGGGTGCGCGCGGCCTGATCCAGCTGTCGGCGCGCTACACGGTGGCGCGCATGATGGAGCGCGACGACTTTGCGCGGCGCTTTGCCGGCGGCACGCCGATCTCGGTGCACGAGTTCCTGTATCCGCTGATGCAGGGCTACGACTCCGTGGCGCTGAAGTCCGATCTGGAGCTCGGCGGCACGGATCAGAAATTCAATCTGCTGATGGGCCGGCACCTGCAGCAGGAGTACGGCCAGGAGCCGCAGTGCATCCTGACCATGCCCTTGCTTGAAGGCCTGGATGGCGTGGAGAAGATGTCCAAGAGCAAGGGCAACTACGTCGGCATCACCGAGCCTGCCAACAGCATGTTTGCCAAGGTGCTGTCGATCAGCGACGAGCTGATGTGGCGCTGGTACACGCTGCTGTCCTTCCAGCCCTCTTCGGCGATCGCGCAGTTGCAGGCCGACGTGGCCGCCGGCCGCAACCCGATGGAGGCCAAGCTGGCGCTGGCGCACGAGATCACCACCCGCTTCCACGGTGCGGCAGCCTCGCAAGCCGCCGAGGCCGATTTCCGCAACCGCGCCGCCGGCGGCGTGCCCGACGTGATCCCGGAGGTGACGATCTCCGGCGCGCCGCTGGGTATCGCTGCGATGCTGCGGCAAGCCCATCTGGCGCCTTCGGCCAGCGAGGCCAATCGCCTGATCGAGCAAGGCGGCGTGCGCATCGACGGCGCTGCCGTGTCGGATCGGGGGCTGAAGCTCGCGGCGGGCAGCTATGTGGTCCAGGTTGGCAAGCGCAGGTTCGCTCGGGTCACCCTGGCCTGAAGCCGGGAGGCTGGATGGCCGCTGAGCAGCCCCTGCCAGACACGCACCCGGCAGCAGCCCTGAGATAGGCGCTGACGGGCCGGTTCATGCAGGTTGCCTCGTACCTCAAGCTCTCGGTGGTGGTGGCCGTCGCCACCATCGTGCTCAAGGCCGGTGCCTGGTGGCTCACCGGCTCGGTCAGCCTGTTGTCGGATGCGCTGGAATCGCTGGTCAACCTGGCCGGCGCGATGTTTGCGCTGGCCATGGTGACGCTGGCCGCACAGCCGCCGGATCCGGATCATCCTTATGGCCACCACAAGGCAGAGTACTTCTCCAGCGGCTTCGAAGGCGTGCTCATCTTCGCGGCGGCATTGGCCATCATCTGGGCGGCGGTCAGCCGCCTGTTGAACCCTCAGCCGCTGGAGCAGCTGGGCCTGGGGCTGGCGCTGTCGATCGGCGCCACGGTGATGAATGGCGCGCTGGCCTGGGCGATGCTGCGCAAGTCCCGCGAGCACCGCTCGGTGGCGCTGGAGGCCGATGCACGGCACCTGTTCACCGATGTCTGGACGACGGTGGGCGTGGTGGCCGGGCTGGCGGCGGTGGCCGTGACGGGCTGGCTGTGGCTGGATCCGGTGATTGCGATCGCCGTGGCGCTGAACATCCTGCGTGAAGGGGCCTCGCTGGTGGCACGTTCGGTGAGCGGGCTGATGGATCAATCGGTCGAACCGGAAACGCAGCAGGCGATCGACCAGGTCCTCAAGGGCTTTGTCGACGAGAAGACCTTGCGCATCGATCATGTCACCACGCGCCGCGCCGGCCAGCGCCGCTTCGTGGATCTGCACATGCACATGCCACCCGGCTGGACCTTGCAGCGTGCGGCGGCCGTGCGGGCCTCCGTGGAGCAGGCCTTGATGAGCGCCGTGCCCGGGTTGCGCGCAACGATCCAGCTGCTGCCCATGGACATGGAGGCCCATTTCGGCGACGAGAAGGATCTGCTGTGATCGCCCTGGTGCAGCGTGTGGCGCGGGCGCAGGTGAGCGTGGCGGGCGAATGCATCGGCCGCATCGAGGCCGGCCTGCTGGTGCTGGTGTGTGCCGAGCCGGCGGATACCGAGCTTCAGGCGACACGGCTCGTGGACAAGTTGCTGAAGCTGCGCATCTTCAGCGACGAGGCCGGACGCATGAACCGCAGCGTGCAGGACGTGGGCGGCGGCCTGCTCATCGTCAGCCAGTTCACGCTGGCGGCCGATGTCAGCGGCGGCAATCGGCCCAGCTTTACCGGCGCGGCACCCGCTGCGCAAGGCCAGGCGCTGTACGAGACCGTGCTGCGGCTGGCGCGCGAGCGTCACGCCCCGGTGGCGCAGGGCCGGTTCGGGGCGGACATGCAGGTGGAGCTGGTCAACGACGGACCGGTGACGATACCCATGATCATGCGGTGAATGCCTGGATGCCGCGCCCGCAGGCGGCCCGCAGCAAGAGGAAGGCCGCCCGCAGGCGGCCCGCAGCAACAACAAGGCCGCCCGCAGGCGGCCTTGTGATCACGGTGGCGGTACCGGCCGACGATCAGTCGGCGTACTGGCCAGCGGCCTTGATGACCGGGCCCCACTTGGCGATCTCGGCTTCCACGAACTTCTTGTGATCGGCCGGGTTGACGCGGTTGTCGGTCACCGTCACGGCGCCCAGGGCCTCGAACTTCTTGTTCAGGTCAGCGTCCTTCAGGGCGGCCTTGAGGGCGGCATTCAGCTGATCCAGGATGGGCTTGGGCGTGCCCTTGGGGGCATACAGGCCGTGCCAGATGGTCACGTTGAAGCCCTTCATGCCGGACTCATCCAGCGTGGGCAGATCTTTCAGCGCCGGCGTGCTCAGACGCCGGGGCGTGGTCACGGCAAAGGCCTTGATCTTCTTGGCTTCGATCTGGCCGGTGGTGTTGGTGCTCTGGTCGCACATCAGGTCAACCTGTCCGCCCAGCAGATCGGTCATCGCCGGTGCCGTGCCCTTGTAAGGCACGGTGGTCATGTCCACCGCCATGGCCTGCTGGAACAGCAGACCGCACAGGTGAGAGGCGGCGCCCAGTCCGGCATTGGCCAGATTGATCTTGCCCTTGTTGGCATTGATCCAGGTGCGCAGCTCCGCCATGTTGTTGGCCGGCAGCGTGTTGCGGCCGACCAGCGTCATCGGCACATCGTTGATCATGCCGAGGAATTCGAAGTCGGTCAGCGTCTCGTACGGCATCTTGCGGTACAGCGCCGGCGAGGTGGCCATGCCGATGTGGTGCAGCAGCAGGGTGTAGCCGTCCGGTGTGGCCTTGGCGGCCTTGGCAGCACCCAGGGTGCCACCCGCGCCGCCGACGTTCTCGATCACGATGACGGCATTGTTCATCGGCTTGCGAAGGGCTTCGGCCAGGTCGCGCGCCACCTTGTCGGTCGGTCCGCCCGCCGCAAACGGGACCACGATGGTGATGGGCTTCTCGGGGTACGCAGCCATCGCGGTGGTGCCGGCGACGGTCAAGGCAAGCGCGGTCAGCAGCTTCTTCATGGGGTTTGTCTCCGTATTGGACGTGGAAAGGGAGATTGGAAAAGGACCGCATGCTAGGTCGCGGCGCGCCACCCTGTGCGGTGGCAATTACGTACCCCTACGGCCGGTCGGGCGACACCGCATGGGCATCGCGCCGGATCGGCTGTCCCGGCATGGAGTGACGCAGGTTCACCGGTAGCTGCGCGCGTCCTCGATGACCTTGCCGTCGTTGGGCAGGCTGCCTGGTGTGCAGAGTTCGACATCGGCGCGCAGCTTGGTGACGTCGCGCACGCTGGCAGCCAGCGCGTCGCGCAGGGCTTCGTCAGCCGCAGCGGTTTCCACGCGCAGGCTCAGGGTGTCAGCCGCCATCTCGCCGGCCACCACCAGACGTGCGCGCAGCGCCTGGGGATGGCGCCTGAGGACTTCGGCGACCTGGCTGGGATGCACGAACATGCCGCGCACCTTGGCCGTCTGGTCGGCGCGGCCCATCCAGCCCTTGATGCGCCGATTCGTGCGGCCAGTCGGGCAAGGGCCGGGCAGGAAGGCAGACAGATCCCCGGTGCCGAAGCGCACCAGCGGGTAATCGGCGCCCAGCACGGTGACCACCACTTCGCCGACTTCGCCCTCGGGCACCGGGTCGTCCGTGCCGGGGCGCACGATCTCCAGGATCAGGCCTTCGTCCAGCACCAGGCCTTCGCGGGCCGCGGTTTCGTAGGCAATGGTGCCCACATCGGCCGTCGCGTAGGCCTGGTAGGCGCTCACGCCGCGTTCGGCCAGCCAGTCGCGCAGGCTGGGCGGGAAAGCTTCGCCGCTGACCAGCGCCTTCTTCAGGTGCGGCAGCGCGAGCCCGCCCTCGGCCGCCTTTTCCAGCAGGATGCGCAGGAAGCTCGGCGTGCCGGCATAGGCATCGGCGCGCAGCTCGCTCATCGCCTGCAGTTGCAGTTCGGTGTTGCCCACGCCGCCGGGAAAGACGGTGCAGCCCAGCGCCTGCGCGCCGTTGTCCATCATCCAGGCCCCTGGCGTGAGGTGGTAGCTGAAGCTGTTGTGCACCAGATCACCGGCGCGAAAGCCCGCGGCCCACAGCGCGCGGGCGGTTCGCCAGTGGTCGCGGCCGGCGCCCTCGGGTTCGTAGATCGGCCCAGGCGACTGATAGACGCGCTGCGCTGTCCGGCGCGTGGAGGCCAGGCTGCGCCAGCCGATGGCCGAAAAGCCGCCGAAGGGATCCCAGCGCTCACCGGGCGCTACACGGCCGGCCTGCTGGGCTTCCAGCAGCTCGCCCTTGCGCGTGACGGGCAGGCGCGCCAGGGCAGCCCGTGAGCCGATCGAATCCGCCTCGACGCCCGCCAGCCGCGCGGCCAGTGCCGGTACCGCCTGTGCGGCACGGATCTGGCCAGGCAGCGCCGCCATCAGGGTGGCTTCGCGTTCGGCCGGATCACGCCTCTCCAGGCTGTCAAAAGGGGCGCTGTTCATGCGGGCACTCCTGGCTGGTATCGATGCTTGCGGGTCCGTTCGGAGGCCATCAGTCTTCGCGCTCCCAGCGTTCAAGACGCTTCTTCAGCTCGTCGAGCCACTTGCGCAGTTCGGGCTGCGAGCGCAGGGTCTGGCGGTCCCACTCGGGCGTGAGCGCCAGCTTGCGCGCCATGCGCGCCTGGATCTGCGCGCCGTCGAGCGTCAGCTCGCACACGCGCCGGCCGCGCAGCTCGAAGCCGCCGGCGCGCTCGTTCAGCCGCAGCTCGCGCAGGCTGCGCCCGGCAGTGAGCAGCGCCTCCGCGGCCTTGAAGGGTGGCGGGGCAAAACCCCCATCGTCCGACATGATGATCAGGCCAGCCAGCGCTTGCGCCGCTTGTAGCTCTTGACGTCGCGAAAGCTCTTGCGATCGCCGCCACCCATGCCGAGGTAGAACTCCTTCACGTCCTCGTTCTCGCGCAGGGCCTTGGCCTGGCCATCCATCACCACGCGCCCGTTCTCGAGGATGTAGCCGTAGTCGGCATAGCGCAGCGCCATGTTGGTGTTCTGCTCGGCCAGCAGGAAGGTGACACGCTCCTTGGTGTTGAGGTCCTTCACGATCTCGAACACCTCTTCGACGATCTGCGGCGCCAGGCCCATGCTGGGCTCGTCCAGCAGCACCATCTTCGGGTTGGCCATCAGCGCCCGCCCGATGGCGCACATCTGCTGTTCGCCGCCCGAGGTGTAGGCCGCTTGCGAGCTGCGCCGCGTCTTCAGGCGCGGAAAATAGTTGTAGACCTTCTCCAGCGTCTGCGCGATGGCGGCCTTGCCGTCCTTGCGCGTGTAGGCGCCGGTCATCAGGTTGTCCTCGATGCTGAGGTGGGCGAAACAGTGCCGGCCTTCCATCACCTGGATCACGCCACGCTCGACCATGTCGGCCGTGCTGAGCTTCTCGATGCGCTCGCCGCGCAATTCGACGCTGCCCTTGGTGACCTCGCCGCGCTCGCCCGCCAGCAGGTTGCTCACGGCGCGCAGCGTGGTGGTCTTGCCCGCGCCATTGCCGCCCAGCAGCGCGACCACGCCGCCTTCCGGCACCTGCAGCGAGACGCCCTTGAGCACGAGGATCACATGGTTGTAGATGACCTCGATGCCGTTGACATTGAGTAGAACGTTTGCCATGACTTCGCGTTCGCGTCCTCGCTGCATGCTTCCCCGGGGCCGTTGCCGCCCGCCCGGGTGGGCGGGGCCGGCCGCAGCCTCAAGCGATCTGGGTTTGCCTTCGCGCGGGCACCCGTGCGCCCGCGCGGGCCGCGCCACGCCAGCTGACGCCGGCGTGGCACGGCCGAGCTGAGGTCGATCAGCTCTGGCAGTCGGCCGGTGTGCGGCGCGTGATCTTCTTCTCGGCTGCGTACTTGTCGGCCGCGGCGCGGATCATCGGCTTGATGATGGCCTCGTCGCTCTGGTACCAGTCGGAAGTGAAGTTCCACTTGCTGCCGTCCCAGGTGTGCACCCGGGCCCAGGTCGCGCCGCGGTGATCGGCACAGCTGGTGCTGATGGGGCGCATCACGCCCTTGAAGCCCAGCGCGTCGAGCTTGGGTTGGTCCAGCGCGAGGTTCTCGTAGCCCCAGCGCGCCTGCTCTCCCGTCATCACCTTGCCCTTGCCGAAGCGTTCCTGGGCGCGACGCACGCCTTCGACGGCCAGCATGGCCGCGCTCAGGCCGCGCATGTACAGCACCTGGCCGACCTCATCCTTCGGGCCCGTGCCCTGGCCCTTGCCGTGGACCTTTTCCAGGATTTCCTTGGCCACGGCCGAGTTGGGCTCGGCGCCGTGCTGCAAGGCCAGCGCGTTGTAGCCCTTGGCGCCATCGCCCACGTCCTTGACGTCCGGCTCGGCACCCGCCCACCACACGCCATACATCTTGTCGCGCGGGAAGCCGGTCGCCTGCGCCTCCTTCAGTGCGGTGGAGTTCATCACACCCCAGCCCCACAGGAAGACATAGTCCGGGCGGTTCTGGCGGATCTGCAGCCAGGTGGCCTTCTGCTCCACGCCCGGGTGCGTGACGGGCAGCAGCTGCAGATCGAAGCCGTGCATCTTCTGGCGCTCCTGCAGCAGCGGGATCGGCTCCTTGCCGTAGGGGCTGTCGTGGTAGACCAGCGCGATCTTCTTGCCGCGCAGCTTGTCCCAGCCGCCTTCCTTCTTGCTGATGTGCTGCAGCAGGATGTCGGCCGCGTCCCAGTAGGTGCCGGTGAGCGGGAAGTTCCACTTGAAGACCATGCCGTCGGTGCTCTCGCTGCGGCCATAGCCTGCAGTGATCAGCGGGATCTTGTCGACGGGCGCCTTCTCGGTCAGCGCGAAGGTGATGCCGGTGGACAGCGGCTGGAACACGGTGGCGCCGCCATGCTTGCCCTTCAGCCGCTCATAGCACTCGACGCCGCGGTCGGTGGCGTAGCCGGTTTCGCACTCTTCCCACATCGTCTTCACGCCGTTGATGCCGCCGCGGGCATTGACCAGCTTGAGGTAATCGACGTAGCCGTTGGCGAAGGGAATGCCGTTGGGCGCATAGGCGCCCGTGCGGTAGACCAGCACGGGGAAGAACTGCTCCTTGACCTGTGCCAAGGCGCTGCCGATGGCCGCAACGCTCAGCGTGGCAGCCAGTGCGGCCAACTTCAGGGACTTGAATTTCATGTCTGCCTCCAGAGGGTGGTTCGGGGTGAGAGAGCACTCGTCAGTGCGGGAAGGGCCACAGGCGCAGTTTTTCCTTGCCGATGGACCACAAACGGGCCAAACCATGCGGTTCGACGATGAGGAAGAAGACGATCAGCGCGCCGAAGATCATGAACTCGCTGTGCGCCACCATGGCGGTATCGATGTGCACGCCCACCAGATCGCCCAGCACCGGCAGCGCCTGGTTCAGGAAGATGGGCAGGATGACGATGAAGGCCGCGCCGAAGAAGCTGCCCATGATCGAACCCAGCCCGCCGATGATGACCATGAACAGCAGCTGGAAGGAGCGGTCGATGGAGAAGGCCGCCGGCTCCCAGGCACCCAGGTGCACGAAGCCCCACAGCGCGCCCGCCACGCCGACGATGAACGAGCTGACCGCGAAGGCCGTGAGCTTGGCGTAGACCGGCCGGATGCCGATGACGGCGGCGGCCACGTCCATGTCGCGGATGGCCATCCACTCGCGGCCGATGTGGCTGCGCACCAGGTTCTTGGCCAGCAGCGCAAAGACGATCACCACCCCCAGGCAGAAGAGGTATTTCTCGGCCGGCGTGTTGATGCTGATGCCCATGAAGGACAGGTTGGACACCGACACCGAGCCCGAGGCGGAATCGTTGGTGAACCACTTGATGCGCAGGAAGGCCCAGTCCCAGAAGAACTGCGCCGCCAGCGTGGCCACCGCCAGGTACAGACCCTTGATGCGCAGCGACGGGATGCCGAAGACGATGCCTGCCAGCATCGCGCAGAAGCCACCCAGCAGGATGGCCACGATGACCGGCATGCCGTCCACGCGCACGACGAAGTTGTAGGCCGCGTAGGCGCCCACCGCCATGAAGGCGCCCGTGCCGAGCGAGATCTGCCCGCAATAGCCCACCAGGATGTTCAGGCCCAGGGCCGCCAGCGAGAGGATCAGGAAGGGAATCAGGATGGCCTTGAAGAGGTAGTCGTCGGCCACCAGCAGCGGCACGCCGAATACCGCAAAGGCGATCAGCAAGGCGATGCCGATGCGATCCTGGGCGATCGGGAAGATCTGCGAATCGGTGCTGTAGGCCGTCTTGAACTGGCCGTTTTCGCGGTAGAGCATGGTCTTGTCCTGCGGAGGCTGCTTCTGGGCTCAGACGCGATCGATGATCTTTTCGCCGAACAGGCCCTGCGGGCGCACGAGCAGGACGAACAGCACCAGCACGTAGCCGAACCAGATCTCGATGCCGCCCCCGATCTGCGAGCCGATGTAGACCTCGGAGAGCTTCTCGCCGACGCCGATGATCAGGCCGCCGATGATGGCGCCGGGCACGCTGGTCAGGCCACCCAGGATCACCACCGGCAGCGCCTTCAGCGCCACCAGCGACAGCGAGAACTGCACCCCGAGCTTGCTGCCCCAGATGATGCCGGCCACCAGCGCGGTGAAGCCGGCGACGCTCCACACGATGACCCAGACGCGGTTGAGCGGGATGCCGATGCTCTGCGCCGCCTGGTGGTCGTCGGCCACGGCACGCAGCGCGCGGCCGGTGCCGGTGTACTGGAAGAACAGGGTCAGCAGCAGCACCATCGCGGCGGCGATGACGGCGGCGTAGAGGTCTTCCTTGTTGACGAGCACGCCGCCGGGGAACACCGACTCCATCAGGAAGATCGGGTCCTTGGGCAGGCCGACGTCGATCTTGTAGATGTCGCTGCCGAAGAGCGTCTGCCCGAAACCGTCCATGAAGTACGTGATGCCGAGCGTCGCCATCAGCAGCGTGATGCCCTCCTGGTTGACGAGGCGGCCGAGCACGAGCTTCTCGATCAGCCAGGCCACCGCCACCATCAGCAGCAGCGCACCGGCGAACGCGAGCACGTTCGCCAGCACCTTGCTCTCGAAGCCGAAGAGGCCCGGCGCCCACTCCGAGAAACGCGCCATTGCCAGCGCCGCGAACAGCACCATCGCGCCCTGCGCGAAGTTGAACACGCCGCTCGCCTTGAAGATGAGCACGAAGCCGAGCGCCACCAGACCGTAGAGCATGCCGCTCATGAGGCCGCCGATCAGTGCTTCGAGGAAGAACCCCATGGTGATGCTCGCTCAGTGGCTCGTGCCGAGGTAGGCACTGATGACCTCGGGGTTGGCGCGCACCTCCATGGGCGTGCCGTCGCCGATCTTCTTGCCGTAGTCGAGCACCACCACTCGGTCGGAGATGTCCATGACCACGCCCATGTCGTGCTCGATGAGCACGATGGTGGTGCCGTACTCGTCGTTCACGTCGAGGATGAAGCGGCTCATGTCCTGCTTCTCCTCGACGTTCATGCCGGCCATCGGCTCGTCCAGCAGCAGCACCTGCGGCTGCATGGCGAGCGCCCGGCCGAGGTCGACGCGCTTCTGCAGGCCGTAGGGCAGGCGCCCGACCGGCGTCTTGCGGTAGGCCTGGATCTCGAGGAAGTCGATGATGCGCTCGACGAACTCGCGGTGTTCCGTCTCCTCGCGCTCGGCCGCCGAGGCCCAGGGGTTGCGCAGCACCTGCTGGAAGATGTTGGTCTTCATCTTCAGGTTGCGCCCGCTCATGATGTTGTCGAGCACGCTCATGCCCTTGAACAGCGCCAGGTTCTGGAAGGTGCGCGCGATGCCCATCTCGGCCACTTCGCGCGAGTTCATGTGGTCGAACGTGCGGCCGCGGAAGGTGATGCGCCCTTCCTGCGGCGAGTAGACGCCGTTGATGCAGTTGAGCATGCTGCTCTTGCCGGCGCCGTTGGGGCCGATGATGGCCCGCACCTCGTGCTCGCGCACGTCGAAGCTGATGTCGGTGAGCGCCTTGACGCCGCCGAAGCGCAGCGAGATGTTCTTCACCTCGAGCACGACCTCGCCGACGCCGCGGCGCCCGCCGCCTTCGGCGGCGGCCCTCTCGAGGGGTTCGGACACCGCGTTCATGCCGCCTTCCTCGTCACCGCCGGGAAGACCCGCGCGTCGATGATCTTCAGCGTCGCCGAGACGCTGCCGGTGCGGCCGTCCTCGAACTTCACGGCCGTTTCGATGAACTGCTCGCCCTTGCCGCCGTACAGCGCGTCGACGAGCACCTGGTACTTGTCGCCGATGTAGCCGCGGCGCACCTTGCGCGTGCGCGTGAGCTCGCCGTCGTCGGCATCGAGCTCCTTGTGCAGCACGAGGAAGCGGCTGATCTGGCTGCCGGCGAGCATCTCGTCGGCGGCGAGGTCGGCGTTGACCTTCTCGACGCACTCCTTCACCAGGTCGAGCACTTCCTTCTTGCCCGCCAGGTCGGTGTAGCCGGCGTACGGCAGGTTGCGGCGCTCGGCCCAGTTGCCCACCGCCTCCATGTCGATGTTGACGAAGGCGCACACCTTCTCGCGCTTGTCGCCGAAGGCCACCGCCTCCTTGATGAACGGGAAGAACTTGAGCTTGTTCTCCACGTACTTGGGCGCGAACATGGCGCCGTCGTTGGGCCCGCCCATGATGCGGCCGACGTCCTTGGCGCGGTCGATGATCTTCAGGTGCCCGGTCTTGTCGAGGAAGCCGGCGTCGCCCGTGTGGTACCAGCCGTCGGGCGTCAGCACCTCGGCGGTGGCGGCCGGGTTCTTGTAGTACTCCTTGAGCAGGCCGGCGCTCTTGACGAGGATCTCGCCGTTCTCGGCCACCTTGATCTCCACGCCCTCGATCGGCACGCCCACGGTGTCGGCGCGTACCTCGTGGTCGGGCTGCAGGCACACGAACACCGCCGTCTCGGTGCTGCCGTAGAGCTGCTTCAGGTTGACGCCGATGCTGCGGTAGAAGGTGAAGAGGTCGGGGCCGATCGCCTCGCCGGCCGTGTAGGCCAGGCGCACGCGGTTCAGGCCCAGCGTGTTGCGCAGCGGCCCGTAGACGAAGAGGTTGCCGAGCGCGTAGGCGAGCTTGTCGGCGAAGCCCACCGCCTTGCCATCCATCAGCGCCGGGCCGACGCGCCGCGCCACCGCCATCGCGCGCTCGTACATCCAGCGCTTCGGGCGCGAGGCGTCCTCCATGCGGATGGTCACGCTCGTCAGCAGGCCCTCAAACACGCGCGGCGGCGCAAAGTAGTAGGTGGGGCCGATCTCCTTGAGGTCGATCGACACCGTGGCCGCGCTCTCGGGGCAGTTGACGACGTAGCCACAGTGCAGCCACTGCGCGTAGCTGAAGATGTTCTGGCCGATCCAGGCCGGCGGCAGGTAGGCCAGCACCTCCTCGCGCTCGGTGAGGTGGTCGAAGCGCGCGCCGGCGCCGGCGCGGTCCAGCAGCGTGGCGTGCGTGTGCACCACGCCCTTCGGGTTGCCGGTGGTGCCGCTGGTGAAGAACATCGCCGCCACGTCGCCGGGCTGGGCGGCGGCCACCTCGCGCTCGAAGAAGCCGGGGTCGGCGCGGTCCTTGGCGCGGCCGGCCTCGATGAGCGAGTCGAGCGAGGCGAGGCCCGGCTCGGCGTAGTTGCGCAGGCCGCGCGGGTCGTCGTACCAGATGCGGTCGAGCCGCGCCGCGGGGTCGCCCTTCTCGGCGAGCAGCCCGCGCACCTCGAGCATCTTGTCGACCTGTTCCTGGTCCTCGACGATGGCCAGGCGCACCTCGGCGTTCTGCATCGGGAAGACGTATTCGGTCGTCGCCGCGTCCTGGTACAGCGGCACCGGCACCGCGCCGAGCGACTGCACGGCCAGCATCGAGGCATAGAGACGCGGCCGGTTCTCGCCGACGACGACGACGTGGTCGTCGCGCTTCAGGCCCGCCTCGGCCAGGCCGCAGGCGATGGCGCGCACTTCGGCCGCCAGTTGCGCCCAGGTGGTCGTCTGCCAGATGCCGAAGACTTTCTCGCGCAACGCCGGGGCGCCGGGGCGCTTGGCGGCGTGCTCCAACATCAGGCGCGGAAACGTCGATTGCACCGGGATCTCCTCAAAGTGCCCTGGTCCGGCCCACCCAGGCGGTGGCTGGGCGGTCGGTGCCGGATTGTGAGATGCCGCTTTGACGCCATGTTGTCGGTGTGCCGACAATCCAAGGGTTCCCACTGACAGGCATTCCACCGATGGCCCACGCTGCCCAGGCCGGATTCCCACCGGCGTCCCACGCCACTGCCGTGGCCCCGGCGCGCTCGCGTCCGGTGCAGGAGGCCGATCTGGCCAACATCCCCTGGCTCGGGCGGCTCGACGAGGCCGAGCGGGCCCGCGTGCGCGCCGACATGCGCGTGGTGCAGGTGGAGCCGGGCGAGCTCGTCTGCCGGGTCGGCCGGCCGGTCACCTACTGGTTCGGCGTCATCGACGGACTGCTCAAGATGAGCAACGACAGTGCGCTCGGCATGCCGATCACCTTCACCGGCGTGCCGCCGGGCGGCTGGTTCGGCGAGGGCACGGTGCTGAAGAACGAGCCCTACCGCTACAACATCCAGGCGCTGCGCAAGAGCGTCGTGGCGGGCATCACCGCGGTCACCTTCCACTGGCTGCTCGACCGCAGCATCGGCTTCAACCGCTTCGTGATGATGCAGCTCAACGAGCGGCTCGGGCAGTTCATCGCCGCGCGCGAGATCGACCGCCTGACCGACCCCGACCAGCGCGTGGCGCGCAGCCTCGCGGCGCTGTTCCACCCCGTGCTCTACCCGGGCGTGGGCGAGCTGCTGCGCATCACGCAGCAGGAGCTGGGCTATCTCGTCGGCCTCTCGCGCCAGCGCGTCAACGAGGC
>JAEUOZ010000008.1 GCA_016790225.1 Rubrivivax sp.
GTGGAAGGGGTGGCCGTGCTGCCCAACGGCGAGGTCCTGATCGTGACCGACAACGACGGCGTGGACGAACATGCCGGCGGCGGCGAAACGCAGCTGATCCGGCTGGGCAAGCTCGTCAACTGAGCCCGAGCGGCAGCGCTCAAAGGACGCCGGGCGGACCGGCGTCCTCGGCCGCTTGCGCTTGTGGCAGGCTGCGCCAGCGGGCATCGGTGGCGTTCTCGGTGGGCGCAGCGGGGGAAGTGGCCATCCACCCCGCAAGCGCCGCCGCGCCCTCTTCGCGTCAAGCCGCGCTAGCATGCGTTCGCGTTCAGCGGAGGGCTAGCGTCATGACCCAGGCGCCCAAGGTGTTCTGCAGTCACCGGCAGGTGGACAAGCCGGCTGTCGAGGCGTTTGCCACGCGGCTGCTCGAACGCGGCATCGACCCCTGGTTCGACAAGTGGGAGATCCGCCCGGGCGACGACTTTGTCCAAGGCATCAACGATGGCCTAGCCGACTACGACGTTGGCCTGGTGTTCTTCTCGAGTGCCCCCTGGCCAGGCAAGTGGTTCAGCGCCGAGGTGAGCACGATCACGCTGTTCCAGGTGGAGGATGGACGCCGCCTGATTCCGGTGATGCTCGATGAGCAGGCGCCGATTCCGCCACTGCTCAGGCGCTATGCGCGGCGCAGCGCCGACCAGTTTGAGCTGATCGTCGAGGCCATCCTCGGTCATGACTGCAAGCCTCCCCCGGGCCCACGCGCAACGCACCCGCAAAGCCGGCAGTTCACGCTGCGCCTCAGCCGAGACGGGAACCAGGGCGTCAGCGTCGAAGCCTTGAGCGACGGAACGCTGGTGGCCGCCCATCAGGGCATCCGCATCAGCCCCGGGCTTCATCTGTCGCTCGACGAATTCTTGCGCGGCGAACTCAAGGACCGCCCGCGCGATGCTTCAGCCCCTGCATCGCCGACCCGTGCGCAGGATCTCCAGACACTCGGCGAACGGCTGGGCCGTACGCTCTGCCCGGGGGATGTGGGCAAGGCGCTCGTCCAGGCCCTGGAGTCCGTCACGACCCTCTCGACACTGGACCTGTGCCTGGAAGCGGTGGATGCCGATCTGCTCGCCCTGCCTTTCGAGGCACTGTGCCTGGCCGGGCACACGCCTGCGTTGATGCCGGGCGTGAGCCTGCGGCGTCGCGTGGCTGACGCGCCTTCCGCCCAGCGAGCGGCGGCCGCATCTCCGCTCAAGATCCTGGTTGCGGTGGGGGCGCCGGATGAAGGCAAGACGCAGAACACGGTTCTGGACCTGGAACACGAGCTGCAACGCATCCTCGACGCCGTGGAACCTCGTGCCCACCAGGGCAACGCGGAGGTGCGGTTTCTCGAAGTCGGCCACCCCGATCAGGTGCGCAAAGCCCTGAGCCGGGATGCCTATCACGTGCTGCACCTCTCGGGCCATGGCGGGCCGGGCAGCATCGAGATGGAAGATGAAGACGGGGCCCCCGTCAATGTGAGCGCCCGGGAACTTGCGCAGAGTCTGCTGGCGGCGCATCGCAACGTGCCCCTGGTCTTCCTCTCCAGCTGTTTCGGCGCCACGCCAGGCGCCGACGCCGGCGCCATGGCCGTCGAGTTGGTGCGCGCCGGTGTGCCCGCGGTGGTGGCCATGCAGGCCGGCGTGACCGACCGCTACGCTTCCGAACTGGCGCATGCCTTCTACGCCGCGTTGGCCGAGAAGGAGCACGCCCGCCCCGCGCAAGCCCTGGCCAACGCGCGACAGGCGCTCGAACAAGCGCGCCTGAATGCCTTGCGGCGAGGCGCCGCGCCGCCTGCGTTGCGGGCCGAATATGCGACGGCCGCGCTCTATGGCGCGGCCGACGATGCCGCGCTGGTGGACTTTGCGCAGCCGCGTGAACCGCTGTCATCGCCCCCGGTGCACCGCGCGGCAGGGCCAATGCCCAACCTGGGCCTGGGTGAACTGGTGGGCCGGCGCCGGGAACTGCGCGAAGTGCTGCGCGTGCTGCGGGACCACCCGGCCAGCGTGGCAGCGCGCGGCCAACTCTGCGGCGTGGTGCTCACCGGCATCGGCGGTGTCGGCAAAAGCTCGATCGCTGGGCGCGCCATGGCCCGGCTGCAGGAAGAAGGCTGGGTCGTGGCAGCCGTGGCGGGCAAGCTTTCACTCAGTGCCCTGGCCCAAGCGGTCTCCCTGGCGCTGCTGTCCCACGCTCATCCATCCTTGGCCCAGGCCGGGCAGCATCTGGCCAACGGCGCACTCGCCGATGACGCTCGCCTGGGCCTGCTGGGTGGGCTGCTCCAGCAGGTGCGGATGCTGCTGGTGCTGGACAACTTCGAGGACAACCTCACGACAGGCGGCCAGGGCTTTGTGGACGATGCGATCCAGGCGGTGCTGAGGTCTCTGGTCAACAGCGCCCAGCGCGGGCGCTTGCTGATCACCTGCCGTTACCCGGTACCTGGGCTGGAGCAAGAACTTCACCACCAGCCGATGCCGCCGCTCTCGCCAGCCGAGGTTCGCAAGCTCCTGTGGCGCCTGGAGTCACTGAAAGGACTGGATCGCGCCGACTTGGCCGAAGTGATGCGCCACGTGGGGGGGGCACCCCCGGATGCTGGAGTTCCTGGATGGCCTGCTGCGCCATGGCGCGGCACGCCTGCCGGACGTGAATCGCCGCTTGCGGGAGGTGGCGCGCGGTGCGGGTATCGATCTGAAAACCGCGCCCTCGGAGCTGGGCGAGGCGCTGCGCCTGACGGCCTTGCTGGGTGCCAGAACCATCCTGCTCGATGCCTTGCTGGATGTGGCGCGCGCGCAGGGTGATGAAGAGGCGCTGAGGCAGTTGGCGGTCTCCAGCCTGCCCATGACCCCGGGCGATCTGGCGCATGCGCTGTCTGGCACACCCGCGCAGGCCGCGCAGGCACAGGCCGTGGCCATGCGTCTGGACCGCCTGGCGAGCCTGTCCCTGGTGACTCCCGTGGCAGGCGGCCATTGGGTCCATCGTTGGACATCCGAGGCGCTCGGCTTGTCGAGCGAGACATCCGCGCAACAGGCACGATGCCGACGGGCAGGCGAATTCCGCCTGGCGCGGGGAGGGGAACAGGGCATTGCATACGACGACATCCGCGAAGCGACCTACAACTTCCTTGACGCGGGCGAGTTCGAACAGGCATGTGCGCTGGCTCTGCAGATCTGCGAGTTTCATGCCGCGCAGCAGCAGACCATTGCTGCCGTGGTCATGGCATCCGAGGCCTTGGCGCGCCTGCCTCCATCAACCGCAGGCTGGGCACCGCTGGCTGATGTGGAAGTGCAAGGCAGCATGCGACTCGGCCTGACGGAGCGGGCCTTGGCACGGACGCGCGAAGTATCCGCGGTGTTCGAGCAGCGCGTCGCTGCCGAGCCCGGGCGGGCGGACTACCAGCGCGGACTCTCGGTGTCCTACAGCAAGCTGGGCGATCTGATGAGCGCCCTGGGCCAGGGCGAGCAGGCGCGCGAGTTCTTCGAGAAGTCGCTGGCCATCAGAAAGCGGCTGGCCGAGGCCGAGCCCGGGCGGGCGGACTACCAGCGCGACCTTTCGGTGTC
>JAEUOZ010000031.1 GCA_016790225.1 Rubrivivax sp.
TACCTGCGCGACGTGCTCCAGCGGCTGCCCACGCAGCCGGCCAATCGCATCGGCGAGTTGCTACCGCATCGCTGGCTGCACCCACGCGCCGCCGCCTGATTGCCACGCCTGTCGTCAAGACGGGTTCGCCGGACGCTTACCTCTCGGAGGGGGCTCGGGGGAGTCGTGCGTAAAGCCGCAGGCTAGGAGGCTGCGCGGCTTCTGCCGCGCGGACTCCTAGCGCCGCTTCGTCCACCGCGCAACACAAGACACACGCACAGCTCCTTGCCCAGTCAGGCGTGCATGGGCACCGGTCCTGCCGGGTCTCTTGGCGATCGCATGGCGGATCCTCGATCCGGTTGGCATGACCCCGCTGCCGGCACCACCTCAAACCCCTAACTCGCCAGCCGCACCCAAGCCCCTGCGTGACGCGCCTCGCGCCGCAGCGCCAGCACCAGCGCGTCGCGCGTCAGGCCGGCCTGGGGCGCGGCCTGCAGCAGGTTGAAGATCTGGCGCGTGGCCACCGGGGCGGCGACGCTGGTGCCGTTCATCGACAGCACCTCGCCGCTGCGCACGGCAGCGGCGCGAAAGCCGGGGTCGATGCTGTCGCGCTCGCAGGCGGCCATCAGCAGCGGACGCCGTGGCGGCCGCGGGCCGCGCGAGGCATAGGCCACGGCCTGGCCGTCGCTGCAGCGAAAGCCGCTGACGACGAAGGTCTCGCGCCCATTGGCCAGGCTGTTGAGCGTGTTGTGGCTGTCAGCAGGCTCCAGCCCCACGAAGCGGGTCGCGCGCCGGCCGCTGAAGGCACGCGGATCGTCGCGCTCCACCCAGGCATCGATGTCCAGATCCAGCGGCGGGCCGCCACCGCCTTCGGTGCCGACGTCCACACGCGCCTCCACTTCCCAGAGGCCGGCTTCGGCCAGCGGTGCGTCGTCGTCATCCGGCGCTTCGGTGGGGCGCAGCGCCAGCAGCGCCAGCGCGCGTGCGCCGTTGGGCACGGCGCCGGGGTGCAGCAGTGCGGCCACTGTCTCGCCGGTGGCCGGATCGCTCAGGCGGCTGCCGTGGCCGGGGCCGACCCAGCCGGACCAGTCACCCCCCGGTCGGCGGGCGCGAAAGGCCGGCTGCGCCGGCGTTTGGCGGGCGTACCAGAACTCGACGAAGCTGTCGGTGCTGTCGCCCGGCGCGACATCGATGCGAAAGAGCGCGCTGCGGCCGGCCGCAGGCCTTGCGGCACCGTGTGCCCGACGCAGGGCATGCGCGCCGGCCTGGCGTGCATTGCCGGCGGCGATCACCAGCGCAAACTGTCGCGGGCGGGCCCGCAGCAGCTCGTCGATGGCCTGTTCGATCAGGGTGCTGCCGTCGTGCGGGCCCGCGGTGGCGCCGAAGCTGAGGTTCACGACCAGCGGGCTGGCGGGATCGGCCGCGCGCAGCACGTAGCGCAAGGCGTCCAGCACATCGGCCCCGAGGCCGCCACCGGAGGGATCCTGCGCGGTCGCTTCGGGCAGTTGCACGAAGATCAGCGCCGCCTCGCTGGCGGCGTCCACCCGGCCATCCACCACATCCGTGGAGCCACCGGCCACGTCCAGCACGTGCGCACCGTGTGTGGCCAGATGCACCCGGCGGCGCGGATCGTCGGCATCCACCAGATGCTGCAGCGCCGCGTAGGTGAGCGCCTCGCCGGGCGCTGCGCAGCCCGCTTGGGCGCCCGGGCCGTGCACCTGTTCGAACAGATCGCTCATGACCTGACCCGTCAGCTCCCGGCCATGGCCCAGCGCCGGCGGCCGATGCCAGGGCCCGGTCGCCGGCAGGCTGTCCTGCACCCACAGCGCGGCCAGGCGTGTGCCGGGCGCGTGGCGCCGCGCAAAGCGCTCGTGCAGGAAGGGGCAGCCGGCGTCGATGACTGCGATGGCGCCGCCGACCACGCTGCCCGGGGAGACCGCCGCGGCGGCCGGCCAGCGCATGCCTTCGGCCGCAGGGGGTGGCGGCATGTCAGCCTGTTCACCGAAGTAGCCGCGGGCAGAACCCACCTGCGGCGCGCTCTGGTCGCGGCGCGGTGCGGCCAGCGTCCAGCGCAGACCTTGCTGCGCCATCAGCCGCGGCAAGCCGCTGCGCGGCAGCGTGGCGGTGACGAAGTGCGCGTGCTGCTGCGTGCCGGGGATGGGCTCGAAATAGACCGGCGCGATCCTCACCACGCCGGCCTCATGCAGTGCGCGCAGCCGCTGCGGCGGGGCGTGCAGCAGGATGCGCAGGTCGGCGTCTTCGGGTGGGCCGTCCCAGCGCGCCTGGCGCTGCTGCGCTCGCCAGTGCGTGGCCACGGCCCAGTGCAGGTAGGGGTCGATCGGCGCAGCCTCGGCCTGCGCTGTCGGCGCTTGCAGGCTCGGGCCGGGCGCTTCGGCCGCCAGCGGCCGGGCAGGGTTCCATCGGGGCATGTCGTGGGCCGGTTGGCTTGAATGAGACCTCAGAGACCGAACTGGTCCAGCTCTCGCCGCGCGGCCTGCCACATCAGTGCCAGTGAAGGCAGGGCGGCGAGCGTGACGCCGCTGGCCGTGCTGCCGGCCGGCAGCGGCAGGGCCAGCGCATCTTCCGTCCACTCCGCGCCTTCTTCGGCCACATCCACGCGCCCGCCATCCGCCGGCAGCGTGCCGCCGCGCGCCAAGGCCAGGAAGGCGGCCGCCAGGTGCGCGCCCAGATGGCGCCCGATATGGCTGTCCATCGGAAAGTGCACGCCGGCAACCACGCGGTTGAAGGCGATGCGCGAAGCCAGCGTGTGCAGGCGCGCGGCGCGCCGCGCGGCCTGATCGGCCACGCGCTCGCTGTCACGGCGCGCGGAAGCCGCGGCGCCTTCGTACAGCAGGGCTGCCAGCAGGTGGGCGCTCAGCGCAGCGATGGTCGCGTGCCCGCTGGGCAGCGAGCCATGGGCCGGCGTCGCGATGATCGGCATCACCAGTTGCGAGCGCTGCACCGGGCGCGCCACGGCCAGGTTGTTCTTCAGCATCATCACCACATGCGTGGCCCAGCTCCAGGCCAGCGAGATCAGTTCGTTGACGCGCACGCAGGGCACGCGGTCCAGCCCGGTCAGGCTGTAGAAGAAGAGGCGGAAGTCTTCGGCCTGGCACAGGATCTCGGGCAGGCGCTCCTCGCGCTCGATGGCGGCGCGCAGCACTTTGTCGATCTGCCGGCCGGCATGGAAGCCTGCCGCCGGCCCCTGCACCTCGATCAGCGGCAGCAGCGACAGGCTGGCGGGTGACGCGGCTGCGGCCCCCTTGCGGCGCCCTTTGGCCCCCGCCTCGCGTGCGGGAACGATCAGGCTCACCGTGCCGCCTGCCACGCGTGTGCAGCCCAGCAGTTCGCCCACCACGGCCTGCTGGCGGAACGGCGCACCCCAGAACCACAGCGCAGGCGCCTCGTTGTCCGGGCTGATGCTGCCGCCTTCGGCCACCTCCTGCCGCACATCGCGCTCGCCCATCAGGCGGGTGCGCGACTTGCGCAGGGCCTGTGCCATCAGCGCACCGCGGCTGGAGTAGGTCCAGGGCGCGTCGTAGCCGCGCCAGGGCCAGGGCGAGCGCGTGGCGGCCTGCGTGCCGACCAGCCGGCGCGCCGGCCCGGGCCCCCAGCCACCGATCGGCCAGGGGTTGTGGCCACCACCATCGATGGGCCAGGGGTTGTGCCCGCCGCCATCGATCGGCCAAGGGTTGTGCCCACCACCGTCGATAGGCCAGGGGTTGTGGCCGCCGCCGTCGATAGGCCAGGGGTTGTGGCCGCCGCCGTCGATGGGCCAGGGGTTGTGGCCACCGCCATCGATGGGCCAGGGATTGTGGCCACCACCATCGATCGGCCACGGGTTGTGGCCACCGCCATCGATGGGCCAGGGGTTCAGCGCGCCGCCCAAGGCGGCGCCGCGGGCGCGGGCATCGTTGCTCATGTCTTCTCCCTGTGAGCGGTTGTGCGGATGGCGGCCGTCTCGGCCTTCAAGTGGATGCGGGGGGCCTGGATGGTGTGGGGGGTGTCTGTGGTGCGGGCGGTGCCGTGGGCTCGGACGGCAGGCCGGCCTCGCGCACGGCATCGGCCAGGTGATCGCGCCAGGTGGCGGCTTCCCCCTTGCCCGCCGCGGTGCGCGGGCCGGCGCTGACCTTGGGGAAGGCCTGCACGAAGCGCTGCGCGGCCAGGCGGGCCTCGTCCTGCTGCCCATCCAGCCACAGGCTGCCCACCAGCATCAGGTGCGAAGGCGCATGCAGCGCGTGCAGGCGCAGCGAGCGCCGGGCATGGTCCACCGCTGGCGCGTAATCGGCCGCCGCGATGTGCGCCATCGCTGCATAAGCTTCGAACAGGTAGCGCTCAGGGTCCAGCGGCGAAAGCGCCAGGGATCGGTGCGCCGCTGCCTTGGCCGCCTCGAACTCGTGGCTGTAGCTGTGCACGGCCGACATCCAGGCCCAGGTCTGCGCGTGCTGCGGATCGCCCTGCAGCGCCCGTTCGAAGAGACGCCGCGCGGCATCCACGTCGGCCTTCAGGTTGAGCTGCGCCAGTCCGGCGGCCGACAAGGCCATGGGGTGCTCGCCGTCGATGTCCAGCGCGCGGGCCGCGTGGTCCATGCCCAGGTTGCGATCGGCCTTGGGGTCGGCACTCCAGGCCTGCACCAGATGGTTGACATGCCACTTGGCAAGCATGGCGTGCGGCGCAGCCAGGCGAGGGTGGCGTTCGGCCAGCTGCTCCAGGGCCTCGCGTCCGCGCAGGAAATCCTGCAGCACCAGACTGCTCATCAGGCCCTCGGCACCCAGGTACAGCGCGTAGGACTCCAGCGAATCCATCGGCAGGCTGCGCACGCGGGCCAGTTCGTAAGCCGCCACATGGCGCGCCACCTGCGCCACCACCTGCGGCACCAGATCGTCGCTGCCGTCGAACAGGGCCTGCACCTCGGCACGCAGGGTGTCGGCCCACAGCACGTGGCCGTTGCCGGTGTCGGCCAGCTCCAGGTGCAGGCGCACGCGGCGGTCCAGCACCAGGTAGCGGCCACTGAGCACGAACGAGGCGCCCAGCAGCGGCCGCAGCCGGGCCCAATCCTGCGCCGCATCGCGGAAGGCCGCTGTCGACAGGCGCGAGACCAGCTGCAGCCCGGGATGGCGCGAGAGCGCCGCAATGATGTCGTCGGCCATCGCATGGCCCAGCGCCTCGTGCACGCTGTCCGCCACCGGCGCCTGGAAGGGCACGACGGCCAGCGAAGGGCGCATGTCCATCTGTGGCGCCACGCGGGGCACGCCTTGCGAGGAGCCATCCGGAGGCGTCACGCGGAAGGCCCGCACGGGCTCGTCGACATGCTTGACGAAGCGCTGGCCCAGATCCTCGATGCGGCCATGCAGACCGTCCACCAGGCCATCGCGCGCCGCGGCCGAGACGAGCGTCTGGCCGGGCTGCGCGAGGCTGGTGATGCGCTGCGCCAGATTGACGCCCGCGCCATAGGCTTCGTGCGCATCGAAGGTGACCTCGGCCACATGCACACCCACGCGCAGCTGGAGATCCAGGCCGCCGTGTGCCGGCCCCTCGCCGGATGCAGCTGCTTGGCCCAGCGATTCGGCGTTCTGCGCCGCCAGCCCGGCATGCAGCGCAAAGGCTGCGCCGACGGCATGGGCGGCATCGGCAAACTCCATCAGCAGGCCGTCGCCATCGGTGCGCACCACGCGCCCGCCGTGGGCCGGCAGCCAATCGAGCCGCGCACGTTCGGCAAAGCGCCGCCAGCGCTGGATGGCGGCCGCCTCATCGGCGGCGTAGATGCGCACCGATTCGACCAGATCCGCAAACGCCACCGCGCAGCGGGCCCTGCGCAGATCATGCTGTGCCAAGACCTCATCCCCCATCGTGGGGCCGGATGGTATGCGCTGTCATCCTCTGTTGTGCGGACGAAGTGCTGGCGCCTGGCGCCCACGCTCCCGGGCCCGACGCCACGCCGGGCTTCGCCGATACTGCGGGCGCGGCCGTTTCCTGGCCGACGCCACAAGAGGAGCACGGCTGTGCGGCAGCCCCGCGACATCGCGGTGATCGGCGGTGGCCTGGCCGGGCTCACGGCGGCCTGGCTGCTGGGCCGCGATCACCGCGTCACGCTGTACGAGCGCCACGCGCGCCCGGGCTTCACGGCGCACTCGGCCAGCGTGCTGCACGCCGGGCAGACGGTGCGGGTGGATGTGCCGCTGCGGGTGTTCTACCCCGGCTACTACCCCTCGCTGCTGGCGCTCTACCGGGACCTGGGCGTGGCGACCGAACCCGTCAGCTATGCCACCACCTTCGCCGACCGTGACGGCGAGACCTTCTTCCGCTACCGCAATCTGCGCTGGGGCGCGCAGTCCCTGGCCTATGTGATGCCGCAGGATCTGCGCGGCCCGCGCGCACGCGCCATGCTGGCCGGCGCGTGGCGCTTTCGCCGCGCGGTGCAGGCGGCGCAGGCGCACGGCGGCCTGCAGGGGCTGAGCCTGGCGCAGTTCGTGGAGCAGGGCCGCCATGAACGCGCGTTTGTCGAGGGCCTGCTGCTGCCGGTGGTGGCCACGATCTGCACCTGTCCGCATGAGGCGGCGCTGCGCTTTCCGATGACGGTGGTGGCCGATTACCTGCTGCGCGGGGTCACGCGGCAGGCCGTGCAGCGCGCCGTGAACGGCGCCGACGAAGCCTGCCAGCGGCTGCTGCAGCGTGTGGCCGTGCTGCGCTGCGGTGCCGATGTGCGCGCGCTGCAGCGCGATGCCCAGGGCGTGACGCTGCTGCATGGCGATGGCCCGCCCACGCGCCACGATCATGTGCTGCTGGCCGCGCCGGCTCACCGCGCCTTGCAGCTGATCGGCCAGCCCGAAGCGGCCGAACGCGAGGCGCTGGGCGCGGTCAGCCACCATGCCGTCACCGTGGTGCTGCACCGCGATGAAGGGCTGATGCCAAGGCGGCGGCGCGACTGGTCACCGGTCAATGCCGGGGTGTGGCCCGGCCAGGCGCAGGCGACGATCTGGGTGAATGCGGTGCAGCCCGCCTTGCGCGACGCGCCCCCCCTGTTCCAGACCGTGGCACCGGCGGCCATGCCGCGGGACGAGCGCGTGATCGCCCTGGCGCACTTCGAGCGGCCGGTCGTGGATGAGCGCAGCCTGGACACCCCCGCGCGTCTGGCGCAGCTGCACACGCAGCCCGGGCGGCGACTGTGGTTCTGCGGCTCCTACGCGCAGGCCGGCATTCCGCTGCTGGAAGCAGCCGTGGGCTCGGCGATGGCGGCCGTGGCGGCGTTGCAGCGCGCCGAGTCTCTGGCCCCGTGGCGGGCTGCCGAGGCGGCCTGAGGCCGGACCCGGCCGCTCAGGGCAGCAGCACGACTTTCGCCGCGGCCGTGCGCCCGGCATGCAGATCCTGGAAGGCCTGCGGGCCGTCGTCGAGTGGCCGCTGCTCCACCCAGGACAGATCGCCGAAGACGCCGCGGTCCAGCGCCGCCACCGTGGCGCGCAGGTCCATCATGCTGTAGGTGTAGGTGCCCAGCAGCGTGATTTCCGCCAGCGTGAGCTTGCGCATGTCGATCTCGCTGGCCCAATCCTGCAGGCCGATGTGCATCACCACGCCGCCCGGGCTCACGGCGGCCAGCGCGGCCTGGCGCGTGGCTGCGCTGCCCACCGCATCGATGACGAAATCGGCGCTGTTGTCCGGCGCCGGGTCCCGGCGGGGATCGAAGCCGTCGCAGCGCGCGTGTTGCTGCACACGTGAGCGCCGGCCTTCGTGGACCTCGGCCACGCGCAAGGCATCCACGCCGTAGTGGCGCAACTGCAGGGCTGCCAGCATGCCGATGGCGCCGCCCCCGATCACCAGTACGCGGCACTCGGGCAAGGGGCGCGCCAGGCACTTCATCGAGAGGTTGATCGCATGCAACGCGGTGGCCGCGGGTTCAGTGAGTGCCGCGCGCACCGGATCCAGCGTGGCGGGCAGCTCGATCAGGCAGCTCGCAGGGATGCTCATGCGCTCGGCGAAGGCGCCCGGCCGTGTCATGCCCACCATGCTGCGGTTCGGGCACAGGTTGTCGCGTCCCTGCAGGCACAGATCGCAGCGGCCGCAAGTGATCAGCGGATTGCCGGTGACGCGCTGCCCACTGCGCCACATAGGGCTGGCTGAGGCCAGCACGGTGGCGGCAAATTCGTGTCCCAGCACCAGCCCCGGCTTGCGACGCGGATCGTGGCCATGGAAGGCGTGCATGTCGCTGCCGCAGATGCCGGCGGCATCGATCTGCAGCACGACCTCGCCTTCGGCCAGCTCGGGCTGCGGGCGGTCCAGGACCTGGATCTCCAGGGGCTGCGTGTAGACAAGGGATTTCATCGGGCTGGGTGCGGATCAGCGGGCGGGGTGAGAAGGATGGCTCGCCGCAGCGCATCGACCATGCGGTCGATGTCCGCGGGGCGGCTGACGAACGGGGGCGCGAGGATCAGGCTGTCGCCGGGGGCGCGTGTGAGCAGGCCCTGGTCGAAGGCGGCCGCCTGCGCCGCAGCGCCGCGCCGGCCCGCTGCGCCGGGCTTTCCGTCGGCGCCGGGCCAGGGGGCGAGTTCGATGCCCGCGGCCAGGCCGATGTTGCGCACGCTCACCACGCCTGGCGCATCGGCCAGGCTGTGCACGGCATCTTCGAAGTGCGGCGCGAGCGCCTGCACCTGCTCGATCAAGGCTTCGTCGTGCAGCACATCCAGCATCGCTTCGCCGGCGGCGCAGGCCAGCGGGTGGCCGGAGCAGGTATAGCCGTGCATCAGTTCCGCCAGGTGCGGCGGGCCCTGCATCAGGGTGTCGTGGATCTCGCGCCGCACGATCACGCCGCCCAGCGGTGCCGCGCCGTTGCTCACGGTCTTGGCGAAGAGGATCATGTCGGGCAGCACGCCGAAGGCCTGGGCCGCAAACATCGCGCCCAGGCGCCCGAAGCCGGTGATCACCTCGTCGAAGATCAGCAGCAGGCCGTGGCGCGTGCAGATCTCGCGCAGGCGCTGCAGGTAGCCCACAGGGGGCACCAGCACCCCGGTGGAGCCGGCCACGGGCTCGACGATCACCGCCGCGATCTGGCCGGCATCGTGCAGCGCGATGAGGCGTGTCTCCAGCTCATCGGCCATCTCCGCGCCGGTGAGCGGCTGCCCGCGCACGAAGGCCTGCGTGGCCGGATCCCAGGTGGCGCGCAGGTGGTCGCTGCGCAGCAGCGCAGGGCCGAAGGCGCGCCGGTTGTTGAGCATGCCGCCCACCGAGATGCCGCCGAAGCCCACGCCATGGAAGCCGCGCTCGCGGCCGATGAAGAGGCTGCGCTGCCCCTCGCCGCGTACCCGCCAGTAGGCCAGCGCCAGCTTCATGGCCGTGTCGCAGGCCTCCGAGCCGCTGTTGACCAGGAAGACGCGGTCCAGGCCCGGCGGCGCGAGGTCGGCGATGCGCTCGGCCAGGCGGAAGGCGCCCGGATGGCCGACCTGGAAGCTGGAGGCAAAGTCCAGCGTGTCCAGCTGGCGCTTCATGGCCTGCACGATGCGCGGGTGGCGATGCCCGGCGCCCACGCACCACAGGCCCGAGGTGCCGTCCAGCACCTCGCGGCCTTCGGGCGTGCGGTAGGCGATGCCCTCGGCGCTGGCCACCAGGCGCGGCTCGGCCTTGAACTGGCGGTTCGGCGTGAAGGGCATCCAGAAAGCGTCGAGCGCCGCGCCGGCCGCCGGCGCCAGGGGATCGGGAGCGTTCATGATCGACACCTCAGGTGGCGGTGTAGCCCCCGTCCACCATCAGGGTCTGGCCCGTGATGTAGGCGGAAGCCTCGCTGGCCAGGAAGACCGTCACGCCGTGCAGATCCTCCAGCCTGCCGTTGCGGCCGATGCAGGTGGCTTCGGCGTGGCGGCAGGCCAGGGCGGCATCGGCGAATACCGGTGCCGTCAGGGCGGTGGGAAAGAAGCCGGGCCCGATGGCGTTGCAGGTGATGCCGTGGCGGGACCAGGCCTGCGCGATGGCCCGCGTGAGCTGCACGATGCCGCCCTTGCCGGCACCATAGGGTGCACTGTTGGCGAAGGCGCGGCTGCTCTGCAGCGAGGCGATGTTCAGGATGCGGCCCCAGCCGCGCTGCCGCATGCCCGGCGCGAACGCCTGGGTCAGGAAGAAAGGCGCGCCCAGGTGCAGCGCCAGCTGCTGCTGCCAGGCTTCGGGCGTGACCTCCTCAAAGGGCTGGCGCAGGTTGATGCCGGCTGCGTTGACCAGGATGTCCACACCGCCCAGCCGCGCCTCCGCGGCCGTAGCCGCTGCGCGCAGCGCCGGCACCTCGGCCAGATCCGCGGCCACCGCATCGGCCCCGATGCCATCGGCCTGCAGGCGCTGCACCGCCGCCGCCAGCTCTGCTTCGCGCCGTGCGATCAGCAGCACCTGTGCGCCGGCCAGGCCCAGCGCGCGGGCCATGGCTTCCCCGATGCCGGCATTGCCCCCGGTGACCACGGCGCGGCGGCCGTGGAGCTGGAACATCGCGGACGGCGTCATCGCGCGGCACTCCGGCCGGCGAGCCGCGGCGCGCCCAGCGGCGCTGGGGCAGGCACGTCCAGGCCCTGTGGGCGCCTGCACGCGGTGCATGCGGTGCATGCGGGCAGGGCCCGATGCCGCGCGCTCACACCTTCACCGGCTCGCCGCGCTCGAACGGCTGCGTGGGGAAATACTTGGCCAGTCGGTCGTCGGCGGTGCGGGCATGGGCCTCCATGCCCTCCAGGCGGGAGATGCGCGCGGTGACTTCGCCGATGTCGCGCGCCGCTTCGCGTGTCATGCGCTGCCAGGTCAGCGTCTTCATGAACTTGTGCACCGAGAGGCCGCCGGAATAGCGTGCGGCGCCCTTGGTGGGCAGCACATGGTTGGGGCCGCTGGCCTTGTCGCCGTAGGCCACCGTGGTCTCCTCGCCCAGGAACAGGCTGCCGTAGCAGGTCAGGGTGGCGAGCCACCAGTCCAGATCGGCGGCCTGCACTTCCAGGTGCTCGCTGGCGTATCGGTCGGAGACGGCGGCCACCTCTTCGCGCGTGTCGCAGACGATGACCTCGCCGTAGTCGCGCCAGGCGGCGTTGGCTGCGTCGCGTGCCGTGGGCGGCAGCGCATCGATCAGTGGCTGCATGCGGCGCATCACGTCTTCGGCCAGCGCGCGCGAGGTCGTGAACAGCCAGGCCGGGGATTCGTGCCCGTGCTCGGCCTGGCCCACCAGATCGCTGGCCACGATGGCCGCGTCGGCGGTCTCGTCGGCGATCACCGCCACTTCCGAAGGGCCGGCGAACACATCGATGCCCACCTTGCCGAAGAGCGCGCGCTTGGCCTCGGCGACGAACTTGTTGCCCGGGCCGACGATCACGTCGGCCGGCTTGCCGGTGAACAGGCCTTCGGCCATGGAGGCGATGGCCTGCACGCCGCCCAGCGTCATGATCACGTCCGCGCCGGCCTTGTCGAAGGCATAGAGCAGAAACGGGTGCATGGGCCCGCCGCGGAAGGGGCCGGAGCAGGCGACGATGGTCTTCACGCCGGCAGCCTTGGCGGTGGCCACGCCCATGTAGGCCGAGGCGATGTGCGCATAGCGGCCGGCCGGCGCGTAGCAGCCGGCCACGTTCACCGGCACCACCCGCTGGCCCGCGTGCACACCCGGGTGCAGCTCCACGCCGAACTCCTGCAGCGAGGCGCGCTGTGCCTGGGCGAAGGCGCTGACCTGGGTGATCGCAAAGTCGATGTCGCGGCGGACGCTGGCCGGCACTTCGGCGGCGCGGCGGTCGATCTCGGCGCGCGTGAGCACGATCTCGCCCTCCCAGGCATCCAGGCGCTGCGCGTACTCGCGCACGGCGGTCTCGCCGCGCTCGCCGATCTGCACCAGCATCTCGCTGACCACCTGCTGCGCGGTGGCGGTCTCGGTCTGGGGGGTCTTGCTCGCGGTCTTCAGGTAGGTCACGCCCATGGGCATCTCCGGGTGCGGTTCAGGCGGCGCGGTGCATCACTTGCTGCGGTTGGCGAATTCGCGCAGCTTCGGGTCGGCCTGCACACGCTTCATGAAGGCGTCGGTGATGAAGTCCTGCGGCTGGGGCACGCTCTGCAGCGCGCCGGTGCCGCGCATGAAGATGGCGATCTGGCCGAACCAGGCGTCCATGTCGCTGTTGCCGCGGCTGCGGTCCATGCGCGCCAGCTGTTGGCTGAGATCAAACGTCGGGCGTGTATCAAATTCCTTGCGCATCGAGGCTTCGCTGATGCTGGTGCCGCCTTGTTCGTAGAAGCGCTTCATCATCGCCACGGCCTCGGGCTTGTTGGCGCTCATCCACTTCCAGGCGCGCAGGTAGACGGCGAGGAACCTGGCCACGTTCTCCGGGTTCTGCTCGGCATACTCACCGCGGGCGATCAGGGCGCCGGGCACGACCACACCGCCGTCTTTGCCGCTGCACAGCAGGCGCGCGCCGGCCTTCTCTTCCAGGGTGTAGATGTTGGGCGCCCACACACCCGCCAGATCGGCGTTGCTGGACGAGATCGCCGAGATGATCTCCGCCTGGCCCATGTTCTTCAGCGTCACGTCACCCTTGCTGAGGCCCCACTTCTTCAAGCAGCTCTGCACCGCGTAGTCGCCCGTGGAGTTGGCCGTGAGCACGATGGTCTGGCCCTTGATGGAGGCCGGATTGCGGGCGAACTTGTCGGCCAGGTCCTTGCGGGCCAGCAGCGCGTTGCCGGCGGATTCGTCGTTCGTCACGCCGATGGTCTTAATGCCGAAGCGAACATGCCCGAGCACGGCCGGCACCGAGCCCGTGCCGCCAACATCCCAGCTGCGGGCGGCCGCAGCCGCGATCTGGGGCACACCGGCCGGGAAGGTGCTGAAGACGGGCTTCAGGCCGACCTCGGCCCACCAGCCTTTTTCGGTCGCCACGAAGAAGGGCAGCGCCCAGTACAGCGCGGGCTGGTAGCTGATCTTGATCTCCTGCAGCGCCTGGGCGCGCGCCGCAGGCGGCAGTGCGACGAGCGTGGCGGCGGCCAGCGTGGCCAGCGTGGTGCGAATGAGGGATGCCATGGTCGGGTCTCCTGATGGGGTTGTTGTGTGAGGGCGCGGGATGGCGCGAGGGGGATTGGCGATGGGGTGGTGCGGGCAGGCGCCGTTCAATGCGCGTCTTCGCCCTGCTGATCGCGCAGCAGCTTCCACACGTGGGTACGCAGGTGCACGAAGGAGGGCAGGTCCATCACGTCTTCGATGCGCGGGTGGCTGTCCCAGGCGTCGGCCTCGCGCACGGTCTTCACGTCGATGATTTCGCGGATGGTTCCGGGCCGGCGCGACATCACCACGATGCGGTCGGCCAGGTAGACCGCCTCTTCGACGGCGTGGGTGATGAACAGCACCGTGCGCGGGTGCTGCCGCGCCAGGCGCACCAGCTCTTCCTGCATCACCACGCGGGTCTGCGCGTCCAGGGCGCCGAAGGGCTCGTCCATCAGCAACACCTTGGGATCCAGCACGTAGGCACGCGCGATGGCCACGCGCTGCTGCATGCCGCCCGATAGCTGGTGCGGGTAGGCCTGTTCATAGCCGCCCAGGCCCATCAGCCCGATGTAGTGCTCGATGCGGCGCCGGCGCTCGGCAGGGTCGACGTTGAGCGAGTGCAGGCCGAACTCGATGTTGTCCCAGACGGTCTTCCAGGGAAACAGCGCAAACTGCTGGAAAACCACCGCGCGGTCAGGGCCGGGCCGCGTGACCTCGATGCCGTCCACCTTCACCTGGCCGCCCGTGGGGTGCTCCAGGCCGGCGGCCATGCGCATGCAGGTGGTCTTGCCGCAGCCGGAGGGCCCGACGATGGCCACGAACTCGCGGTCCTGCACCTCGAGTTCGATGTCCTGCAGCGCGACGAAGTCCTTGCCGCCCTGCCGGAAGATCCGCTGCACGCCCTGGAACTGGATGTTGGCCACGCTGTGTCTCCTGATCTGTACCGTCAGAGCCCGCGGCGGGTCTCGATGTGCTGCTGGAGGCGTCGCAGCGCCACGTCGATGAGCAGGCCCACGACGCCGATGGCCACCATGCCGCTCATCACGGTGGCGGTGGAGATCGCGGCCTGGCCCTTGACCATCAGGTAGCCCACGCCGCTGGAGGCGACGATGAGTTCCGCGCCCACCAGCGATTGCCAGCCCAGGCCGGCGGAGATGCGCAGTCCGGCCACGATGGACGGCACGGCCGCGGGCAGCAGCACCTGGGTCATCGTGCGCCAGTGGCCCGCGCCCAGCGTCTGCGCGGCTTCGAGGTACTTGCGATCAACCTGCTGCGCGCCGCGGTAGGTGTTGATGAGCACCGGCGGAAAGGCGCCCATGAAGATGATCAGCACCGGGCCGCCGATGCCGGTGCCGAACCACAGCGCGGCAAAGGGCACCCAGGCGATGGGTGCGACAAAGCGCACCGCCTCGAACAGCGGCGAGACGATGCGGTCGACCGTGCGGAACCAGGCCATTGCCAGGCCCAGGGGGATGCCGATGGCCACGGCCAGCAGGAAGCCCATGGCGAAGCGCCGGAAGCTGGACGCCAGATGCTCGAACAAGGTGTGGCCGACAAAGGGCTTGACCGTCAGCTCGACAAAGCGCGCCAGCACATCCCAGGGCGTGGGCAGAAAATCGCGCGAGGTGATGCCCGACAGGGCCGCCAGGGTCCAGACGGCGAAGAAGCTCAGCGCGCCTGCGGCGGTGAGCATCCAGACCTGTTGTGAGGGCAGTCGTGCGCTCAGCATCTCAACGCGCCTTCCAGGGCATCACACGCGCTTCCAGCCAGCCCAGGCCCTGCGTCATCAGCCAGCCGCACAGCGCCACGCTGACCATGCCCACCAGGATCATCGCCGGATAGATGTCCTGGGCAGCCTGGTTGAGGATCTGGCCCAGGCCGGCGATGGCGCCCACCAGTTCGGCCGCCACCAGGGTGGTCCACGAGGCCTGCAGCGACAGGCGCAGACCGGTGAAGATGCTGGGCAGCGCGCCGGGCACCAGTACTTCGCGCCAGTAGCGCCAGCCGCGGACATCCAGCATCGCCGCGGCCTCGAAGATCGGGCGATCGATCTGGCGCACGCCGGTGTAGCTGTTGATGACCGAAGGCACGAAGGCGGAGACGAAGATCACCATGATCTTGGCTGCATCGCCCAGGCCGAGCCAGACGATGGCCAGCGGAATCCAGGCCAGCGGCGGGATCGGCCGCAGCAGCAGGAAGATCGGGTTGACGAAGGCCTCGGTGCGGCGGCTGGCGCCCATCGCGAGCCCCA
Organism: Rubrivivax sp.; assembly: GCA_016790225.1. The sequence continues at coordinate 15,195 of JAEUOZ010000031.1, forward strand.
GCAGCACGCCGGCGCTGGACGCAACCAGGAAGCCCAGGCTGACCAGCATCACGCTGCGCATCACGTGCTCGTGCCAGCGCCCGTTGCTGTAGCCCTCCCAGACGATCTGGCGGCTGGCGCCCCACACCTCCAGCGGTGTGGGAAAGCGTGCCGGCGAGATCACGCCGAAGGTGGCCGTCAGCAACTGCCACAGCACCAGCACCACGGCCAGCGTGGTGAGGACGGCACCCACGGCGGCCAGGGGGCGGCGCGGAGCGAGCGTGACGGCGGGCATGGTGATCAGGGCTGGCGGTGGAGCGTGGAGCGTGGAGCGGGACGGGCGGGGGCGTTGCGACGTGGCGAAGGGTCCGGGACGCCGGGAGCACAGGTCAGCAGCGAATCGCTGTAAGCGCTTACAGTGTTGAGCCCATCCGGGTGCTTGTCAAGCGCACAGTGTTGGCGCAGGATCGGTGTTTTCACCAAGCAGAGACTGCCGCTCTTCGAATGGCGGGTGATCTGCAAGCGCGTACATTCCTGCTCATGCCCAACGCTTCAGATGCACCGCAGCCCACGGTCGAGGATGTGGCGCGCGCCGCCGGTGTTTCCACGGCCACGGTCTCGCGTGCGCTCAACCGGCCGCAGGATGTGCGCGTGGCGCTGCGCGAGCGGGTGCTGGCCGCCGTGGAACAGCTGGGCTATGTCGCCCATGCCGGCGCGCGGGCGCTCAGCCTGCGGCGCAGCCACACGGTCGGTGTGGTCGTGCCCACGGTGGACAACGCGATCTTTGCCAGTGGCCTGCAGGCCTTCCAGCGCCGCCTGGTGCGCGAGGGCTACCAGGTGCTGCTGGCGGTGAGCGACTACGACCCCGCGCAGGAATGTTCGCAGGCGCAGGCGCTGCTGGCCCGGGGGGTGGACGCGCTGGCCTTCACCGGGCTGAGCCAGCAGCCCGAGCTGATGAGCCTGCTGGCGCAACGCGGCCTGCCCTGGGTGCACACGGGCGCGTTTCCGGCCCCGCAGGGCGCCGCCTGTGTGGGCTTCCGCAACCGCGCGGCCATGGCGCGGGCGGTGCGCTACCTGCTGGATCTGGGCCACCGCCGCATCGGCATGCTCGCGGGCGTGACGCGCCACAACGATCGCGCGGCCGAGCGGGTGGCCGGCGTGCGCGAGGCCCTGGCCGCCGCGCAGCTGACCTGGCCCGCCGAGCTGCTGGTGGAATCGCCCTATGAACTGGCCGCGGCGCGCGAGGGCGCACGCCGCCTCCTGGCGCAGCAGCCCACAGCACTGCTGTGCGGCAATGACGTGCTCGCCTGGGGTGCCTTGCTGGAGTGCCAGGCCCAGGGGCTGCCGGTGCCGGCGCAGGTATCGGTGGTCGGCTTCGACGATCTGGAGCTCTCACGCCACTGGCAGCCCGCCCTGACCACCGTGCGCGTGCCCACCGAGCCCATGTGGACCCTCGCGGCGGAATACCTGCTGGCGCGCCTGGCTGGCACGCAGATCGCGCCGGTGCAGCAGGAGGTGGCCGTGGAGCTCATCGTGCGCGGATCCACCGCACCGCCGCCGGCGGCGCGCGACCCTGACGCGCCGCCCCCTCGGCTGCGAGCTACCAGGCGTCGATGAACGGCCTGCGCGGCGCCAGCGGCGCCGCGCAGGCCACCGTCAGCACGCGTGCCAGCCAGTCGCGCGTCTCGGCCGGATCGATCACGTCGTCGATCTCCAGGAAGCTGGCCATGTTCGTGGCTTCGCCGCGGGCGATGGCCTCGGCCAGCAGGCGGTCGAAGACCGCCTGACGTTCCGTGTCGGGCACAGCCTGCAGTTCCTTGCGGAAACCCAGCTTGACCGCGCCTTCCAGGCCCATCGCACCGAATTCGCCGCTGGGCCAGGCCGCCGTGGCCACCGGGGCATGGAAGTGCCCGGCCGTCAGCGCCATGGCACCCAGGCCGTAACCGCGCCGCAGGATCACGCTGGCCACGGGCACGCGCAAGGCTGCGGCATTGATGAAGAGCCGCGAGGCATGCCGCACCATGGCGGTCTTCTCGGACTCCGGCCCCACCATGAAGCCGGGCGAATCGACCAGGGTGACCAGCGGCAGGCCGAAGGCATCGGCCAGCTGCATGAAGCGCGCGAGCTTGTCGCAGGCCGGCGCATCCAGCGCACCGCCCAGGTGGCGCGGGTTGCTCGCCGCCAGCGCCACGGCCCGCCCCTGGATGCGCGCCAGGCCCGTGATCACGCCGACGCCGAAGGCCGGCCGCAGCTCGATCAGCGATCCGGCATCGGCCACGGTGCGCAGGATGTGCCGCGGGTCGTACAGCGCATTGCGGTTGGGCGGCACGGCGTCGCGCAGGCCCGCGGGATCGCCTCCCGCTACAGGCGCGGCCGAGCCCTCAGGCCGCGGCAGCTTCGGCCCGCCCAGCAGGCCCAGCAGCGCGCGCGCGACCTGCACCGCAACCGCCTCATCGGGCACCACCAGGTCCACCACGCCATTGGGCGCCATCACCGACAGCGGGCCGACGGCATCCGGCTCCACCCGGCCCAGCCCGCCGCCTTCGATCATGGCCGGCCCGCCCAGGCCGATGCTCGCGCCTTCCACGGCGATGATCAGGTCGCTGCTGCCCAGCAGCGCGGCATTGCCGGCGAAGCAGCGCCCGGCCACGATGCCCAGGCGTGGCACCACACCCGACAGGGCCGCCCAGCGCGCGAAGGTCGTGCAATCGAGCCCGGCCACAACCGGCCAGTCGACATCCCCGGGCCGCCCGCCGCCGCCTTCGGCAAACCAGACCACCGGCAGTTTCTGACGTGCCGCCAGCGCCAGCAGCCGATCGCTCTTGCGGTGATTGAAGGCGCCTTGCGTGCCGGCCAGCACGCTGTAGTCATAGGCCAGCGCAGCGCAGGGCCGGCCCTCGATGAGGCCCGTGCCGCAGACCAGGCCGTCGGCGGGGGTGTTCAGCTGGAGATCCGCCAGCTCGCGCCGGCTGCGCTGCGCGGCCACGGCCAGGGCGCCGTATTCGGTGAAGCTGCCCTCGTCCAGCAGATCGGCGATGTTCTCTCGTGCGCTGCGCAGGCCGCTGGCGTGGCGCCGTGCCAGGGCTTGCGGCCTTGCGGCATCGTCCAGCAACGCGCGGCGGTCCAGCAGGCGCTGCAGGTCGGCGCGTGGCGTGGCCGGCCCGACTGGGTCTTCTGCACTCTCCGCTGGGCCGTCGGTGGGCCTGAGACCGGCATCCAGCGCCAATAGGCTCTTGCCGGCCGCGCCTGGCCAGGCGCCCGCACCCAGCTCGGCAGACGTCAGCGCCTGCCAGCGCAGCAGCGCCTCACCCTCGCGCACGGCATCACCCACCGCCACGCCGATCGCCAGCACGCGGCCCGCCTGAGGCGCTGGCACGGGCACCTCCATCTTCATCGACTCGATCAGCAGCAGGGTCTGCCCGGCCGCCACGGTCTGGCCCCGCTGCACCTCGATGGCGATCACGTTGCCGGCCAGCGGCGCCGACAAGTCCTCGGGCCGAGGGCTGCCGGATTCAGGCGGAGAGGGCACGGTCATTCAGGATTCCCCCGTTCAGGACAGCGCGGTCGAGCCGTCGTGCAGCAGGGCTGGGCTGCGCGGGCCGGGCGGCTCGGGCCCCGACGACGCGCCGTGGCCTGCGACACCGCCCCCATCATCAACCCAGCAGATCCTGCTGCTGCGGATGACGCCGCAGGTAGACCGCCACATAGCTGCACAGGGGCCGCAGCTTGAGGCCTTCGCTGCGCACCCAGTCGAATGCCGCGCCCACCAGGGCCGCGGCGATCCCGCGGCCGCCAAGACGCGGTGGCACCTCGGTGTGCGTGAACAGCACCAGGCCCTGATCGGCCACCAGCCGGTACTGGCAGACGCAGCACTCGCCGTCCACCCAGGCCTCGAAGCGCGAGGCGTCCCGGTGGTGCTCCACCCGCAGCGCACCGGCAGCGCCCGAGCCCGGCTCAGCGCCGCGCGGCGCGCCTTCGTCGCCGGCCGCGACGCTCAACGCGACGCCTCTCGCGACGGCGTGGCGGGCACTTGCTGGCGGCCGCCCAGGCGCTGCCAGAGGAACGCGAACTCCAGGGCCTTCATGTCGGCAAGCTGCGCGTTGTCGGCCGCGCCGCCGTGTCCGCCCTCGATGTTCTCGTAGTAGCTCACGTCGTGGCCCTGCTCGATCATGCGGGCGGCCATCTTGCGGGCGTGGCCGGGGTGCACACGGTCGTCGCGCGTGCTGGTGATGAAGAACACGGGGGGCAGCTTCACCCCGGCGCGCACGTTCTGGTAGGGGCTGTAGCGGGAGATCCAGGCCCATTCCTCAGGCTTGTCCGGATCGCCGTACTCGGCCATCCAGCTCGCACCCGCCAGCAGCTGGTGGTAGCGGCGCATGTCCAGCAGGGGCACCTGGCAGACCACGGCGCCAAAGAGTTCAGGCCGCTGCAGCATCACCGCGCCCACGAGCAGGCCGCCATTGCTGCCGCCCATGATGCCCAGCTGTCGTGGGTTGGTGACGCGGGCCTTGATCAGGTCTTCCGCGACGGCGGCAAAGTCGTCATAGCTCTTCTGCTTGTCGGCCTTCAGGGCCGCCTGGTGCCAGGCTGGTCCGTACTCGCCGCCGCCGCGGATGTTGGCCACCACCAGCACCCCGCCGCGTGCATACCATTGGCTGCCGAAGACGCCTGAATACCAGGGCTGCATGCTGACCTGGAAGCCGCCGTAGCCATACAGCAGCGTGGGGTTGCGGCCGTCGGCCTGCGCGCCGCGTGGCCAGACCACGAAGTAGGGCACACGCGTGCCGTCGCGGCTGGTGGCGAAGCGCTGCTCGGCGCGCATCCCCGTGGCATCGAAGAAGCTGGGCCGCGTCTTCAGGCGCTCGCGAGTGTCGCTGCCGGTCTGCGCCAGGAAGAGCGTGTCCGGTGTGAGGAAGTCGGTGTAGCTCAGCGCGTAGCGCTCGGCCAGCGGATCGTCGGCGACCAGCGGGTCGTGCCAGGACTGCACGCTGATGTTGCCGGGGAAGGGCGCCTGCACCTCGCGCGAAATCCACTTCGTCTGGCCGTCTTCGCGCACCGGACGCCACTCCTGCAGGCGGCCGGCGACGTTGTCCATCACCGACACCACCACCGTGCCGCGCGTCGTGATGTAGCTTTCCAGTGAACGCGTGGCGGTGGGCGTGAACAGGGCGGTGAGCTGCGGCTTGCCCTGGCGCAGCAAGGCGCCGTCGGTGACCAGCAGGCTGCCCTTGGGCCAGGTCCTGCCCTCATGCACCCAGTCGCTGCGCAAGCGGACCAGTGCACGGCCGTACCAGAAGCTCACCGAGGCATCGATCGGCTTGTCCAGCTTCTGCGCGGGGCCGCGGCCCAGGCCGTCGATCACCCGGTGCTCGTTGCGGTAGAAATCGACGTAGCGGATGAAGTGGCTCATCTCGTGGCCGGGCGTGTGGTCCACGCCCACGCCGATGCCCACGTCCTTCGCTTCGGCTTCGAACACGGTCTCTGCGGCGCTGAGCGGCGTGCCGCGTGTCCAGCGCTTGATGACGCGCGGATAGCCGGATTCGGTCATCGAGCCCGGCCCGAAATCCGTACCGACGTAGAGCGTGTTGCGGTCGATCCAGGCCGTGCTGCTCTTGGCCTCCGGCAGCGTGAATCCGCCCGGCACGAAGCGGCGCGTGGCCAGATCGAATTCGCGCACGACGGTGGCATCGGCGCCCCCGCGTGAGAGGCTGACGAGGCAGGGGCCGTCACCCGCGCCCAGGCACTCGGCCCCGCTGAAGACCCAGTTGACGCCTTCGGCCTTGCCCAGCGCATCCACATCCAGCAGCGGCTGCCACTGTGGCTGCGGCTTGCGGTATTCGTCCAGCGTGGTGCGGCGCCACAGACCGCGCGGGTTGGCGGGATCCTGCCAGAGGTTGTAGAGCCAGTTGCCGCTGCGCGTGACGGCGGGGATGCGGTCGCGCGAATCCAGGATCTCGCGGACGCGCGTGCGCGTGTCGCCGAAGGCCGGCCAGGCTTCCAGCACCTTGCGCGTGCCGCCGTTGCGCTCGCGCACCCAGGTCAGGGCCTTGTCGCCCTCCACGTCTTCAAGCCAGAGGTGGGGGTCGGCAGGCGCCGCCGCAGGGGCGGTCTGGGCATGGGTGTGCGGCAGGGTCATGGTCATCAGGCCCACGAAGCCCAGCAGGGCCAGCAGGCGTTGGCTGAAGTGAAGGGTCATGGTCTTCGTTTGCGGAAGGGAGGAGGAAGTGTGCGCTGGGGTGGTCGTGATGCCGGCCAGGGTGGTGCCGGCCTGCCGGTTCGCCCGCGAAGGAGGCGGCGCGCCCCGGCAGGCCCGCCTTCAGCGGCCGGGCGGCCCGCGCAGCCGCTGCGGCGTGATCTCCAGATCGTGGTTGTCGCCATGCAGCCAGATCTGACCGTCCTGGATGGTCAGCTGCCACTGCATCGAGCGCTGCGCCAGGCCGGCGAGCTCGCGCGTCTGTTCGGGGGGCAGCTGCCAGATCTCCAGCCGGTCCAGCCGCGTCAGGCGGTTCTGGATGCCGCTCCACCAGACCGGAACGGCGGCGCCGTAGGCATACAGCGTCACGCGCTCGGCGCGCGAGCAGGCCTTGGACAGACGGCGGTCATCGGGCAACCCGACCTCGATCCAGTGCACCAGCTGACCACTGAGATCGTGCTGCCAGAGATCGGGCTCGTCGGCGTCAGAAAGCCCGCGCGCGAATTGCAGCATCCCCCGCTCGTCGTCCTTGGGCACCTGCAGCGCAAAGGCCAGCAGGCGCACGAGGAGACGTTCCTCGGTTTCCGATGGGTGCAGCGCCAGCGTGAGCGCATGATCGGCGTAGAGCTGCCGATCCATGTCGGCAATCTGCAGCTGCGCCTTGTAGATGGTGGCCTTGAGCGCCAAGCGGGCCTGCTTTCGAGGGCATGGCGGGCCGGGCTTGCCCGCCTCTGCGCTGCATTCTGCCGGGCGCGCCCCGGCAGCCCTGATTCAAGGCTTCTCGGCCAGCGCCTTCAGAGCGGCCAGCCCGGCCTCGAAGTCCTTGCCGACCATGCCGTCAGCGCCCAATGCCAACCAGCGGAACAGCGGGTTCGAACCCATGTCGCCGTTCATGATCCAGGTGACCACCGTGCCGCCGCCTTGTCCGACGAAGCGCAGCTCGCCGCTGGACGTGGTGCCGAAATCGGGGAAATACAGGTCGTAGACCACGCGCGACGGTGACTCCGCGGCCGTGAAGGTCATCTTGCCGTCGCCTTCGCGCTGGCTCTTCCAGGCCCAGGCTGCGCCCGCGCCGCTCTCGGGCCCGCTGTACTCGATCTGCATGGCCGGATCACGCTGGTTCCAGACGCTCCAGGCCTTCCATTGCCGCGGGCTGGCCACCAGCGCATAGACCTTCTCGGGCGGCGCCGTGACCGTGACGCTGCGCGAGACGGTGAACTTCGGCGAGAGGAACAGCCCGCCCACCAGCAGCACGGCGATCAGCAGGATCAAGGTGCCCAGCGTCCACTTCAGGAATTTCATGGTGATCTCCTCGGTTGTCGGGACCGCCTCGTGGGCGGATCGCCAATCCCCCTGTTTCCACATGGAATTGTGCGCAGCTCGGGGTTCAGCCATGCCGCGTGTTGACCCGCGGAAACCCGTAGAGCTGCCAAGCCGGGGCCGCAGTGGCATCATGGCTCACCGCCGTTTGCCGCAGGAAAGCCTCACCATGGCCGAGCACCATCCCAGCAACCCGCTGCTGGCCACCTGGGATACCCCCCATGGCCTGCCCCCGTTCAACCTGATCCGTCCCGAGCACTTCGAGCCCGCGTTCGAGCACGCGATGGCCGCCCATCGGGCCGAGATCGAGACGCTTGCCGCCTGCCCCGAGGCGGCGGACTTCGGCAACACGGTGGCCGCCTTCGACCGCACCGGCCGCCTGCTGGGGCGCATCGAGTCCGCCTTCTACAACCTCACGGCGTCCGAGACCTCCGAGCCGCTGCAGGCGGTGCAACGGCGCGTCGCGGCGCCGCTGGCGGCCCACGCCAATGCCGTCTACATGCATGCGGGCCTGTTCAAACGGGTGGATGCGGTGCACGCGGCCCGCCTGGAAGCCGGCCTGACGCAGGAGCAGCTGCGCCTGGTGGAGCGTGTGCACCTGGATTTTGTGCGCTCGGGCGCCCGCCTGGAAGGCGCGGCGCGGCAGCGCTACGGGCAGGTCATGGAGTCGCTGGCCGAACTGACCACCCGATTCGCGCAGAACGTGCTGCACGACGAGGCGAGCTGGCAGCTGCCGCTGGCCGATGAGGCCGCGCGGGCCGGCCTGCCCGGCTTCGTGTGCGCTTCAGCCCAGCAGGCGGCCAGCGAGCGCGGCCTGCCCGCGGGCAGCCACATCATCACGCTGAGCCGATCGCTGATCGTGCCCTTCCTGACCTTCAGCGAGCGGCGTGACCTGCGCGAGCAGGCCTGGCGCGCCTGGGTCGGCCGCGGCGAGCATGACGGTGAACACGACAACCGGCCGGTCGCCAGGGACATCCTGCGATTGCGCAACGAGCAGGCGCGGCTGCACGGCCACGCCTGCTACGCCGACTATTCGCTGACCGACACCATGGCCGGCACGCAGGCCAACGTGAGCCGCCTGCTGGATGATGTCTGGCCGCGTGCCCTGCAGGCCGTGGACCGCGAGCAGCGCCAGCTGCGCGAGGTGATGGTCGATGCCGGCGCCGGCTCGCAGACGCTGGAAGCCTGGGATTGGCGCTACTGGGCCGAGAAGGTGCGCGTGGCGCGCTACGCCGTGGACGACACGGCGCTCAAGCCGTACTTCCGGCTGGAAAACATGGTCCAGGCGGCCTTCGATTGTGCGCAGCGCCTGTTCGGCCTGAGCTTCCGCCACCGGGCCGATCTGCCGGTCTATCACCCTGACGTGAAGGCCTACGAGGTCAGCGATGCGGGCGGCGGGCTGGTGGGCATCTTCCTGCAGGACAACTTCGCGCGGCCGACCAAGCGCAGCGGCGCCTGGATGAGCTCGCTGCGCTGGCAGAACCGCAATGCCCCCACGGGTCACGCGGAGCTGCCGGTGATCCTCAACAACAACAACTTTGCCAAGGGCTCGCCGGACGAACCCACGCTGCTGTCCTTTGACGACGTGCGCACGCTGTTTCATGAGTTCGGGCACGGGCTGCACGGGCTGCTGAGCAACGTCACCTACGAACGGCTGTCAGGCACGCAGGTGCTGCGCGACTTCGTCGAGCTGCCTTCGCAGATCTTCGAACACTGGGCCATGGAGCCGGCCGTGCTGCAGCGCCACGCGCTGCACTGGCAGACCGGGGAGCCACTGCCGCTGGAGCAGGTGCAGCGCCTGGAGCGCGCGCGCCAGTTCAACCAGGGCTACGAGACCGTGCGCTACTGCGCCAGTGCCCTGGTGGACATGGCGGCCCATGCGCTGACCGAGGCCGAGCCGCCCGCGGATCTGTGTGCCTTCGAAGCCGCCGAGCTGCAGCGTCTGGGCCTGCCGCACGGCGTGGGCCTCAACCACCGGCTGGTGCACTTCCAGCACCTGTTTTCCGGCTCCGGCTATGCCGCGGGCTACTACGTCTACCTCTGGGCCGAGGTGCTGGACGCCGATGGCTACGACGCCTTTGTCGAAGCGGGCGATCCCTTCGATGCGCAGGTGGCCCAGGCCCTCAAGCGCTTCATCTACGCCAGCGGCAACACCTTGCCGCCGGCGCTGGCCTTCGAGCGCTTCCGCGGGCGAGGGCCGGCGGTGGAGCCGATGCTGCGCAAGCGGGGGCTGGTGACCGAAGGCGCGCAGGACTGAGGCACGCCGGCCTGCTTGCGGCCTGCGGCCCTGCGCTCAGCGCGGGGCGCTGCCGAACAGGGCATCGATGGCCGCGTGGAACAGCTTGAAGTCCAGCGGCTTGGTCCAGTAGTCGGCAAAACCCGCCTGGCGAGCGCGCTCGATGTCCCCCGGCAAAGCGTTGGCCGACAGTGCGATGCAGGGAATGCCTGCCGTCAGCGGATCGGCACGCAGGGCCTCGAACACCTGCTGCCCGCTCAGGTCGGGCAGCTGCATGTCCAGCAGCACCAGTGCGGGTTGCCACTCGCGGGCGCAGCGCAGGCCCTCGCTGCCGGTATCCGCCGTGCGCAGTTCCAGGCCAGGCCGCTGCGCGGCGAGCTCGGCCAGGATCATGGCGTTCACCGGGTTGTCCTCGACGTAGAGCACCCGGGCCGTCTGGGTGCCCAGCACGCTGCCGGTGGCCGCCAGCGCGAGCAGTTCCGGGCTGGCCAGCGGGCCGGCCAGCGCCTGTGCGGCCTCACCGTCCCGCAGGCGCAGCTCCAGGCAGGCCTCGCGCCCTTCGGCCGTGATCATCTGGATCGTGCCGCCCATGCGCTCGACCAGCGCCTTGACGATGGCCAGGCCCACGCCGGCGTCGGCATCTGCCGGGCCGCCCGAGACGGCCTCCTGAAAGGGCTCGAAGCCACGCGCGGGCAGTGGGGCGTCAGTTGCATCGCCGCCGTGGCGCACACGCAGGATGCACAGCCCGGCACCGCGCTGCGCCTGGAAGATCACGGTGCCGCCAGCGCGGCTCCGGTCCAGGGCGTGGTGACTCAGGTTGATCAGGACCTGCTTCAGTCGGGATGGATCGGCCAGCGCCGCGCCATCCAGCCGCCCGGCCAGCAGCTGCACCTGGCGCTGCGCCGCTGCCGACGCCAGCTGCTGCACGACGGCTTCCACCACCGGCTGCAGCGGAACCGATGTCAGCTGAAGGGCGGCCTCACCGCCTTCCAGGCGCGCCAGATCCAGCACGTCGTCGATGAGTGAAAGCAGATGCCGGCCGGCGGTGAGGATCTGCGCCACGCGCTGCTGGCGTGTCGCGGCATCGTCCTGGGTCTCCTCGGCCTGAAGCAGCTGGGCAAAGCCCAGCACGGCGTTCAGCGGTGTGCGCAGCTCATGGCTCATGCGCGACAGGAAATGCGTCCTGGCCTGGAGCTCCAGCAGCGCCGCGCGCTGCGCTTCCTGGGCCTGCCGGGCCTGCCGCACCGCATCCACGCTCCAGTTGAGCCCCACGCGCCGCACGGGTGCGCCGTTGGCGTCGCACTCGGTGATCGAGCGCGAGGCCAGCCAGCGCCAGCTGCCATCGGGCCAGCGCACGCGAAATTCGTACTCCAGCGGCAGCGGGTTGTGGATGTCGCGCATCGCGTCGTCGACAACGGGGAGGTCCTGCGGGTGGATCAGGTGCCTCTGAGCGATGCCGGCCACCGCGTCCGGCTGGGGTTCCAGGCCGCGCAGGCGCCACATCTGCCGATCCCAGACGGTGACGCCCGTGGCGACATCGTGTTCCCAGAGACCCACTTCCACGGCGGCGGCAATGAGCCGCTCCCGGGCTGCGCGCTGCGGCCCATTCCGCTGCGCCAGCTGCCGGGCTTCGGAGACATCGCTGGCCATCACGTGCACGAGGGCAGAGGCTTCGCCGCCGTCGCGCTCAGCAGCCAGGCGCGCATGCAGGAGCCGCCCATCGGCGGTGTCCGGCGCGCTCCCACGGATCCTCAGCAAGCAGGTCACTTCAGTCGCTGAACGGGCAGCGCCTTCAAGAGCCGCCTGCAGCACGCTGCGGTCTTCCGGATGCACACAGTCCGTCAGCGCGCGTGTTTCGAGTCCGTCGCTCCCGCAGCGCAGCCCGAGCAGCGTTTCGGCTGAGGCATTCAGGTAGACACGATCACGGGTCAGGTCGTGGGTCCAGAGGGCGGGCGGATGCCGGAGAAAGACGGCCAGCTGCCGCTCATGCAGACCGTCAGCCGGCCGCCCTGCGCCAGCGGCTCCGGCATCCGTGCCGGCCGCGCGCGAAGGCTCTGCGGCGAAAGGGTCGCGCGTCGTGTCACGCATCGCCGGAGTCTAGACTCACCCGGCACTGCGCCGAGGTCCAAAGTGAACGGTCCTTGAGCGCCTGGGCCCGGCGTTCGGGCGCGCGACGGGGCCCCGGCGTGCTGGAGCAGCGCCCGTCGCTACTGCCCTGGCCTCACGCCGCCGGGCTGGCCTGTACCGGCTTGCGAGGCAAGGGCAGTGCCACGGTCTGCAGACCAGACGCCTGCCGCGCGCGCAGCTGGCCGCAGCCGCCCTCCACATCCTGTGCGGCCGATTGACGCAGCCGGGTCAGCACACCGCGGCGGTTCAGTTCGCGTGTCATCGCGACCGCGTGCTCGTGCGCGGGCCGCTGCCAGGGCACGCCGTCCACGGCGTTCATGGGAATCAGGTTGAGCATCATGTGCCGTCCCTTGAGCCCCAGGGCCAGGGCTTCCAGCTCGTCAGGGCCATCGTTGACGCCGGCCAGCAGCGTCCACTGCACCTGCACCGGATAGCCCGTCGCGCGCGCATAGGCGTCTGCCTGCGCCAGCAGCAAGTCCACCGGCATGCGCGGTGCGCGCGGCAGCAGCTGGGCGCGGCGCGCCTCATCGCAGCTGTGCAGCGACAGCGCCAGTGCTGGCTTGACCGGGCCCTGCGGCAGGCGCTCGAAGACCCGGGCATCGCCCACGGTGGAGAAGACGAGGTTCTTGTGCGCGATGGCGCCGGCCGTGCCCAGCAGCTCGATCGCCTCCATCACCGCATCCAGGTTGTGCGCCGGTTCGCCCATGCCCATGAACACCACCTTGTTCACGGCGCGCAGCCGGCGCGCCAGCGCCACCTGGGCCACGATCTCGGCCGAGCCCAGCTGCCGCAGCAGCCCGCCCTGCCCGGTCATGCAGAACACGCAGCCCACGGCACAGCCGAGCTGCGTGGAGACACACAGCCCGCCGCGCGGCAGCAGCACGCTTTCCACCGTCTGCCCATCGGCCAGGCGCACCAAGAGGCGCTGGCCGCCGTCTTCGGCCGGATGGGCGGATTGCAGCGTGGCCAGCGAGGCCAGCATCTGCTCGGCCTCGGGCCAGTCTTCGCGCAGCGCACGGGGCAGGAACTGATCGGCCTGGCGGCGCGGGCGCGACAGCGGCAGCGCCTGCGTCCAGGTGCGCAGCAGGTGGCGCTCATGACGCGGCAAGGCCCCCAGCGCGCGCCATCGCGCACGCCAGGCCTCGATATGGGAAAACCCGTTCAGGACTTGCATGTGGCTCGCAGTGTAGGCACGCACCGCAGAATGCGGCCCACAGGAGACAGGACGACATGAACCTTGCGCAATGGCTGCAGCGCAATGCGCGCATCCACGGCTGGCGCCCGGCCGTGGCCCATGGCCCGCGGGTCAGCTACCGCTATGCCGATCTGAGCAGCGCCTGCGCGCGCCTGGCGGCGGGTCTTGCGCGCCTGGGCCTGCAGCCGGGAGACCGGTTGGGCCTCTACATGGCCAACAGTCCAGATTATGTGCTCGCGATCTGGGCCGCCTGGTGGCGCGGGCTGGTCATCGTGCCCCTCAATGCGCGGCTGCACGGTCGCGAGGCGGCCTGGATCCTGAGGCACAGCGGCGCGCGTGCGGTGATCGTCGACGAGCCGCACGAGGCCGAGCTCTCGGCTCACGTGCCGCCGACGGTGCTGCGCCTGCGGGATCTTGCGCCGCTGATGTCGCGGCCTGCCGATGCGGACGGCGAGCACCCGGCGGAGCGGGCCGAGGACGATCCGGCCTGGCTGTTCTACACCAGCGGCACCACCGGTCGTCCCAAGGGCGTGACGCTCAGCCACCGCAACCTGCGCTGGGCGACGATGGCCTATGTGGCCACCGTGCAGCCGGTCGCCCCGGGAGACAGCTGCCTGCACCCGGCACCGCTGTCGCACGGCAGCGGCATGTACCACCTGCCCTATGTGATGAACGCGGGCGTGAACGTCATCCCCTTGTCGCCCACGCTGGACGAAGCCGAGCTGTTTGCGCTGAGCCAGCACTGGCCCCGCGCGTCGTTCTTTGCCGCGCCCACCATCGTCAACCGGCTGGCGGCGCACGCGATGGCCCACCAGCCGCCGCTGGACGGCCTGGCCACCATCGTCTATGGCGGCGCGCCCATGTACCAGGCGGATTTCGAGACCGCGCGCGCCGCGCTGGGCCCGCATCTGGCCCAGATCTACGGCCAGGGCGAGAGCCCCATGACCATCACCGTGCTGCCGCGCAGCGTCATCGAGGACACCAGCCACCCGCTGTGGGCGCAGCGCGTGGCATCGGTCGGCCACGCGCAGCCGATGGTCGAGCTGAGCATCCGCGGCGCGGACGGCCGCGCGCTGCCACATGGCGAGCCGGGCGAAGTCTGCGTGCGCGGCGAGGTGGTGATGGCGGGCTACTGGCAGCAGCCCGAGGCCACGGCCGCGGCGATCCGCGACGGCTGGCTGTGGACGGGCGACATCGGACGGCTCGATGCCGACGGCTTCCTGACGCTGCTGGATCGCAGCAAGGATCTGGTCATCAGCGGTGGCAACAACATCTACCCGCGCGAAGTGGAAGAAGTGCTGCTGCAGCACCCGGCGGTGGCCGAGGTGGCCGTCATCGGCCGGCCGGACGCGCAGTGGGGCGAATCGCTGGTGGCCTTCGTGGTGACGCGACAGCCGGTGGACGCCAGCGCGCTGGATTCGCACTGCCTGTCGATGATCGCGCGCTACAAGCGCCCGAAGGAGTACCGCTTCGTGGGCGCGCTGCCCAAGAACCACTACGGCAAGGTCTTGAAGACCGAATTGCGGCTGCAGGAGCAGCAGCGCGCTGCGCCAGAGGGCTCAGATTGAGAGCTTGCGCGCCAGGCGACAGGCGGCTTCGCGCAGGGCTTCCACCGAGGAATGCGATGCCTTGCTCAGGCAGTCATGGGCATAGGCACGGTCGGACTGGATACGCTCGACATGCACGTGGTGGCCCTCATGAGACATGAGCCACTTGAAGTCGATGATGTCGACCAGATGCACGGCTTGCTGTTCGCGGGCACTGACGCTGTTCATGGCTGATTTGCACCTTTGATGCATTGCACCATAACGACGAAACATTCACACAGGCTGACGTCCGATTAGAGGGTGTGGCCTGGATTTCGGCAGCAGGAGCAGGCAGACAAAGCCCGTTCAGTTGCCGCTTATCAACTGACAGAAGCTTTCATGTCACTTTTTGCACCCGGAACACCAGAACAACGCTTGCGGCAGGCGGGTTATTCCGTTCTGGAAGCCGCGGACGTGGCGCGCCGCGCCGAGGTATCGGTCTCGGAATTGGCCGGGCTCGCACCGTTCTGGGGCGATCTGCCGCCCGATGCCCACTTGCGCGATGGCGGGCGCTACCGCAGGCGGCGCCATGCCAGCTACCTTGTCATGCCGACGGGGGAGGTGCAGGCGGTGCCGCACCGCGCGCACTGGCAGCCGCAGGAGTACAACGCGCTGCACGGGGGCCTGGAGCGCTGGTTCGAGCCGCTCGATCCGGCCATGGCCCGGGCGCCTGGATTTATCGGCCTGCTGCGCGCCTTCGCGCCCTTGGCCGAGCTGATCCAGCCTGGAACGCCGTGCTGGTTTGTCGAAAGCCATCCGTTTCGCATCGATTGCACCGGCGGCATCGGCCGGCCCACCCCCGAAGGGGCGCACCGAGATGGTGTCGATCTGGTGGTCGTGCTGTTGGTCGAGCGCCACGCCATCCGCGGCGGCGAGACCCGGGTGTTCGAAGCGCAGGGCCCGAACGGCGTGCGCTTCACGCTGCAAGAGCCCTGGAGTGCCCTGGTGCTGGACGACGCGCGCGTGATCCACGAAAGCACGCCCATCCAGCCGGCGAAGGCCGATGGTGCCGGCTGGCGCGATACGCTGGTGCTCACCTACCGCCGTCACGGCTTTCAGGATCCGCCGGCGCAGCCCGGCTGAGCCCCTGCCCCTCGAACCTGCATTCAACCGGAGAGACCATGCCCACGCCAACCGGCCCGCTGGCCATTCAGTACGCCGACATCGCGGCGGCGGCCGAGCGCCTGCGAGGCCATGCGCACCGCACGCCGGTGCTGCGCTCGCGCACGATCGATGCCCGCACGGGCGCGCAGGTCTTCTTCAAGGCCGAGAACCTGCAGCGCATGGGGGCCTTCAAGTTCCGCGGAGCCTTCAATGCCCTGAGCCGGTTCTCGCCCGCGCAGCGCGAGCGCGGCGTGATCGCCTTTTCATCCGGCAATCACGCGCAGGCCATCGCGCTGTCGGCGCAACTGCTGCAGATGCCCAGCGTCATCGTGATGCCGCAGGACGCGCCGCCCGCCAAGGTGGCGGCCACGCGCGGCTACCAGGCCGGCGATCCACGCAGCGAAGTCGTCTTGTACGACCGTTACACGCAGGATCGCGAGGCCATCGGCCGTGAACTGGCTGCCCAGCGCGACATGACCCTGATCCCGCCCTTCGATCATCCGGATGTGATGGCCGGGCAGGGCACGGCGGCGGCCGAACTGATCCAGCAGACGGCTGACGGCGGCCCGCTGGACGCCTTGCTGGTCTGCGTCGGCGGTGGCGGCCTGATCTCGGGCTGCGCCGTCGCGGCCACGCATCTGAATCCGGGCATCGCCATCTGGGGTGTGGAGCCCGAGGCCGGCAACGATACGCAGCAGAGCCTCGCGCGGGGCGAGATCGTGCGCATCGCCACGCCCCGCACCATTGCCGACGGCGCGCAGACCGAAGCCAGCGGCCGCTTCACCTTTCCGGTCATCCAGGCCTTGGTGGAGGGCATCGTCACGGTCAGTGACGAACAGCTGGTGGCCACGCTGCAGCTGATGGCCGAGCGCATGAAGATCGTCGTCGAGCCCACCGGCGCGCTGGCGGCTGCGGCGCTGCTGCACCGTGCCGAGGGCCTGCCCGATCTGCGCGGCCGGCGCGTGGGGGTGATCATCAGCGGCGGCAATGTGGACCTGAGCCGCTGGGGTCCATGGTTGGCTCAGGGCCGCTGATCCCGCCCGTCGGCGTCTGACGCCTTCAGCGGCCCGTCAGGGGCACGGTCGGCGTCGAGGCCGGGAGCCAGCGCAGCGCCCGCCATCAGCGGCAGGTAGTGATCCGTCGTGACGCCCATCGAGACATAGATGCTGGTCAGCGCCTCGATGCCGACATCGGCCGGACTCACCCATTCGGCAGGCAGGTAGAGCAGGCCACCGCCCACGGGCACGGGCGCGGTGGGCACGATCACGCCCAGGTAGGGCCGGCCGCCGATATTCACCGGCCGGGGTGTCGACAGCAGCGCCAGCACGGCGGCGCGGCCGGATTCGCCTTCTGCGGGCGCGCCCCCGAAGTGGCACCACACGGCACTCATGGACTTCAGGCCCTCGGCATCCGTCTGCGAGAAAAGCCCGACCATCTTGTGCAGGATTTCGTAGAGCGCGCCGACCAGCGGGATGCGCGTGAGCACCGCGCGCAGCACCCGGTTGAAGCCCTGCTGCAGGCCGGCCTCCGCCAGCACGCCCAGCGCAAAGATCGCAGCCAGCACGATGCCGATGCCGATGCCGTAGCTCACGATCTCCGAGCCGGTGACGCCCAGCCCCACTTGCGACAGCGCGTGGCCGATGCGGCTCTGCGGGCCCACGAAGCGCACGATCAGGCTCAGTGCCCAGGCAATGACGGCCACGGTTGCAGCCAGCGGCAAGGCCACCAGCGCACCGGTCACGAACACGCCCAACACGCGGGACAAGGGTCTCTTCATCGCTTCATTATCAGGAGTGCAACACCCACCCGCCCCGCTTGACTCAACGCAAGACCCCATGGGCTGCCGCGGTGTCAGATTCGGCCCGAATCCAACACCGGAGTTTCCCCATGCATGCTCTTCGCGACTTCTTCTCGACCGATTACGGCCTGCTGAGCGCCTTCGTCATCGCCTTCACGATCGGCATGGGTGTCTTCTTCGCGCGCTTCATCTCCAGCAACATGCGCAAGGACGCTGCTGCCGCGGCCAAGGCGGGCGAGCGCTCGTCCTGATGGCGGCCCTGCCGGCCTTCGGGCTCCGGCTGTGCAGCGTCAGGCCGCGTCGCGGACGTCGGCCACCGGCTGGCTGCCGAAATCCGGTCTGTCCAGGTAGTTCAACAGTTTGAGGGCGCAGGCCTGCGGCGTATCGAGCTGACCGCGTGCCTTCAAGGCCTCGAACTGCGCCTGCGCCGCAAACACCTTCGGATCGGCTGAGCGCAGCTGCAGTTGCATGTCGGTATCGATCACGCCCGGCGCGAGCGATACCGAACGGGCGCCCAGGGGCCGCTCGGCCTGTTCCAGCGCGATCGCGCGGCTCATGTGATCCAGGCCTGCCTTCACGGCGCAGTAGACCGTCGAACCTGCCATCGCGCGCCGGCCCAGGCCGGACGAGATGTGCAGCAGCTTGCGCGGCGCCGGCCAGCCCGCCGTGGCACGCAGGAAGACGGCGCTCAGCAGCAGCGGCGCTTCCAGGCCCAGCCGCACGTCGCGCGCCATCTGCTCTGCGCTCCAGTCCTCCACCGGCGCCAGTTGAGACAGCCCGGCGGCGTTGTTGATCAGATTCAGGGGCAGCGTCGGCGCGGCAGCGTACTGCGCCCGAACCGAGCCCAGCCAGGCCTCCAGGCGCGCCGCGGCGGCCTCGGGTGCGGCCAGGTCGCAGGCCCACTGTTCCAGGCGACCATCGC
Organism: Rubrivivax sp.; assembly: GCA_016790225.1. The sequence goes on from JAEUOZ010000031.1 coordinate 33,655, forward strand.
CGGGATCCAGGCCCGGATCGGGCTGGCGTTGAAGGGTCAGTACGCGATGACCGCGTACGAGCAGCAGGGCGGCCAGCGCCCGCCCCAGACCTCGGGACGCGCCCGTGACGATGCTCAGGGCCGAAGGCAGGCTGTCAGGATGGCTCATGGCAGCGAGCATACGATGCCCGCTCGACCATGCGCCCAAGCCCTTCCCATCCGCCTGACGCCGACGCGCGTGCCGACCGCACGCGCCTGTGGCGATCCCCTGCGCTGCTGGCCCTGGCGGCCGCGGTCCTGATCATTGCGGCGGCCTTCCTGCCGGCGCTCTGGCAGATGTGGACGCAGCCTCGCTTCGTGGCGGCGGCCGGCAGCCACGATGCACCCTGGGAGGCCGATGTCACGGTAGACGGCGCGCTGCGCGTCTTCGGCCTGCGGGTGCCTGGCTCGACGCTGGCCGATGCCCAATCCCGCTGGGGCGAGCAACTGCAGGTGGCGGTGATGGTCACGCGTGACGGCAAGGCATCGCTGGAAGCGTTTGTCGAGACCGCCCGCCCGGGCGGCATCGCCGGTCGTCTCCTGCTCACCGCATCGGTACCGCCCTCGCGGCTGGCGGCCTGGCGCGAGCGCCCTGCCAAGGAAGAACAGGTCAGCGCGCAGACCCGGCGGATGAGCCTGAACGCGCTCGATCTGGCCCAGGCTCTCCAGGCGCCGATCATGGCCGTCGGTTTCATTCCCCACGCACAGCTGGATGCCGCGATCGTGCGCCAGCGCTTCGGCGAGCCGCAGCGCGTCCTGAGCGCCAACGAGCACCTGGAGCACTGGCTCTACCCCCGCCGCGGCCTGGCGATCGCGCTGGACACCAAGGGCCGGGAACTGCTGCAGTACGTGCCGCCGGCCGAGTTCGATCAGCGGTTGCTGGCGCCGCTGCTGGCAGCGCCGGCCGCTGAGACACCGGTCAAGTCAGCCGATTCGCCTGCATCAGGTCCGCCGGGCTGAAGAAGGCGCCGCCGGCCACGTGGTGCAGCGTGCGCAACCCGGCGTGCGCCTCGCTGAACTGCCAGCGGCCCTCCCGGAAGACCCGCGTGTCGGCCCAGGCAGCGGTCACTTCGCCCAGGAAGAGATCGTGCGCCTGCTCGATCGCGGGCCGCGGCAGCACGCGGCACTCCAGCCAGGCCACGCAGCCGGCGATCAAGGGCAGCGAAGGCTCCGTGCCGATCAGGCAGCCGATGCCGTGGCGCGCAAACTTGTCGATCCCCTCGTGGGCGCTTTCGCAGCCCACGGTGTAGGCCAGATCGGCGATGTCGCGGCAGGGCAGGCTCAATGCAAAGCGCTGGCTGCCTTCGACCAGGCCTCGCGTGAACGTTGCCTTGTCGATCACCACCGCCACCTTCGGCGGATCGAAGTCCAGCGGCATCGCCCAGGCCGCGGCCATCACGTTGCGCCGGCCGGCGTGGCTGGCGCTCACCAGCACGGTGGGCCCGTGGTTCATCAGGCGGTAGGCCTGCGGCAGCGCCACAGCGGCCAGGTTGCCATGGGGGAGGGCGTGCTCGGTGGGTGGATTCATCGAAGCAAGGCGTGGCGGGTCAGAAGGGCGGCAGGCTCTCGAATTCGCGCCATGCGCCGTCCAGCGGATGCGCGAGCGACAGCCGCCAGGCGTGCAGCATCAGGCGCGGCGCCGCCTGCAGCGTGAGGGCGTCGGCATACAGCCGGTCTCCGAGGATCGGGTGGCCGATGGCCGCCAGATGAACCCGCAGCTGGTGCGTACGCCCGGTGACGGGTTGAAGCTCCAGGCGGGTGTGGTGCGGCGCGCGCTGCAGCACCTTCCAGCGCGTGAGGCTCGGTTTGCCGTGCTGCGCGTCCACCTGCTGCCGGGGGCGCCGCGGCCAGTCGGGCGAGAGCGGCAGATCGATCTCGCCCGCATCGGCCGCCGGCTGGCCGGCGACGAGGGCCAGGTAGCGCTTGTCCACGCGCCGTGAGGCAAACGTTTCACTCAAGGATCTCTGCAGAGCAGCGCCGCGCGCCATCAGCATCAGCCCGGAGGTGTCCATGTCCAGCCGGTGCACCACGCGTGCATCGGCGTGGTCGGCCTGCACGCGCGAGGCCGCGCAATCCTGCAGCCCGGCGCTTCGCCCCGGGACGGCGGGCAGGCCTGAAGGCTTGTCGATGACGATCCAGGCCTCGTCGGCATGCAGGATCAGGGGGCGGCCGGTCCCTGGGTCCGCGGCGCCCGGGGCCTCCCACACAACCTGCGGCGACGGCCGTTCAGCGGCGGGAAGCCAGGACATGGGCGCGGCGCGGCTCAGCCCGGCGCCAGGAACAGCGCCGGGTCGACATAGGCGCGGTTGAGCATCACCGACCAGTGCAGGTGCGGCCCGGTCACCCGGCCGGTGGCGCCGACCGTGCCCAGGGGCTCGCCCGCCTTCAGCTCGACGCCCGTTTCGACGCCGATGCGATCGAGGTGCGCATAGAAGCTCAGCACGCCACTGCCGTGATCGAGCCACACGCAGCGGCCGGAAAAGAAATAGTCGCCGCCATCGATGACCTGGCCGGCCAGCGGCGCGACGATGGGCGTGCCCACCGGGGCGGCGATGTCCATGCCGTTGTGGGGTGAGCGGGCCTGGCCGTTGAAGATGCGGCGCAGCCCGAAGGAGCTGCTGCGGGGCCCGGGCACCGGCACCTGCATGCGCAGGCTGGCGGGCACGCGATCGCTGCGCGTGGCCATCACCCGGCCCAGATGGGCCCGTTCGCGTTCGTGCCGCGCCAGATCCTCGGGCGAGAGCTCCACCTGGCGCTGCGGCACCCGCAGACTCTGCACCGCATAGGTGGCTGCGCTCACGGTGATGGGCAGGCTCTGCGGCGCCCGCCCGGGGCGATCCACGTGGAGCTGCAGCCGGCCGGGCTTGACGGCGAGGCCGATGCCGACCACCGCCATCCAGCGCGCCGGATCGCCCATGACGAGCACCGGCTGATCCTCCAGCCTGGCGCGTGGCCGCTGCGGTGCCGCGCCCAGATCCAGCAGGGCCACGCCGCCCGGCGTGAGCCGTTGCGCCGGCCAGACCTCCGTGGCCTGAGGCCCGGAGGCGCCGGGCGCCGCCGCGCTGGCCGCCTGGCCCCGGGCCGGGCCTGCGCGCAGGCCGACGGCGCCCAGGCCGGCCACGCCACCCCAGGCCGCCAGACGGGCCAAGCATTGACGCCGCAGGAAAGCGGGCGGGATTTCAGGGCTTCGCTGGGACATCCTGCCATTGTCGATGCAGCGCGCACGCCACGGTCTGCGCGGGCTGTCGGGGGTTGACGGTGGCGGGCCTTGACGGCGCTTCGGCTGCGAGAGACAGTCGCACTCCTCATCCACCCACCGACGGAGGCTGCCATGGCGAAGGATCTTGCTCCCCACCTGCGTGGATGGGCCTGCGGCCCGCTGCCGGCCTCCGTGGTTCGCCGTCCGGGCGATCTGCGCCGCTGACGCCTGACACCCGCTGGCGGCCTCCCGGCTGCCCGGCTGCCCTGCTCCCTGTCCACGCCTGACCCGCAAGTGCACCGGTGCGTCACCGCACCGGCGATGGAACGCGGCCTTGTCGGCAGGCTGCACGGCCCCGCTCACGCAACCCGGCGCTGACGCTGGAGTTCATGGGCGCTTCCGTGTGCGCTGCGCTGGCCGCTTGTGACGGAACGGCAATGACAGCAGACATGCAAGAGGCCCGGCTGCAAGCCATCGGGCTGACCGAGATGGAGGCCCGCTGGGCCCAGGAGATCGCACAGAAGACCGGCCGGGATGACCTGGCCCTGCACCGCGTCGTGGAAGTCCAGCGCGATCACGTGCAGGTCCATGACGGCCAGACACAGCTGCGCGCACGGGTGCGGCACTCGCTGCAGCAGGAGCTCGCGCAGGCGGCCGATGCGCTGGCCGTGGGTGACTGGGTGCTGACCGATGAAGATCCCTTTGGCGCGCGCTGGGTGCAGGTTCGCGTGCCGCCGCGCAACCAGCTGGCGCGGCGGCTGCACGATGGTCGCGACAAGGTGGCGCGTGTGGTGATCGTCTCCAACGTGGACAGTGCCTTGCTGGTGATGGGGCTGGATCACGATTTCAACCTGCGCCGCCTGGAGCGCTACCTCACGCTGGCGCAGCTGGCGGGTGTTGCGCCGCTGGTGGTGCTGACCAAGGCGGACCTGGCGCTGGATCCTGCGCAGGCGCTGGCGCGCGTGGCCAAGGCCTTGCCTGCCGAAGTGCCCGTCGTGGCGGTGGATGGCCGGGCCGGCGCGGCGCGGCAGGCGCTGGCCCCCTGGCTGCGGCCCGGGCACACGCTGGTGCTGCTGGGTTCCAGCGGAGCGGGCAAGAGCACGCTCACCAACACCTTGTGCGGCCAGCCGCTGCAAGATACCGGCCCCACGCGCGAGGGCGATGGCCGCGGTCGCCACACGACCACCGTGCGCAGCCTGCACCTGGCGCTGGACGGTGCCTGCATCATCGACACGCCAGGTCTGCGCACGCTGCGCCTGGACAGCGACGAAGCCGCGCTGCGCAGCGTCTACGAGGACGTCAGCACGCTGTCGCTGCAGTGCCGCTTTCGCGATTGCCGGCACGAAGGCGAGCCCGGTTGTGCGGTGCGTGACGGCGTGGCAGCGGAGCGGCTCAAGAGCTGGCACAAGCTGCAGCGCGAGGCCCAGCGTGACACGATGAGCGCGCTGGAGCGGCAGCGCCAGTTGTCCGAGTGGAAGCAGCGCGGCCGCGCCGGACGGAACCGCGCGCGCGAGAAGCGGGAATGAGGCCCGCGTGCCTCAAGGGCCCGCTGGCGGCGGGCGGGCGCTGGTGGGCGCGCTCACCAGCGCGTCGCGGCGGGCCAGCGCCGGGAACCAGCGTGGCCACAGCAGCGCCAGGGCGATGGCCCCAAAACCGCCCAGCACCACCGAACCCACGGGGCCCAGCAGGGCCGCGGTGGCGCCGGATTCGAACTCGCCCAGCTGGCTGCTGGCGCCGATGAAGAGCGAGTTGACGGCGCTCACGCGGCCGCGCATCTCGTCCGGCGTCTCCAGCTGCACGAGGGTGTTGCGCACCACCACGCTGACCATGTCCGCCGCACCGCTGACGGCCAAAGCCAGCAGCGAAAGCCAGAAGAGGCTGGACAGGCCGAAGACCACCATGGCTGCGCCGTAGGCCACCACAGCCGCCAGCAGGCGCGGCCCGGCGCGCCGGCTGATGGGGTGACGCGTCAGCCACAGCGACATGGCCAGCGCACCGGCAGCCGGCGCACCGCGCAGCAGGCCCAGACCCTGCGGGCCGACGTGCAGGATGTCCTTGGCAAAGATCGGCAGCAGCGCGGTTGCGCTGCCGAGCAGCACGGCAAACAGGTCCAGCGCCATCGCACCCAGCAGCACCGGCTGCGAGCGCACATAGTGCACACCGGCCAGCCAGCTGTGGCGCTCGGCCAGGGCTCGTGGCTGGGGCGGCGCATGCCGCACGCGCAGGCACAGCAGGGCCGCCAGGGCCATGCCGACGCTGCAGGTGGCGTAGAGGATCAGCGCGCCCGCGCCGTAGACCAGCCCACCCAAGGCCGGCCCGCCGATGATCGCCCCCTGCAGCCCCATGGAGCTGAAGGCCAGTGCGCGCGGCAGCACGGCAGCTGGCACGAGCAGCGGCACGATGGCCTGCTGGGCCGGCATCTGGAATGCGCGAACGGCGCCCAGCACGAAGGCCAGCGCCAGGATCAGCTCACGTTGCAGCCAGCCGCCGTGGACGGCGGCGACCAGCATCAGCGCAACCGCGGCCTGCAGCGCAAAGCACAGCGCCATCAGGCGTGCACGGTGCACCCGATCGACCACCTGGCCGGCCACCAGCACCAGGCCGAAGGCCGGCACGAACTGCACCAGTCCCAGCAGGCCCAGATCCCAGGCTGAGCCGGTCAGCTCGTAGAGCTGCCAGCCCAGCGCCACCATCATCATCTGCTGGGCCGCGACGCCCAGCGCGCGTGCGCTCCACAGGCGCAGATAGTCTCGATGGGGTCGCAGTTCGGCGGGCAGCACAGGCCCGCATCGTAGAGGGGGCTTCGGCGTGTTCTGTCAGGACGAAAAAACGGGGCCCCGAGGGCCCCGCAATTCACGTTCAAGAACAGTCAGGCAGAGATCATTGCGGCTGCTGGATACCGGCGATGGCCCAGCTGCGGCTGCCATCCTGCGGCTTGACCAGGTGCCAGACTTCGTCGAAGGCGCTGGCCGGAGCATCCTTCTCTTCGCGAACCAGGCCCTGGAAGCGCACGCTGGCGATATGGCGGCTGGCTTCCTGCACAAAGTCGATCAGCTGCGCATCGACCCGTTCGACATCGGTGTGCTGCGTCACGCCGCCGCGTTCCTGGATTTCCAGGCGCACGGCCGCAAACATCTCGGGCGTGGTGAACTCGCGCAGATCATCCAGATCGGCGGTGTCGTGCGCGGCCTGCATGCGGATGAAGATCATCTTGGCCACACGCTCGAAGGCCGGGAGATCAAACCCCTCAGGCAAGGTCATGGCCGCCGGCAGCGGCGCGGTGGCGCCGATCGCGGCCGGCGTGCCGAGGTTTTCGCCGATGTTGATCGGGCGCAGCGGGGTGCCGGTGACCGAAACCGCCTGCTCGCCCGCCGATGCCGCGCCCTCGGACGAGGTGCGGGCCAGGGGCTGCTCAGCGGCAGGTGCTTGCCAGGGCGAACCGCCCGTCGCGCCGGTGCCGGCACCGGCGCCTGCGGTGGCCAGGGCCGGCTGCGCCGCACCCTTGTTGCCCATGAAGCGCGAGATCAGGAAGCGGATCAGGAAGAAGGCCACGATGCCCAGCAGCAGGAGCATCACGAAGTTGGCGAAGCCTTCGCCCATGCCCATGGCACTGAAGAGCGCCGCCAGGCCCAGGCCGACGGCCAGGCCGGCCAGCGGCCCCATCCAGGAGCGCTTGGCCGGCGCGGCTGCGGCTGCCGTGGCGGCCGCGGGTGTGGCGGGCTTGACAGCCACCGGAGCGGCCGGCGCTGCCGCTGCGGGCGCCTGGGCCGGAGGCATCTGGGGCGGAGTCTGCGCGGGGGCCTGCCGCTGCATGCCGGTGGACTTGCCACCCCCGAGGCGCTTGGCCTCCGACAGATCGGGGCTCATGCCCACCACCAGAACGGCAGAGAGCAGACCAACGAACCAACGCGACTTCATCGTGCGATCCTTCAACATTTAGACGACAGGGCCTGACAACGCAGGGAGGGCCAGACATCGACCCGGCGGCGAAGTGTGCATGAGGTGCGGCCGGGAGAGAACATTGCAAGCGCTTGACCCTGTTGAGCGCGGGCAGTTCCCGAGCCTGGGGCAGACCCTATCCCCCGACCGGGGTGCAATCCCTCATTCTGACCCTACGAGAAGGCGGTTTATGTCGTTGGATGTCCTGTGGTGGATCCTGGCCACGCTGCTGATCCTGCTTGGCCTGGCCGGCACCGTGCTGCCGGCGCTGCCGGGCCCCTTGTTCGTGCTGGCCGGCGTGGTGCTGGCGGCGTGGATCGACGGCTTCACGCGCGTGGGTGCGGCCGCGGTGGCCATCGTCACCGTGCTGGCCGTGATGGCCTGGATCCTGGATTACGCGGCGGGTCTGCTGGGCGCACGCAAGGCTGGCGCCAGCCGCCAGGCGCTGCTGGGCGCAGCGATCGGCACGGTGGTCGGCCTCTTCATGGGCTTCATCGGCGTGCTCTTCATGCCTCTGGTCGGGGCTGCGATCGGCGAGTACCTCGCGCGGCGCGATCAGACCCACGCCGTCAAGGTGGGCGTGGCCACCTGGCTGGGCATCATGGCCGGCATGGCGGCGAAGGTGGTGGTGGTCTTCATGATGATCGGCGTTTTCCTCGCGGCGCTGGTGCTCTGAGCGCGCGGGTGCTAGCGGCCCCTGTGGGCGTGCGGGCGCGCGCTCACGGCCTAGCCCATCGAGCTTGCTCGCATCAGGGGCTTGCCGAAGCGAGGATGATCCTTCAGCAATCAAGAACGAGGAGTCGGCGCATGGCACGCATCGAGCACATCACCTTGGGAGGCGGCTGCTTCTGGTGTCTGGAAGCGGTGTATGACCAGGTGCGGGGAGTCACCGAAGTGGAGTCGGGCTACTGCAACGGCCACGTCCGCCAGCCGAGCTACGAGCAGGTCTGCACCGGCCACACCGGCCATGCCGAGGTGGTGCGCCTGGGTTTCGACGCCGAGCGCATCAGCCTGGACGAGCTTCTGCAGATCTTCTTCTCGATCCATGATCCCACCACGCTCAACCGCCAGGGCAGCGACATCGGGCCGCAGTACCGCTCGGGCATCTACCTGCATGAGGAATCGCAGCGCGCGGTGGCCGAAGCCGTGAAGGCGGAAGCCAACCGAGCCTGGGGCGGACGCGTGGTGACAGAGATCCTGCCGCTGGCCAACTACTGGCCCGCCGAGGCCTACCATCAGCGCTACTACGAAAACCACCCCAACCAGGGCTACTGCGCCTACGTGGTCGGTCCCAAGGTCGCCAAGTTCCGCGAGACCTTTGTCTCTCGGCTGAAGCTGGCCTGAGAGCCCTTTCACCGCGTCTCGCCGCGTCTCGCCGCGTCGCGCAGCGTCCTCTGGCGGCCCTTGCCCTCGCCTTGCTGCATATCCGATCGCTGTCCCATCGCCACCCCGGCGCGCCGTCCGCGCTGCACTTCCCTGACCTGCAGGTGCCTCAGGGCGGCCAGCTGCTGCTGCTGGGGCCTTCCGGCAGCGGCAAGTCCACGCTGCTGGCTTTGATGGCTGGCCTGCTCAGGCACCAGGCGGGCGAGCTGCGCGTGGGCTCGGCGGATCTGGCTGCGCTGGGCGCACGGCAGATCGACGCGTGGCGCGGCCGCGAGCTGGGCTTCCTGCCCCAGCGGCTGCACCTCAGCGCGGGCCTGAATGTCCTGGACAACCTGGCCCTGCCCTGGCTCGCCACGGGGCAGGCCGTGGATCGCGCGCGGCGGGCCGAGCTGCTGAGCCGCCTGGGGCTGCAAGGGCTCGAGCAGCGACGTCCGCACGAATTGAGCGTCGGTCAGGCGCAACGGGTGGCGCTGGCCCGCGCGCTGCTGCGGCGACCGAAGGTCCTGCTGGCCGACGAGCCGACCGCCTCGCTGGACGACGCGGCGGCAGCCGCTGTGCTGAGCCTGCTGGTGGACGGTGTGTCGCAGGAAGGAGCGACCCTGGTGCTGGCCACGCACGATGCCCGCGTGCGGGCGGCATGGCCCCAGGCGCAGGTCTGCCGCCTGGACGCACTGGACGAGCGCGCAGGGCACAGCGGCAGGCTGAAGGCAGATCCGCAGGGCCCCAACCCGGGGGCGGGGACATGACCCGCCTGCCCGGGCTGGCCTGGCGCTGGCTGTGGTCACGGCCGCTGACGGCGGCGCTCAATCTGCTGATGCTGAGCCTGGGCTTTGCGGCCGTGGTGCTGCTGGCCCTGGTGTCCGAGCAGATCGAGGCCCAGGCGCAGCGCGATCTGGCGGGCATCGATCTGGTGGTGGGCGCCAAGGGCAGCCCGATCCAGCTGATCCTGGCCGGCGTCTTCCACATCGATGTCCCGCCCGGCAACATCCCCCTGCAGGCACGCGACGCTCTGGCCGAGCATCCGCTGGTGGAGCAGGTCATTCCCATCTCGCTGGGTGACAGCCACCTGGGTTATCGCATCGTCGGTACCGAGGCCTCGCTGCTGGCGCTGTACGGGGCGCAGATCGGCAGCGGCCGCGGCTGGGCGCAGCCGCTGGAGGCGGTGCTCGGGGCTCGTGTGGCACGCGCGTCGGGCCTGGCAGAAGGGGCCGTGTTTGCCGGCAGTCACGGGCTCGGCGGCGGCGGTGAGCTACACGGCGATCACCCGTATCGCGTGGTGGGTGTCCTGGCGCCCTGCGGCTGCGTGCTGGACCGGCTGATCCTCACCTCCAAGGAGTCGGTCTGGGCGGTGCACGAGGGCAGCACGGCGCTGGACGAGGCGGACCGGCAGGCACTTCAGGCCGAGCGCGAAGTGACCCTGCTGCTGGTGCGCTACCGCAGCCCGCTGGCGGCCGTGACCCTGCCGCGCTGGGTTCAGGCGCAGGCGGGTCTGCAGGCGGCCGTGCCGGCGCTGGAGAGCGCGCGGCTCTTCCGCCTGCTGGGCGTGGGCCTGGACGTGCTGCGGGCCTTGGCCGGGCTGCTGCTGGCAGTGGCCACCCTCTCAGTGTTCGTGGCCCTCACGCATGCGGTGCGCGAACGCGAGGCCGATCTGGCGATGCTGCGCATGCTGGGTGCGCCGCCGCGCCGTGTGGCTGGCGTGCTGGCGCTGGAAGCGGGCTGGCTTGCGCTGCTGGGCCTGGCGCTGGGCCTGCTGCTGGGCCACGGCCTCACCCACGTGGTGGGCCTGCTGCTGCAGGCGGAGCGCTCGCTGGTGATCACCGGGGTCTGGTGGTCGGCCTGGCATCCAGCCTTGCCGCTGCTGGCGCTGGCTCTGGCCGCGGCAGCGGTGGCCTGGCCGCTGGGCCGCGTGCTGCGCATGGATGTGACCAGGCTGCTGCAAAGTCCGCCTTGAGGCATCCCCAGGCGACCGCATGCCGCCCGGGCGCCGGGAGCCTGGGCGCGCGCCGCGCCGCGCCCGATCGGGGCGTTTGCGGCTGAAACCGAACGGCCGCGGGGCGCGTGCGGACTCCCCGCCGCGTGCTCAGGTTTGCGGCCTTGGCATGATGTGCGCCGTCGAGTGCTTTCGGTACATCAGGAGCAGGCTGTGAAGAAGTCCGTGTTGCGTTGCGCCCCGGGGGCGTCATGGCTGGCATTGCCGTTTGTGCTGGCGGTGCTGCTGTCGGCCTCGCTGTCCATGGCGCAGACGCCGCCAGCACCGGCACCGGCGCCGGCCAAGGCGGCCACCAACCTGTCGGATCATGTGCGCAACGACATCACGCGCCACCGTGCGATGGCGGCTGCGCATGAGGCAGCGGCACGTTGCCTGGAATCGGGCAAGGCCGAAGAGCAGTGCGTGAAGGAACTGCAGGCTTCCTGCAAGGGTCTGGGCATCGGCAAGTACTGCGGCATGCGCCATGAACACTGATTTGCCCCGTCTTGTGGATCGGCCTTCGGCGTCACGGCCGGCGGTCGCCTGGCCTTTGCGCTGTGCGGGCAGTCGGGTGGCCGGGATCGCCGGTGTCATCGCCCTCACGCTGGCATCCGGCGCGGCGATGGCGCAGGCCAGCCCGGCGCCCGCTCCCAAGCCCGGCTCGCCCCCGCTCAGTTCGCCGCTGGGCCCGGCTGCGGCGCCCGGGGCCGCCGGGCCTTCGGGGGTGCCCCTGCCCGGCGCAGGCCCCGGCTTTCACGATCCCCGCAGTGCCTTCAAACCCTTGGAAGAGCGCGAGGGGGTGGTGTCCTGGAAGCTGCTGTCTTCGGTGACGGCGCGCATCGATCGCGACAAGATCACGCCGATCTTCCCGCCCGGCGTGCGCGCGCTGGACGCCAAGCCGGTGAAGCTGCAGGGCTTCATGATGCCGCTGGAGCCGGGCGAGCGGCAGCGCCACTTCCTGCTCTCGGCCGTCCCCACCACTTGCAGCTTCTGCGTGCCGGCGGGGCCCGAGGGGCTGGTCGAGGTTCGCACGCGCGAGCCGGTGCGCTTCACGGTGGAAGCCATCACCGTGAGCGGCCGCTTCGTCGTGCTCACCGACGACAAGTTTGGCCTGTTCTATCGCGTCGCGGAGGCGGTGCAGGTTCCCTGATCGGCACGCGTGGGCCGCGCTTGACCTGCGCGCAATCGCCCGCAGGCCTGCCAAAGCCGGCGCTCAGGGCGCAAGCCGCTCGCGCACCCAGCTCTCGCCTTTGCGGCGGTAGCGCAGCCGGTCGTGCAGTCTCGAAGGCCTGCCCTGCCAGAACTCCCAGCGATCCGGCGTCAGTCGGTAGCCGCCCCAGTGCGGCGGGCGCGGCGGGTTCAGCAGGTGCTGGGCCGAGACCTTGGCCGCGTTGGCCACCAGCACGGCGCGCGAGCTGATCACTTCGCTCTGCGGCGAGGCCCAGGCGCCGATGCGGGAATCCAGCGGGCGCGAGGCGAAGTAGGCATCGGACTCCGCAGCATCCACCGGGGCCACGACACCTTCGATGCGCACCACGCGCTCCAGCTCCACCCAGTGGAATTGCAGCGCCGCGTGCGGGTGCAACTGCAGTTCGCGGCCCTTTCGGCTGTGGTAGTTGGTGTACCAGACGATGCCGCGTGCATCGAAGCCCTTGATCAGCACGATGCGCGTGGAAGGCCGGCCATCCGCCCCCACCGTGGCCAGGGTCATCGCATTGGGCTCGGGCAGGCGCGCGTCGATGGCTTCAGCCAGCCAACGCTCGAATTGCTGCGACGGATCGGCCAGCGAGGCCTGCTCGTCCAGCGCAGCCCGTTCGTAGCTCTTGCGCAGCTGCGCGAGATGTGAAATGTCGTCCATGAGTTCAGTATAGGAATCCCTAGGATGGCTCTGCAGATTCCCTTAAGGACAAGGCCTTAGGTGATCGTCCCACTGGGCGTGACACCCTGTCGGCCCCATTCTTGGGCATGCGCCGCCACAAGATCTGGGAGGGGGGTTCCGCCCATCCGCGTCGCTGCACAACGGCCCCTACACATGATGCCTCCACCCGTGGTTGTCGTGCTGGCAGCCGGCCGAGGGACCCGTTTTGACGGGCAAGGCCACAAGCTGACGCAGCCATTCACCGATGCCAGCGTGCTGGGCACGACGCTGTCGCGCGTCATCCAAAGCCGGCTGCCGCTGGTCGTGGTAACGACCGAGGCGCTGCAGGCCGAAGCCTGCCGGCTGGTGGCGCAGCGTGATGTCCTGCTGCTGCCCAATGCCGAGGTCCACCGCGGCATGGCGCGCTCGATCGTGGCCGGTGTCTCGGCCCGCGCGGATGCCAGCGGCTGGCTGATCCTGCCGGCGGACATGCCGCTGGTGCAGCCCGAGACCCTGCGCGCGGTGGCGGCTGCCCTGCCCGGGCATGCCTGCGTGGTGCCCTATTACGGCGGGCGGCGTGGCCATCCGGTCGGGTTTTCGGCCGAGCTGTTTTCCGAATTGCTGGCGCTCAGCGGGGACGAAGGCGCGCGGCGGCTGCCGATGCGCTATCCGGCGCGCGCCCTGGAACTGCAGGATCCTGGCGTGCTGGTCGACATCGATACGCAGCGCGATCTGCTGGCGGCCCGCGAACTGGCCGCCCGCAGCGGGCCAGATGGGCGCGAGACGACTCAGGCCTTGTCCTGATCGGCCGCGGCCAGGCCGTGGCGACGCGCCAGCCGCACCAGACGCTCCACCTCTCGGTCCTGCACACCATGCGCGCGCAGCGCATGGGCCGTCTGCAGCAGGTAGTCCAGCGTGGTGCCGTAGCGTCCGCGCGCATGCTGCAAGATGTGCAGCATCTGCGGATCTTCGATCGGCCCGGTCCAGTTGGGGCTGCGGCGGCTGAGCGTGAAGGCCAGCGCAGGCACCACGCCGATGGCTGTGCGCGCCTGCAGCCAGCGCGGCTCGTAGACGCCCGTGGGCATCTCGCGCGCCCACAGCCGCTCGAACTGGGCATCCAGGTCTCTTGGCGGCAGCCGGTAGACCACACCTCGGCAGGCCCCGCCGCTCATCAAGGCAAACACCAGGCCGGGCTGCTGGGGCGTGCCGCGGTTCACGCGCGAACGCATGCGCAGGCACCGGTGCCAGCCGCTGACCACGGCGGGCCGGTGCTCGTCGGCCTCGAATTCGGGACGCCAGATCAGCGAGGCATAGCCGAAGATCCAGACCGGCGCACGCGCGCCAAAACGTTCGCGGTGCGCCGCCAGTACCGTGGCGGGCTGGCGTTGCGCCGGCAGATCGTGCAGGGCCAGCGGCGGCAGCGTCAGGGCGGGCGCCGGGGTGACCGGCTCGGTCTGGCGAAACGGAGGGGCCATCGGCAGGCAGGATCTGGAGCGGCGACGGTGCCGCGTGACGGGTTGCGGCTGGGGCAGTTTCTCTGATCCCAACGCGCCGCCGCGGTCCGGGTTGACGATGTAACTGGGTTACATCAGAATCGCCGCGTTGGTTACGCCGTCAGCCCTGGGCGTCCGGCGCGAAGGGTCCCGCCAGCGACAGCGATGTCGCGTGCGGCGCCGCGCTGCCGCCAAGGGTCCGGCCTGCCGGGCCAGCCGGCCTCATCACCCCACGTTGTCGAGCAAGGATTTCCATGACCGCGATGCACCCCACCGTGCTGAGTGTGACCCAGCGCATCCGCAGCCGCAGCGCCGCCACGCGCCAGGCCTACCTGGATCAGGTGGACCAGCTTGCGCAGCGGCCGCGAGGCAGCGATCGCATGGGCTGCGCCAACGTGGCGCACGCCTTCGCCGCGCTGCCGGCCAGCGACAAGTTGCGTGTGGTTGCCGAGCGCGCGCCGCATCTGGCGGTGGTGAATTCCTACAACGACATGCTGTCGGCGCACCAGCCGTACGAAGGCTTTCCGCAGCTGATCCGCGATGAGGCGCGCCGCCACGGTGCCACGGTGCAGGTCGCCGGTGGCGTGCCGGCGATGTGCGATGGCGTCACGCAAGGCCTGCCCGGCATGGAGCTGAGCCTGTTTTCGCGCGACACCATCGCCATGGGCACGGCGGTGGCGCTGACGCACGATGTCTTCGACGGCGCGCTGCTGCTGGGAGTGTGCGACAAGATCGTGCCCGGCCTGCTGATCGGCGCGCTGCACTTCGGCCATCTGCCCTGTGTCTTCGTGCCGGCCGGGCCGATGAGCTCGGGGCTGTCCAACAACGACAAGGCCAAGGTCCGCGAGCAGCATGCGCAGGGCCTGGTGGGCCGTGACAAGCTGCTGGAAGCAGAGAGCGCCGCCTACCACGGCCCGGGCACCTGCACCTTCTACGGCACGGCCAACAGCAACCAGATGCTGCTGGAGGCCATGGGCCTGCATGTGCCGGGGGCGGCCTTCGTGCACCCGCATGCCGGCCTGCGCGAGGCGCTCACGCGCGAAGCGGTGCGCGAGCTGCTGGCCATCCTGCCGCGCGGCCCGCGCTACACGCCGATCGGCCGCCTGGTGGATGAGCGCTGCATCGTCAACGCGATGGCCGCGCTGCTGGCCACGGGCGGCTCCACCAACCACCTGATCCACTGGGTGGCCGTGGCGCGCGCCGCCGGCATCCTGATCGACTGGACGGACTTTGCCGAGCTGAGCGCCGTCATTCCCCTGCTGGCCCGTGTCTACCCGAATGGTTCAGCCGACGTGAACGACTTCCAGGCCGCGGGCGGCCCGGGCTTCGTGCTGCGCGAGCTGCTGGGCGCAGGCCTGATGCACGGCGACGTGCTGGCGGTCCACGCCGAGGGCCTGCAGGCCGGCACGCAGTGGCCCGTGCAGGACGAGGCCGGTGTGCACTGGCAGGCCTTGCCGGCCGACAGCGGCGACGAGAGCGTGCTGCGCCCCGCGGCGCGCCCGTTCTCGCCCACGGGTGGTTTGCAGCTGCTGCAAGGGTCGCTCGGGCGGGCGGTGATCAAGGTGTCCGCCGTGCCGGCCGATCGGCATGTGATCCAGGCGCCGGCGCGTGTGTTCGACAGCCAGGAGGCGCTGCTGGCGGCCTTCCAGGCTGGTGAGCTGGAGCGGGATCTGGTGGCCGTCGTGCGCTTCCAGGGCCCGCGAGCCAATGGCATGCCCGAACTGCACAAGCTGACGCCGCCGCTGGCCGTGCTGCAGAACAAGGGCTTCCAGGTCGCGCTGGTGACCGACGGGCGCATGAGCGGTGCTTCCGGCAAGGTGCCGGCGGCGATCCATGTGAGCCCGGAAGCCAGTGCCGGCGGCCCGCTGGCCAAGGTGCGCGACGGTGACCTGATCCGTCTGGATGCGCCTGCGGGCACGCTGACGGTGCTGGTGCCCGAAGCCGAGTGGGCAGCACGCGAGCCGACGCCCCTGCCGAGCGCGCAGGCCGCGCGGCACGGCGCCGGCCTGGGGCGCGAGCTCTTCGGCGCCATGCGGCGCAGTGTGGCCACGGCCGAGGAAGGCGCGGTGACCTGGCTGTGAGCAAACCTGTGCACCGAAGGACGGGCAGCCTGTGGACAAGCTGTGTTCGAACCCTGGGCAAGCCGGCAGCCAGCGGTTCACAAACGGTGGACAAGTACGGTACATCCGGTGCACAAACGGTGCATCACCGAGGGCCTTCCGGTGCAAGACCTGTGCAGGACCGGTGCACAGCCCCGTTGCCGGCAACCGGCGCCGCCGCCGAAGGACACTCGGCTGACCCGCGGCACGGCCCACCCTTTCCTTCACCCAGGAGCCACCCATGATGAACCCGCTGGATCTGGCCGCGCACGGTCCCGTGATCCCCGTGATCGTGATTCAGCGTGAAGCCGATGCGCTGCCGATGGCCCGTGCCTTGCTCGCCGGGGGCGTGCGCGTGCTGGAGGTCACGCTGCGCACCCCGGCCGCATTGAAGGCCATCGAGGCGATCGCGCGTGCCTTGCCGGATGCCATCGTCGGCGCCGGCACGCTGCGCAGCGTGGCCGATGTGCGGCAGGCCCGCGATGCCGGATGCCGATTCGGCGTGAGCCCGGGCTTCAGCGTCGAGATCAGCCGGGCCTGCCGTGAGGCCGGGCTGGCGCTGCTGCCGGGCGTGGCCACCGCCAGCGAGGTGATGGCCGCGCAGGCCGAGGGCCACGACTTCCTGAAATTCTTCCCGGCCAGCGCGGCGGGCGGGCTGCCGCTGCTGAAGGCCTGGGCGGGGCCCTTCCCGGATGTGAGCTTCTGCCCCACGGGCGGCCTCACGCCGGAAACGGCGCCCAGCTATCTGGCCTTGCCCAACGTGAAGGTCTGCGGCGGCAGCTGGCTGACGCCCCAGCAGGCCATGGACGATGGTGACTGGGCGCGCATCACCGCCCTCGCGCAGGCGACGCACGGCCTGTTGCGGGCGGGCTGAGCACGGCAGACCTGGCGCCCGGACCGGCGCCGCAAGCGCCTGCAGGCGGGCGGTTGGGTCTGCGCCGCCCAGGTTCCAGGGTACGCGCAGGCCGAGCAGCCAGCCCACCGTCCCAGCCCTCGGCACGAAGGCCGCGAAGCCCAGGAACAGCCGGTTCCGGCCTGGCTTGTTTCTCGGATGACATCCCGCTGACGCGCGTGATCATGGTGTTGCGGTGACCCGGTGTCGCCGCCCCACACCATGCCTTCACTCCCGACGCTGACCCCGAACGACACCGCGCTGCATGTGCTGCCCGGCGTGGTCCTGGTGACGTTCCTGATGCGCATGGGCACGCTGATGACCGCACTGGTGGTGTCACCCGATCACTTCCTGGATGGCTTGCGCGCCGCCAGCCACGCGCTGAGCTTCGTGGAAGTCCTTCGCGACGAAGAGCGCCCGGACGAACTGCTGCCCTGGGCGGGAAACGTCTGAGGGCAACGGGGGGTCCGAGGAGCCGGGAGTCGAGTGGCAGGGCTTCGCCCCGCCGTCCCGCTGGTCAACCCGCTTCGGCCGTGCGCTGGATCAGCTCGATCTTGTAGCCGTCGGGATCGGTGATGAAGGCGATGATCGTGCTGCCGCCCTTCACCGGGCCGGCCTCGCGCGTGATCGCGCCGCCGAGGGCGGAGGCCTTCTCGCGCACGGCTGCGCAGGTGGCGGCGACGTCCGGTACGCCGATGGCGATGTGGCCGAAGGCGGTGCCCGGCTCGTAGCGCTCCACGCCGTAGTTGTAGGTCAGTTCGATCTCGGCGTGCTCCGGATTGCGGCCGTAGCCCACGAAGGCCAGGTCGTACTTCTGATCCGGGCGCTCGGTGGTGCGCAGCAGGCTCATGCCCAGGACCTGGGTGTAGAAGGCGATGGAGCGGGGCAGGTCGCCCACTCGGATCATGGTGTGCAGCAGTCTCATGGTGTCGGCCGTGTCGCAGCGCGTGCGAAGAAGATCGAATCGGCCACTGTAGGCCAAGGCGGCACGGCCTGCTGGCCGGTGCGCGCCGGCCGGCCGCTGATGGGCCGGTGCTGCTGGCCCGGCGCTTCCTTGTGCATACACTGGGGGTTCACGTCGCAGCGGCGCAGGTCTTGCTTGATCGGTGAACTCCTGCAGTTCACCGAAGCCCGGGGCCTTGTGCGCGGCGTTGTTGCCGGCTCAGAGCGCCCGCGGTGGTGAGCGGCTCAACCTGTGGTTGCTGTTGATGGATGTCTACCTGCTGGATTGGGCCAACCTGCTCTTGCGTTGGCTGCATGTGATCACCGCCATCGCCTGGGTGGGATCGAGCTTCTACTTCGTGTGGCTGGACAACCACCTGCTCAAGCCGCAAGACCCCGAGCTGCAGGCCAAGGGTGTCTCCGGTGCCTTGTGGGCCGTGCATGGCGGCGGCTTCTACCACCCTCAGAAGTACCTGGGCGCCCCGCGCAAGCTCGACAGCGAACTGCACTGGTTCTACTGGGAGAGCTACTCCACCTGGCTTTCCGGCTTTGCGCTGTTCACGGTGATGTACCTGTGGAACGCCGCGACCTTCCTGGTGGACAAGTCGGTGCACGATTGGTCGGGCCTGGCCGCCGGCAGCGCAGCGCTGGGCTTTCTGGTCGTGTTCTGGCTGGTCTACGACCTCATCTGCCGCACGCTGGGCCAGCGCCGTCACGGCGATGCGCTGGTCGGCGCGGCCGTGGCCCTGGTGATCGTGCTGGCCACCTGGGCGGCCTGCCAGCTGTTTGCCGGCCGTGCGGCCTTCCTGCTGGTGGGCGCGATGATCGCCACGGCCATGAGCGCCAACGTCTTCTTCTGGATCATTCCCGGCCAGCGCAAGGTGGTGGCGGCGATGACCGCCGGCCTGCCGGTGGACCCGGTGCATGGCCAGCGGGGCAAGCAGCGCAGCGTGCACAACACCTACTTCACGCTGCCCGTGCTGGTGGCCATGCTGTCCAACCACTATGGCTGGCTCTACCAGGGCCACTGGAACTGGCTGGTGCTGGTGCTGCTGATGCTGGCCGGTGCCTTGATCCGCCACTTCTTCGTCGCCCGGCACAAGGCGCATGTGCAGGGCGTCTCGCCGCCCTGGGGCTGGGCGGCCGCCGGCATCGCGCCGCTCCTGGTGCTGGCGGTGATGCTCAAGCCGCCCGCCCCGGCGCCGCAGGCTGCGGGCGCTGCACCTCAGGCCCCGCCCGCCTTCGCGCAGGTGCAGCAGGTGATCCAGCAGCGCTGCCTGATGTGCCATAACGCGCAGATCCAGCAGAAGAACGTCGCGCTGCACACGCCGGAGCTGGTCGGCCGCCAGGCGCTGGCCCTCTACCAGCAGGTGGTGGTGCTCAAGCTCATGCCGCTGAACAACGCGACGCAGATGACCGACGCCGAGCGCGATCTGATCCGCCGCTGGTACGGTGCGGGTGCGCCCTTGCAGTGAGCCGTGGGTGTGCGGGGGCGGGCGCGTCACGGGCCGCGGTCCCGGCTGCGGGCCTGTTCGCCGGACGGATCGTGGGCCCCGCGGTCGCCGCCGGTCGCACGCCCACCCACGGCTTCGGGTTTTCACGCAAGCGACATGGGCTCACGCGACACGGGCTTTGGGCATCATCGTCCCAAGGGCAGGGCCGGCCGCAGACGGACCCGGCATCCGCCCCCGACCAGCCATCCCGAAGTCCGAAGGAGACCCGTGTCGATCCGCGCGCGTACCGGCCAGCCCGCTCCCGCCACCCGCGTGTCAACGCTGCGGCGGGCGCTGTGGGGCAGCGGCAGATGAACACGCTGGGCCGCCTGGAAGACCTGCCTGCCGATTACCTGCAGGCGCTGCGTGAGCGCAACCTCGTGCCGCTGTGGCCCAGTCTGCGCGCGGTATTGCCGCCGGGGCTTCCTGCACGCCAGACGCGCGCCACGGCCTGGGCCTACGCCGACATCCGGCCCCTGCTGCTGCGCGCCGGCGAGCTGACCCCGATCGAGAAGGCCGAGCGCCGCGTGCTGGTGCTGGCCAACCCAGGCCACACGCTGGAGAAGATGCAGGCCAGCGCTGCCATCTACCTGGGCATGCAGCTGCTGCTGCCGGGTGAGTGGGCACCAGCGCACCGCCACACGCCCAACGCGGTGCGCATGGTGGTTGAAGGTGAAGGCGCATGGACCACCGTGGACGGCGAGAGATGCCCGATGAGCCGGGGTGACCTCATCCTCACGCCCACCGGGCTGTGGCACGAACACGGGCATGAGGGCGAACAGCCGGTGATCTGGCTCGATGTGCTGGATCTGCCGCTGGCCTTCTACCTGGAGGTCAGCTACCACGTCAACGGCGCGCGCCAGGCGGTGAAGCCTGGGCAGGGCCACCGGGCCTATGCGCGCGGCGGTCTGCGGCCGACACCGGCCTTCGGCCCGGGCGAGCGCCGCTATCCGATGCTGCGCTACCCCTGGGCCGATACCCGGGCGGCGCTGCAGTCGCTGGCCGTCGATCTGCCGCTGTCGGCGCCGGTGCAGCTGAGCTATGTGAACCCGCAGACCGGCGAGGATGCCGAAAACATCCTGGGCCTGCATGCGCTGATGCTGCGGCCCGGCGAGCGCCTGTCGCTGGCGGCACGCTCGCCGGCGACGGTCTTCCACGTGATCGAAGGGGCCGCCGAGGTGCAGGTGGGCGAGGGCGCGGCGGCGCAGGGCTTCGTGCTGTCGCAGGCCGATACCTGCTGCGTGCCGGGCTATGAGCCGGTGAGCCTGCATAACCGCCAGGCGCAGGATCCGAGCTTCCTCTTCGTGGCCGATGAATCTCCGCTGCACCGCAAGCTGGGTGTGCTGGAAGTGAGGGACTGAGCCGATGTCGCAAACCTCCTGCCTGGCTGAAGGCCAGCCTGCCCACGCGGTCGCCACGGACACCGAAGCCTCGGTCCGGGCCGAAGCCAGGACTACGGCCGAAGGCGCAGTCGCCATCGGCTTCAGGCCCCGGGGCTGGCGCGCGTGGGCGGGCGTGGCCGTTGCGCTGATCGGCCTGGTCTGCGCGACGGCCCAGGCGCAGACGCTGCGCTGGGCCAGCCAGGGCGATGCGCTGACCATGGACCCCCAGTCGCAGAACGAGGGCCTGAACAACACGCTCAACGGGCAGGTCTATGAAAGGCTCACGCGCTACGACCGGCAGCTCCAGCTCGGGCCTTCTCTGGCCACGGCCTGGCAGCAGACGGGGCCCTTGACCTGGCGCTTTCGGCTGCGGCCGAACGTGAAGTTCCATGACGGCACGCCCTTCACGGCAGACGACGTGGTCTTCTCCGTCCTCCGGGCGAGGAATCCGGTCTCCACCTTCAGCGTCTATGCCAACGCCGTGGGCACGCCGGTGGCCATCGATCCGCTGACGGTGGAGTTCCGGCTCGACAAGGTCAACCCGATCTTCCTGCAGCACCTGGACAGCATCGTCATCATGAGCCGCGCCTGGTCAGAGCAGCACCGGGTCACGCGGCCGCTGGACTTCAAGAACAAGGAAGAGAGCCACGCCTCGTTCCACGCCAACGGCACCGGGCCGTACCTGCTGGTCAACCGCCAGCCGGGCATCCGCACGAGCTTCAGGCGCAATCCGGCGTGGTGGGGCTGGAACGGCGGCCTTGCCGATGCCACGGGCAACGTGCAGGAGATCGTCTATACGCCGATTGCCAACGATGCCACGCGCCTGGCCGCGCTGATCTCCGGCGAGATCGATTTCGTGCTCGATCCCGCCCCGAGGGACATCCCGCGGCTGCGCACGATCGCCGGCGTGAAGGTGATCACCGGGCCGGAGAACCGCATCATCTTCATCGGCATGGATCAGCAGCGCGACGAGCTGCTGTATGGCAGCGTCAAGGATCGCAACCCCTTCAAGGACGAGCGCGTGCGCCGGGCGCTGTATCAGGCCGTGGACATCGAGACGATGCGCAGCAAGCTGATGAATGGCCTGTCCGTGCCCACCGGCGGCACCACGCCCTCGCCCAAGGGCGCCTTCGATGACCCTGAGCTGGAGTCGCGCCTGCCCTTCGATCTGGCGGCCGCGCGCCGCCTGATGGCCGACGCCGGGTATTCCGATGGCTTCGAGGTGACGCTGGATTGCCCGAACAACCGCTACGTCAACGATGAGGAGATCTGCCTGGCGCTGGCGGCGATGTGGGCGCAGATCAAGGTGAAGGTGCGCGTCAACGGCATGCCGCGCAGCACCTATTTTCCGAAGTTGGAGAAGTGGGACACCTCGATGTACCTTCTCGGCTGGGGCGGTGCGGTGACCGATGCCGAGACCACGATGACGCCGCTGCTGCGCAACCCCGGCCCGAAGGGCGAGGGGCTGTACAACTACGGCCGCTCGCGCAATGAGCTGTTTGACCGGCTGGCCGCGCAGAGCAGCGTCGAGCCGGATCCGAAGAAGCGCGAAGCGCTGATCCGCCAGGCGCTGCGCGAATGGCGCAACAAGGTCCATACCCTTCCGCTGCACCGCCAGATGATCCCCTGGGCGATGCGGCAGAACGTGGACGTGGTGCACCGGGCGGACAACTGGCTGGAAGTGCCCTGGATCACGATCGGCCCGCGTTGAAGACCCGAGGGACAAGCTCATGAGCCACCGTACCTTCATCACCCATTGCCTTCCCTTCGACAGCGCGCGCGCCACCCTGGGGCCGATGTCCACGCTGGTGATCGAGGGCGAGCGCATCGTCGAGTGCGTGGCCGAGCCGAGGGAGCCGGCGCCCGGCGACACGGTGATCGATGCCGGGGGCCGCGTGGCCACGCCGGGCCTGATCGACGCGCATGTGCACGTGATGGCGGTATCGCACGACATCTGGCGCCTGGCCGCGCAGCCGCCTTCGCTGATCACCGCGCAGAGCAAGCCCATCCTGGAGGGCATGCTGCAACGCGGCTTCACCACCGTGCGCGATGCCGCGGGTGCGGATTTCGGCCTGCAGGAGGCCGTCAAGCGCGGGCTCTTCGCCGGGCCGCGCCTCTATATCGCTGCGCAGCCGCTCACGCAGACCGGCGGTCATGCCGACATCCGACCGCAGGGCACGAAGGAGCTGGTGTGCACCTGCGCAGGCCTGGGCATCTTCGGCGCCATCGCCGATGGCGATGCCGAGGTGCGCCGCGCCGTGCGCGAGCAGATCCGCAACGGCGCCAACCAGATCAAGATCATGGCCGGCGGCGGCGTGGCCAGCCCCACCGATCCGATCGACGGCACGCAGTATTCGCTGGCCGAGCTGGCGGCCATCTGCGAGGAAGCCGAAGCCGCCAACACCTACGTGATGGCGCACGCCTACTCGCCGCGCGCCATCACGCGCGCCGTGCGCTCCGGGGTGCGCAGCATCGAGCACGGCAACCTGCTGGATGTTGCCAGCGCCGAGGCCATGAGCGAGGAAGGCGCCTTCCTCGTGCCCACGCTCGCCACCTACGCCGCGCTGAGCGACGAAGGCGCGCGGCTCGGCTGGTCGGCCTCGATGCTGGAGAAGCTGGAGCGCGTGCGCCACCAGGGCGTGAGGGCCATCCAGATCGCCCGCTCCGAGGGTGTGCCGGTGGCCTTCGGCACCGATCTGCTGGGCCACATGCACGATCGGCAGATGGACGAGTTTTCGCTGCGCCTGCCGGCCCAGACGCCGGCCGAGATCCTGCAGAGCGCCACCGCCGTGGCCGCGCGGCTGCTGCGCGCCGAAGGGCAGATCGGCAGCTTGTCCGCGGGCGCGCTGGCCGACGTGCTGGTGGTGGACGGTGACCCCACCCAGTCCATCGACATGTGGCGCGATCCTGCGCAGGGCATCCGGCTGCTGATGCAGGGTGGCACGGTCTTGCGCAGCAGCCTGGCCTGAGCACGGCTGCCGCGCGGGCAGGAACGACAGGCAGGGCAGGGAAGGCAACACGCATGGCCGGTTCGCTGTTCATCAGCTATTCGCACGCCGACACGGCCTGGATGCAGCTCTTCAAGCGCCACCTGCAGGGCATGCTGCGAGAGCGGTGCCACATATGGACCGACGAGGAGATCGCACCCGGTACCACCTGGCTGCAGTCCCTGGAGGGAAGCCTGCACGGGGCCAGCGCCGGCCTGGTGCTGGCCAGCCCCGACTACCTGATCTCCGACTGGTGCCGCGCCGAGCTTGCTGCCCTGGCCGAAGCCCTGCGGCGGCGCAAGTTGCAGGCGCTGTACTGGGTGCTGCTGCGCCCGTGTGGCTGGCAATGGACCGAGCTGAAGGATCTGCAGGCCGTGCAGGAGCCGGCTACGCGTGCGCTGATCGAGGCCAGCGAAGGCGTGGCGCGCGATGACCTGCTGCTGCACTGCTGCGACCGCATCGCCAGTGGCGTGATGCAGGCCGCGCAGGCCGACTCCCCCGAGGTGGCCACCGTCAAGCACGTGCTGCGCGAGACCGCCAGCGATGTGGAGATCGCCCCGGGTGCCCAGGTCATCCGCGGCGACTTCTCCATCCTGTGCCGGGGCCTGCACCCCAATGGCGACGATGTGTTCATCAAGGTGCTGACCAACACGCCACTGCACACCATGCGGCGCCTGTTCCAGCAGGTCAGCGAGGTGTGCGGCGGCATCCAGCACCCGTCGGTCATCCGCATCACGAAAGTGGCCCAGGCGGGGGATGCCGACCAGGCCCGCATCGTCATCCTCAGCGAGATGGCGCGCGGCGCGTCGCTGCTCAAGGTGATGCACGAAGACCTGCCCAAGCCGCCCCACAAGCGCCATCTGCAGATCGACAGCGTGCGCGTGATCCTGCGGCGCCTGGCCGAGGCTCTGGGGCGCCTGCACGAGAAGGAGCCGATTCCCTGGCCCGACCGGGACACCATGGCCTACACGCACATCATGGGGCCACTGCTGCCGGACAACATCTTCTACGAGCGCGAATCCCAGCGCCCGCAGCTCTCGCTGGTGGGTGTGACCAACTTCCTCTGGCACTTCTTCGAGACGCAGACCTTCCTGAGCATCGTGCGGCCGCGGCATGGCGTATACCTGCTGCCTGAGAAGAGCCGGCCGGGAAACGTGGTGGATGCGCGTGCGGACCAGTACTTCCTTGGCATGCTGGCGTTGGAGCTGCTGGAGTGCCGCCAGCTGTTCATCCCCCCTCCCGGCCGGGACCCCGTGGATCCGCTGGTCTTTCTGCGCGAAGGGGCTTCGCGGCACTGGGCCGATCGCCACGAGCAGCTGCGCGCCCTGCTCGAGCGGCTCCTCGCGAAGGACCCGGCGGCGCGCTTTCCATCGATGCAGGCCGTCATCGCCGAGCTGCGTGACCTGGAGACCGGCCAGCGCGCGCTGGCCAAGTACGCCTACAACCGCTATGTGGCGCCCGGCCAAGCCGCGGGGCGGCAGTTTGCCCAGCGTTTCTACGCCATTCTGTTCGAGCGCGCGCCTCGACTCCAGGCCGTCTTCCTGGCGGCCCAGGCCGAGCGGCAGCGGCTCCCGGGCGCCACGCAGGCGGTGCCAGACGAAGCCCAGTACCGCAAGCTGGCCGATGCCCTGAAGCTGGTGCTCAACTTCCAGCGCGGCGGGCGGCCCACGGTGATGGACAGCGTGGCCGCCAACCACGCGCGCTTCCTGCTGAGCGCCGCGGACTTTGACGACTTCGCGCAGGCGCTGCTGCAGGCGCTTCGCGAGACGCTGCAGGCCAGCCCGGCAGGCCGCGACGAGGAAGCGGAAGCCATGCAGGCCTGGGGAGGCCTGCTGGAGCCCGTGATGACAGACATGCAGGCCGTCTGTGGCACGGCCGGCAGCACGGCACCGGGCGTCACCTCAGGCAGCCTGCCGGACGCATCCGCATGAGAAGGAAACCCCCATGAAGGCCGAACACAACGATCTGCTCACCCGCATCGGCCCCGGCACCGCGTGTGGCGGCCTGCTGCGCCGCTACTGGCAGCCGGCGGCGCTGGTGGAAGAGTTCGACGGCATCCAGGATCCGCGCACGGCGCAGCGCCCGCTGAAGGCCGTGCGCCTGCTGGGCCAGGATTTCGTGCTCTTTCGCGACGCGCAGGGCCGCTGGGCGCTGCTGGACCGTGATTGCCCGCACCGCGGCGCGGATCTGGCCTTCGCGCGGCATGAAGGCGACGGTATCCGCTGCCCCTTCCACGGCTGGAAGTTCGATGCGGCGGGCCGCTGCCTGGACACGCCGGCCGAGCCGCTGGGCAGCCGCCTGTGCGATCGCGTGAGCCAGCGCAGCTACCCCGTGCTGGAACGCAGCGGCATCCTCTATGCGTGGCTTGGGCCGCAGGGCGCCGCCCCGCCACTGCCGGCGCTGGATGCCCACGTGGCGCCGGCCAGCCACACCTTCGCCTACAAGGGCTTGTGGCACTGCAACTGGCTGCAGGCCTTCGAGGTAGGCATCGATCCTTGCCACACCTCGTTCCTGCACCGCTTTCTCGACGACGAACCGCTGGCGGCGGTGGGCGACAACGCGGGCGGCCGGCAGTTCCGCAGCGCGAGCGCCGGCCACGTGGAGGGCGAGCGCTGGCCGATGACCCGCATCATGCGCGAGTTCCACCGGCCGCAGATCAGCCACGAGGCCATGCCCTGGGGCCTGCGCATCACCACGCTGCGCGCGATGTCTGACGCGCTGACCCATGTGCGCATCACGCACGATGTCTTTCCCCACACCTTCGTCATCCCGCTGTCGGAGACGATGACCATCACGCAGATGCACGTGCCGGTGGACGACACGCACACCTACTGGTATGCGATCTTCACCAGCTTTGCCGGCCCGGTGGATGCGGCGGCGATGCGGGCCCAGCGGGCGCCTTACATCCCGCCGCCCGACTACGTGCCGCTGCGCGGCCGGCCCGAGGCCTGGGGCTTCGATGCGCAGGAGCAGCGCACCCGCACCTTCCTGGGCATGGGCGAGAACGACATCAACGTGCACGACCAGTGGGCGGTGGAGAGCATGGGGCCGATCCAGGACCGCACGCGCGAGCACCTGGGCACCAGCGACAAGGTGATCATGGCGCACCGCCGCTTGCTGCTGGAGGCCATGGAGGCCGTGGCGCAGGGCGGCCCGGCGCCCGGGGCCGGCGATCCTGCGTGCGCGGCGCAGCTGTGCGGACCGGACACGGTGGATGGCATCGCGCCGGCCGGCACCTGGAGCAGCTGGTGGCAGGAACAGGTGCGCGCCAAGCGCGCCGGTGCACCCTGGACGGCCGCGGCCGATACCGGCTTGCCGGCCTGAGCACACCCATGAACCCGCCGCTTGCCGCGCCCGCCAGGGGCAGCTTTGCGCAGCGCTGCGGCGTGCACGATCTGGCGCGCCAGCAGGCCTGCGACGAAGCGCTCAGCCGCATTCGCGATCGTGGCCTGGGGTTCGTGCGCATCGGCTGGTGCGATGTGCACGGCCTGATGCGCAGCAAGACGCTCACGCCGCTGGCGGCCGCGCGCGCGCTGACGCAGGGCATCGGCCTGGTGAGCACGCTGCTGCTGAAGGACAGCTCGGACCGCACGGCCTACCCGGTCTTCGCACCCGGCGGCACCGCGGCGCTGCCCGGCATCGGGCAGGCTAACAACCTGGTCGGTCTGCCGGATCCGCACAGCCTGGTCGATCTGCCCTGGGTCGAGCGCACCGGCTGGATGCGTGCCGATCTCTGGCACGCCGATGCGCAGCCGGTGGCGATCGACCCCCGCCGCGTGCTGGAGCGATCGCTGGAGCGGCTGCAGCACGCAGGCTATGGCCTGCGCTGCGGGCTGGAGCTGGAGTTCCACATCTACCGCATCACCGACACGACGGCGCAGCTCGATCCCGCGCAGGCAGCCTGGCCCGGCGAGCCGCCGGCCGTGCAGATGATCCACCCCGGCTACAGCCTGCTCAACGAAGCCTGGGCCGACATGGCCGAGCCGGCCTTGCGCATCGTGCACGGCGTGGCCCAGGGCCTGGGGCTGCCGCTGCTCAGCCTGGAAGCCGAGATGGGCCCGAGCCAGGTGGAGGCCGTCTTCGACGTGAGCGATGCGCTGACCGCGGCCGACCAGCTGGCGCTGTTTCGCAACGCGGTGCGCCAGGCCTTGCGGCGCGCGGGCTACCACGCCAGCTTCATGTGCCGCCCGCCATTTGCCAACGTGATGTCCAGCGGCTGGCATCTGCACCAGTCCTGGGTGGATCGGCACACCGGGCGAAATGTCTTCGGTCGCGAGCAGCCCGCTGCGGGCGCCACGCTGCAGGATGCAGGCTGGTCGCTGTCTGATCTGGGTGAGCATGTGCTGGCGGGTTTGCTGTGGCATGCGCCCGGCTGCACGCTGCTGTGCACGCCCACGGCGAATGGTTATGCCCGCTTCCGCCCGCAGGCGCTGGCGCCGCAGGCCGTGCTGTGGGGCCGCGACAACCGCGGCGCGATGCTGCGCGTGATCGGCGAGCCGGGCGACGAGAGTACCCACCTGGAAAACCGGCTGGGCGAGGCAGCGGCCAATCCCTACCTCTACCTCGCCTCTCAAGTGGAGGCCGGGCTGGACGGCCTGTGCCGGCAACTGCGCGCCCCGCCGGCCACGGACGACCCTTACGGCGCCCCGGCCGCCGCGCTGCCGCGCAGCCTGGACGAGGCTATCGCGGCCTTCCTGGCCGATGAAGTGATGGTGCAGGGCATCAGCGAGAGCTTTGCCCGGCATCTGGTGCGCCTGAAGCGCGCGGAGGCACAACGCTTCGAGCAGGCCCAGGACAAGGACGAGTTCCAGCGGCGGGAGTACTTCGGGCGCTTGTGAGCGGACGCAGCCGGCCCGCGGGTCACGGGCACGAGCTGCGGTCGATCGTCAGCGGATCGTCGTGAAGCGAGCCTCGGGCCGGTCGTCGGCACGGTGGATGGTGGTGACGTTCTGCTTCATTGCCCAGGGGCGGACCTGATGGTGCAGCGGGATCACCAGCACCTCGTCGCGCGTGCGCACCAGGGCTTCGCGGATCATGGCGTTGCGCTTGGCCACATCGGTCTCGGTCTTCATGGCGTCGACCAGGCGGTCCACCGTGGCGTCACTCACGCGGCTGTAGTTGAAGTTGCCATCGGCGCCCGAGGTGCGCGTGCGGATCAGCGACTGCAGCGTGTACTGCGCGTCGAAGTTGGCCACGCCCCAGCCGAGCAGGTAGGCCGGGTGGTCGAAGTTCTGCATCTTCTGGATGAACGGGGTGAAGTTCTCCGCGGCGAGCGTGGCCTTGACGCCGATGCGGGCCCACATGGCGACGACGTTCTGGCAGATCTCCTCGTCGTTCACGTAGCGGTTGTTCGGGCAGTTCAGCCGCATCTCGAAGCCGTTGGGGTAGCCGGCATCGGCCAGCAGCTTGCGAGCCTGATCGGCATTGGCGGCAGCCGGGGCATCCAGCGCGGGATCGTGCCCGTTCACGCCGGGCGCGACCAGCAGCGCGGCCGGCACGGACATGCCGCGCATGGTGGTGCGCTGGATGGCCTGGCGATCGATGGCCAGGCTCAGGGCCTGACGCACGCGCTTGTCGGCAAAGACGTTCTTGCCCGTGACGTTGGTGCCCTTGACTTCCGGGCTGCCCAGATCCAGCGCGATGAAGATCGTGCGCACTTCAGAGCCGTCCAGGATCTTCAGGCCCGATTCGCCGCGCAGACGGCCGACATCCTGCGTGGGCAGGTCGGTCAGCATGTCCACGCCGCCGGAAAGCAGCGCCGCCACGCGCGTGGGGTCGCTCTTGATCGGCGTGTAGATCACTTCCTTCACATTGCCCGTGGGCTTGTCCCACCAGTCGGCGTTGGCGCTCATCGTGATGCGCTGCTCGGGCGTCCAGGCGGTGATCCTGTACGGGCCCGTGCCCATCACGTTGCGGCTGGCGAAGTTCTCTTCCTTGTTCTTGAAGTCCTGCGTGTTGGTGGTCTTGTTCTTCTCCGCCCAGCTCTTGCTCATCACGAAGAAGTTGACCAGGTTGCGCAGCAGCAAGGGCGTGGGCGCTTCAAGGATCATGTCCACCGTGCTGTCGTCGACCTTGCGCACTTCCTTGACGCCGGTGACATAGATGCCCATCGTGCCCTGCGGCTGCTTGATGCGGCCGAAGGAGAACACCACGTCGTCGGCCGTGAAGGGCGTGCCGTCATGGAATTTGACGCCCTTGCGAAGTTCGAAGCGCACCTGGGTCGGGCTCACCTGCGTCCACTTCGTGGCCAGTGCGGGCTCCACCTGGTAGGTGGCGCTGAAGCGCACCAGGCCCTCGTAGGCGTGCTGCATGATGGCGTTGGTCGTGGCGTGGTTCTGCGAATGCGGATCCAGCGTGAGGACGTCGTTCTGGGCCGCCCAGCGCAGGGTCTGCGCCTGTGCGGGAGCCGCCAGCGAGGCAGCCAGTGCGGCCGCCGCGAACAAGGCCTTGAAGCTCATGGAGGAGTCTCCTCGAAGGGTCTGTGGAAAGGGCGGAATCCTAGGCCGATTCAGGTCACCCTCCTGCGGCTGCGCCATGCGGGGAATCCCCGACGAAGCCCCGGCGGCGGCGGCAGGGCGGACCTGCACAATGCCCGCAGGTTCTTGAGCACATGCTGGCATTCATCCTTCGTCGTCTGGCCCAGGCCGTTGCCGTGATGCTCACGGTCGCGTTCATCGCCTTCATGCTGTTCCAGTACGTGGGGGACCCCGTCACCAACCTGCTGGGCCAGGACGCCACGGCCGAACAGCGCGAATCGCTGCGGCGCGACCTCGGGCTGGACCAGCCCTTCTTCGTGCAGTTCGCAGCCTTCGTGGGCAATGCGCTGCAGGGCGAATTTGGCATGAGCATCCGCCAGGGCCGCAAGGTGTCCACGCTGATCCTGGAGCGATTGCCCGCCACGCTGGAGCTGGCCTTCGCTGCGGGCGTGATCGCGCTGCTGGTGGGCATTCCGCTGGGCGTCTACGCCGCGCTGCGCCGCGGGAAATTCGGCGCACAGGCGCTGATGGGCCTGTCGCTGCTGGGTGTCTCGCTGCCCACCTTCCTGATCGGCATCTTCCTCATCCTCATCTTCGCCGTCATGCTGAAGTGGCTGCCCAGCTTCGGGCGGGGCGATACGGTCGATGTCGGGGCCTGGAGCACGGGCCTGCTCACGCGCGACGGCTGGACGCACCTGATCCTGCCGGCGATCACGCTGAGCGTCTACCAGCTGGCGCTGATCATGCGGCTGGTGCGGGCCGAGATGCTGGAGGTGCTGCGCACCGACTTCATCAAGTTTGCCCGTGCACGCGGCCTGAGCGATCGCACCGTCTACTTCGGTCACGCGTTGAAGAACACGCTGGTGCCGGTGATGACCATCACCGGCCTGCAGCTGGGCAGCCTGATCGCCTTTGCCATCATCACCGAGACGGTTTTCCAGTGGCCCGGGATGGGCTTCCTCTTCATCCAGGCGGTGCAGTTTGCAGACATCCCGGTGATGGCCGCCTACCTGTGCCTGATCTCGCTGATCTTCGTGGTCATCAACCTGATCGTCGATCTGCTCTATTTCGCTGTCGATCCGCGCCTGCGCATCGAGCGCGCGGCTGCGGGCCACTGAACATGTCGAACGCACCCGCTCCGCTTTCAGGCGCGCCGTCGCCGGCCGCAGCGCCCGCCGCCGAAACCGGCAGTGCGCTGCAGCGCTTCTTCGCAGGCGATGTCTGGTACAGCTTCAAGCACTCGCCGGTGGCGATGCTCTCGGCGCTGCTGGTGGCGATCTGCGTGATCGGCGCGTTCGGCGCACCCTGGCTGGCGCCGCACAACCCCTTCGATCTGGCCACACTCAACCTGAGCGATGCGCGCCTGCCGCCGGCCTGGCTGCCCGAAGGCAATGCCAGCTACCTGCTGGGCACCGACGATCAGGGCCGCTGCATCCTCTCTGCGCTGATGTACGGCGCGCGCATCTCGCTGTTCGTCGGCCTGGCGGCCGTGGCGCTGTCGGTGATCGCCGGGGTGGGCCTGGGGCTGCTGTCGGGCTTTGTCGGCGGCAAGCTCGATGCCTTCATCATGCGCGTGTGCGACGTGATGCTCAGCTTCCCGGCCATCCTGGTGGCGCTGCTGATCGATGGCGTGGGGCGGGCGATGTTTCCGAACGCGCACGAGACGCTGGCCTTTGCGGTGCTGATCCTGGCCATCGCCCTCACGGGATGGGTCAAGTATGCGCGCACGGTGCGCGGCAGCACCATGGTGGAGCGCCAGAAGGAGTACGTGCAGGCCGCGCGCGTGATCGGCGTGAGCAACACGCGCATCATGTGGCGCCACGTGCTGCCCAACGTGCTGGGTCCGGTGCTGGTGCTGGCCACCATCGACGTGGCGCAGGCGGTGATCATCGAGGCCACGCTGTCCTTCCTGGGCGTGGGCGTGCCGCCCACCAGCCCGAGCCTGGGCACGCTGATCCGCGTGGGCAACGATTTCCTCTTCAGCGGCGAGTGGTGGATCACCGTCTTCCCCGGTGCGATGCTGATGATCATCGCGCTGAGCGTCAACCTGCTGGGCGACTGGCTGCGCGATGCGCTCAATCCCCGTCTGCAGTGATGGCTGAGCTGATGAGTTAAGCACATGGCCACACCCCTGCTGCAAGTCAAGAACCTGCGCGTGGAGTTCCCCACGCGCCACGGCACGCTGCTGGCGCTGGACGACATCAGCTTCGACATCGCGCCGGGCGAGATCCTGGGCGTGGTGGGCGAATCCGGTGCCGGCAAGAGCCTCACCGGCGCGGCCATCATCGGCCTGCTGGAGCCGCCCGGCCGCATCGCCGGGGGCCAGATCCTGCTGGAAGGCCGCCGCATCGATCAGCTGGGCGCTGACGAGATGCGCAAGGTGCGCGGGCGGCAGATCGGCGCGGTATTCCAGGATCCGCTGACCAGCCTGAATCCGCTCTATACCGTGGGCCGTCAGCTGATCGAGACCATCCGCACGCACCTGCCGATGGATGAGCGGCAGGCGCGCGAACGCGCTGTGGACCTGCTGCGCCAGACGGGCATTCCGGCGCCCGAAGCGCGCATCGAGCAATACCCGCACCAGTTCTCCGGCGGCATGCGCCAGCGGGTGGTGATCGCGCTGGCGCTCGCCGCGCAGCCGCGCCTGATCGTCGCCGACGAGCCCACGACCGCGCTGGACGTCTCCATCCAGGCGCAGATCATCGCGCTGCTCAAGCGCCTGGCGCGCGAGCAGGGCGCCTCGGTGATGCTGGTGACGCACGACATGGGCGTGATCGCCGAGACCTGCGACCGCGTGGCCGTGCTCTACGCCGGCCGCGTGGCCGAGATCGGCCCGGTCGCCGACGTGATCCACCGGCCGAGCCACCCGTACACCTCGGGGCTGATGGGCTCCATTCCCGCGATGGACGAGGACCGCGAGCGGCTTTTGCAGATCGACGGTGCGATGCCACGCCTGAACGCCATTCCCCAAGGCTGCGCCTTCAACCCACGCTGCCCGAAGGTGATGGACCGCTGCCGCCGTGAGCGGCCCGAACTGCTGAACGCCGGCGCCACGCGCGCCGCGTGCTGGCTCGTCGACGAGAAGGTGGCGACATGACGGCGCTGGTGCAAGTGCGTGACCTGGCCAAGACCTTCGACGTCTCGGCCCCCTGGCTCAACCGCGTGGTGGAGCGCAAGCCGCGGCAGTTCGTGCACGCGGTCGATGGCGTGAGCTTCTCGATCGAGAAGGGCAAGACGCTGGCGCTGGTGGGCGAATCGGGCTGCGGCAAGAGCACCGTGGCACGGCTGCTCGTGGGCCTGTACCAGCCCACGCGCGGTGACGTGCGCTTCGACGGCCAGCCCACCGACGCGGCGCAGAACGCCGCCGGCCTGCGCACGCTGCGGCGGCGCATGCAGATGATCTTCCAGGATCCGTACGCAAGCCTGAACCCGCGCTGGAAGGTGCTCGACATCGTCGGCGAGCCGCTGCGCGAGCATGGCCTGGCGCAGGGAGACGAGGCCTTGCGCCAGAAGGTCGGCGAACTGCTGCAGCAGGTGGGCCTGGCCGCCGCCGACTGCGAGAAGTTCCCACACCAGTTCAGCGGCGGCCAGCGCCAGCGCATTTCCATCGCCCGCGCACTGGCCACGCAGCCCGAGTTCCTGGTCTGCGACGAGCCGACCTCGGCGCTCGACGTCTCCGTGCAGGCGCAGGTCCTCAACATCATGAAGGACCTGCAGAAGAGCCGCGGCCTGACCTACCTCTTCATCAGCCACAACCTGGCGGTGGTGCGACACGTGTCCGACCAGGTGGGCGTGATGTACCTCGGCCGCCTGGTGGAGCTGGCGGACAAGGCCGAGCTCTTCGCGCGCCCGCGCCACCCGTACACGCGCATGCTGCTGGACGCGATCCCCGACATCCACATGAGCGGCCGCGCGCGCACGCCCGTGCAGGGCGAGGTGCCGAACCCGCTGAACCCGCCCACCGGCTGCGCCTTCCACCCGCGCTGCCCGCATGCCAACGCGCGCTGCTCGCAGGAGCGGCCGGCGCTCACGGTGTTCCAGGGCGTGCAGGTGGCCTGCCACGCCGTTCAAGAGGGCAGGATCTGAGGGCCCCAGCTCGCTGCGCTCGCGCCCCCCGAGGGGATCCTGATCAGACGCCGATCAAGCGCTCGTTCGCGAACAGCTGCTCCGGCCGTTCGCGTTCGCGGATCAGGTGCACGTGCTCGCCGTCGAGCATCACCTCGGCGGCGCGCGGCCGCGTGTTGTAGTTGCTGGCCATGGCCATGCCGTAGGCGCCGGCGGAGAGCACGGCGAGGATGTCCCCGGCCTCGACGGCCAGGCTGCGGTCGCGGCCGAGCCAGTCGCCCGATTCACACACCGGGCCGACGATGTCCCAGGTCTTCGGCGCCGCATCCCGCTGCGCGCAGGGCTCGATGCCCATCCAGGCTTCGTACATGGCCGGGCGCACGATGTCGTTCATGGCGGCATCGACGATGCAGAAGTTCTTCACCGCGCTGGGTTTCAGCACCAGCGCCTCGGTCAGCAGCACGCCGGCATTGCCGACCAGCGAGCAGCCCGGTTCGAACAGCAGCTCGCGGTGGCCATGGCCGCGCTCGTCGAGGCGCTTCAGCACCGCCTG
>JAEUOZ010000034.1 GCA_016790225.1 Rubrivivax sp.
GGTCGGGGCGATCACGGGCAGGACGAAGCCGCGCAGATCGATGGCCTCGTGCTGCGTCTGCGCCAGGCCGGTGCCGCCGCTGCCTTCTTCGATGACCAGCGAATCCTGGCCACGCGTCAAGCGGATGTAGACCTCGGCCAGCAGCCCGGCATCGAGCAAGGCGCCGTGGAAGTTGCGGTGCTTGTTGTCCACCTCCAGGCGCCGGCACAGGGCATCGAGCGAGTTGCTCTTGCCCGGAAACATCTCGCGCGCCAGCGTCAGCGAATCGGTCACCTTGGCCGCGAGCTGCCGTGTGGGCGGCAGATCGAGGCGGCGGAACTCGGCGTCCAGGAATCCGGTGTCGAAAGCCGCGTTGTGGATGATCAGCTCGGCGCCGCTGAGGTAGGCCGCCAGCTCCTGCGCGATCTGGGCAAACAAGGGCTTGTCGGCCAGGAACTCGTCGGTCAGGCCGTGCACCTTGACGGCATCCGGATGGCTGGAACGCTGCGGGTTCAGGTAGTGGTGCAGGTTGTTGCCGGTCATGCGCCGGTTGACCATCTCCAGGCAGCCGATCTCGATGATGCGGTCACCGGATTCGGCAGAGAGGCCCGTGGTCTCGGTGTCCAGAAAGATCTGTCTCATGGTGTTGATGGTTGGATAGGGGCAGGCGCGCTCAGCGCAGGGCCGTCGGCGCCGGGCGCAGCAGCAGCCACAGCCCCGCCGCGACCATCGGCAGGCACAGCCACTGGCCCATGCTCATGCCCAGCGCCAGCAGGCCCAGAAAGCTGTCGGGCTCGCGGAAGTATTCGGCCACGAAGCGGAACAGGCCGTAGCCCAGCAGGAAGGCCCCGGAGACCTGCCCCAGGCCGCGCGGCTTGCGCGCATACCACCACAGCAGCACGAACAGCAGCAGGCCTTCCAGCGCAAACTGGTAGAGCTGCGAGGGGTGCCGAGGCAAGGCGCTGCCCGATTGCGGAAAGACCATCGCCCAGGGCAGCGAAGGATCGGCCACGCGGCCCCAGAGTTCGCCGTTGATGAAGTTGCCGATGCGCCCGCTGGCCAGGCCCGTGGGGACGCAGGGTGCGATCAGATCGGTGACGCCCAGGAAGGGCCGGCCGCGCATCCGCGCAAACAGGGCCATGGCCGCGATCACGCCGAGCAGGCCGCCGTGAAAGGACATGCCGCCCTTCCAGACCATCAGGATTTCCAGCGGGTTGGCCAGGTACTGCTCGGGTTTGTAGAACAGCGCATAGCCGATGCGCCCGCCCAGCACCACGCCCAGCACGCCGAAGAACAGCAGGTCTTCCACGTCGCGGCGCGACCAGCCCTGCTGCCGGAACTGCGGCAGCGCCACGCGCCGGGCGGCCAGCCACAGGAACAGCCCGAAGGCGACCAGATAGGTCAGCCCGTACCAGTGGATCTGCAGAGGCCCGATCGACAGGGCCACGGGGTCGAATTGAGGATGCGTGAGCATCGCGATTCCGGCTGCGGCGATCCGGTCATTGTCCACCCGTTGGCCGATACCGCTTCGGGCCTTGCGCGGCGCGCGCTACAGTGGCCGGCTTTCACATCCACCATCCCGCAGGAGAGTCCGCCGTGGCCCATAACCGCCGCTCGAAGAACATCACCGAAGGCGTCGCGCGCGCGCCCAACCGCTCCATGTACTACGGCATGGGCTACCAGCAGGGTGATTTCGGCAAGCCGATGATCGGCGTGGCCAACGGGCACTCGACGATCACGCCCTGCAATTCCGGGCTGCAGAAGCTGGCCGATGCGGCCGTGGAAGGCCTGCGCGAGTGTGGCGCCAACCCGCAGATCTTCGGCACGCCCACCATCAGCGACGGCATGGCGATGGGCACCGAAGGCATGAAGTACAGCCTGGTCAGCCGCGAAGTCATCGCCGATTGCGTGGAGACCTGCGTGGGCGGCCAGTGGATGGACGGCGTGCTCGTGATCGGCGGCTGCGACAAGAACATGCCGGGCGGCATGATGGGCATGCTGCGCGCCAACGTGCCTTCCATCTATGTCTACGGCGGCACCATCCTGCCGGGGCACTACAAGGGCCAGGATCTCAACATCGTCAGCGTCTTCGAGGCCGTCGGCCAGTTCAGTGCCGGCCGCATGAGCGAAGAAGACTTCTGCGAGATCGAACGCCGCGCCATCCCCGGCAGCGGCTCCTGCGGCGGCATGTATACGGCCAACACCATGTCCTCGGCCTTCGAGGCCCTGGGCCTGAGCCTGCCCTACTCGTCCACCATGGCCAACGTCGAGGAAGAGAAGGTCGCCAACACGCGCGAATCGGCCCGCGTGCTGGTGGAGGCCGTGAAGGCCGATCTCAAGCCGCGCGACATCGTCACGCGGCAGGCCATCGAGAACGCCGTCGCCGTGATCATGGCCACCGGCGGCTCCACGAATGCGGTGCTGCACTTCCTGGCCATCGCCCATGCGGCCGGCGTCGAATGGACGATCGACGATTTCGAGCGCATGCGCCGCAAGGTGCCCGTGCTGTGCGATCTCAAGCCCAGCGGCAAATATCTGGCGATCGATCTGCATCGCGCCGGCGGCATCCCCGCGGTGATGAAGGTGCTCTTCGATGCCGGGCTGCTGAACGGCGACTGCATGACGATCACGGGCCAGACGGTCGCGCAACAGATGGCCAGCGTGCCGGCGCTGCGTGCTGATCAGGACGTCATCCGCCCGATCAGCGACCCGATGTATGCCGAGGGCCACCTGGCGATCCTGAAGGGCAACCTCTCGCCCGAAGGCTGCGTGGCCAAGATCACGGGCCTGAAGAACCCGGTCATCACCGGGCCTGCACGTGTCTTCGACGACGAGCAGACGGCGCTGGCCGCGATCATGGCGGGCCAGATCAAGGCCGGCGACGTGATGGTGCTGCGCTACCTGGGCCCCAAGGGCGGCCCGGGCATGCCGGAGATGCTGGCGCCGACCAGCGCCTTGATCGGCCAGGGCCTGGGCGAAAGCGTGGGCCTGATCACCGACGGCCGCTTCTCGGGCGGCACCTGGGGCATGGTGGTCGGTCACGTCGCGCCGGAAGCCTACGAAGGCGGCCTGATCGCGCTGATCCACGAAGGTGATCGCGTCACGATCGATGCCCACCAGCTGCTGCTGCAGTTGGACGTCAGCGATGCCGAGATCGCTGTGCGGCGGTCGCGCTGGGTCAAGCCCTCACCGCGCTACACCCGCGGCGTGATGGCCAAGTTCCTGCGCAATGCCTCCAGCGCCAGCCGGGGTGCGGTGCTGGACGGCGATTGACGCCGGGGATGCTAGCGAGAGCCGCCCGATCCTTTGGCCGAGGGCTTGTTGCGCGCCTGCCTGGGGTCCAGACCCAGGTCGCGGATCGCCTTGGCGCGACGCGCGGCGGTTCGCTCTTCGGCCTTGCGCATCGCGCGGGCCTGCGGAAAGCCCATGGCATCCGAAAAGGACCACCAGGCGACAGCCAGGCCGAAGGGAGCCAGCACGATCCACCAGGACCAGCCTGCGGTCGGCCCCGTCTCCAGCAGCTTCAGCGTCAGCAGCAACAGCCCGATCAGCAGGAAGGCCATATATCACCATTCGATTAAGATTGTTGGCCGTCAACTCCGCGGCACCATCGAACGTTACGACGCATGGTAGGCACTACCACGTCAATCCAACCGAGGAACTCATGAAGATTCACCTGATTGTTCTGACCGCAGGCGCCCTGATCGCCGGCCCCGCCTTCGCCAGCCAGGACCTGGCCAACAAGAAGGGCTGCATGGCCTGCCATGCCGTGGACAAGAAGCTCGTCGGCCCGTCCTACAAGGACGTCGCGGCCAAGTACGCCAAGGACAAGGACGCCGTTGCCAAGCTGGCCGAAAAGATCCAGAAGGGCAGCACGGGCGTTTGGGGCCCAGTGCCGATGCCGGCCAACAGCGTCACCGCTGACGAAGCCAAGACGCTGGCCGCCTGGGTGATGGCGACCAAGTAATCCTGCTTCGCGCCGCCGCGCAGGCCCTCGCATCGACGAGACCCTGCCTGCGGCGTCTGGCTGAAGAGAAAAAGCCCCGCGTCAGGCCAGACGGCCACGCGGGGTTTTTCTTTGGGTGCGGCTGCGGCTGCGGTTGTGGGTGCGGGTGCGTGCCGCACCCCGCCACGCCGCCAGGCCCTGCCCGCTGCGGCGCTGCGCTGCTGCAAGCTTAGGCACGCCGATCAGGCCACGCCCTTGGCCTGAAACCAGGCCAGGCAGCGACGCCAGCCGTCCTCTGCGGCTTCCTTGCGGAAGCTGGGGCGGTAGTCGGCATGGAAGGCATGAGGAGCGGCTGGGTAGATCACGAACTCGCTCTTTTTCGCACTGGCACTGCCAGCGGCCAGAGCGGCCTTCATGCGCTCGACGCTGTCCAGCGGAATCCCCGTGTCGGCTTCGCCATACAGGCCCAGCACCGGCGCATGCAGCTGGCCGGCAATGTCGACCGCATGCCTGGGCTGCAAGGGATTGGGCTGGCCGACCAGGCGCCCGTACCAGGCCACACCGGCCTTGACCTGCGGGTTGTGCGCGGCATAAAGCCAGGTGATGCGCCCGCCCCAGCAGAATCCGGTGACGCCCAGCTTGCCGGTATCAAAACCCTGCGACCTGGCCCAGGCAGCGCAGGCATCCAGATCGCCCATCACCTGGGCATCCGGCACCTTGGAGATGACCTCGGCGACCAGCTTGGCGATCTCGCCATAGCTGCTGGCATCGCCCTGGCGGATGAACATCTCTGGCGCGATCGCGCAATAGCCGGCCTTGGCGAAGCGGCGCGCCACATCAGCGATGTATTCGTGCACGCCGAAGATCTCGCTGACGACCAGAATCACTGGCGCATTCGGCCTGCCCTGCGGCGCGGCACGGTAGGCCGGCATCCTGAAGTCGCCGACCGGAATCGTCACCTCGCCCGCAATCAGGCCGGCCGAATCGGTCTTGATCACGGTCTGCGCGGCAATCGGCAAGGCCGCGGCGGCAAAGCCGGTGCCGACTGCCGTCCGGACAAATCCGCGGCGATCCAGGCCGCCTGCGGCCACATGGCAATCAAATTCTTCCTTGAGCATGCACGCGTCTCCTTGAATGACAACAGCCCGCCGTGTTCGACGGCGGGCTGCGGAGAGTAACGCGCCCCAAGGGGGCGCGCCAGCGCAGGCTCAACTCGGAAACCCCAGCCCGGCGCTTGAACGCCGAACCAAGGATCGGGCCGCGGCCTGGATCAGTTGGTCTGGGCCAGCTGCTCCAGGATCGCCGGGTTCTCCAGCGTGCTGGTGTCCTGCGTGATGGCCTCGCCCTTGGCGATGCTGCGCAGCAGGCGGCGCATGATCTTGCCGGAGCGGGTCTTGGGCAGGTTGTCGCCGAAGCGGATGTCCTTGGGCTTGGCGATCGGGCCGATTTCCTTGGCGACCCAGTTGCGCAGCTCGTTGGCGATCTTCTTGGCTTCGTCGCCGGTCGGGCGCGGACGCTTGAGCACCACGAAGGCGCAGATGGCTTCGCCGGTGGTCTCGTCCGGACGGCCAACCACGGCAGCCTCGGCCACCAGCTCGGTGCAGCTCACCAGCGCGGACTCGATCTCCATCGTGCCCATGCGGTGGCCGGAGACGTTCAGCACGTCGTCGATGCGGCCGGTGATCGTGAAGTAGCCGGTGTCCGTGTTGCGCACCGCACCGTCGCCGGCGAGGTAGTAGCCCTTGAGCTCGGGCGGGAAGTAGCTCTTCTTGAACCGCTCCGGATCGTTCCAGATGGTCCGGATCATCGACGGCCAGGGCTTCTTGACCACCAGGATGCCGCCGGTGCCGTTGGGCAGGTCGGTGCCGGTCTCGTCGACGATCGCGGTGGTGATGCCGGGCAGCGGCAGCGTGCACGAGCCCGGTACCAGCGGCGTGGCACCCGGCAACGGCGTGATCATGTGACCGCCGGTCTCGGTCTGCCAGAAGGTGTCCACGATCGGGCAGCGGCCGCCGCCCACATGCTGGTGGTACCACTCCCAGGCGGCCGGGTTGATCGGTTCGCCCACCGTGCCCAGGATGCGCAGCGAGCTCAGGTCGCTGTGGCGCGGGTGCACGGCATCGTTGGTTTCGGCCGCCTTGATCAGCGATCGGATCGCGGTGGGAGCGGTGTAGAAAACCGTCACCTTGTGCTTCTCGATGGTCTTCCAGAAGCGGTCGGCCGCCGGGAAGGTGGGAATGCCTTCGAACACGACTTCGGTGGCGCCCAGCGCCAGCGGGCCGTAG
>JAEUOZ010000058.1 GCA_016790225.1 Rubrivivax sp.
GGTTTCGCCGAATTGTGGCTCGCCCTGCGCGGCCCGGTGCTGATGGGGGCGGGCGACGCGGCGGCGGCGTTGCTGGCGCGCATCCCGCGCGGCATCGCGCGGCTGGCGTTCGTCGCCCCCGAGATTCCCGCTTCCGCCGACAACGCGGCGCGCTGGCTGGGGCGGGCCCGCGTCTATACCGGCCATAGCTGCGCGATCCTCGATCTTTCGGCCGGCGACGAAGCCGCCCTTCGCGCCGGCCTGCACCAGAAATGGCGCAACCGGCTGGCGACCGCCGAGCGCGGCGGATTGCGCGTGGAAACCGCCGCGCAAGGCAAGTGGATCGACTGGGTCGTCGAACGCTACGAGGACGTGCACGCCACGAAGGGCTTCGACGGGCCGTCGCGCGGCTTCGTTGCGCAGATCGCCGGGCTGAAGGCGCCGCGCGCAACGCTTGCGGTCGTCGCCCTCGACGGCAACGAGCCGGTGGCGGGCGCCCTCTTCGTGCGCCACGGGCCCGACGCCAGCTACTACGTCGCCGCGACGACCGACGAAGGTCGCAAGCGCAACGCCGCCAACCTCGTGCTGTGGCGCGGGCTCACGGCACTGAAGGCGGCGGGCGTGCGGAAAGTCGATCTCGGCACGGTCGACACCGACCGCAGCCCGGGCCTTGCGCGCTTCAAGCTGGGCACGGGGGCGGTCCCGCGCACGCTGGCGGGGACGTATCTATGAGCGGGGAACCCGTGCAGGGAATGCGCATCCCCGCCCCGCGCCCCACCTGGCGGCTGGTGCCGCTGCTGGTGTGGCGCGTGGGCGTGCCGCTCATCGCGGCCTTGGTGCTGCTCGACGTCGTCGTGTTCGCGGTGCTGAACGGGCTTTTCGGCGCCTGCTACGGCGCCTTCGCCTGGTTCGGCGCCTGCTGAGGGGCCGGCGGGTCGACGATGTCGGCCCGCGTCTCGGTCTCGGCCCGGATGCGCGCGACCACGTCCTCGATCGCGAGCGTGCCCAGATCGCGGCCCGAACGCAGGCGCACGGCGACCTTGCCGGCTTCCGCCTCCTTGTCGCCGATCACGAGCATGTAGGGGATCTGCTCGAGCTGGGCGTTGCGGATCTTCTTCTGCATGCGCTCGGTCGAATCGTCGACGTCGACGCGGATCCCGCCGTCGGTCTGCGGCAGGTCCGACGCCATCAGGCGGCGGGCGACCTCGCGCGCGAAATCGACGTGGCGGTCGGCGATGGGCACCATGCGGACCTGGATCGGCGACAGCCACGTCGGCAGGCGGCCGGCGTAGTTCTCGATCAGGATGCCGAGGAAGCGCTCGAACGAACCGAGGATCGCGCGATGCAGCATCACCGGACGGTGCTTGTTGCCGTCCTCGCCGATGAAGCTCGCGTCCAGTCGCTCGGGCAGCACGAAATCGACCTGCAGCGTGCCGCACTGCCAGTCGCGGCCGATGGCGTCGCGCAGCACGAATTCCAGCTTCGGGCCATAGAAGGCGCCCTCGCCCGGATTGCGCACCGTCGCGAGACCGGCGGCCTCGGCACCCTTTTCAAGGGCCGTCTCCGCCTTGTCCCAGGTCTCGTCCGAACCTGCCCGTTGTTCGGGCCGG
Source organism: Rubrivivax sp. (assembly GCA_016790225.1). The sequence goes on from JAEUOZ010000058.1 coordinate 1,590, forward strand.
TCGGAGAACTTCACCACGAGATCGGTGAAGCCGAAATCCCCGTAGACGACGCGCAGCAGGTCGCAGAATTTCTGCGACTCCGCCGGCACCTGATCCTCGGTGCAGAAGATGTGCGCGTCGTCCTGCGTGAAGGCGCGCACGCGCATGATGCCGTGCAACGCGCCCGACGGCTCGTAGCGGTGGCAGGCGCCGAACTCGGCCATGCGCAGCGGCAGCTCGCGATAGCTGCGCTGGCCCTGCCGGAAGATCTGCACGGCACCCGGGCAGTTCATCGGCTTGATGGCGTAGAGGCGGTCTTCCTCCTCGCCCTCCTTTCCGGGCCTGGCGACGAACATCGCGTCGCGATAGTTCGCCCAGTGGCCCGACTTCTCCCAGAACACGCGATCGACGAGCTGGGGCGTCTTGACCTCGACATAGCCGTCGGCTTCCAGACGCGAACGCATGTAGCGTTCGACCGTGCGGAACAGCGTCCAGCCCTTCGGATGCCAGAAGACCGTGCCCGGCGCTTCTTCCTGCAGGTGGAACAGGCCCATCGCGGCCCCGAGCTTGCGGTGGTCGCGCTTCTCGGCTTCCTCGACGCGGTGCAGATACGCCTTGAGGTCGGCCTCGTTCGCCCAGCACGTGCCGTAGACGCGCGTCAGCTGCGGATTGCGCGAGTCGCCACGCCAATAGGCGCCCGCAAGCTTCGTCAGCTTGAAGGCACCGACCTGGCCCGTGTGCTCCACATGCGGGCCGCGGCAAAGGTCCGTGAAATCGCCGAGCGTGTAGAACGACACGCTGGAAACGCCCGATGCGCCCGCCTCGACGAGGTTGGGGTCTTCGAGGCCCTTGGCGGCCGTCGAGCCGCGCGTGGCGAGCAGGCCGAGGAGTTCGACCTTGTAGCTCTGGCCCGTCTTCTCCATGAACGACACGGCCTCGGCGATCGGCACTTCGGTGCGCACGAGCGGCAGCTTGCGCTCGCGGATCTTGCGCATCTCGGCTTCGATCTTGGGCAGGTCCTCGGTCGTCAGCGGAACCGGCGTCTCGATGTCGTAGTAGAAGCCCGTGTCGGTCGCCGGGCCCACGCCCAGCTTCGCTTCGGGGAAGAGCTTCAGTACGGCGGCCGCGAGCACGTGCGAGCACGAATGCCGCATGCGGTCGAGGTCGGGGGCCGGTTTCGCGTCCATAATCGTCGTTCCGTCGGTTCAGGCACCGGTCGGCGCCAAGGGGACGCGAAAGTACGGCGATCCCTGCTGCAATGCAACGACAGGCCCATGGCGCCGGGGCGCCGATCCGGGGTAAGCACGGTCCCATGAACCGCCCGCCTCCGCACCGGCCCAAGCGCCCCGGCCGCCGCCCTTCCCGTCCCGACCGCACCGAGCGCCGGCCCGACCAGCCGAACCGCGACGATCCGCGCGCGCACGAAGGCCGCCACCGGCGCGACATCCTGCGCATCGCCGGCCTGCCGGCGGTCGAAGCGCTGTTCGCGCGTTCGCCGGAAAGCGTCGAACGCCTGATCGTCGCCCCCGAGATGGCGCAGGCCGCCACCGCCCTGCTGCGCGAAGCCAGCACACGCAACATCGCGCACCGCATCGTGCCCGGCGAAGCGCTCGCCAAGATCGCGGGCACGCCTTTGACCGGCGGCATCGTCGCGGAAACCAGCCCGCGCCCCGCCAAACCCTTCGACGTGGGCGAGGCGCGCGTGTGGGCCTCGCGCTGGCAGCCGCTGATCGTGCTCGACGGGATCGGCAACCCGCACAATCTGGGCGCCATCGCGCGCACGGCGGCGTTCTTCGGCCTCACGCATCTCGCCATCACCGACCATCCGGGGCAGGCCGCGCCGTCGGAGGCGGCCTATCGCGTGTCCGAAGGCGGGCTCGTGTGGCTCGACGTGTTCCGCATCCACCGGCTGCCCGACGTGCTGCGCAAGCTCGGCATGTTCTACACGGTCGTGGGCACGGCCATCGGTACGGGCGTGCAGATGCCCATGCAGAAGCTGGCGACGGGGCCCAAGCCCATCTGCCTCGTGCTGGGCAACGAGGAGGTGGGCCTCGCCCCGGCCACGCTTGCGGTGTGCGAACATGTCGTCACGCTGCCGGGCACGGGCAAGATCCAGTCGCTCAACGTCGCGGCGACGGCGGCGATCCTGATACACGCGATCACGGGCGGATTCCGGCCGAAGTGAAGTTCCGCATCGCCGCCGCCCTCCTCGCGTTCGCGTTCCCCGCCGCCGCGGACGTGCGCCCGTGCGAAATCCTCGCCGCCGCGATCCGCGCGGATTTCGGGACCGACGCCGATCTCGACCGCGTCCATGCGCGCCTTGCCGACGGACCGGCGTGGCGCGGCGAAGGCGCGTCGGTTTCGCCCGCCGGGCAGGTGCGCGCCGCGACGGTCGGGCGCGCGCGCTATCGCGCGGTCTTCGCGGCCCCCGCAAGCGAGGCCGGCCATGCCCCGGCCACCACGCGGCACATCGAGCTTCGCCGCACGGACGCGCCGTCGCGAATCGTGTGCCGGCTGCGGCTGGTGGGCGAAAGCACGGGAAAGATCGCCGATATGCGGCCGGCCGACGCCGCCGCCGAATTCGCACGGCGTGCGCCGATGGCGGCACTCGAACCCGTACTGGCGCGCCTCGCGCGGACGGTTCTCGCGGCCCCGGGAACCGATCTTGCCGCCCTCGTCGGCGAGAGTGCGGAAACGGCACCCGACGGCGCCATCGTCTTCCCGGCCGGCGGGGCGCGCTTCGCGCTGACGCTCGTCCCCGTCGAGGGCGGCGACGGCGAGGTGCAGGCCACGCTCGCCCGCCTGATGCCCGAACTGGGCAATCGCGGCCGGCCGCTGGGCACGTTCCGCTACGCGGTCGCCACGAGGCTTGCGCAGATCGACGTCGAGTGACGGTGCGGCTTTTCCCCGGCGCCGGGATCGGCTAGGTTTGCGCGGACTTCAATCCATGCGGAAACGGACAGCATGACCGACGGCAAACCGGACGAGAAACGACGCCAGACGCGATTCGGGGTGCTTCGCGGCACCCTGCTGGTCGACGGCGAGGGCTACGAGATCGTCGACTGGAGCCGCAACGGCTGGCGCGCACGCGCGGCCAAGGCATGGTCGCCGCCCGGCACGCCGTTCGACATCGTGCTCGGCATCCGGTCGGAAAAGGGTTCGGTCGAGGTGCGCGGGCGCGGCACGATCGTGCGCACGACCGACGGCCACGTCGCCGGAACATGGGACCTGCGCACGCCGGCCGACAAGGAAGTCGAAGCGCTGCTGACGATCTTCCTCGAGGGCGGGCGCGTCGAGTTCTAGGCGGCCGCTTCGCCCTTCGCCTCGGCGCGCAGCCAGTCGCAGAACAGCGACACCTTGCGCAGCGAGAGCTTGGCCTCCGGGCAGACGATGAAATAGGCGAAATCGACCGAGACGGCGCTGCCGAAGGGTTTCACCAGCCGTCCGGCCGCAAGGTCGGCCGCGGCCAGCAGCGACTTGCCCAGCGCCACGCCCCTGCCCAGCACCGCCGCCTCGACCACCAGACTCGACTGGTTGAACTTGGGCCCGCGCGTGCCGTCGACGTCGGAAACGCCGGCCGCCTTCAGCCACATCGGCCAGGTCGGGCACGACGGATCGTCGTCCGGGCTGTCGTCGTGCAGCAGCGTCTGGTGCTTCAGCGCCTCGGGCGTGTCGAGCCTGTTCGCACCCTTCAGCAGCTCGGGGCTGCACACGGGGAAGACCGCCTCGTCGAGCAGGCGTTCGACATGCAGGTCGGGATAGCGCCCGGCCCCGTAGCGGATCGCGAGGTCGACGCCGTCGGCATGGAAATCGGCCAGCGCCATCGACGCGGCGACGCGCACGTCGATCTCGGGATATTTCGACTGGAACCGGTCGAGGCGCGGCAGCAGCCACTTGGCCGCGAACGAGGGCGCCACGCTGATCGTCAGCACGCCGGCGTCGCCCAGATTGTCGATCTCCTCGATCGCGGCGGCGAGCTGTTCGAAGGCCCCCCTGATGCCCGGCAGGATCGCCTGCCCGGCGTCGGTCAGCAGCAGGTTGCCCTTGTTGCGCTGGAACAGCGGCAGGCCGAGATGGTCCTCGATCGTCTTGATCTGGTGGCTGACGGCGGCCGGCGTGACCGACAGCTCGTCGGCCGCCTTCGTCACGGAAAGGTGGCGGGCGACGGTCTCGAAGACGCGCAGCGAGTTGAGGGGCGGAAGGCGACGACGCATGGCGGGAACCTAGTCGTTTTAAGCGCCCCGGCAATCGCTAGAAATTCTCGGGGCGTCTTCAAGATTTTCTCAACCCCGCCGCGGCGGCGAAAACCGTTCTAAAGCGACTTGCGCACCAGGGCGGCCCCGGCGCTGAGCGCCGAGAGCTTGGCGTAGGCAAGATCGCGCGCCATCGGCGCCATGCCGCAGTTCGTGCACGGGAACATCTTCGCCGGGTCGACGTACTTCATCGCGCGCCGGATCGTCGCGGCGACTTCCTCGGGCGTCTCGGCCTTCTCGCTCGCCACGTCGATGCAGCCGACGAGCACGTCCTTGCCCTTGAGCAGGCCGATGAACTCGATCGGCACCTTGGAATTGGCGACTTCGAGGCTGACCTGATCGATCCGGCTTTTCGCGAGAGCCGGGAAGATGCGCTCGTACTGGCGCCATTCGGCACCCAGCGTCTTTTTCCAGTCGATGTTGGCCTGGATGCCGTAGCCGTAGCAGACATGCACGGCCGTCGTGCATTTCAGGCCCTCGGCCGCGCGCAGCAGGGCGGGAATGCCCCAGTCGAGCACTTCGTCGGTAAAGACGTTGAAGGCCGGCTCGTCGAACTGGATCGTGTCGATGCCGATGGCGGCAAGCTCGCGCGCCTCTTCGTTCAGCAGTTCGGCGAACGCCATCGCCATCTTGACGCGGTCGCCGTAGAAGCGGTCGGCGATCGTGTCGACGATCGTCATCGGCCCGGGCAGCGTGAACTTGACCTTGCCGTCGGCGGCCGCGCGCGCCGCACGCGCTTCCATCGAATGGACGGGGCCCTTGCGCTTGAGCGCACCGATCACCTGCGGGACCTGCGCGTCGTAGCGGTTGTTGCGGATCCCCATCGTCACCTTGTTCTCGAAATCGATGCCGGTGACGCCGGCGAGGAAGCCGTGGACGAAATGCTGGCGGGCCTGCTCGCCGTCGCTGGGGATGTCGATGCCGGCCTGACGCTGCAGGCGCACGGCCAGCGTCGTGGCGTCGGCCTGCGCTTCGGCCAGCGCCGCCCCGGTCTGGCGCCACGGCGCCCAGAGCTGCTGGGGGGCGGCCAGCCATGCGGGTTTCGGCAGGCTGCCGGCGACGGTCGTCTGGAGCATCTGGAAACCCTCGGAGCGGGGAAAGCTCAGTTCTTGCTGGCGGTCGGTTCGTTGGCGCAGTTCGTGACCATCGCCGTCGTGCGCACCTGGTTGGTGCCCGGCTCCATCACGTATTCCTTCGACATCCGGCAGCGCAGCGTCATCGGCTCGGTGCTGACGAGCGCGGGCACGGCGACGGCCACGCCGTTGACCATGGTCGACGCGCTGTCGATCAGCTCGGGATAGCGCGTCACGACATAGCCTATCGCGCCCATGATGGTGCAGAACACCACCGTGGTCAGCAGCAGGTTGAGGATGACTTTGCTCTCGGACTGGTCCATGTCCATGATAATAGGGTGGAAATGCCGGTTTTTCAATGGATAGCGGCCGATCCGGAGGGCAAATGACGCAGGCGGCGGCAGGTATTCTCGAGGGCGGCTGCACCTGCCGGTGGTGCCGGTGCCGGACCGGCAGCGCCTTGCCAAGCGGCCGAGCCGTGACCTAGCCTGTCTTCCGGCGGCGGTCCCCCAACGGGACGGGCCGGGCCGGAGCATCCGAAACAGGAGCCCGGATCAACGAGGCGGCCGGTCGGCCGCCGGCGGGAGGTACGTGCGCGGTGGACCAGACCGATATCTCGGCACCCGACTATTTCCACAAGGTCGTCGATTGCCAATGGGCCTGCCCGGCGCACACGCCGGTCCCCGAATATATCCGGCTGATCGCGGGCAAGCGCTTCGCCGACGCCTACATGGTCAACTGGAAATCGAACGTGTTCCCCGGCGTGCTGGGGCGCACCTGCGACAGGCCGTGCGAGCCCGCCTGCCGGCGCGGCCGCGTCGAGGAGGAACCCGTCGCGATCTGCCGCCTGAAGCGCGTCGCCGCCGACAACAAGGGCGACGTGTCCGGCCGCATGCCGACTGCCGCCGCGCGCAACGGCAAGCGCGTAGCCGTGATCGGTGCGGGCCCCGCCTCGCTGACGGTCGCGCGCGACCTGCTGGCGGCCGGCTATCACGTGACGATCTACGAGCAGGACCCGTTCGCCGGCGGCATGATCCGCACGCAGATCCCCAAGTTCCGCCTGCCCGAGGAAGTGATCGACGAGGAAGTCGGCTACATCCTGGCGCTGGAGCCCGAGCTGCGCCTGGGCAAGCGCGTGGAAAGCCTGAAGGCCGTGATCGACGAGGGCTACGACGCCGTGTTCGTGGGCTGCGGCGCGCCGCGCGCGCGCGACCTCGACGTGCCCGGCCGCAAGGAGGCGGCGAAGCGCATCCATCTCGGGATCGACTGGCTGTCGTCGGTCTCGTTCGGCCACACCACGTCGGTCGGCAGGCGCGTGATCGTGCTGGGCGGCGGCAACACGGCGATGGATTGCTGCCGCTCGGCCCGCCGGCTGGGCGGCGAAGAGGTGACCGTCGTCGTGCGCTCGGGCTTCGAGGAGATGAAGGCCTCGCCCTGGGAGAAGGAAGACGCCCAGCACGAGGGGATTCCGATCCGGAACTTCCTCGTGCCCAAGGAAGTGCTGCACGACGGCGGAAAGCTCGCCGGCATGCGCTTCACGAAGGTGAAGCCCGAGATCGACGCCAAGGGCCGGCGCAATCTCGTGCCCACCGGCGAACCGGACGTCGACATCCCGTGCGACGACGTGCTCGTCGCGATCGGGCAGGAGAACAGCTTCCCGTGGATCGAGCGCGACATCGGGCTCGAGTTCGACAAATCCGGCATGCCGAAGGTCGATCCGGTCACGCTGCGCTCGACCCATCCCAAGGTCTTCTTCGGCGGCGACGCGGCGTTCGGACCGAAGAACATCATCTGGGCCGTGGCGCACGGGCACGAGGCGGCCGTGTCGATCGACCGCATGTGCCACGGGCTCGATCCCGCCGCGCGCCCGGCGCCCGGCACGTCGCTCGTCAGCCAGAAGATGGGCATCCACGAGTGGTCCTACGACAACGACATCGCGAACGACCTGCGCCACAAGGTGCCGCAGCGCGAGCCGTCGGAGACGCTGAAGAACATCAGGATCGAAGTCGAGCTCGGCTACGACGACAGGCTCGCCTACAAGGAAGCCGAACGCTGCCTCAACTGCGACGTGCAGACGGTCTTCACGCCCAAGCTGTGCATCGAGTGCGACGCGTGCGTCGACATCTGCCCGATGGACTCGATCACCTTCACCGAAGACGGGCCGGAGGCCGACCTGCGCACGCGGCTGACCGCCCCGGCCACGAACCTTTCCCAGGACATCTACGTTTCGCACGGCCTCAAGACCGGGCGCATCATGGCCAAGGACGAGGACGTCTGCCTGCATTGCGGCCTGTGCGCCGAACGCTGTCCCACCGGTGCGTGGGACATGCGCAAGTTCCTGCTCGAAACCACACAGGCGGGTCACGCATGCCGCAGAGGCTAGAAGCGACGAACGACTTCGTCGTCAAGTTCGCGAACGTCAACGGCTCGGGTTCGGCTTCCGCCAACCAGCTCTTCGCCAAGGCGATCCTGCGCATGGGGGTGCCGGCCACGCCGCGCAACATCTTCCCCTCGAACATCCAGGGCCTGCCGACCTGGTACGAGGTGCGCGTCTCCGAGAAGGGCTGGCTGGGTGCGCGCGGCGGGGTCGATCTCGCCGTCGCGATGAACCCGCAGACCTGGGACCGCGACGTGAAGGAGATCGAGCCAGGCGGCTATCTCTTCTACGACAGCTCGAAGCCGATGCCGGAATCGAAGTTCCGCAAGGACATCAACGTCGTCGGCGTGCCGCTGACCGAGATGTGCAACCGCACCTACACCGATCCGCGCCAGCGCCAGCTTTTCAAGAACATCGTCTATGTCGGCGCGCTGTCGGCGCTGCTGCAGATCGAGCCGCAGGTGGTCGAGCGGCTGCTGGCCGAACAGTTCAAGGGCAAGGACAAGCTGATCGAGCCCAACGTCAAGGCGTTCCACATGGGCCGCGACTGGGCGCTCGAACATCTGGAATGCCCGCTGGGCATCCGGCTCGAACGGCGCGACGCGATCGGCGACAAGATCTTCCTCGAAGGCAATTCCGCCGCGGCCCTGGGTGCCGTCTATGGCGGGGCCAGCGTGTGCGCCTGGTATCCGATCACGCCGTCCTCCTCGCTCGCCGAGGCGTTCGAGAAGCACTGCCGGCGCTTCCGCACCGACAAGGAGACCGGCCAGGGCCGCTACGCGATCGTGCAGGCCGAGGACGAGCTTTCGTCCATCGGCATGGTGATCGGTGCCGCATGGAACGGGGCGCGCGCCTTCACCGCCACGTCGGGGCCGGGCATTTCGCTGATGCAGGAGTTCCTCGGTCTCGCCTATTTCGCCGAGATCCCGGCCGTCGTGTTCGACGTGCAGCGCGGCGGCCCGTCGACCGGCATGCCGACGCGCAACCAGCAGTCCGACGTGCTGACCTGCGCCTACGCGAGCCACGGCGACACCAAGCACGTGCTGCTGTTCCCCGAAGACCCGCGCGAGTGCTTCGAGTTCGGCGCCATGGCCTTCGATCTCGCCGACCGGCTGCAGACGCCGATCTTCGTGCTGCTGGAACTGGAGATCGGCATGAACGAGCGGCTGTGCGCGCCGCTGGCCTGGGACCCGGCGCGCAAGCTCGACCGCGGCAAGGTGATGTCGGCGGCCGATCTCGATTCCGCCCGCCAGTTCGGGCGCTATCTCGACGTCGACGGCGACGGGATCGCCTACCGCACGCTGCCCGGCACGCACCCGACCAAGGGCGCCTTCTTCACGCGCGGCACCACCAAGGACCGGATGGCGCGCTATTCGGAGGAAGGCCCGGATTACGTCGAGAACATGGAGCGGCTGCTGAAGAAATTCGGCACCGCGAAGAAGCTGGTTCCGCCGGCGGTCCGGCGCGACGCGCGCAAGCCCACGCGCCACGGCGTGATCTACTACGGCTCGACCAGCCCCGCGATGGACGAAGCGCTCGACCGGCTGCAGGAGAAGGACATCCATCTCGACGCGCTGCGCGTGCGCGCCTTCCCGTTCGGCGAAGAGGTCGAGGCGTTCGTCGCCGACCACGACTCGGTCTTCCTCGTCGAGCAGAACCGCGACGCGCAGCTGCGCACGCTGCTGGTCAACGAATGCGGGATCGACCCGGCGCGCATCGTGCCGGTGCTGAACTACGACGGGAACCCGATCACGGCCCGCTTCATCGTGTCGGCCATCGCCGACCGGATGACGGGTGCCAACGTCACCAAGCTTCGCAAGGCCGTGCCATGACCTACCTGCCCAAGCCGAAGTTCCGCCATCCCGACCTGCCGACCAACGCGCTCGGCTTCACGCGGCGCGACTACGAGGGCGCCGTCTCGACGCTCTGCGCGGGCTGCGGGCACGATTCGATCTCGGCCGCGATCATCCAGGCCTGCTTCGAGCTGTCGCTGCCGCCGCACCGCATCGCCAAGCTCTCGGGCATCGGCTGCTCGTCGAAGACGCCGACCTATTTCCTGGGGGCGAGCCACGGCTTCAACTCGGTGCACGGGCGCATGCCCTCGGTGCTGACGGGGGCGAACCTCGCCAACCGCGATCTCGTCTATCTGGGCGTGTCGGGCGACGGCGATTCCGCGTCCATCGGGCTCGGCCAGTTCGCGCATTCGATCCGGCGCGGCGTCAACATGCTCTATATCGTCGAGAACAACGGCGTCTACGGCCTCACCAAGGGCCAGTTCTCGGCCACGGCCGATCGCGGCAGCGTGGCCAAGAAGGGCACGGTCAACCACGACGCGCCCGTCGATCTGGTGGGCCTGGCCCTGCAGCTGGGCGCCACCTACGTGGCGCGCGGCTTCAGTGGCGACAAGGCACAGCTCGTGCCGCTGATCGAAGGCGCCATCCGCCACGGCGGCGCGGCCTTCATCGATGTGGTGAGCCCTTGCGTGACCTTCAACAACCACGCGGGCAGCACCAAGAGCTACGACTACGTGCGCGAGCACAACGAGGCCGTGAGCCGCATCGACTTCATCGATCTGGCGCCGGAGCAGACGGCATCCCCCGCGCCGGGAGAAGTGATCGAGCTGCCGCAGCCCGACGGCAGCCTGATGCGCCTGCGCAAGCTGCACGCCGATCACGACCCCACGGACCGGCGTGCGGCCATGAACCATGTGCAGGCCCTGCAGGCCGAAGGCGAGATCCCCACCGGGCTGCTCTATGTGGATCCTCAGGCGACCGATCTGCACGCGTCCCTGAAGACCGTGCAGCGGCCCTTGAACACCCTGGGCGAAGCCGAGCTCTGCCCGGGGCCCGAGGTGCTGGCAAGGCTGAACGCCAGCCTGCGCTGAATCGTCAGAGGTCGGTGGGGTTGCTCAGGGCGGGGGACCCGCCCAGCCCGCTCAGGGCGGGGGACCCGCCCAGCCCACTCACGGTGGGCTGGTGCCAAACCGGCCGACACCGCCCGGCAGGCTGACGCCGGTCTTCCCGGTCAGCTGGCGCGTGATCGCGGCCTTGATCACCAGGTTCAGCGGCGGCAGGTTTTCCGATACGGCCAGCACCGCCCGGCGGGCGAGCTTCACCGGGGCGAGCTCGGTCGTGAAGAGCTTGACGATGGCATTGGTGCCCAGGTAGGTGGGCAGGGTGCTGCGGCGGTGCTCGTCGGCATAACGCTGCAGCACCGTGGCGCTGCCGAAATCCTTGCCGGCAGCCCGGGCCTCCTGCAGCGCCTGCGTGAGCACTTCCACGCCATAGAGCCCGAAGTTGTAGCCATGGGCCGTGACCGGGTGCATGCCCACGGCAGCATCGCCGATCAGCGCGAAGCGATGGCCGCTGAAGCGATGAGCATAGACACCCACCAGCGGATAGTGGTGGCGCGGCCCGGCCGGTTTCAGGGCGCCCAGCGCGCCGGGCGCCTGGGCCTGCACACGCTCGACGAACTGCGCGTCGGTCAGGGCCAGCCACTCGGGCGCCTGGTGGCTGTCCACCGTGATCACGGCCGAGCACTGGCGGCCGTTCATCGGCAGCATCGCCAGGGTATTGCCGTAGCGGAAACACTCCCAGGCGATGCCGTCGGAATCGTTCTCATGCGTGACCCGGCCCACCACCACGCTGCGCGCAAAGTCGTGCACCGAAGCGCCGATGCCCGCCATGCGGCGCACGTTGGAAAAGCGGCTGTCGGCCGCCACCACCAGCGGTGCACGCAGCTGCCGGCCATCGCCCAGCGTGATGCCGGCCCGATCGGGTTGCAGCGTGAGGCCGGTGACAGCCGCGCCGCACATCACGTTGACGCCGGGCCGGCTTTGCGCGGCTTGCCAGGCGGCTTCGCGGATCAGGTGGTTGGGCACCAGGAAGCCCAGGGCCTCCAGCCCCGTGCCGCTGGCCGAGAAATTGAGCAGCGAAGCCTGCGCCTCGCCATCCAGCACCTTGGCCGCCCGCAGCGGCGCGATCACGTCCTGCGGCAGGCGCTCCCACAGGCCCAGCGACTCCATGATGCGCCGCCCCCGGTGCGTGAGAGCGATGTCGCGCCCGTCTTCGGCCGGATGCTCGACGGCGGCCTGCACAGCCTGCTCCACCACCTGGCAGCGAAAACCGGCATCGGCCAGCGAACAGGCCAGCGCCAGCCCGGCCGGGCCCGCGCCGACGATCAGGACATCACAGTCGAAGGAAGTGTGCTCTGCCATGCGGGCCATGATAAGGGCCGCGATGCGGGCCGGTGCAGGCAGTGCACGACCCGGCAGCGTGCAGGGCTGTGCCGATGCGCCGAAGCGTCGTTCAGCGAATGCGCGCCGAGGCCACGATGCTGTCCACGCTCTTGATGTTGCGTTCGTAGAAGGACAGCCGAGGGGCGGTGTACGTGATGACGAACAGTTCACCGTTGCGGACTGCGCCCCAGCCCGTACCTCGCAGCCTGACGTCATCGATCTTGCGGATGCTCGAAAAGTCGAACCGGAAGCCGTTCTGTCCGGCAAAGGTCTCAGGCTGCACGCGGTCCAGCGTGAACGTCGATCCCCCGCGCGAGAACAGGGTCTCGAACAGCGTCACGATCTCGGCGGTTCGCATGGTCGATCGAAAGGCCAGCGGCTGGGTGCCCTTGGGCTCGCTGGGTGTGGGTGCCAGCAATTCGCCGTCCTTGAGCCCCACATAGAACCTCAGGGCATCGACGTACACGCCATCCTGGGTCCATACGGTGGCGCTCTCGCCGAAGCCGGCGGCAAACTGGTTCCACGGTCTGTCCAGGGTGAGCACGAGCCGGTCCTTGACGACCATCTCGCCCGTGGCGACATGGGTGATCTGCGCACATCCGGCCGCCAGCGTGGTCGCTGCGAGAGCCGTCAATCCGTGCAGCATGCGGCGCCGACCGGCAGACGGCGCCGGGCAAGTGCTCAACGGGGCCAGGGCCTTGCGGGACTGCGGGCGCACGGTGTACGGGGTCATTTGAGTTCCTCGATCGATTGCTGGATCAGCGCGGCATCCGGCGCCGCCGGCGCCTGATCCAGGTAGCGTTGAAAGGCCATCCGCGCTGCGGGACGGTCCTCCCGGCGCTTCAGCGCAAAGCCCAGGGCCCGATGGGTCGTCGGGGGCGCGCGGCCGCTGTCAGCGGCCGCATGAAGATCGAGCATTGCAAGATCCACGTCACCGTCCTGCCCCCGCTTGAGCAGCGCCTCGCCGCGGAAGTACTGCAGTTCGGGCTGACCCGGCTCGCGCTCCAACAGGCGACCGAGCAGCGCCACGCTCTCGAACGGCCGGTCGCGCTTGAGCTCGTCTTCCAGCAGGCCGTATCGCAGAGGCGCCAGCACCGCACGAAACTCCGCCTCGCCGGTGCGGCCGCCAGTTGCCGAGCCCAACTGTTCAAGCGTCTGCCGGCGCTCGTCCGAAGGCGGATGGGAGGCAAACAGCACGCTGGTGCGTGTCGGGTCGGCGCCCGGCGTGGCCTTCATCTCGGCCAGCAGGTTGGCCCAGACGCGGGAGGCTTCCCGTGTGTCGTAGCCGGCGCCGCGCATCAGTAACAGGCTGATGCGGTCGGCCTCGCGCTCCTTGTCGCGCGAAAAGGCCATCATGCCGGCTGCGTTGGCCAACTGGCCGACCAGGCCGACCAGGCCGAACATGCCCAGGAACGTGCCCAATGCGGAACGGCTCTTCAGATCCCGCATCATTTCCAGGGTGTGGCGACGCAGGTAGTGCCCGATCTCATGGCCGATGACCGCAGCGAGCTGTGCCTCGTTCTCCACGCGAAGCAGCAGGCCGCTCCAGACCTGCATCGTGCCGTTGGGTGCCATGTTGGCGTTGAAGTACGGTGCGCGGACGGGATAGACGCGCAGATCGGCGCAGTGGCTGCCGCCCAGCGCGCAGGTCAGCTGCGTCAGGTAGCTGGCGAGCGGCTCTTCACGCATGCGGAACGGGCTGCGTCGCAGCCGCGTTTCCTCGCGATCCATCAGGGCCCACAAGCCACCCTCGTCGGATGCGAGATCCGGGTCGCTCGAAGCGGGCCGGCGCATTCCAGGAATCGTCCACGGGCGCAGGGTCCGCGGGCTGGGGCCCAGGCGCGGCGGGCTGCGCTGCGGCGACGCCGCCCAGAGCCGCGCAGTGCGCGCAGGCCCATCGCAAGAGGCCGCGCCGCTTCACCGGACGTCAGGAAAGCCGGTCAGCAAGCTGGCCATCGACTCTTCGGCCGCCTTGGCATCGCGAAGGTCGCCGGCCATGCGGGCCAGTTGGTTCATCCACACCACCTGGCCGCTGCGCAGATCCACGAGCGAGGCCAGACCGATCTGCACGCCGCCTGAGATGCCGACTCCCAGCAGTGCCAGGCCGACCATCACGGCCTTGCGTTCCGCGCTGGCGTAGCTGTCCCGCACCCAGATGAACAACCCGTAGCGGGCGCCCGTCCTGGCAGCGAGCGGCTGCATGGCATCCCCGAGTGACCAGTTCAGTTGCCCGGCCTTGGTCGGCAGCGCAGCGGCGCCTGCCATGAGGTGATGCACCGCGATCGAGCGTGCGACAGCGGCCTGCAGGCCCAGTTGCTCGGCGAACTCGTCGGCTTCACGCTCGCTCATCTCGAGCAGCGCGACCTTCATCCGGGCCTGCCGGTCTGCCAGCGCCTGGCGCATGAAGCGCTGGGCCGCGGCGGTCCAGTCGGCCTTGGGTTCGGCAACGCCTCCCGCGCTCAGCTCGAACAGCTCGACATCCATCGGGACCAGCACGATCTTGTCGTCGGCCATCAGCGTGCTGAAGCCCGGCGCCAGCTGCCTCGAGCCAGCGGGTGCCGTCGCGGCAGCGCCAGCCGGCTGGGCATGGGCCGTGCCGCCCATCCCGAGCAGGAGTGACAGCAGCAGCACCAATGCCTGCACGGCCATGCGGGCATGGCGCCGAAACGACAAGTCGGACGCCTTGGCGTCGGGGAGGCGGGCTGCTGGGTGCAGGTCGGCCATTCTGGAGGCTCCTGGTGAACCACGGGAGGGAAAGCCGGCCATGATCACCGCCGGCCCCAGCCGCGTCGATCCAAGAAACGAGGGGAGGCTCCGTCAGCGTCCGTTCAGCGCCGATGCCGCAAGGGACTCAGCAGCGCCAGCACCGCCAGCGCGCCCAGCATCGCGAAGGTCGCCAGACTCCAGAACTCATAGGGCACGCCAAACAGCGTGACCGCCGCGTCGGCGCAGCTGGCGCGCGGTGCAAAGATCTCGGGCAGGCTGCCGTCCAGGCCCGTGCTGGCGATGATGCGATCGGCCAGGGTCAGGTTGCAGGAGCTGGCGCTGGCAGCCACGAAGTGCTGCCACAGCGCAGCCGCCACGCCGCTGGCGGCAAGACCGTCCATCAGCAAGGCGGACATCATGACGCCCATGCGGCTGTTCCACAGCAGGCCCAGCAGCGCCGCCGCCGCGATGGCCACGAAGATCAGCCGCTGCAGGATGCACCAGGGGCAGGGCTGCATGTCGAAGACATGCTGGGTGACCAGCGCCGCGCCGACCGCGCCCAGGCTGGTGAGCAAGGCCAGCAGCAGGATGCGGCGCGGGTTGCTGAACAGCGAGCCCATCAGCCGCGCCCCGCGACACAGCGGCCCGGCAGCCGCTGGAACATGACCCCCAGCCTCATTCGACTTCGGCGATGAGTTCGATTTCCACGCAGGCGCCCATGGGTATCTGCGCGACACCGAAGGCGCTGCGGGCGTGCGCGCCGATCTGCGCGCCGAAGACCTGCCCCAGCAGCTCGGAACAGCCGTTGGTGACGAGGTGCTGTTCGGTGAAGCTGGGCGTGCTGTTGACCAGGCTCATCAGCTTGACGATGCGGCGCACGCGCGCCAGATCGCCCACGGCGGCCTGCAGCGTGCCCATGAGATCGATCGCCACGGCGCGCGCGGCCGCCTTGCCTTCTTCCGTGCCCATGGTCAGACCCAGCTGGCCCACCCAGGGCTTGCCGTCCTGCTTGGCAATATGGCCCGAAACGAAGACCAGCGAGCCGGTGCGCACGAAGGGCACGTAGGCCGCGGCGGGCGTGCCCACCGGGGGCAGTGTGATGCCGAGTTCGGTCAGGCGTTGGGCGATGGTCACGGCGTGGCTTTCGGGTTGGGCCGGCAAGGGCGTCAGCGCGTGCGCGCGGGCCGGCGGGAGGGCGTGCAGGCTCCGGCGCGAATGCGCGGGGGGGCTCCTGCGGGGGTGCTGCGAGGGCCCCACCGGGGCGGGGCCGGCGCTCGAAGGGCAAATCCTACACTGCCCCGATGACGCCAAGCCTGCGCCGCCCGGGCTCAGCCGGGCCCTGGGGGCTGGCGCTGTCTGCCGCCGCCTGGATGGCGGGCAGCGGGCTGCAGATGCAGCAAGCCACGCTGATGGCGGACGGCCTGTTCAAGGTCGTGCTGTCCCTGGCTCTGCTGTCCGCGCTGGGCGCGCTGGCCCTGCGTGTGGTGAAGCCGGCTGCGCGGGCGCCGCGCGCGATGTCGGCCCTGCTGTGGATGATCGCTGTTGCCCTGCTGGCGCTGTGCGCCACCGAATGGCGCGCGGCGTCCCGCCTGCAGCAGGTCTTGCCGGCGGCGCACGAAGGCGTGGATCTGCGCGTACAGGGCGTGATCGTCGGGCTGCCGCGGCCGGGGCCGCAGGCAACGCACTTCGAGTTCGAGGTCGAGCGCGCCTGGCAGGGCACGCAGCCGCTGCGCCTGCCCCCGCGGCTGTCGCTGGGCTGGTTTACCGGCTGGGACGGCGAATCGCTGCTGGCGGCGCCGCCCCAGGCGCTGCAGGTGGGCGAACGCTGGGAGCTGACGGTGCGCCTGAAGCGGCCTCACGGCGCCTTCAATCCCCAGGGCTTCGATACCGAGCTGTGGCTCTTCGAGCGCGGCATCGGGGCCACGGGCAGCGTGCGGCCCGGCGCGCGCCGCCTGGCCGAGGGTGCGGCCTTCGGTATCGATCGGCTGCGGCAGATCGCACGCGACGCCGTGCTGACGCGTGTGGACGACACGCGCGCCGCCGGCGTGCTGGCGGCGCTGGCTGTCGGCGACCAGGCGGCCATCGAGCGCGACGATTGGGCCGTCTTCCGCATCACCGGCGTGGCGCACCTGATGAGCATCAGCGGCGTGCACGTGACGATGCTGGCCTGGCTGGCAGCGGCTGGGCTCGGCCGCCTGTGGCGCTGCTTCCCGCGTGCCATCCGTGCCTGCCCGGCGCCCGTGGCGGCGCGCTGGGGCGGCGTGATCGTGGCCGTGCTCTATGCCTTGCTGGCCGGCTGGGGCGTGCCGGCGCAGCGCACGGTGCTGATGCTGGCGGTGGCCGCGGCCCTGCGCAGCCTGGCCCTGCGCTGGCCCTGGCCTCTGGTGTGGTTGGCCGCGGGTTGGGCCGTATCCGTTCTGGACCCCTGGGCCCTGCTGCAGCCTGGCTTCTGGCTCTCGTTCGTGGCTGTGGGCTTGCTGATGGCCTCGGAGCCTGCCAGGGCGCAAGACGGGCCCGCGGCGCAGGGGCGCGTGGGTCGTGTCGGCGCCTTCCTGGGAGGTGCCCTGCGCTCGCAGGCTGTGGCCACAGTGGGCCTGGCGCCGCTGTCGATGCTGTTCTTCCAGCAGGTGTCGCTGGTGGGCGTGTTTGCCAATCTGGTGGCCATCCCGTGGGTGACGCTGGTGGTCACGCCGCTGGCGCTGCTGGGCCTGGTCGTGCAGCCGCTGTGGCAGCTGGGGGCCTGGGCGGTGCAGGCCTTGATGGCACTGCTGGCGCTGCTGGCCAGCTGGCCGCATGCCCAGTGGACGGCGGCGGCCGCAGGCGGGCCTGCGCAGCTGCTGGGCCTGCTCGGCGGTGCTCTGCTGGTGCTGCCGCTGCCGCTGCGCCTGCGCCTGCTGGGCCTGCCGATGCTGCTGATGCTGTTCTGGCCGGCCGTGCCGCGCCCGCCGCACGGGCAGGTGGAGATCGTCGTCGCCGATGTGGGCCAGGGCACGGCCGTGCTGGTGCGCACCCGCTCGCATCTGCTGCTGTACGACGCCGGGCCGCGCTACTCGCTGCAATCGGACGCCGGCGCGCGTGTGCTGCTGCCCTTGCTGCGCTCGCGCGGTGAAGCGGCCATCGACCGGCTCGTGCTCAGCCACCGCGACACCGATCACACGGGCGGCGCGCCCAGCCTGCTGGCGGGCATCCCCGTGCGCAGCGTGCTCAGCTCCCTGGAAGACGAGCACCCCTTGCGCCCGCGGCTGCCGCAGCACCAGCGCTGCCTGGCCGGGCAGCACTGGCAGTGGGATGGCGTGCGCTTCGAGGTGCTGCACCCGATGGCCGGCGACGAGCAGCGCGGGCTGAGGCCCAATGCGCTGAGCTGCGTGCTGCGCGTGGTGGATGCGCAGGGGCCGCGCCTGTTGCTGACCGGCGACATCGAGGTCGCGCAGGAGGCCGAGCTGCTGGCCCGCCAACCCCGGCCCGACGGCTTGCGCGCGGACCTGCTGCTGCTGCCTCATCATGGCAGCGCGACCTCCAGCACCGCCGAGCTGCTGCGGGCCGTGAAGCCCGATCTGGCGCTGGCGCAGGCCGGCTATCGCAACCGCTTCGGCCATCCGGCGCCGCCCGTGGTCCAGCGGCTGAACGAAGCCGGCATCCCGTTGATCCGCACAGACCGTTGCGGGGCCTGGCAGTGGCCCGGGCCCTGGCGGGAGGCTGGGGGCATCTCGGCCGGTCCCCGGGGCGGGCCCGCAGGGCCGCCAGGCCCCGCGGCGCAGGGTTTCGAGCCCTACGACAGGGTCCCGAAGGCCCATCCAGGGATTTGCGAGCGTGAAGAGCGTCGGCGCTACTGGCATCATGCGGGCGCACCTTGAAGGGCCGGCCGGCCTCGGGCGCAGGTCGTGGCCCGGAGATTGCATCCTGGCAAGCCTGATGCGCCGGCAGGCCCTGTCGGCGACCCCAGGAGATCAGCCTTGTCCATCCACGTTGCGCTTCATCACGTCACGCGCTACCGCTACGACCGCCGCGTCGGTCTTTCGCCGCAGGTCGTCCGCCTGCGGCCGGCACCCCACTGCAGAACGCCCATCCTCAGCTACTCGCTGCGCATCGAGCCGGGGGAGCACTTCATCAACTGGCAGCAGGATCCCTTTGCCAACCACCTGGCGCGGCTGGTCTTTCCGGAGCAGACGACGGAGTTCAAGGTCACGGTGGACCTGGTGGCCGAGATGGCCGTCTACAACCCCTTCGACTTTTTCCTGGAACCTTCGGCGGAGGAGTTCCCGTTCCGCTACGAGCCCGAGCTGGCTCATGATCTGGCGCCCTACCTGGCCAAGGAAGCCGCCACGCCGCGCTTCAAGGCGCTGCTGGACAGCATCTCCCTGAAGCCGCGGCGCACCATCGATTTCCTGGTCGAGGTCAACCAGCGCCTGCAGCGCGACATCGGCTATGTGATCCGCATGGAGCCGGGTGTTCAGACGCCTGAGGTCACGCTCAGCACGGGCAAGGGCTCCTGCCGCGATACCGGCTGGCTGCTGGTCCAGCTGCTGCGCCACCTGGGCCTGGCGGCGCGCTTCGTCTCCGGCTACCTCATCCAGCTCAAGCCCGATGTCAAGTCGCTGGATGGCCCGAGCGGCACCGAGGTCGATTTCACCGACCTGCACGCCTGGTGCGAGGTCTACCTGCCGGGCGCCGGATGGATCGGCCTGGACCCCACCTCGGGGCTGATGGCCGGGGAAGGGCACATTCCCGTGGCCTGCACGCCAGAGCCTTCCACCGCGGCGCCGGTGAGCGGCGCGGTGGACGAGTGCGAGGTGGAGTTCGGCCACGAGATGGGCATCACGCGCATCTACGAATCGCCGCGTGTCACCCAGCCCTATACCGATGAGCAGTGGCAGGCCATCCACCAGCTCGGCCATGAGGTGGATCGTCAGCTGTCCGCCGGCGATGTGCGGCTGACCATGGGCGGCGAGCCGACCTTCGTCTCGCTGGATGATCGCGACGGCGCCGAATGGAATACGGATGCGCTCGGGCCCACCAAGCGCGGCCTGGCCAACGAGCTGACGCGGCGCCTGATGGCACGCTACGGGGAGGGCGGCTTCCTGCACTTCGGCCAGGGCAAGTGGTACCCCGGCGAGCAGTTGCCGCGCTGGGCGCTGACCATCGCCTGGCGCGCCGATGGCCAGCCCTGCTGGCAGGATCCCTCGCTGTTTGCCGATGAGCGCGAGGTGCATCGCTACACCAGTGAAGACGCGCGCCGCTTCCTGGAGGCGCTGACGCGCCGCCTGGGCCTGTCCACGAACTACGTACAGCCGGGCTATGAGGACACCTGGTACTACCTGTGGCGTGAACGCCGGCTGCCGGTCAACGTGGATCCCTTCGACAGCCAGCTCGATGACGAGATGGAACGTGTCCGCCTGCGCCGCATCTTCCAGCAGGGCCTGCAATCGGTCGTCGGCCACCTGCTGCCGCTCAAGCGCGAATGGGTACAGGGCGAAGCCGGGCCGCGCTGGATCACCGGCCCCTGGTTCCTGCGTGACGAGCGCCTCTACCTGATCCCGGGCGATTCGCCGATGGGTTATCGGCTGCCGCTGGATTCCCTGCCCTGGGCCAGCGAGGGCGATCGCGAGTCGCTGTACGTGCAGGATCCCTTCGCACCTCGGGCGCCGCTGCCCACGGCGGCTGCACTGAGGCGTCAGACAGGCCTGTATGACCCGCACCGCGTGGGCGGCGGCTTTGCCGAAGGCGGTGCCGTGTCGATGCCGCTGGGCTGGGATGCACTGCCGGCCGGCGTGGCGGCCTTCGCGGCCGACGGTGTTCTGTCCGCTGCCGCGGGCGCTGAACGGGGCGCCGCGGGCGCCGGCGCTCCTGGCTCGCTTGCCGCTGGCCTGGCCGGTGAAGGCGAGCCAGGCGATGGCGCGCCTGTTTCGCCACACGCCCCGGTGCGGCCGCACCCGCGCGGGCTGGCGGCCTTTCCGCAGCGCGGCGAATCCGCGGGCTGGATCACGCGTACCGCGCTGTGCGTGGAAGTGCGCGATCCGCAGCGCTCCAACGGCCCCCGGGCCGAGGTGGAGCACGGCGGCAAGAGCGGTGTGATGTACGTCTTCATGCCGCCGCTGACGCACCTGGAAGACTATCTTGAACTGTTGGCGGCCATCGAGGCCACGGCCGCCGAGCAGGGCGTGAAGCTGGTGCTGGAAGGCTATCCGCCGCCGCGCGATCCGCGGCTGAAGATGCTGCAGGTCACACCCGATCCGGGCGTCATCGAGGTCAACATCCACCCCGCCCACGATTGGGAACAGCTGGTCGATCACACCGAGTTCCTGTACGAGGCCGCGCACCAGACGCGGCTGTGCACCGAGAAGTTCATGCTGGACGGGCGGCACACCGGCACCGGCGGCGGCAATCACTTCGTGCTGGGTGGCGCAACGCCGGCTGACAGCCCTTTCCTGCGCCGGCCGGATCTGCTGGCCAGCCTGCTGAGCTTCTGGCACAACCACCCCAGCCTGAGCTACCTGTTCAGCGGCATGTTCATCGGCCCGACCAGCCAGGCACCGCGCATCGACGAGGCGCGCAACGACCAGGTCTACGAGGTCGAGATCGCGTTGGCGGAGCTGGAGCGTCAGCTGTCCCTGTACGGCCAGTGCCCGCCCTGGATGGTGGACCGCAGCCTGCGCAACCTGCTGATCGATGTCACCGGCAATACGCACCGCGCGGAGTTCTGCATCGACAAGCTGTACTCGCCCGATGGGCCCACCGGCCGCCTGGGCCTGCTGGAACTGCGCGCCTTCGAGATGCCGCCCCATGCGCGAATGAGCCTGGCCCAGCAGCTGCTGCTGCGCGCGCTCGTGGCCTGGTTCTGGCGCGAGCCCTACCGCGGCGGCACGCGCACCCGGCTCACGCGCTGGGGCACCGGCTTGCATGATCGCTTCCTGCTGCCCAGCTTCGTGCAGATGGATTTCGACGACGTGATGGCCGAACTCAACCGCGCCGGCTTCGCCTTCGACGCACAGTGGTTTGCGGCGCACTTCGAGTTCCGCTTCCCGCTCATCGGTTCGGTGGCCACGCGCGGCATCGAGCTCACGCTGCGCACGGCGCTGGAACCCTGGCACGTGATGGGCGAAGAGGGCTCCGCGGGTGGCACGGTGCGCTATGTCGATTCTTCGCTGGAGCGGCTGGAGCTGAAGGTCACGGGCCTCAACGACAACCGCCACATCATCTCCGTCAACGGCGAGCCGGCGCCGCTGCAGCCCACCGGCCGGGTCGGCGAATTTGTCTGCGGCGTGCGCTACCGGGCCTGGCAGCCGCCCTCGGCGCTGCACCCGACGATCGGCTCGCATGCGCCGCTGACCTTCGACATCGTCGACAGCTGGCTCAAGCGTTCCCTGGGCGGTTGCCGCTACCACGTGTCGCATCCCGGCGGGCTCAGTCACGAGGCCTTCCCGGTCAATGCCTATGAGGCCGAGAGCCGGCGCCTGGCGCGCTTCTTCAGCTTCGGCCATACGCCGGGCAGCCTGGATCTGGCGCCCGCGCAGCCCAGCGGCGAGTTTCCGTTCACGCTGGATCTGCGCACGGCGCGGCACTGAATGGCCAAGGCCGGACATCAGGATCGAGGCGCTTGAACCAGCAGCAATCGCAAGGCTCGCAGCAGCAGTCGCAAGGCGCGCTGCCGCTGGAAGCTGTGCCGCCGGGCCATTCGTCCACCGGCATGGCCTTGCTGCGGCGTGCCTGGCCGCCGGATCTGGGTGTCTACGACGAGCTGCGCGACACCGCCGGCCGCGTGCGGCCGGCCTGGTCGAGGATGCTGGCGCTGATGCCGCCCGCCATGCCCGGCCACGATGGCGCGGCCACGCTGGAGCGCCGCGCGGCGCAGGTGGCCGAACGCATCCGCCAGGACGGCGTCACGCACAACGTGTTCAGCGAGACGGGGGTCGCGGCGCGGCCCTGGTCGCTGGAGCTGCTGCCGATGATCATCGATGCGGCGGACTGGGCGCGCATCGAGCGGGGCGTGGCCCAGCGTGCGGCGCTGCTGCAGACGCTGCTGGATGACGTCTACGGCCCGCAGCGCGTGCTGCACGAAGGGCTGCTGCCACCTGCGCTGGTGCTGCGGCATCCGGGCTACCAGCGCCCGCTGCAGGGCGTGCAGGCTCCGGGCGGGCAGCGCCTGTTCATCGTCGCCTTCGACATCGCGCGCGCGCTGGACGGCAGCTGGTGGGTGATGGCCCAGCGCACGCAGGGCCCCTCGGGCCTGGGCTACGTGATGCACAACCGGCTCATCATCTCGCGCCAGTTTCCCGAGGCCTTTCGAGAGCTGCAGGTGCAGCACCTGGCCTCCGGCTTCCGTCGCCTGCTCGATACGCTGGAAGTGCGGGCCCGCGAAGTGGCGGGCGGTCAGACGCCGCGCATCGTGCTGCTGACGCCCGGCCTGTACAGCGAGACCTACTTCGAGCACGCCTACCTCGCGCGCTACCTCGGCCTGCCGCTGGTGGAGGGTGGCGATCTCACGGTGCTGGGCGAGAACCTGTACCTCAAGACCGTCGAGGGCCTGCAGCCGGTGCATGGCGTGATGCGCCGTCTGGACGATGACTTCTGCGATCCCCTGGAACTGCGGCCGGATTCCGCGCTGGGCGTGCCGGGCCTGCTGCAGGTGGCGCGTGCCGGCAATGTCGTGCTGGCCAATGCCCTGGGCAGCGCCTTCCTGGAATCGCCGGCCGTGCTGGGTTTTCTGCCGGGCATCGCCGAACGCCTCACCGGCCAGTCGCTGGAGATGCCTTCGGTGCCCACCTGGTGGTGTGGCGAGCCGGCTGCCTGGGCCGATGTGCGGCAGCAGGCTGAAGGCAAGGTCTTGCGCAGCACCTTTCCCAAGGGCAGCCGCACGTCGCAGGTGCATGCGTTTTCCGAGGAACTGGTCGAATCCGATCCCGAGGCCTGGACGCTCCAGGCCCGCTTGCGCTTTTCGCGCGCCCCGATCTGGGGCCAGGGCGCGGTCCAGCCGCGCCCCGCGCTGGTGCGCGTGTATGCGGTGGCGGATGCGGGCGGGCGCTGGCATGTGCTGCCGGGCGGCATGACACGCGTGGCGCCGCGCGAAGACGCCAGCCTGTCGATGCAGCGCGGCGGTTCCAGCCTGGATACCTGGGTGCTCACCGACGGTGCGGTGGATACCTATTCGATGCTGCCCCAGCGGCTGAGTGCAGCCGAAATCGAGCGCCGCACCGTCGTCGTGAGCAGCCGCACCGCCGAGAACCTGTTCTGGATGGGCCGCTATACCGAGCGCACCGAGCAGCTGGTGCGCCTGGCGCGGGTGCTGCTGCAGGTGATCGATTCCGACAACGATGCCGATGTCGCCACGCTGCAGGCGCTGTCTTCGCTGGCGGTGCACAGCGGGCTGGCGCCGGAAGGTGTGCCGACGCTGGTGCAGTCCGAGGTCCTGTTCCAGCGCGCGCTGCTGGCCGCCTTGCCCGATGGCGAGGCAGCCTTCAGCATTGCCTTCAACCTGCGAAGCCTCGAAAACACCGCGCAGGCGCTGCGTGAGCGCCTTTCGGCCGAGCAGTTCGGCCTGATGCGGCTGATGCGCGAAGGCTTTTCGTTTGCGCTGGATGCCAGCACCGGGCGCGTGCCCGGCATGCTGCTGGTGATGCCCGCACTCGATCGCCTGGCCCTGCAGCTGGCCGCCGCCACCGGCGCGCAGACCGATCGCATGACGCGCGACCATGGCTGGCGCCTGCTCACGGTCGGGCGGCTGCTGGAACGGCTGCTGGGCTTGTGCGCCCGGCTGGAGCGCTTCGCCGGCACGCAGGCGCTGGCCTCGTCCACCGGCGTGGAGCTGCTGCTCGATCTGTTCGACAGTGCCATCACCTTCCGTTCGCGCTACCAGCGCCATGACGATCTGCTGGCCCTCGCCGAGCTGCTGGTGATCGACAACGCCAACCCGCGCGCGCTGGCCGGTGTGCTGCGCCGGCTGCGCACCGAGCTGCGCAACCTGCCCGGCGACGCGGCCTGGCACCAGCAGCTCATCGGCCGTCTGCCCACCGAAGGCGCCGGGCTCACCCTGGCCGAGCTGGACGGCTGCGACGATCCGGCGCTGCTGCGCGTGCTGCGCGAGCAGGTCGCCCGGCTGCACGCGGCTGCGCTGTCGCTGGCCGAGGACATCGCCCACCGCTACTTCACGCTGCCCGGCGGTGCCGACGTGGCGCGTCGCGTATGAGCCGGCAGCGCGACAGCTCGGCCCTGGCGTCCGAGGTGCTGGAGGCGCGCCAGGCGGCGCAGGGCCATGAGTCGCCCCTGGCTCTGGAGGTGCTGCACGAGACCCACTATCACTATGCGCAGCCGGTCGCGCAATCGCACCACATCGCGCACCTGAAGCCGCTGGACGACGAGGGCCAGCAGCTGCTGGATTTTGTGCTGTGCGTGCGGCCTGAGCCCTTGAGCTGGCGCGACAGCGTCGATCGCTTCGGCAATGCGTGCCTGCACTTTGCGCTGTCCCGTGCGCACCGCGAGCTGCAGGTCGAAGCGCGCAGCCGCGTGCGGGTGTCGCCCCGCTTTGCCCAGGTGCGCGCGGCGCAGTCGCCCGCCTGGGAAACACTCCGGGACAGGCTGCGCTACGTGGCGCGCGGGCCTTTTGATCCGGTGGTCGAGTTCGTGCAGCCTT
This sequence comes from Rubrivivax sp., assembly GCA_016790225.1. Next base: position 26,839 of record JAEUOZ010000058.1, read on the forward strand.
CGCCGTACGTGCCGCGGCTGGACAGCCTGCGCAGCTATGCCCGACACAGCTTTGCGCCGGGCCGGCCTCTGGCCGAAGCCGCGATCGATCTGATGCAGCGCATCCACCGCGACTTCGAATACCGCAGCGCCAGCACCGAGGTCGATACGCCGGTGGCGCAGGCTTTCGAGCAGCGCCTGGGCGTGTGCCAGGACTTTGCCCACGTGATGATCGGCGCCTGCCGCATGATGGGTGTGCCGGCGCGTTATGTCAGCGGTTATCTGCTGACGCGCACGGCCGACGAGAGCGAGGCGCTGGTCGGCGCCGATGCCTCGCATGCCTGGGTGCAGGTGCATGCGCCGGGCACGCCCGGCCTGCCGGCGGACGGCTGGCTGGATCTGGACCCCACGAACGACCGCGTGCCCGGCGTCGAGCACGTGCGCGTGGCCGTGGGGCGCGATTTTGGTGACGTCACGCCGCTGCGCGGCGTCATCCGTGGCGGCGGACGCCACACGCTGAGCGTGGGAGTCACCACGCGCCGATGGCCGGAGCCCGGAGTCACGGGCCCGGTTGTTGCTTTGTAGCCTTGAAAGAACAGGACAGGACCATGCAACACCCCTTCGACGAGATGCGTTCCGTCGCGGGCGATCTGAGGGATCAGTACACCGCCTACGCACGCTGGCTGCAGGCCCAGCCGGATGAGGGAATGCGCGCCCGGCGCGAGGAAGCCGAGGTCATCTTCCGGCGCGTGGGCATCACCTTCGCCGTCTACGGCGCCAAGGATGAAGACGGCGCCGGCACCGAGCGCCTCATTCCCTTCGATCTGATTCCGCGCGTGATTCCCAAGCACGAGTGGGTCGAGATGGAACGGGGCCTGGTGCAGCGCGTGACGGCGCTCAACCGCTTCATCCAGGACATCTACCACGACCAGGAGATCCTCAAGGCGGGCCATGTGCCGGCGGATGCGGTGCTCAACAACGCGCAGTTCCGCCCCGAGATGAGCGGCGTGAACGTGCCGGGCGGCATCTATTCGCACATTGCCGGCATCGACATCGTGCGCGCCGGCAATGCCGATGGCAGCGGCAGCTACTACGTGCTGGAAGACAACCTGCGTGTGCCCAGCGGCGTGAGCTACATGCTGGAGAACCGCAAGATGATGATGCGGCTCTTCCCGGATCTGTTCGTGCAGAACCGCGTGGCGCCGGTCGCGCACTATCCCGATCTGCTGCTGGAGACGCTTCGCGCCGTGGCGCCCGCGGCTGTCAATGAACCGACGGTCGTGGTGCTGACGCCGGGCATGTACAACAGCGCCTACTTCGAGCATGCCTTTCTCGCGCAGCAGATGGGCATCGAGCTGCTCGAAGGCCAGGATCTCTTCGTGCGCGATGACTTCGTCTACATGCGCACGACGCAGGGCCCCAAGCGTGTGGACGTGATCTACCGCCGCGTGGATGACGACTTTCTGGATCCGCGTGCCTTCCGGCCTGACAGCACGCTGGGCTGCGCCGGGCTGCTGGATGTCTACCGCAAGGGAAACATCACGCTGTGCAATGCCATCGGCACCGGCATCGCGGACGACAAGAGCATCTATCCCTACGTGCCCAAGATGATCGAGTTCTACCTGGGCGAGAAGCCGATCCTGCACAACGTGCCCACCTACCTCTGCCGCGAGGCTGACGATCTGGCTTATGTGCTGGATCACCTGGGCGAGCTGGTCGTCAAGGAAGTGCATGGCGCCGGTGGCTACGGCATGCTGGTGGGCCCGGCGGCCAGCAAGGCGGAGATCGAGGAATTTCGCGCCGTGCTGAAGACCAACCCCGCCAACTACATCGCCCAGCCGACGCTGAGCCTCTCGACCTGCCCGACCTATGTCGACAGCGGCATCGCGCCGCGGCACATCGATCTGCGGCCCTTCGTGCTGTCCGGCAAGACGGTGCAGATGGTGCCCGGCGGCCTCACGCGCGTCGCGCTCAAGGAAGGGTCCCTGGTGGTCAATTCGTCGCAGGGCGGCGGCACCAAGGACACCTGGGTCCTCGAATAAAACCACACGGAGCCAGCCTATGCTTTCCCGTACCGCCGACCACCTCTTCTGGATGGCCCGCTACATGGAGCGGGCCGAAAACACCGCGCGCATGCTCGATGTGAACTACCAGACCGCGCTGCTGCCGCAATCGGCCGACATGGCCGAGCAGGGCTGGCGCGGCCTGCTGAGCATCAGCGAGCTCACGGCGCTCTTTGCGCAGCGCCAGCAGCCGGTGGATGCCCGCCACGTCATGGACTTCATGGTGGGCGACGAGAACAACCTCTCCAGCATCTGGAACTGCCTGCGCGCTGCCCGGGAAAACGCCCGTGCCGTGCGCGGCACGCTGACCACCGAGGTCTGGGAAACGCAGAACCAGACCTGGCTCGAATTCAACCGCCTGCTCAAGGATGACGCCTTCGAGCGCGATCCGGGCGCCTTCTTCGAATGGGTCAAGTTCCGCTCGCACCTCAGCCGCGGCGTGACCGTGGGCACGATGCTGATGGACGAGGCGCTGCACTTCATCCGCATCGGCACCTTCCTGGAACGATCGGACAACACGGCGCGCCTGCTGGACGTGAAGTACCACGCGCTCACCGGCGGCGAGTATTTCGGCCCGGGCGGCAACGTCAAGGAGAGCCAGGAAGTCGATTTCTACCACTGGAGCGCGATCCTGCGCTCGGTCTCCGGCTTCGAGATCTACCGCAAGGTCTACCGCAACGTGATCCGCCCCGAGAAGGTGGCCGAGCTGCTGATCCTGCGCCCGGACATGCCGCGCTCGCTGGCGGCGAGCATGAACGAGGTCGTGGCCAACCTGCAGATGGTCGCCAACCAGCAAAGCGGTGAGACGCTGCGGCGTGCCGGCCGCCTGCAGAGCGATCTGCGCTACGGCCGCATCGACGAGATCCTGGCCACCGGGCTGCACGCCTACCTGACGCAGTTCCTGGACCGCGTGAACGATCTCGGGGCCGGCATCGGCCGCGATTTCCTGGTGCCGGTGGCGGCCTGAAGGCCAGGGCTTGCCGCCCCGAGCGGCAGCCCGACCCCGCGGATCACTCGAGCTCGAACTCCCAGCGCTTGCGCCGGATGAGCAGCAGGCCCATCGAGAGCAGCACGATCGATTGCATCGCTGCGCCCTGGCCGTGTTGCCAACGGGGCATCTTCGCGGCGATCTGCTCGCGCAGCCCCGGGCGCTGCGACTCGCCGGTCATGCGCGCGAGCCAGCCGTAGACAGCGGCGTTCTGTCCGTAGTCCAGCGAGGGCAGGGCAGGGCCTGAGGCCCGGGCCCGCATGCCGGCCTCAGCTGCACCTGTGGCAGCTCCGGAGGTGCGCTGCGCTGGATCCGCGCTTGGCGCATACAGGTTGGGCAGCTCGACACAAGCGTCGGCCGAGGATGACGCCGCATCGGCGCCCAAGGACTGCGCCAGCGACTGGAAGCTCTGAGGCGGCACGCAGTCTGCCTGCGCGGGCAGGGCGCTGGCCAGCGCGGCCAGCAGGAGGGCGGTGCGCCATGTCATCTGCTGAAGTCCCAACGGTTCGTCCTCTTGATGCGAGGCGATTATGGGAAGCGGAAAAACGCCGGTGTACACAGGTCCCCCGGCTCGCGGGCCTTGCCTGCAGGGGGTCAGAGGCCGTTGCCGGCGGCAGCCCGTCGGCAGCGGCCGGGTCGAACCTTTCGGGCCTTGGTGGCTCGCCAATGAAAACGCCGCCCGGTGGGCGGCGTTGGAGTCGGCCTTCGTGGGGCTGCGGCTCAGGCTGCAACTGCACCTGCGAGCCGCCGCCGCTCAGGCTGGGGCGACCTGCCCGTGGACCGGGCAGCGCGAGCGTCAGCTCACTTGCCCGGCTTGATGTAGTCGGACACCACCACCCAGCGCGCATCCTTCAGCTGCGACAGGCGCGACAGATCGCTGCCCAGGCGCTTCTTCGGCCCGAAGGTCATCTCGGCGCTGCCGAAGATGTCCGGCGGGATGGTCATGCTGTCCATGGCCTTGATGAAGCTGTCGGTCGTCAGGTTCGGGCCGGCCTTGTTGGCGGCACGGATGAACGCGTCGATGATGGTGTAGCCGTAGACGGAGAAGACCGTGGGATCCTCGTTGAACTTGGTCTTGTACTTGTTGGCCCAGAAGCTCACCTGCTGCGAGGTCGCGTCCAGGTAGGGGTTCTGCACGGTCATCGTGGCGTACAGGCCATCCATCGCCTTGCCGCCCAGCTTGTGGATCAGATCGGTATAGGCCGCGCTGCTGCCCAGGAACGTGGGGTTGAAGCCGGTCTTGCGGCTTTCGCCGATGGCGCCGATCGTTTCGCGGATGATGGTGCCGAGGACGACGAAGTCGCAGCCGGCGGCCTTCATGCGCGCCACCTGGCTGGAAAAGTCCGTGGCGCCGCGCTTGTAGCTGGTCTTCTCGGCCAGCTCCACGTTGATGGTCTTGAGCCCGGCTTCGGCGCCGCGCATCACTTCCAGGCCGAACTCATCGTCCTGGTACATGGTGCAGGCCTTCTTGGCATTGACCTGCTTGAACAGCTGCGGCGCGGCCGTGCGCATCTGATCGAAGTAGGTGGCCGCGAAGCTGTACTTCAGGCGGTGGAAGGGCTCGTACATTTCCCGCGCCGCGGTGACGGGCAGGAAGTTGATGACGTTCTTCTCGAACTGCACCGGCATGGCGGCCATGTTCTGCGCCGTGCCGATATGGCCGACCATCGCGAAGATCTTGTCCTGGTTGACCAGCTTCTGCGCGGCCAGCACGGCCTTCTGCGGGGAGTAGGCCGAGTCCTCGATCACCAGGCGCAGCTTGCGGCCGTTGACGCCGCCTTGCTCGTTGACCTCGTCCACGCGCAGCATCATGCCCAGGCGCACCTGCTTGCCGAAGCCGGCAATGGGGCCGGAGAGATCCTGGATCGAGCCGAGCACGATCTCGTTCTTGGAAACGCCCTGGGTAGCCTGGGCCAACACCGGGCCGCTGGCGACGGCCAGCGCGGCGGTGATCACGGCGAGAGATTTCATCGTTTGTCTCCTGGAGGGGATGGTTGGTATGGGTCTGCGCTGAACTGAAAGGGTAACGCGCGGGTCCGGCCGGGGGTGGTCAGGCAGAACCCTTGTACATGCCGTTGATGAGATCGGCGTATTTCTTCTGGACCAGGCTGCGTTTGAGCTTCATCGTCGGTGTCAGTTCCTCGTCCTCGGCGGTGAGCTGGTTCTCCAGCAGCCGGAAGGCCTTGATCTGCTCGACGCGCGCAAACTTGGCATTCACCTTGTCCAGCTCGCGCTGGATCAGATCCAGCACCTCCTGCGCGCGGGTGAGGCTGGCGAAGTTGGAGAAGGGCACGTCGTGGTCCTGGGCAAACTTCTCGACGTTCTCCTGGTCGATCATGATCAGCACGGTGAGGTAGGCGCGCTTGTCGCCGATGACCACCGCATCGCTGATGTAGGGCGAGAACTTCAGTTCGTTCTCCAGCTCGCTGGGCGTGATGTTCTTGCCGCCGGCCGTGATGATGATGTCCCGCATGCGGTCGGTGATGCGGAAGAAGCCTTCGGCATCCACGTGGCCCACGTCGCCCGTGTGCAGCCAGCCCTCGCCGTCGATGGTCTCGGCCGTCTTCTCGGGCTGGTTCAGGTAGCCCATGAAGACGTTCGGGCCGCGGATCAGCAGTTCCTGCGTGTGGGGATCGACCTTCACCTCGTTGTAGCTGCAGGCCGGGCCTATGGAGCCGGGCTTGATCTTCCAGGCCGGCATGCCGGTGGAGGCGCCGCCCGATTCGGTCTGCCCCCAGACCTCGAGCATGGGCACGCCCAAGGCCAGGTACCAGCGGATCAGCTCCGGCGAGATGGGCGCCGCTCCAGTGACGAGGTAGCGTGCACGGTGGATGCCCACCAGCTTGCGCACGTTGTTCAGTGCCAGCAGCCGCGCCACATGGAACTGCAGCTTCAGGCTGCCAGGGACAGGCTGGCCTGCCAGCACGAGCTCGGCGATGCGCTTGCCCACGCCGATCGACCAGCCGTAGACCAGCTGCTGTGTCTTGCCGGCCTCGGCCAGCGCGATCATCACGGCGGAATAGAACTTCTCCCACACACGCGGCACGGCCACGAAGACCGTGGGCGCGATCTCGCGCACGTTCTCAGGCACGGTGTCGGGGTTCTCGACGAAGTTCAGCTTGGCGCCGGTGTACATCGAGAAGTACTCGCCGCCCAGGCGCTCGGCCACGTGGCACAGCGGCAGGAAGCACATGCGCTCGTCGTTCTCGTCCTGCGCGATCACCGTGTTGTAGCCGCGCGTGGTGTAGACCAGCCCCTGGTGGCTGTGCATCGCGCCCTTGGGCCGGCCCGTGGTGCCGGAGGTATAGATCAGGATCGCCAGGTCCTCGGGCTTGCGGCTTTTCAGCCGCTGCTCGAAGACAGCGGGCTGTGCCTGGTCATGCTGGCGGCCGAGCTCGCGCAGCGCGGCAAAGCTGATGACCATCGGATCGTCCAGCTTGCCCAGGCCTTCCATGTCGAAGACGATGATCTTGCGCAGCAGCGGCAGCTGATCGCGCACCACCAGCGCCTTGTCCAGCTGTTCTTCATCCTCGACGATCAGGATGCAGGTGCGCGAGTCCTCGCACAGGTACTGCACCTGGCTGGCTGCGTCCGTCGGATAGATGCCGTTGGAGACGCCCCCGGCGCTGAGGATGCCCAGATCGGAGATCACCCACTCGGGCACCGTGTTGGACAGCACCGAGACGCAGTCGCCCGGCTGCAGGCCCAGGGCCACCAGGCCCATGGCTGTTTCGCGCACGGCCTGGCCGGTCTGGTCCCAGCTCATCTCGCGCCACAGGCCCAGATGCTTCTCGCGCATCCAGACCTTGGGGCCGCGCATCTTCACGGCGTTCCAGAAGACCTCTGGCACGGTCTCGCCCGGCACCACCGTCTCGGTGCGGGGCTGGATGCTGCTGGTATCCCACAAGACCGCCATCAGGGCTCCTCTGCGTGCGTCTTCATCGCCAGGTCTTCTTCTTCTTCCAGCGCCGTTCCCCGCGCGCGCCGGCTTCCTTCATGCCGAGATAGAACTCCTTGATGTCTTCCTTCTCGCGCAGGCGCTCGCAGGTGTCTTCCATCACGATGCGGCCGTTTTCCAGGACGTAGCCGTAGTCGGATGCATTGAGCGCCATGTTGGCGTTCTGCTCCACCAGCAGCATGGTCGTGCCGCGCTCGCGGTTGATGCGCACGACGATCTCGAAGATTTCCTTGGTCAGCTTGGGGCTCAGGCCAAGGCTGGGCTCGTCCAGCAGGATCAGCTCCGGCGCGGCCATGATGGCGCGGCTGATGGCCAGCATCTGCTGCTGGCCGCCGGACAGCAGCCCGGCATCCTGTCGTTCACGCTCCTTGAGGATGGGGAAGTAGCGAAAGACCGCCTCGATGTCCTGCGCCACGCCGTCGCGGTCCTTGCGGGTGTAGGCGCCCATCATCAGGTTGTCGTGCACGCTCAGCAGCGGGAAGACCTCGCGGCCCTCGGGAACGTGCATCAGGCCCTGCTGCACGACGAAGGCCGGATCCTTGGAGGTGATGTCCTCGCCCTTGAAGACGATGCTGCCCTTGCGCGGATCGATGATGCCGCTGATGGTCTTGAGGATGGTCGTCTTGCCCGCGCCGTTGCTGCCCAGCACGGTGGCGATCCGCCCTTTTTCGACCTTCAGGCTGACGCCGCGGATGGCCTTGATCGGGCCATAGGCGCTCTCCACGTTGTTGAGCTGCAGGATGATGTCGCTCATCGGGCGCTCCTGCGCAGCGAGGACACGTCGTCGGCCGTGCCCAGGTAGGCTTCGATCACGCCGGGGTGCGACTGCACTTCAGCGGGCGTCCCCAGGGCCAGCTTCTCGCCCTGGTTCATGGCCAGCACCCGATCGCTGACGCGCGAAACCAGCGTCATGTCGTGCTCCACCATCAGCACCGTGATGCCCAGGTCGGAGACGATGTCCTGGATCCAGAAGGCCATGTCGCCCGTCTCTTCGACGTTCAGGCCGGAAGACGGCTCGTCCAGCAGCAGCAGCTTGGGCTTGGTGGACAGGGCGCGCGCCAGTTCCACGACCTTGCGCACGCCGTAGGGCAGGCCGGCGACCATGGTGTCGCGGTAGTGCTGCAGATCGAGGAACTCGATCACTTCTTCGACGGCCTCGCGCGTCTGGCGCTCGGCCTGCCGCACCGAGGGCAGGAAGAACATCTCGCTGAACAGGCTGCTGCCGCGGTGCACGTGGCGGCCGATCAGCAGGTTCTGCAGCACGGTGGCGTGTTCGAAGAGTTCGATGTTCTGGAAGGTGCGCGCAATGCCCAGGCGCGCGATCTGGTGCGGCGGCTGGGCCAGCAGGTTCTGGCCTTCGAAGCTGATCGAACCCTGCGTGGGCGTGTAGATGCGGCTGATCAGGTTGAAGACGGTCGTCTTGCCGGCACCATTGGGGCCGATGAGCGTGAAGACCTCGCCGCGCTGGACGTCGAAGCTGACCTTGTTGACGGCCAGCACGCCGCCGAAGCGCACTTGCAGGTCCTGGGCGGATAACAGGGCTTCGCTCATGCCTTACCTGAGGCGATCGGACTTGGTGAAGGCCTTCTGACGCTTGAAGAGGCCCTTGCGGTAGAACGGGAACAACTGGAACCAGGTGCGCACCTTGAGCCAGCGCCCGTACAGGCCCAGCGGCTCGAACATCACGAAAGCGATCAGGACCGCGCCATAGATGACGGACTTGAGGCCCGGCGCCTGGCCGATGGCATCGGGCAGGAAATCCTTCACCGCCGAGATCGCCTGGGGCAGGCCGATCAGGAAGATCGCGCCGAGGAAGGCGCCGTGCACGCTGCCCAGGCCGCCGATGACCACCATCAGCAGCAGATCGATGGACTGGATGATGTTGAACTGATCCGGCGACAGGAAGCGGATCTGGTGCGCATAGAGCGCGCCGCCGATGCCGGCGAGTGCTGCGCTCAGCGCGAAGCTCAGCGTCTTGTAGTAGGCCAGGTGGATGCCCATGCTCTGCGCGGAGATCTCGCTGTCGCGGATGGCGACGAAGGCGCGCCCTGTGGGCGAGCGCAGCAGGTTCAGCACCGCCAGCGTGCACAGCACCGTCACCACCAGGCACACGAAGTAGAAGGATTCGCTGGTGTCGGCCGCCCAGCCGAAAGCGCTGGGCGAGCCCACGCTCATGCCGGAATTGCCCCCGGTCACGGATTCCCAGCGCGCCAGCACCTCTTCGACGATGAAGCCGAAGGCGAGGGTGGCGATGCCCAGATAGATGCCCTTGACGCGCAGCGCCGGCAGGCCCACCACCACGCCCACCGAAGCGGAGATCAGCGCAGCCATCAGCATCGACAGTGGAAAGGGCCAGCCGTGAGACTGCAGCACCGCTTCGGTGTACGCGCCGACGCCCAGGAAGGCGGCATGGCCGATGGAAAACAGCCCCGTGAAGCCCGCCAGCAGCATCAGCCCCAGGCCCACGACGCTGTAGATGAGGATGAAGGTCAGCTGCGCCAGACCATAGTCACCCAGCCACCAGGGCGCCGTGAGCAGCGCGGCCAGCAGCAGGCCGTACCAGAAGCGGTGGCCACCGTGCTTGGCCAGGCGGATGTCCTGGTCGTAGGCGGTCTTGAAGATGAAGCGCATGGTGTCGGGTGGGTTGTCTTGCTCGGGGTCAGACCTTCTTGCGCAGGTTCTCGCCGAACAAGCCGTTGGGCTTGACCATCAGCATGACCAGCACCACGACATAGGCGGCGATGTCCTTGAAGCCTTCGGGCAGGTAGAAGCCCGCCATGGACTCCACGACGCCGATGATCACGCCGCCCACGATGGCGCCGGGCAGGCTGCCGAAGCCACCCACCACGGCGGCCGGAAAGGCCTTCAGGCCGATGAAGCCCATGTTGGCGTGCACGAAGGTGATCGGCGCGAGCAGCAGCCCGGCAATGGCGGCCACGGCGGCCGCCAGACCCCACACCAGCGTATTGAGCATCTTCACCGGGATGCCCATGTAGTAGGCCGCCAGCTGGTTCTGCGAGGCCGCCTGCATGGCGATGCCCACCTTGGAGCGCGAAAACAGCAGGTACAGCAGGCCGCAGAGCACGGCCGTCGCGGCGATCACCACCAGCTGCTCCACCGCCAGCACCACGCCGCCCATCGGGATCACGGCGTCCTTGTAGGGCACGCGCAGGATGTGGGTTTCGGTGCCGATTCCGGGGATCATGGTCACGAGGCCGCGGGCCACGTAGCCGATGCCGATGGTCAGCATCACGATGGAGAAGGTCGGCTGCCCCAGGATGGGGCGGATCACCACGCGCTCGGTGAGCATGCCAAAAACAAACATGGCCAGGATCGCGCTGGGTACCGTCAGCCAGAACGGCCAGCCCAGCGCGGTGAGCAGCGCCAGCCCCAGGAAGGCGCCCAGCATCATCAGCTCGCCCTGGCAGAAGCTCACGGCTTCGCTGGCCTTGTAGATGAGCACGAAGCCCAAGGCGATCAGGCCGTAGATGCAGCCCTGCGCGATGCCGCTGATGAGAACCTGGAGAACTTGCAAGTGCAACAACCCATCCGTGCGACCGGCTGAGGAAGCCCATGCACCTTCGCATGCGGTATCCCATGTCGCTGACGACGGCCTGAGTTGTACCCAGTCCGGTGCATATTCACCGAGCGAGAAAACCCCATATGACGGCTCGGGATATGCCCGCATCCGTGTGTCGCGGCAGAGACAGTGCCTCGCGTCAGGCGCGCCTGCCGTCCATCGCACCGGCCCGCCGCAATGCCCCTGTCGCCGTATGATGATTTGGCGCCGGAGCGTTCCGGCACTTCCGGAGGTGGATCGTCATGGCACTCATGGACTTCATCAGAAAACAGTTCATCGACATCCTGGAATGGCAGGAGTCGGGCGACCAGGTGCTCGCCTGGCGCTTTCCGATGGCCGACAACGAGATCCAGTACGGCGGATCGCTGACGGTGCGCGAAAGCCAGATGGCGGTGTTCGTCAACGAAGGCAAGGTGGCCGATGTCTTCGGCCCGGGGATGTACAAGCTGACCACGCAGACGCTGCCCATCCTGACCTACCTGAAGAACTGGGACAAGCTGTTCCAGAGCCCGTTCAAGAGCGACGTCTACTTCTTCAGCACTCGCCAGCGGATCGACCGCCGCTGGGGCACGGCCCAGCCGGTGACCATCCGCGACAAGGATTTCGGCGCCGTGCGCCTGCGTGCCTTCGGCAACTACGCCTACCGCATCAGCGATCCCAAGGCCTTCTTCACCGAGATCTCCGGCACGCGCGATGCCTACACGGTGGATGAACTGGACGGCCAGCTGCGCGGGCTGATGCTGCAGCACATCAGCGATGCCGTGGCGGCCAGCGGCATTCCCTTCCTGGACCTGGCGGCCAACCAGGTGGAGTTTGCCCAGCAGCTGAAGGAAGCCACCGCAGCGAGCTTCGGCAAGCTGGGCCTCACGCTGGAGGCGGTGCAGCTGCAGAACGTGAGCCTGCCCGAGGAACTGCAGAAGATCCTGGATCAGAAGATCGGCATGGGCATGGTCGGCAACGACATGGGCAAGTTCATGCAGTACCAGACGGCGCAGGCGATCCCCAAGTTCGCCGAAGGCTCTGCCGCGGGCGGCGGGGGCGTGGTGGGCGATGCGATGGGCCTGGGCGCCGGTGTCGCGCTGGGCCAGGTGATGGCGCAGCAGCTCAACCAGGGTCTGCAGAACAACGCCGCGGCCGCGGCCGCGGCAGCTGCCGCCGCAGCGGCGCCGGCTGCCCCGGTGGGCGTGAAGCCCGAGGACGTGATGGCCACGATCGAGAAGCTGGCCGACCTGAAGGCCAAGGGCATCCTCACGGAGGAGGAGTTCGCCGGCAAGAAGGCGGAGCTGCTGAAGAAGCTCGTTTGAGATCGGGCGCGCGCCCTTCGCCGCCCCTTGGCCACCGAACCTCCTGCCGAGCCGGCACGCGCGCAGCGTGCCTGGCGCGCCGCATGCCCCAACTGCGGCGCGCCGGTTGACTTTCGCTCGGCTGCCTCCACCACGGCGGTCTGCAGCTTCTGCCGCAGCACCCTGGCACGCGATGGCGAGACGCTGCAGCGCATCGGCCAGGCGGCCGAGCTGTTCGACGATCACTCGCCGCTGCAGCTGGGCGCCAGCGGCCGCCTGCAGGGCATCGCCTTCACCCTGGTCGGCCGTCTGCAGATGGCCTATGCCGAGGGCACCTGGAACGAGTGGCATGTGCTGTTCGACAACGGGCGCAGCGGCTGGCTGTCGGAGGACAACGGCGCCTACGTGCTGGGCTTCGACACCGCCCTGCCGGGCGACGCGCCACCCTTCCTGGAGCTTCAGCCCGGGCGCCGCCTGACCCTGGCGGGCAGCAGCTGGGATGTGGCCTCGCTGGTGCTGGCCCACGTCCTGAGCGCGCAGGGCGAGCTGCCTCGAAGGCCGCCACCCAGCACGCTGGAGTACGGCGTGGTCGACTTGCGCAACGCGCAGGGCGAGGTGGCCACGCTGGATTACGCCGATCCCGCCGGCGTGCAGTTCAGCGTGGGGCGCTCGGCCTCGCTGGCCGAGCTGGCGATGCAGGGCCTGCGCGAGACCAGCGAGAAGACGCTGCGGGCCGGCGCGCTGAACTGCCCCAGCTGCGGCGCGGCGCTGGAGCTGAAGCTGGCCGGCACGCAGTCGCTGGCCTGCCCGCAGTGCCATGCGCTGATCGATGTCTCGCAGGGCACCGGCGCGCAGATGCGTGCGGTTCAGCAGAGCGCGGCGCCAGCGGGCGGGCGCGGGCCGACCCTTCCGATCGGCCAGACAGGGCGTCTCTCGATCGGCGCGCAGGGGCAGGACGCGCCTCTGGACTGGCAGGTGGTGGGCTACCTCCTGCGCCAGGACGAGCCCGAGGACGGCGAATCTCCGACACCCTGGAGCGAATACCTGCTCTTCAACCGCACGGCGGGTTTTGCCTTCCTGGTGGACAGCAGCGAAGGCTGGAGCCTCGTGCGGCCGCTGACCGGCGCGCCCGAGACGCGCGGCGAGCAGGCCCGCTGGCAGGGCGAGCCCTACCGCCAGCGCTACAGCTACGTGGCGCGGGTGACCTGGGTGGAAGGCGAGTTCTACTGGCGTGTGCGGCGCGACGAACGCGCGCGTGTCACCGACTATGCCGGCGAGGGCCCGGCACGCGGCAAGCTGATGTCGCGCGAGCAGACGGGCAGCGAGGTCACCTGGTCCGCCGGGCGGCAGATGCCGGCGGCCGAGGTGGCGCAGGCGTTCGGGCTGGCCGGTGGATCGCTGCGCCCCGATGTCAAGCCGCTGGCCTCGGGCGGCGGGCTGAGCTTTGTCGGCCTGCTGGTGGCCTTCTTCGCGCTGCTCATCATCGTGCTGCTCTTCACGCGCTGCGCGGCGGATGACGATTGCGACGACGTGGCCCAGGCCTACGGCGCGCAGAGCAACGAGTACCGCCAGTGCGTGAATGCGCGCCGCACCGGTGGCAGCACCGGCGGCGGTTCCTGGGGCGGCAGTTCAGGCGGAGGCGGGCACAAGTAGCCCGCGATCAACTCAATTCGGAGGTGGGATATGGCAGGCATCGAGTGGCTCAAGCCCAGCGTCTTCTTCGGCAGCATGCTGTTCGCGCTGATGGGCGTGATCATCTTCTGGCTGTGTTTTGTCATCATCGACAAGCTGACGCCCTATGACCTGTGGGGCGAGATCGTCGAGCGCAAGAACGTCGCGCTGGCCATCGTGGTCGGGGCGATGTGCATCGCCATCGGCCTGATCGTCTCTGCGGCCGTGCACGGTTGAGCGTGCCGGGAGGGCAGCGGTGATCGATCCGGCGGCACCGGCGCGGGCGGAGCCCGTGGCCGCGCCGAGCGAGAGCGGCATCCACCCGGCCGAGGTGGCGCTGCTGGCCTCGGTCTTCGTGGTGGCGGCCTGCGGGCTGGTGTATGAGCTGGCCGCCGGTGCGCTGGCCAGTTATCTGCTGGGCGATTCGGTGCTGCAGTTCAGCACCATCATCGGCACCTATCTGTTTGCGATGGGCATCGGCTCCTGGCTCAGCCGCTTCGTGGAGCACCAGCTGGTGGCGCAGTTCCTGCGCATCGAGCTGCTGGTGGGCCTGATCGGCGGCCTGATGCCGGCGGCGCTGTTCCTGGCCCATGGCAGCCTGCCGCCCGATGCCATGGGCGGCTTTCGCATCCTGCTGTACGGGCTGGTGGTGGTGGTCGGCACGCTGGTGGGCCTGGAGATCCCGCTGGTGATGCGCATCCTCAAGCGCCAGTTTGCCGCCCGCTACGCGCTGAAGGACCTGGTCTCTCAGGTACTGACCTTCGATTACCTGGGCGCGCTGGCCGTGGCCGTGGCCTTTCCGCTGCTGCTGGTGCCGCACCTCGGGCTGATCCGCACGGGGCTCTTCTTCGGGCTGCTGAATGCGGCGGTGGCGGTCTGGGCGCTGTGGCTGTTCCGCCGCGAGCTGCGGGCGCTGGGCGCCCATGTGCTGGCCTGTGCCGCGGTCGTGGCCACGCTGCTGGCGGGCATGGTGGGGGCCGATGAACTGACGAGCTGGGCCGAAGACCGCTTCTACGGCGGTGACGTGGTGCTGCGCGAGCAGACGCCCTACCAGCGCATCGTCGTCACCCAGGGCGCGGCGGGCGTGCGCCTGTTTCTGAACGGCAACCTGCAATTCCACTCGCGCGACGAGTACCGCTACCACGAGGTGCTGGCGCATCCGGCCCTGCTGGCGCATGGCGCGCCGCGTCGCGTGCTGGTGCTGGGCGGCGGCGACGGCATGGCGGTGCGCGAGATCCTGCGGCACCCGGGTGTGCAGCAGGTGACGCTGGTGGAGCTGGATCCGGCGATGACGCGCCTGTTCAGCCAGCAGCCCATGCTGCGGCGCTTGAATGCCGATGCGCTGCTGAACCCGAAAGTCAGGGTCGTGAATGCCGATGCCTTCCAGTGGCTGCAGACCCAGCGCGAGATCTTCGATGTGATCCTCATCGACTTCCCGGATCCGAGCAACTTCTCTCTGGGCAAGCTCTACACCACCACCTTCTACGAAAGCGTGGACCAGCACCTGGCCGCGGGCGGCTTTCTGGCCGTGCAGACCACGAGCCCGCTGGTCGCGCCGCGCAGCTTCTGGACGGTGGCCGCCACGCTGGAAGCCATCGGCCTGCAGACCTGGCCTTACCACGCCCATGTGCCCAGCTTTGGCGAGTGGGGCTTCATCCTGGCTGGGCGGCGGCCCTTGCGCGAGCCCGAGGCCCTGCCGCCGCTGCCGGCGGGCCTGCGTTTCCTCACCCCCGGCATCTGGCCTTCGCTGTTCCAGTTTCCGGCCGACATGGCACGCGTGCCGGCCGAGCCGAACCGGCTGAGCAACCAGCTGCTGGTGCAGATCTTCGAGCAGGAGTGGGGCAAGGTGCACGAGTGAACGTGCCGCTGCGCGGCCAGGCCCCGCCGGCGCTCGCGGCCTTGTCGCGGCGCCGCTGGCTCGCGGGCGCGGGTGCCCTGCTGGCCGGGTGCTCGCGCCCCGGCGCGCCTGCGGGGCCGGCCTGGACGGGTGGCTATGTCGGCGAGGCCGTGGGCGCCGGACATGCGTGGCGCGATGGCGCAGGGGCAGGCGATGTCGCACCGGCGCGCACCCACCGCTGCCAGGTGCTGATCGTCGGCGCCGGCATCGCCGGGCTGGCGGCCGCGCGGGCCTTGCGCCAGCGCGGCATCGAGGATCTGGCCGTGCTCGAGCTGCATGCCCAGCCCGGGGGCAATGCGCGGGGCCACCAGATCGACGGCGTGGCCTGCCCGATGGGCGCGCACTACCTGCCGGTGCCGGATGCCGGTGATCATGAACTCCTGCGCTGGCTTCACGAACTGGGCCTGGCGCGGCACGAGCTGGGCCGCACCGTCTTCGACGAGCGGCATCTGTGCCACAGCCCGCAGGAGCGCGTCTGGCACGAAGGCCGCTGGCACGAAGGCCTGTTGCCGCCGCTGCAGCCTGGCACGGCCGCGCACACCCAGGCCGGGCGGCTGGCGCTGCGCATCGATGCCCTGCAGCGCGAACTGGGCTTTGCGCTGCCGGCCGGGCGAAGCGGCTGGAAGCCCGGCCATGCGGCGCTGGACGCGCAAAGCTTTGCGGCCTGGCTTGATCAGCAGGGCATCCAGGATCCGCTGCTGCGCTGGTTTCTGGACTACAGCTGCCGTGACGACTACGGCGCGCCGGCCGATGCGGTCTCCGCCTGGGCGGGCATCCACTACTTTGCCAGCCGCCACGGTTTTCCCGCACCGGGTGCCGAGGTCGAATCGGGCCGCGACGCGGTCTTCACCTGGCCGCAGGGCAATGCCTGGCTGGTGGAGCGCCTGGCCGCGCCGCTGGGCGATCGGCTGCACAACGGATGGATGGTGAGCCAGGTGCAGGAATGGCGCGACCGTGTCGAACTCATCGCACGGCGTCAGCCAGAGCCTGCGGCGCCCGGCCCGGCAGAGATCCACCGCTGGCAGGCGGATCAGCTGATCCTGGCCGTTCCGCTGAAGTGGGCCGTCAGGCTCTGGCCTCAGGCACCGGCCCCGTTGCACCAGGCTGCCGCGGCACTGCCCGTGGCCCCCTGGCTGGTGGCCAACCTGCACCTGAAGCAGCCGCTGATCGAGCGCCCCGGGGTGTCAGCGGCCTGGGACAGCGTGATCGCCGGGCGAGAAGGCCTGGGCTATGTGGACGCGCTGCACCAGAGCATGGGCGCACGCGGCGAATCCACGGTGCTCACGGTCTACCACGCGCTGCCTGTCGCGCGGCGCCCGGATCTGCTGCAGCGCAGCTGGGCGGACTGGGCCGCCTGGGTGGTGGCCGATCTGGCGGCCACCCACGTGGATCTGCCGGCCAAGCTGCGCCGCGTGGACCTGATTCGCCACGGCCACGCGATGGCTGTCCCCGCGCCCGGCGTGCGCACCCGCATGGCTGCGCTGCAGGGCGCCCGCCGCACGCACAGTGGCCGCGTGCACTGGGCCCACGGTGACGGGGCTGGCTATTCCGTGCTCGAAGAAGCCTTCGCCGAAGGTCACACCGCCGCCGCCGCCGCCGCGCTGCGCCGCCTGCGCGCAGCCTGAGCATGGCGAAGGCCCGTGTCGAAGGGTCGTGGACTTGCCAGCCGCTCTCAAGCAAATGGGGCTTTGCTGCATTGCTTGAACCCCGCCGGGGGCCGGGCTGGGCGCAGCCCGGCCCTGGGGGCGTTTAGAACACCGCGTGATCCCCGCGCTCCACCTGCAGCTCTCCGCGCAGCAGGGCCTGGTAGTGATCGGCCAGCGTGCGGCTGCCGGTGGACGGCGTGGCCGCGGCGTCGTAGCGCCCGGCCTGCGCATCCCACACCAGCATCGACTCCGTCGCGTAGTAGCGGCCGATGCGCGCCAGCTCGGCCTTGGCGGCCAGCGCAGGCAGCAGCCGCCCGACCAGCGACAGCCCGCCCACGATCGTGTCCATCAAGGCCAGCGGCACCTGCTTGAAGCGTGGCGGCTGACCGGTCAGGCGGAACAGCAGTTCGCCCTGTTCTCGCGGCGTGATGGCCGCGCCCGGCCCGCCGATGGGCAGGATGCGCCCTTGCAGGCGCGGATCGGTCACGCAGCGCGCCAGGTAGTCCGCCAGGTCTTCGTCCGCGATGGGCTTGCAGGCCGTCAGCCGGCCGTCGCCGAAGACGACAAAGGGCTTGCCGGCCTGCACACGCGCCACCTGACCGGACAGGGATTTGAAGAAGGCCGTCGGCCGAACGATCGAATAGCCCACGCCGGAATCGATGAGTTCCCGCTCGAAGGCGAGCTTGGCGTGCTGGAACGCCAGTTGCGGCTTCTGCACGCACAGCGCGGACAGCAGCACCACCTGGGAAACACCGGCAGCGCGCGCCAGCCGCAGCGCCTGCGCATGGGCCTGGTGATCGATGGCCCAGGCATCGGCCGGCGCGCCCGTGCGCGAGCCCAGGCAAGACAGCAGCACATCGAAGCACTCGCCGCGAAAGCCTTCGCGTTCCAGCAGGCCGGCGTCCTGCACCGGGCCGAAGCGCAGCTCGGCGCCGGCCAGGCGCGTGGCCAGATCCGCAGCCTTCAGCCTGCCGCCCACGCCGGCCTGGGGCCGTGTCCAACAGACCACCTCATGGCCTTGCCGGATCAGCGCTCGCGCCGTGGCCTGGCCGATGGTGCCGGTGGCGCCGAGCATGAAGACTCGGCGGCGCGTGCCCGCTGGCGCCGCCGCGGGCTGGGGCTGCGCCGACGCCGATGACGAAGCGGTGGCAGGCGATTCAGGCCTCGTCATGTCGTGCGCTGCACCGGTCTGTTGGAAGCACCTGCAAGTTCTCCGCGCTGCTGACCGTCACCCGTGAGCCCGTGAGCCCATCATCGCGGCAGCCAGCCCAGCACGGCCTGCAGCAGGCGCTGCCGCACATGGGCCTGTCGCTGCGCATCAGCGGCGCCGCAGGCGAGCGAGCAGATCCAGTCGCTCGGTGATTCGAAATCGCAGTGCGAGGCGCCCTCGATCACCTCGTCGTGGCGCAGCGCCGGCAATCGGGTGGCCCAGGGCGCGGCCACGGCCTGCGCATTGCAGCGCGAAGGCGGCGCCCGCAGCAGCCAGGCCTCGGTCTTCAGGCCGGCGGCCTGCTGCAGACCGAGTGCCATCTCTCCATCGGGCCGCGTCCTATCGAATGGATCCAGGCCCACATAGCCCACGACGCCTGGCGCATCCGCCGCGAGCAGGGTGGACAAGCCACCCGCCGAGAAGCCGATGAGCACCACGCGCGCCAGCGGCGGGCCGAAGGGACCGCCTTCGCGCAGCTGCGCCACCAGGCTCTTGAGGGCCTGGGCATTGCGCACGAAGTCGAAGCTGGTGGGCGTGTCCGGGGTCAGCGCCAGCACGCCGGCTTCGGCCAGGGCCTGGGCGTGGCCGCCCAGGGTGCTGCGGCTGCGCGTGAAGCCATGCAGCAGGATGGCCGCCCCGCGCGGCGGGCCTTCGGCCGCGTACACATCCAGCCTGACGCGCAGGCCGGCCAGCTCAGCGTCCACCGTGACGGGCAGCGCCCCGGCACCTGCCGGCAGCGCCAGCGCCGCCCAGAGCAGGGCGCGGCGCAGCCACGCCCTGCTCACGCGAGCCCTTCCGCGCCGCGTTCCAGTGACTGGTGGACCGCGTGACGGGGCGCGAAGGCCGCTTGCAGCCGGTCCAGCAACGCGTGGGCCTTGTGCCGGTTGTCGCTTGCGAGGTTGCAGACATAGACGTCCAGCGTGACCGCGCCGATCTCCGGCCAGGTGTGCACGGCCAGGTGCGATTCGGCCAGCAGCACCACGCCGGTGATGCCGCTGCCTTGTGGCGAAAAGGCATGGAACAGCTCGGCGACCGGCGCGAGCCCGCTGGCCAGCACCGCGGCCCGGCATTCGGCGGCGAGTGCCGCGCGGTCGCGCATGAGCCGCTGCGCTGGATCGCAGCCGCTGAGGTCGGCCGTCAGGTGCAGGCCTTGCATGGTGGACGGGTGGGCAGGTGGGAGCGGTTCAGCCTCATTGTGCACGGCCTGGCTGGCGGCCTGGCGAGCGCTTCCCTACTGCTCCGCGCAGCAGTAGGATCGCCGTCCGGCCGGAACGCAGGCCCGAGTGAGGCGCAGCATCGACCGCGCTGCGCCGCAGGAGCCCGCCCAGCTGCCGGTGCCGAACGGGCCACGATGAACAATCGTTCGCGTGGTTCGCACCCTTGTGCAGGAGGAGACCAACCCATGGCTACCGCTCGAAAGAAGGCGACACCGTCCTCGACGGCCGCCCGCCCCACCAAGCAGACCGCTCCCGTCGGCCGGAAGGCCGCCGCACCCGCCGCCGGGAAGCAGGCCGCCGCGCCTGCAGCCGGCAAGCAGGCCGCCGCGCCTGCGGCCAGGAAGCGGGCCACGGCGCCTGTGTCGATGCCAGCGCCTGCCAGGGCGCCGGCCCGCTCCCGCGGCGCGATCGCGCCGGCTGCCTCGGCAAGCCCGGCTGCCCCTGTCAAGGCCGCCGCCGTCGCCGCCGCGCCCATGGCGCGCGGCATGATCGTGGGCCTCAAGGTCGCGCTCACCCTCAACGCGCGCAACGGCCTGCGCCGCGTGATCTTCGGGCTGGAAAAGAAGGTGGCCGGCAGCACGACCACCTGGATCATCCATTTCGAGCTGCTCGAGCGCGCCAGTCGCTCGGAAGCCTTTGCCGATCCGCTGGTCCTGCTGGACGTGGAGGTCGACAGCAAGCTCAACAAGAAGGCCGAGACGGCGGCCAGCAAGGGCTTGACGCCCGATCAGGCGGCGCACGCGCTGGGCCCTGCGTCCAGCGATGCGAAGGCGGCCAAGGCGGGCGAGATCGACGAGGCGGAGGCTTCCCAGACCGTGCAGGACACCCTGGCGCAGAAGTGATGCCGTGACGCACTGCAAGGCCCGCGCTCGCCTTGTTGGCGCGGCGCTGGTGGCCCTTCCCGGGGTCGTGCTGGCTGCGGCGCCTCCCGGCGGACGCTGCACGGAGGGCGTGGACTACCAGGCCCTGGGCTTCACCGTGCGCAGCGTCGCCGTGCAGACGCTGTTCGGCTTTCTGCCCTGGGTACAGCTCGAGCTTCAGCAGGCGCAGGCCGAGGCGCGGGAGCGTCTGGAAGGCAAGCCCTTCGATCTGGAAGCTGCCCTGCGGGTTCGCGATGAGCTCAGAGCCTATGGCTTCGCTCGTGCCGATCCGGATCAGCGCCTGGCCGTCGCCTGGTCCTACCTGCGGCTGGAGCGCTGCGAAGAAGGGGCGCTGGATCTGCGGCTGGTCGCGGCGGCGCCTTCGATCGACGTGGGCCTGAGCGGCACGGTGGAGGCCTTGCGGCGCAGCCGCTTTGCGCCGGAGGCGGTGGCGGGCACGCCGCCTGTGGACGCCTCCGGGCTGCGGTGGCGCCTGACGCCCCGGCTGGGCTGGTCGCCCGGGGACCTGGCCTCGGCGGGCTTGCGGCTGGACGTGCCGCTGCGCGCGGAGACCGGCCGCGGCCTGGGCTGGCGTGCGCTGTCAGCCGACGCCGAGCGCGTGGGCAGCGGGCAGCGCTGGGCGCTGTCGCTGGAAGGTGGGCGGGATGTGTCGCCGCAGGCGCGCGAGGCGGCAGCTTCCGTCGGATCCGCAGAGCGCGACGATGACGCGGCGGCGCGCGAGCCGCGCGATGCCGCCGCGCAGCCGCTGGCCCTGAACCCGATCGGGCTCAGCTGGCGGCTGGATGCCCAGGGCACGCGCGCCCTGCGCGATGTCGCCAATGCCTGGCGCGAGAGGCTGACGGCCCAGTTCATGATCAGCGACGCGCCCACCGGGCCCGCCGGAACCTCCTGGCGTGTGGGCGGCGTGCTCGGAACGGGGCGCGATGCGGCCGCTGCGGCAGACGAGCGGGTGATCACCGCTCAACTGGGCCTGGGGCTGGATGCCCGCGGCAGCCGGCACCTGATGGCGCTGTCCTGGGGCCTGGACTTCTCGAAGCCTGCGCGTGGCGCCAGCCTGCGGCGCCAGTTGCTGGATGCCAGCCTGGATTTGCGCGGGACCTGGGGCGCTCGTCCCGTCCATCTGGATCAACGGCTGCAGGCCGGCTGGCTGCAGGGCGCCGTCACGGATCTTCCGGGCCAGGCGTTTCGCGCGGGGCATCGGGAACAGCCCTGGCTGCAAGGCGAAGACTGGCAGTTCCGAGAGCAGCCCGTGATCCGAGGGCGGCCGGGCCAGCCGCAGGAAGCCGGGGCGCGGCGCTTTGTGGCCCACCAGGCGACGCTGGCCCTGACCTGGTGGCGGCAGCCGCTGCTGCCGGCGGCCGTGCGCGAGGATCCTGAGATCACGCAGGCCATCGAAGGCGCGCTGCAATCGGCGGCCAGCGTGCTGCAGAAGGACCATGTGTCACGCGATCCGGCGTTCCAGCGCGTCGTCTTGAGCCTGCCGGCGCTCTCCCGGGATCTGGGGCTGCTGCACCTGCGGCTTGAGCAGCTTCAACCCGGGGTGTCTGCGGAGATCCAGGGTTTGCTGGTGGCTTGCGACCTGCTGGCCAAGGGAACGCGGCGCCGCGTGGAGGAGGCGCTGGTCTCGCGCAGCGGCGCGCAGGTGGGCGAGCTGCGGACCCTGCTGCCGGGGCACACCGAGCAGCGCCTGCCGCGCCTGCAAGAAGCCTGTGGGACTTCCTTGTTGCCACGCCTGCCCGATGCGGCGCTGGTGCGCGCCGTGGAGGCCATCGAGCAGCATCACCGCTTCATCGCCTCGCAGATGGCGCTGATCGACGAAGCCGCAGCGATGGCCGGTGCGCAGGCAGAAGTGGCGCCGGCCGGCCGCACGCTGCAGCGCCTGCTCTTCGATACCGATCTGGCCTCGGCCAGCCCGCTGCTGATGCTGGATCAGGCCTGGCTGAAGCCGCAGGGTGGCGGGCCGCAGCGCCATCTGCTGAGCCTGGGCCTGGGCTTGCGTCTGACGCTGGTATCCAGCGTGGATCTCAACCTCGGCGTGCTGCGCCACCTGCGGCGCGGCCCGCAGGATGCGCGCAGCGGCGGCTTCCTCACGCTGCAGTTCAAGGATTTCTTCTGAACGGCACGCGTCTGGATGTATCAGCGGCATCCGCGTGAATCGTTGCGCTCGGTTGCACTTTCCAACAAGTAAGGCCGGCGGCTGTCAATCCCCTAATACATCGCGCGCGGGGCCATGCTGCACTGCATCGTGAGTTCTAGGGGGGTGTATCCAGGCGTTGCGATGCATTTGCATGCACTCCGCACAGGGCTTCACGGAACCGGATCGTGCGGCGGATACGGTGCAGGTCATTCGGCGAAGCGCCGGTTCCAGCTGAGCCTGGTTCCCGCGCACCGCCCGGACCCACCGAGAGCCCGCCACCATGTTCCAGTCCCTGCAGTCCCTGCGAACGGCGCTTCGACGCCACCTGCCGCACCGCGGGCCGCCGCCCGGCCTGCACCGCATCGAACCGGTGGAAGACGCCGGCTGGTACCGCGACGAAGCCGCCATCATGGGCACGGCGATCACCGCGGAGCTGTGGGCCGACAGCCAGGAGCAGGGTGCCGAAGCCCTGGCCGCCGTGATGGGCGAGATGCGCCGCATCGACGAGGCCATGAGCCCGCACAAGAGCGGCTCGGAGCTGTCGCGCATCAACCGCGAGGCCTTTCACCGCTGGGTGCCGGTCTCGGGCGAGATGTTCGGCCTGCTGGACCGTGCGCTGCAGTTTTCGGCGCTGACCGAGGGCGCCTTCGACATCAGCTTTGCCGCCGTCGGGCGCCTGTACGACTACCGCGCCGGCACGGCGCCGGACGAGGCCGCGCTGGCCGCGGCGCTGCCGGGTGTCGGCTGGCGCCATCTGGAGCTGGATGCCCTGATGCACGCGGTGCGCTTTCACCACCCGGCCACCTGCATCGATCTGGGTGGCTTTGCCAAGGGCCATGCCGTGGATCGCGCCGCCACGGAGCTGAAGCGCCTGGGCATCGGCCATGCGTTTGTCAGTGCCGGCGGCGACAGCCGCGTCATCGGTGACCGCCGCGGCCGCCCCTGGCAGCTGGGCGTGCGCGATCCGCGCCGCGAGGGCCAGCTGGTGGCGGTGCTGCCGCTGGAAGAGGTCTCGGTGTCGACCTCGGGCGACTACGAGCGCTGCTTCGAGCGCGACGGCGAGCGCGTCCACCACCTGCTGGATCCGGCCACCGGGCGACCGGCGCAGGGCGCACGCAGCGTCACCGTGCTGGCGCCCGACGGGCTGACGGCGGAGGCGCTGTCCAAGACCGCCTTTGTGCGCGGGCCGCAGGCCGGGCTGGCCTTGATCGAACGGGTGCCCGGCGTGGATGCCGTGATCGTCGATGCCCAGGGCGTGCTGCACCGCTCGTCCGGCCTGCTTCTGGACACCGCGTCGGAGCAACTGCCATGACCGCCGATCCGCGTGAGACCCCGCCGCAAGGCGGCTGGCGGCCCGATGCCTCGCGCATCGTGCTGGTGCTCGTGGCCCTGCTGCTGGCCGCCGTGCTGCTGGGTTGCGGCGGCGCTGCCACCAGCCAGGGCGAAGGCCTGACGGTGACCGGCGAGGTGCCGCTGGTCTATGCCAAGCGCTCGAGTGCCGTGCGCATGAACCCGACCAACGGCGCCCCCAGCGCGCCGGGCGGTGACCTGATGCTGCGCGAGAAGAGCTCGCCCAGTGCGCCGGAGCACAACCTCACCGCGGCCATCACGCAAGGGCAGGGCGATGTCTCCGACCCCGAGGTGTCCTACGACGGCAAGAAGGTGGTCTTTGCGCTCCGGTGCCCGAGCGCCGGCACCGCGCAGATTGACGGGGCGCCGGCCTGCACGGGGCGCTGGAACCTCTGGGAATACGACATGACGGGTGCGGCCTCGCTGGCCGCTGGCAAGCTGCGGCGCATCACCGCCAGCACCGATGCCGACGATGTGGACCCGGTCTACCTGCCCGATGGTCGCGGCTTCGTCTTCAGCTCCAACCGGCAGGCCAAGTCGCGGCTGAACCAGGCCCTGGGCCGCGCCTACCTGGCGCTGGACGAATACGAGCGCGAGCGCGTCTTCAACCTGCACACCGTCAATCCCAGCGGCGGCAACCTGCAGCAGATCAGCTTCAACCAGAGCCACGAGCGCAACCCGGTGATCCGCGCCAACGGCGACATCATGTTTGCGCGCTGGGAACACGTGGCCGACCGCAACCGCTTCGCCATCTTCCGCGCCAAGCCGGATGGAACGGACCTCTTCGTGCTGTACGGCGCACACAGCCCGGGCAACAGCTACCTGCACCCGCGGGAGATGGATCCGGCCGGTCGCTACAAGGGCTTCGTGGCGACCTCGCTGATGCCGCTGTCCGGCACGCACGAAGGCGGCTCGCTGGTCTTCATCGATGCCGCCAACTATTCAGAACAGGATACGCCGGCCAACAACCGCGTGCCGACCCAGGGTGGCAACACCGAGCCCACGGCGCAGACCCTGGAATCCGGCCGCGGACTGTCGCGCTGGGGCCGGGTCACCTCGCCCTACCCGCTGTGGGACGGCACGGACCGCGTGCTGGTGGCCTACCGCCCTTGCGAAGTGACGCGGGCCGGCGCGGTGGTGCCCTGCGCCAATCTCACGGCCGCCGAGCTGGCGCGCCTGTCGTCCGATCGTTCGATGGCGGCCGAGGCTGCCGACGAGTTGCAGGACAACGTGCCGCCCAACTATGCGATCTACCTGTTCGATCCGAAGGATCAGACCTGGCTGAACGTCGCGGCACCGCCCAGCGGCTTCATGCACGTCGATCCGGTGCCGCTGATCGCACGCGCCGAACCCAACGCGCCGGAACCCACCAATGTGGATGCCGCGCTCGCTGCCCAGGGAATGGCACTGATCGAGGTGCGCAGCGTCTTCGATACCGACGGTCTGGACCGCATGGGCCGCAGCATGATCGTGGCGGCCGATCTGCCGGCGGGCTGCAGCAGCGGCATCCCGCAGACAGCCCCGCTGGAGGCGCAGGACACGCGGGCCCGCGTGGCCGATCTGCTGCGCCTGAAGGACCCGGCCGACGCGGCCTATGGCTGCAACCCCGTGCGCTTCGTGCGGGCGCTGCGCGGCATCCCGCCGCCTTCGGGCAGCACCGGCCTGCGCGCCGCCATCGGCGAGACCGATTTCGAGCAGCAGCAGATCCTGGGCTATGCGCCGATCGAACCCGACGGCTCGTTCAAGCTCAAGGTGCCGGCCGATGTGCCGCTGGCGCTGCAGGTGGTGGATGCGCAGGGCCGCGGCTTCCAGACGCACACCAACTGGATCCAGGTGCGCCCCGGCGAGCGCCGCACCTGCGATGGCTGCCACAGCCCGCGCCGCGGCGGCGCCATCAATTCCGGCTCCATCGTGGATACGCTGGCCGCGGGCATCCAGCGCATCCTGGCCACCGCGCGCCAGGGTGGCGAGACCATGGCCGGCACACGCACGCGGCTGGATCCGGCGCTGCTGAACCTCAGCCGCGACCCGCAGTACCTGGACGCCTGGGCCGACGCCGGCGTGATGGGCGTGACGCCGCGCACGCGGCTGAGCCTGGCCTACACCGGCAACGCCGATCCGGCGCAGGACCTGCGCACCGCGGTTCCGCTGAACGGCGTCATCAACTACCCCGAGCACATCGCGCCGCTGTGGACGCGCGACCGCGGCGCGGCGACCTGCGTCAACTGCCACACGGGCAGTGCGCGCCTGGACCTGCGCAGCACGGTCGCCGGCACCGGCCGCCTGGTCTCGTACGAAGAGCTGCTGGTCGGCGATCCGCAGATCGATCCGGCCACCGGCCGCCCGGTGACCCGGCTGGAAGACGGCGTGCCCGTGGTGCAGCGCCTGCCCGCGCTGGTGGAGACGAGTTCCGGCGCGATGAACACGGCGGGCCAGGCGCGCAAGAGCCGGCTGACCGAGATCCTGTTCGGGCAGTCGTTGCTGGCCTCGGCCGCCGCACGGGCTGCGCATCCGCAGCCACCGGCTGACGCTCCGGACCATGCGACGCTGCTCAACGTGGCCGAGAAGCGGCTGCTGGCCGAATGGATGGATCTCGGCGGGCAGTACTACAACGATCCCTTCACGCCGGGCGCCGGTGTGCGCAGCGTCACCGGCCTGAGCGAGGCGAGCTTTGCCAGCGAGGTGCTGCCGGTGCTGCGCGCCAACTGCGCCAGTGCCTGCCACCAGGCCGTGGGCACCAATGCCGCGCCCTCCGGCGCGAGCTTCCGCGAGAACCGCTTCGTGCTCACCGGCGACGCCACGGGCGACTACGGCGCCACGCTGTCGATGATCAACGACACCTGCAACCCGGGTGCCAATCCCCTGCTGCGCCGGCCTTCCACGGCGCCGCATCCGCAAGGGGCTGCCGGCGCCGCCGCGGTGCTGCCCGCAGGCAGCGCGGGCTACCAGGCCATTGCCGGGTGGATCTCGCGCGGCTGCGCCGGATCGTGAGGCCACCGATGCGAACCCTGCCGGGACTCCTGAAAACCCTGCGCTGGAGCACTGCCGGCGATGCGGGGCTCGCGACCGGCCGTGCCCGGCGCCAGGCCCAGCGCCGGCTGCGCGCCGCCTGGCCGCGGCTGGCGCTGCCGCTGGCCCTGGTGACGCTGGTTGCCTGCGGCGGCGGCAGCAACCCCTTCGACAACCCGCCCGCCGTGGACAACCCGGTGATCCAGGGCGGACGCAAGCTGTCCTTCGCCTACTACCAGCGCTGCGTGCACCCGGTCCTGCTGATGCAGCTGCCGGTGGTGCAGAACGGCGTGCGTTCGCTCAATACCTGCGCGGCGGCCGGCTGCCATGACGATGTCTCCGGCACGGGCGGCGCGCTGCGCGTGCGGCCGCAGGCAGCAGCGGTCAACCTGGCCGACACCACGCTGACGCCCGAAGCCATCCGCGGCACCGAGATGTACCGCAACTTCTATTCGGCGCAGGGTGAATCGATTCCTGGCCAGCCGCTGTCCAGCCGATTGCTGCTCAAGCCGCTGCTGCAGAACATGCTGCACGGCGGCGGGCTGATCTTCGAGAACCTGGACGATCCCCAGCTCAAGCGCATCGCCTACTGGATCAACCGCCCGATGCCGGCCGGCCAGGATGAATTCAGCGCCGCGGCGGCTTCGATGTTCACGCCGGCGGACATCCACACAGGGGTCTGCAATGCAGACTGAGCGGCGTCGTTGGGGACGTTCCGCCGCGCGGGCGGTGCTGCTGACGGCTGGCCTGCTGCCGGCCCTGGTCGGCCTGCGGCCCGCCGCGGCGCAGACCGCAGCCGCACCGTCCGCGCCGGGCGCGGCGTCCGTGACGACACCGTCCCAGCCGCCCGATGCGGCATCCGAGCGCCTGGTGGTGGCCGATCCCTTCCTGGAGTTGCACACCGGGCCGGGCCGCGGCTATCCGGTCTTCCACGTGGCGGCCCGGGGCGAGTGGGTGGAAATCCGGCTGCGCCACACCGACTGGTTCCAGGTGCGCACCGACAAGGGCATCGAAGGCTGGGTGCAGCGCGCGCAGCTGCAGGGCACGCTCACGGCCGCCGGCGCGCCCAAGACCTTTCGCGATCTGCTGCTGGACGACTACCTCGCACGCCGGCTGGAGCTCGGCGCCGCCTGGGGGCGCTTCAAGAGCGAGCCGCTGCTGAAGGTGTTCGTCAGCTACCGCCTGACCGAAGCCTTCCATGTCGAGGGCACGCTGGGCCAGGTGCAGGGCGTCTTCTCGGGCACCGACTACTGGCACCTGAATCTGCACACCGAGCCCTGGTCGGACCGGCGCCTCTCGCCCAGCTTCGGCATCGGCTTCGGGCGCTTCCGCAACCTGCCCAACGCCAGCCTCGTAGGCACCCAGGTGACCGACACACCCATGGCCCAGATGACGCTGGGGCTGCGCTGGCACCTGAGCGACCGCTTCATCCTGCGTGCGGACTACGGGCTGCACACGGCCTACCTGGACAACCGGCGCACGGGCGAGTACCGCTCGCTCTCGACGGGCCTGTCCTTCTTCTTCCGCTGACAACGACAAACCTGGAGTGAACGCCTTGAATCCCCAATCCGACACCGCCCTCGATCCCGGGCCCGTGCTGCCGCCAGGCAACGCAAGGCCGCACCTGAGCGGCAACGCGCTCGCCTGCGCCGGCCTGCTGGTGCTGCTGGCCGCCGCCGGGCCGGTGGCCTGGGGACAGACAGCCCCTGCGCCGGGCACGCCGGCCACCACCACCTCCGAGGCCACCATCGTGCCGCAGGTGCAGCGCCGCGAGCTGAAGCTGCCACGCATCCCGTCGAAGGACATCGAGGTCGGCGTGCTGGCGGGCGTCTACAACGCGCAGAACTTCGGTGCCAGCGGGCTGGCCGGCCTGCGCCTGGGCTACCACCTGACCGAGGACTTCTTCGTCGAGGGCGAGTTCGGCCGCACCACGGTGAGCGACGATTCCTTCCGCGCCATCCTGCCCGGCGGCGTGATCCCCGCCACCCAGGGCGCGCTGTCCTACGGCACGCTGTCGCTGGGCTGGAACTTCCTGCCGGGCGAAGTCTTCCTGGGCAGCCGCCAGGCGCGGCAATCGCAGTTCTACCTGCTGGGCGGCATCGGCAGCACCGATTTTGTCGGCCAGAAGCGCCAGACCATCAACCTGGGCGTGGGTCTGAAGGTCTTTGCCACGCAGCGGCTGGCCCTGCGGGTGGACATGCGCGATCACCTCTACACGCTCGATCTGCTGGGCCAGCGGGAGCGCACGCACAACCTGCAGCTCGGCGCCGGGCTGTCGTACTTCTTCTGAGGCGGGCGCGGCCATGTGGATGCCTCTTCTGACCCCGCTGGCGATGGCCGGCCTGCTGCTGATCGTTTCGGCCGCGGCGCAGGCCCGCCTGACGCTGGGCGACATGCCGGACTTCACGCTGCGCCAGCTCAACGGCCCCAACCTTCGACTGCAGGAGCAGCGCGGCCAGGTGGTGATGGTGAACTTCTGGGCCACCTGGTGCGGCCCCTGCCGGCAGGAACTGCCGCACCTGAACCGCCTGCAGCAGACCTACGCGCGCAGCGGCTTCGTGATGCTGGGCGTGAATGTCGACGATGACCCGGGCAAGGCCACGGCGCTGGCCACGCAGCTGGGCCTGCGCTTTCCGGTGCTCTTCGACACCAGCAAGCGTGTGATCGGCCAGTGGAACCTGAGCGCCATGCCCAGCACCGTGCTGATCGATCGCCAGGGCCGCGTGCGACATCTTCACCGCGGCTACCGGCAGGGCCTGGAGCAGACCTATGACGAGCAGATCCGCGGTCTGCTGAAGGAGTGAGGACCATGCGCAAGACCTCGATGGCGGCCTGTGTCGTCCTGCTGCTGGCCACGCTGCTGGGCGGCTGTGCCGTGCAGCCCTGGGTGAAGCCCTATGAACGCGAGCGCCTGGCCGATCCGGTGATGCGTTTCTCGCGCGATGCGCTGTCGGAGCGCCACCGCGAGCATGTGCATGCGGTGCGCGAAGGCGCACGCGGCGCCACCGGGGTGCAGGGGAGCGGCTGTGGCTGCAACTGAAGACAAGCGTTGGGCTGGCATCGCCGGGCGGCGTGAAGCGGCCGGCGAACGGGCCGGGGAGCGGCCGGCCCACAGGTGGCCCGGCCTGCGCTGGCCTGCGGGTCTCGGCCGCGGCCTGCGCGCGCTGGGCGGCGTGCTCACGGCCCTGTTCGGCAGCACGCTGGCCGCCTTGTCCGGCGGCGTGCTGGGCGGCTTGAGCGCGGGTGCCCAGGCCGCCACGCTGCCGGAAGACCGCGCCGAGGCGCTGCTGCACAGCTACCGGGGCGGCGGCATCAGCGCCGGCGGCCCGGCCTTCCTGGTGCGCAAGAGCCTGGCCGGGCGCGTCTCGCTGTCGGCTTCGGCCTATGTGGATGCGGTCAGCAATGCCTCGGTGGACGTGGTGACGACCGCCAGCCCGTACCGCGAGACACGTCGCGCGCTGGACCTGTCGCTCGACACCGTGGTGCGCGATGCCACGATCACGCTGGGCCTGAGCAACAGCCGCGAGCCCGACTATGTGGCCGACAGCCTGAGCCTGGATGTGGCGCAGGAGTTCTTCGGCGGCATGAGCACGCTGAACCTCGGCTTCAGCCGTGGCGCGGACAAGGTCGGGGCCAGGACACGCGGCTTCTTCGATACCGCGCACCACTGGAACTACCGCCTGGGCCTGACGCAGGTGCTGACGCCGCGCTGGATGGCCAGCGCCAACCTGGAGGTGGTGTCGGATGACGGCTACCTCGGCAACCCCTACCGCGTGGCGCGGATCTTCGGCGCCGCGGTGGCCGAGCGTGTTCCGCGCACGCGCACCAGCCGCAGCCTCAAGCTGCGGGCGACGGGCGATCTGGGTTCGCGCGATGCCCTGCGCCTGGAATACCGCTACTTCTGGGACACCTGGGATATCCGCGCCCACACGCTGGAAGCGGGCTACAGCCGCTACCTGGGCACGAAGTGGCTCCTGGATGCCGGCGTGCGCTGGCACACGCAGGACAAGGCGCTGTTCTACAGCGACAACGCCACGGCCGAGACGCTCTACGTCACGCGCAACCGCCAGCTCGGCACGGCCAGCAACTGGGGCCTGAGCTCGCGCCTCACCGTCAACCTGCCCAAGTGGTGGGGAGGCCGCTTCGATCCGCGCCTGAGCGGGCAGCTGGAGCTCAAGCGCTTCGATTTCAAGGACTACACCGATCTGCGCACCGGGCTGCCGTATCGCCACAACGCGGCGCTGATGCAGGTCTATCTGTCCGGCAGCTTCTGAAATGAGCCTCATGACTTCTTGCCATCCCTTGCGTCGGCTGATGTCGACCGTCTTGCTGGCGGCGGCACTCGCCCCGGCGATCGTTCATGCGCAGGCGCAGGCGCAGGCCCCGGCCGGCCCGGCGCCAGCCGCGGCGGCGGTGCCCCCGCCGGCAACGGCTTCAGCGCCGGCCCCCACGGCCCCGGTGGCGACGGTCGGCAGCGTGGCCCCGGCGCCGCCCGCTTCGCTGGATGCACGCATCCAGGCCGCCAAGGCCGATGTCATCCAGCTCAACCGCGATCTGCTGGTGCTGGAGGAAGAGCTGCTCTTTCCGGCCAATACCCAGCTGGCGGTCTTTGTCTCGATGGACGTGGGCAAGCTCTTCCAGCTGGAATCCGTGCAGCTGAGGCTGGACGACAAGCCGCTGGCGAGCCACCTCTACACGCCCCTGGAAGTGGCCGCGCTGCACCGCGGCGGCGTGCAGCGCCTGCATCTGGGCCATCTGAAGGCCGGCAAGCATGTGCTGACAGCCTTTTTCACCGGACAGGGCCCGCATGAGCGCGACTACCGGCGCGCCACGACGCTGGAGTTCGAGAAGCCTGCCGGTGCGCGCTTCATCGAGCTGCAGATCCGCGATGTCCAGGCCAAGCTGCAGCCCGAGTTTCAGGTGAAGGTGTGGCAGTGAGGCCTGTCTCCGGGGCCTGCGGGTCTCGCCTCAGGCGCCTGAGTGCACTGGCGCTGGCGCTGGCCTGCCTGCCGCTTGGCGCCGCGGCGCAGGGCAGCGGCCCGGCGCCGGCCACTGGGGCCCATCCGCCTCTGGCCGCACGGGTGACTGCCGCACCGGCCGCCGACGAAGGCTTCAAGCCGGTGGCCGTGAAGAACCCGTATTGGGGCACGGCGCTGTTCGAGGTCTACCAGGACCAGACCTTTGCCGCGCTCACCGGCCTGATGGCCTCGCAGCACTTCGGTCGCGTGCCGCTGCATGCGGACGAGGCCGAAGTGCTGCGTGGTGGCCTGCTGCTGGACTACGGGCTGCACACCCAGGCCGGCGAGGTCTTTGCCCGGCTGATCGAGCGCGGCGCGCCGCCTTCGGTGCAGGACCGCGCCTGGTACCACCTGGCCAGGCTGCGCCACTGGAAAGGCCTGCCGGCCGAGGCCGAGTCGGCGCTGGCGCGCATCGGCCCGGCGCTGCCGCGCGAGCTGCAGGATCCCAAGCTGCTGCTGCAGGCGCAGCTGCAGATGGCCCGTGCCGATTACGCTGCCGCGGCGCAGACGCTCGCGGCCTTGCCACCCGGCAGCCCGCTGGCCCCCTATGGCCGCTTCAACCTGGGCGTGGCGCGCATCAAGTCGGGCGATGCCGCGGGCGGCAGCGCCGATCTGCTGGCCGTGGCCACCGGGACAGCGCTGAACGACGACGCCCGCAGCCTGCGCGACAAGGCCAATCTCGCGCTGGGCTTTGCAGCGTTGCAGGCCGGCCAGGCCGAGCCTGCGCTGCAGGCGCTGGAGCGCGTGCGCCTGCAGGGGCCGCAGTCCCACGCGGCGCTGCTGGGCTTCGGCTGGGCCTCGCTGCTGAAGAAGGAGCCGCGGCGCTCGCTGGTGGCGTTCCAGGAACTCTCGGCCCGGCCGCTGCGTGACGCGCCGGTGCTGGAGTCGCAGATCGCGCAGGCCTATGCACTGGCCGAGGCCGGTGCACCCGGCTCGGCCTTGCGCGCCTACGAGCAGGCCATCGAGCTCTTTGGCCAGGAAGAGCGCCGGCTGGACGAGGCCGTGGCGCGCGCGCGCAGCGGCGCCTTGATCGAACAGCTGCTGGGTCTGGACGCGCCGCAGCGCCTGGGCGTGGCGGCCCCGCTGTCGCTGGACGCGACGCTGCCGCAGGCCGGCCTGCTGGCCCCGTTGCTCGCGCAGCATGGCCTGCAGGAGGCGCTGAAGAACCTGCGCGACCTGCGCTTCCTGTCGGGCAACCTGCAGCGCTGGTCGGCCGATCTGGCGCAGTTCGACGACATGCTGGCGCACCGCCGTCAGGGCTTCGAGCAGCGCCTGCCGCAGGTGCAGGGCGGCGCGCAGGCGGGGGGGCGCGACCTCGCCACCCTGCAGGAGAGACTGAGGACGATCGTTGGCGATCTGGCGCAGGCCGAAGCCGCAGCAGACGGCCAGGCCCATGCGACCGAGCGCGAGCGGGCGCTGCGCGAGCGGCTGGCCGCCGCCCGCGCGGCCCTGCCGCAGCTCGACGCGGCCGAGCAGGAGTCTGCGCGCGAGCGCTTGCGTCTGGCCGAAGGTGCGCTGATCTGGCATTGGGCACGCGAATACCCGCTGCGCCAGGCCGCCGCGCAGCAGGAACTCGTGCGGCTGCAGCAGGGCATGGCGCAGGCAGACGCCAGAACGCAGGCGCTGCAGCAGGCCCAGCGCGAAGAGCCCCTGCGTCTGGACGCCCTGGGCGCCCGCATTGCCGAGATCCGCGGCCGGCTGGCGCTGCTGGCGCCGCGCGTGGCGGCGCTCTCGGCCGAGCAGCAGGGGCAGGCACAGGACATGGCCGCCGCCGAACTGCTGCGCCAGAAGGAACGCCTGGCCGGCTATGTGGCGCAGGCGCGCTGGGCGGTGGCCCAACTGCATGACCAGGCCCGCGTCGCGCGGGCACCGGGAGCGGCTGATGTCGCACGTTGAAGCTCGAATCCTGCGTGGCGGTGCGGGCGCCTGCCTGCCGGGGCTGGCGCTGCAGGCCTTGCCGCGCCAGCTGCTGCTGGCCGGGCTGCTGGTGGCCGTCGTCGGCCTGGCCGGCTGTGCCAGCCGCGGCAAGGCCGTCGCCGAGGAACCCCCGACGCTGAAGGCCCTGGCCAGCCGCCCGGCGCCCGTGCCGGCCGATGCCGGCATCCGCACCAGCGAGGCGCAGGCCAAGGCCGCCTACGAGGCCTTCCTGGCGGCCAACCCGCGTGCGCCGCAGCGTGCGCAAGCGCTGCGCCGGCTGGGCGATCTGGAAATGGATGTCGCGCAGCGCAAGCTGGAGGAAGACAGCGCCGCCACGCCGGATTTCCGCGCCGCGATCCAGCGCTACGAAACCGTGCTCAAGGCCCATCCCCAGGATCCGGCGAACGACCGCGTGCTCTACCAGCTGGCGCGTGCTCATGAACAGGGCGGCCAGCTGGACGCCGCGCTGAAGACGCTGGACCGCCTGGTGGCCCAGTATCCGCAGACGGCGCACCGCGACGAGGCGCAGTTCCGCCGCGGCGAACTGCTCTTCACCAACCGGGCCTATGCGCAGGCCGAGGCCGCCTTCGCGCAAGTCCTGGCGCGCGAGGCCCGCACACCGTTTCACGAGCGCGCGCTGTACATGCAGGGCTGGTCCCAGTTCAAGCAGGCACGCCTGGACGAAGGCCTGCGCAGCTTCCTGGGCGTGCTCGATCTCAAGCTCGAAGGGCAGGGCGACGAGCCGCTGGATCAGCTGCCCGGCATGACACGCGCCGATCGCGAGCTGGTCGACGACACCTTCCGCGTGGCCAGCCTCAGCCTGATGCAGCTGCAGGGCGCGGGCTCGATCCCGCCGCTGATCGATACCCCTGCGCGCCAGGGCTACGAGTTCCGCCTGTACCAGCACCTGGGCGAGCTGTATCTCGGCCAGGAACGGGTGAAGGACGCGGCCGAGACGCTGGGCGCCTTCGCGCGCCGCCATCCCCGCCACGCCCAGGCGCCCCGCCTGCAGGCGCGTGTGATCGACATCTACGCCGGCAGCGGCTTTGCACAGCTGGCGCTGGAGGCCAAGCGAGATTATGTGGAGCGTTATGGGCCGGCCAGCGACTTCCGCCGCGCCAACCCTGAGGGCTGGGCCCAGGCCCAGCCGCTGCTGCGCCAGCACCTGATCGAACTGGCCAGCCACCATCACGCGCTCTACCAGAAGCGGCGCGACGAGCCCGATGCGCTGGAGGCCGAGCGCTGGTACCGCCAGTGGCTGGCCGCCTTCGGCGGCGATGCGCAGGCGCCGCACAACAGCTTCCTGCTGGGCGAGCTGCTGTTCGAAGCACGCCGCTGGGCTGCTGCCGAGCAGGCCTACGAGCAGGCGGCGTATGGATTCGCCCCGCACGCGCGCAGCGCCGATGCCGGCTACGGAGCGCTGCTGGCGCTGGAGCAGCAGGCCCGGGCCCTCGGCCCGGAGGCTGCGCCGCGCCGGGCCCTGCGCCAGCGCCAGGCCCAGGCCGCGCAGCGCTTCGCTCAGGCCTTTGCACAGGATGCCCGCACCGGTCCGGTGCTGGCCGAGGCCGCGGATCAGCTCTTCGCGCTGGGTGATGGCGCGGCCGCCGCGGCCCTGGCAGACCAGGTGCTGGCGCTTCGGCCGCCGGCCCCGGATGCGGCGCTGCGCACGGCGCTGACCGTCCTGGCGCACCGCGCCTTCGAGCAGAAGGCCTACGCCGAGGCGGAGCAGGCCTATGCGCGCCTGCTCGCGCTGCCGCGACCAGGCGCGCCCACGCCGGGCGCGATCACGCCGCAGGAGCTGCAGGAGCGTCTGGCCGCGGCGATCTACCAGCAGGGTGACGCGGCGCGGGCGGCCGGCCGCCTGCAGGAGGCCGCCGGCCACTTTGCCCGCGTGGAAGCGGCGGCGCCCGCGTCCCGCGTGCGGGCGAATGCGCAGTTCGACCAGGCGGCCACGCAGATCGCACTGAAGGACTGGGAATCGGCGTCGCGCACGCTGGAGGCCTTCCGCCAGCAGCATGCCGGACATGCCCTGGCGCCGCAGGTGGCTCCCCGGCTGGCCGCGGTCTATCTGGAGCTGAACCGGCCGGCCGCGGCAGCGGCGGAATTCGAGCGTTGGGCCTCGGCCGAAGGCACGGCCGAGGATGTGGCACGCGCTGCCCGCTGGCAGGCTGCGCAGCTGCAGGCCCAGGCCGGCCCGCCGGCACAGGCGGCGCGCGCCTGGGAGCACTATCTGCGCCGCCACCCGCAGCCCCTGGAGCCCGCCGTCGAGGCCCGCTGGCGCCTGGTGCAGCTCGCCCAGGCTGAAGGCCAGGCGGCCCGCGCGCTGCAATGGGCACGCGAACTGCGCCAGGCGGAAGAGCAGGGTGCGGAGCAGCGCACGCCGCGCAGCCGCGCGTTTGCGGCCAGGGCGCAGCTTGCGCTGGCCGCGCCGCTGCTGCAGGCCTATCGCGAGGTGCGCCTGGTGGAGCCGCTGGCGCGACAGCTCAAGCTGAAGAAGGCGCGCATGGAAGCCGTGCTGCAGGTCTACGCCACGGCCTCGGAATCCGGCGCGGCCGAAGTGGTGACCGAGGCCACCTTCAAGACCGCCGCGCTGTACCAGGACTTCGGCCAGGCGCTGCTGGCCGCGCCGCGCCCCAAGGGCCTGAAGAAGGCCGAGGCGGAGCAGTACGCCGTGATGCTGGAAGAGCAGGCCTTTCCCTTCGAGGAAAGAGCCGCCGAGCTGCACGAGCTCAACGCACGCCGCACCGCGCAGGGCCTGTGGGACGACGCGATCCGCGACAGCCTGCAGGCGCTCGCCCAGCTGCGCCCGGCGCGCTGGGGCCGTGCAGAGCGCAGCGAGCCGTCGCTGCCGGGGGCGGAGCTGGCGGTGCTGGAAAAGGCCGTGGCTGCCGGCCCGGCTGCCGCGGAGCTCTGGAACCAGCTGGGTGTGGCCTACCGCCGCGCCGGCCGCTTTGATGACGCGCGACGCGCTTACGAAAAGGCGATGACGGCGCGCGCCGGCTACGCCACACCGGTGCTCAACCTGGCCATCCTGGACGACCTCTATCTGCGCCGCAGCGCGCAGGCGCTGGCCGGCTACGAGCGCTACCAGGCCCTGCTGGGCGCACCCGATGCACAGGTGAGCCGTTGGCAGGCCGAGCTGAAGACCCGCAAGCCCGATGCGCCGGCCCTGGCCGCCGCGGGAGGAAAGCCGTGAAACCCGAGAAGAGCCCTGGAGTCTGGATGGCCCGCATGACCTGCGGCCTGGCATTGCTGATGCCCGGCCTGAGCCCGGCGCAGGACCGCGCCGAGATCGATCGCACCCGCATCGTGGGCAACCGTGAGCTGCCCAAGGTGATCTACATCGTGCCCTGGAAGAGACCGCTGCCCGATGAACTGATCGGCAAGCCTCTGGCGAGCGTGCTCGACGAGGTGCTGGCGCCGGTGGACCGCGAGGTGCACCGCCGGCAGGTCGCCTACCACGCGAGGGTCCTGCCGCCCGGCCTGTCGCCCTTGAGCAGCCCGCTGGCGGACGCGGCCACCGGACCAGCGGCGCCATCCGCCGCAGCACCGGCCCGCGGGCCATCCGCCGCGTCCCCTGCTCCCAGCCCCTCCGTCAACCCCACCCCTCCGCAGGAGAAAAGACCATGAGCGCCCTCGACACCGCCGTCAAGTTCTTCCAGGACAGCGGCCTGTTCATCTACCCCAGCCTTCTGATCATGTCCATCGGCCTGGCCATCGCCATCGAGCGCTTCATCTTCCTGCAGCGCGCGCGCTCGCAGAACAGCCAGCTGTGGGCCCAGCTGCACCCGCTGCTGAAGAGCGGCCGCTTCAAGGAGGCGCACCAGGCGAGCAGCCAGTCCGACGCCGCGGTCGGCAAGATCGTCACGCACGGCCTGGACCGCATGCAGAGCCCGGGCCGCCGCGAGGACATCGACGCCGCGATGGAGGAGGGCATGATGCAGATCGTGCCGCGCCTGGAGAAGCGCACCCACTACATCGCCACCTTCGCCAACGTCATCACGCTGGTCGGCCTGCTGGGCACCATCATCGGCCTGATCAAGGGCTTCACGGCCGTCGCCGCGGTCAACCCGGCGGAGAAGGCCGAGATGCTCTCGGCCTCGATCTCCATCGCCATGAACAACACGGCCTTCGCGCTGATGGTGGCGATCCCCTTCCTGCTGATCCACGCCTACCTGCAGGCGCGCACCAGCGAGATCGT
Source organism: Rubrivivax sp. (assembly GCA_016790225.1). The sequence continues at coordinate 64,843 of JAEUOZ010000058.1, forward strand.
GGACGGACTGGAGGCAGCCAAGATCAGCTTTCTCAACCTGGTGCAGCGGCTGCGCGCCGAGAACTCCGCCAGCCGCAGCGCGGGGGGCAGCGCGAGCGCCAGCGCGTCGGCAAGCGAATCCGGTGGCCACGGCTTTGCGCCCACGCAAGCGCTGGTGACGCCGGCAGGCCTTGCGGCCGTGCGGGGTGCCTGAGTGGCCGCGCGACGTCGCCTGCGGCGCACCGCGGCCGGGCTGGAGGTCACGGCCTTCATCAACCTGATCGTGGTGCTGGTGCCCTTCCTGCTGTCGACCACCGTGTTCACGCGCATGGCCGTGCTGGATCTGTCGCTACCGGCCCAAAGCAGCGGCGTCGAGCAGCTGAAGGTCGATCAGCTGCAGCTGGAGCTGGTGATCCGGCCGGAGCGCATCGATGTGGCCGATCGGATCGGCGGGCTGATCCGCAGCATCCCCGCCGTCGATGGCCGGCATGACTATGCCCAGGTCACGGCGCTGATGGGCGAGCTCAAGCAGCGCTTCCCGCAGCACAGCAGCGCCACCTTGCTGGCCGAGCCGCAGACCCCTTACGAGCAGGTCGTGCAGCTGATGGATGCGGTGCGTGCGCGGGTGCAGGCGCAGGGTGCGCAGCTGATCCGCACCGAGCTGTTTCCGGACATCGCCATCGGCGATGCGCCGCTGGAGAAAAGGACCTGAGAGCCATGAGCGGCAAGCCCTCTTCCCTGGACAAGCGCGCCGAGCGGCGCAGCAGAAATCAGCAGCACGTGGACATGAACCTCGTGGCGCTGATCGACATCTTCACCATCCTCATCTTCTTCCTGCTGTCCAGCGCCGCAGGCGTGGAACTGCTGAACTCGCCCAAGACCGTCAAGCTGCCCGAATCCACGGCCGAGAAGGCCCCGCGCGAAACGGTGGTGGTGGTCGTCGCCGGTGACGACATCCTGGTCGACGGACGGCGCGTGGCCACCGTGAGTGCGGCGCTGGCCGAGGCAGGTGACGAGATCGCCGGCCTGAAGACCGAGCTGCAGGGCGTGGCCAGCCGCCGCGTGGTGAACGCCGCGGCGAATGCCGATGTGCGGGCCGCAAGCCGCGCGGTCACGCTGATGGCGGACAAGGACATCCCGTATCGCCTGCTGCGCAAGCTGATGGTGACCTGCTCCCAGGCCGAGTTTGCCGATGTCTCCTTTGCGGTCCGCCAGCAGCTGAAGGTGTCGTGATGAGTGCTGCTTCCTTTGCCCTGCCGCGTGCCGGGGTGTCGTTTCGGGTGGCGGTGCTGCCCTGGTCGCTCTCGCCGGACGACCGGCTGCGCTTTCGGCGCATCCTGCAGCGCGTGCTGCTGGCCTGCGCCGTCTTCGCGGTCGTGATGCCCTGGCTGCCGGTTCGGCCGCCGGATCGGGCCCAGCCGGCCGAGTTGCCGCTGCCGGTGGCGCGCCTGATGATCCAGCGCGCCGAGCAACCGGCTGCCCCGCCGCCGCGCAAGGCGCCGCCGACACCCCCGTCGACCGCGAAGGCCGAGCTGCCACCCAGGCCCGACGCGACACCTCAAGCGCCCAGACCCGCGGCGCAGAAGCCGCAGCCCCGCGAAGGCCTGGTGGCCGAGGCGCGCAATCCACGCCCCAACCGCCCGCCCGGGGAGGACCTGAATGCGGTACGCCAGCGCGCCACCGGCGTCGGCCTGCTTGCCGCGAAGGACCAGCTCGCCGCGCTGCACGCGGCTCCGGTGGCGGTGCAGTTGAACCAGGCCATCAAGCCCGGCCCCGGCGTGGGCACCGGCAGCGGCTCCGGCGTGGGTGCCGGAACGGAAGCCGGCCTTCCGGTGCGCGCCTTGATCACCTCCAGCGCCACACAGGGCAGCGGGGGCATCAACACGGCGGCGTTCAGCCGCAACAGTGGTGGCGGAGGACTGGCTGGGCGTTCGACGACCCTGGTCGAAGGTGCGATCGGCGGCGGCGGTGGCGGCGGCCCAGGCGGCGGTGCCGGCACGGGCCGGGGCGGCGAAGGCACGGGCGGGCCGGGCGGTTCGGCGCAGAAGGGTGGATCGCTGCAAAAGGGCGGCGGCGGCAAGGCCTCGCGCTCCATCGAGGAGATCCGTCTGGTCTTCGAGCGCCACAAGGGCGCGATCTATGCGCTCTACCAGCGTGCGCTGCGCGAAGACGCCTCGCTGCAGGGCAAGGTGGTGCTGGAACTGAAGATCACGCCCGGCGGCGAAGTCAGCTCGGCGCGCCTGGTCTCCAGCGAACTGAAGACGCCGGAGCTGGAAGCCAAGCTGCTGGCCCGCATCCGCCAGTTCGACTTTGGCGCCAAGGATGTGGAGACGATGGTCGTCACCTGGCCGGTGGACTTCCTGCCCTCCTGAGATGCACAACGGGCCACCTCAGCGGTGGCCCGTCGCCTCACTTCTTGGTCGCCTCTTCGCGCTTCAGCGCATCCTGCAGCGCCTTCATCGGATCTTCTGCCGAGCTGGTGCCGGCCGGCTGCGAAGCCGTGAGATCCGGCGCCGGCGGTGGCGCATCGGTCTGCGGAAGGGACATCTCCTGGATGGCCTTTTCGGCATCGACCTTGACACCCTGCTCGATGCCGTCGATCACCAGGCCCGGCCAGGTGATCACCGCAGCCACCATCACCAGCTGCAGGATGATGAAGGCGATCGATCCCTTGTAGATCTGCGGCGTGGTGACGGCCGGGATCAGAGCGCCGGTGACGCGGTCCTTGTAGTCGCTCTTTGGGGCGACGCTGCGCAGGTAGAACAGCGCAAAGCCGAAGGGCGGCGTGAGGAACGAGGTCTGCAGATTCATCGCGATGATCACGCCGAACCAGACCATGATGCCGTCGATGGGTGTGCCGGGCGGGAACAGCTCAGGCAGGATCTTCTCGGCCACCGGGGCGAGCATCGGAATGACGATGAACGCGATCTCGAAGAAATCGATGAAGCAGCCCAGGATGAACACCAGGATGTTCACGACGATCAGGAAGCCCAGTGCGCCGCCGGGCATGTCCACGAACAGGTGTTCCACCCACACGTGACCGTCAGCCGCATTGAAGGTGAAGCTGAACACCGTGGAGCCGATCAGGATGAACAGCACGAAGGTGGCCAGCTTGGCCGTGCCATCCAGCGCCTGGCGCAGCAGCGGGAGCGTCAGACGGCGGCGGGTGATCGCCATGATCAGCGCGCCCAGGGCACCCATCGCACCGCCTTCGGTGGGCGTGGCCACGCCCAGGAAGATGGTGCCCAGCACCAGGAAGATCAGCACCAGCGGCGGAATCAGCACGAAGGTGACCTGCTCGGCCAGGCGAGACAGCAGGCCCATCTTGCTGACCCGGTTGATGACGGCCAGCAGCAGCGCCAGGAATGACGCGACCGTCATCGCCATGATCACCACTTCATCGCCCGGCGCCTTGCTGGTGCGACCCAGCAGGGACTGCATCAGGCCGTTGTGCACCTGTGCCCAGCCCCAGCCGGCCACCGCGCAGATGCCAAAGAGGGCCAGCAGCGAGACGTGGCCGCTGGCGCCGTTGTCTTCGCGGTAGATGCGGGCCTCAGGGGGCAGCGCCGGCACCCAGGACGGCTTGACGATGGCGACTGCCACGACGAAGGCGATGTAGAGACCCACCAGCAGCAGGCCGGGGACCAGTGCGCCGGCGTACATGTCGCCCACCGAACGGCCCAGCTGATCCGCCAGCACGATGAGCACCAGCGAAGGCGGGATGGCCTGGGCCAGCGTGCCCGAGGCCGTGATCGTGCCCGTGGCGATGGTGCGGTTGTAGCCGTAGCGCAGCATGATGGGCAGCGAGATCAGGCCCATCGAGATGACCGCGGCCGCCACGACGCCGGTGGTGGCGGCCAGCAGCGCGCCGACCAGGATCACCGCGATGGCCACGCCGCCGCGTACCGGCCCGAAGACCTGGCCCACGGTCTCGAGCAGATCCTCGGCCATGCCGGATCGCTCAAGGATGATGCCCATGAAGGTGAAGAAAGGAATGGCCAGCAGCGTGTCGTTGCTCATGATGGCAAACACACGCTGCGGCAGGGCCTGGAACAGGTTGGGCGGGAACAGACCCACTTCCATGCCGATGAAGCCGAACAGCAGGCCCGTGGCCGCCAGGCCGAAGGCCACCGGGATGCCGGTAAGCAGGAAAAACAGCAGCCCGCAGAACAGCAGCGGGACAAAGTTCTGCGCGATGAAGGCGGTCATGTCAGTTGGCTCCCCGGAGCTTGCGTTCGGCTTCGGCAGCCAGTTCTTCGGCCAGCTTCTCTTCGTCGGACTTCGTCGATTCCATGCTGAAGGGTTCGCTCAAGTGGCCGGTCAGAAAGCCGACGCGCTTGATCAGCTCGGAGACGGCCTGGAGGGTGAGGATCGCAAAGCCCATCGGCACCAGCAGCAGCACCGGCCAGCGGATCAGGCCGCCGGCGTTCTGGCTCATCTCACCGGTCTCGAAGGCGCGCACGAACAGCGGCCAGCCCAGGTCGATCATGATCAGCGAGAGCGGGATCGTGAAGATCACGATGCCGATGGCATCGATGATGGCGTTGGTGCGCTTGGACAGCTTGTTGGAGATGAAGTCGATCCGCACATGCGCGTTGCGCAGCATCACATAGCCCACGCCCAGCATGAAGACCGCGGCAAACAGGTACCACTGGATCTCCAGGAAGGCATTCGAGCCGATGTTGAACGCCTTGCGCACGATCGCATTGCCGGCGCTGATGAGCACGGCGGCCAGGACCAGCCACATGATCACCTGGCCGACCCATTCATTGAACCTGTCGATCAGGCGCGAAAGCTTGAGCAGTGGGGTCACTGTCTCCTCCAGTCGTTGTACGCCGTCATTCTAGGGACCCCGGGAGGGGCTTCTGGAGCGCCGAAACCCGCGGAACACCTGAAAGGTGTACGCGCGTTGCGTCTTGTCAGTTGCGGCGGCTGTCCGGACCCTGATCGCCCGCTCGCCTGGCCGAAGGGCAGGCGCATCCCTGTCGCGCACCCGGGCGGGTGCGCGGACAAACCGTCAGCGCGGTGGTTCGCGGTGCGCTGGCTCTGGCGGCCGGAGTCCAGCGATGTGTCGCGGGCAGGCCCTGCCCGAGCGGGCTACTGGCTGGTCGCGAGCGAGAACAACCGTGCCGAGCGCGCGCCGGAGCGGCAGAACATCAGCAAGGGCCGCGGCAGTTCGGCCAGCAGGCTCGCCATCGCGGCCACTTCCTCGGGCGACTGGTAGCCGCCGTTGACCGGCAGGTAGCGGTATTCCAGGCCGGCAGCCTGCGCCGCCGCCGCGATGGAGGCGCTGGTGGGTTGATCCGGCCCGCCTTCAAAATCCGGGCGGTTGTTCACGATGCTGCGAAAGCCGGCCTGCGCGGCCGATGCCATCGCCTCGGGCGACAGCTGGGGCGCCACGCAGACGTCATCGGCGATCTGGCGGACGGCGACGGGTTCAGTGCTCATCGGGGGTTCCTCATTTCGCAAGTGCCTGCTTGACTGCAGCAGAAACCATGCCCATGTCGGCCTTGCCGCCCAGGCTGGCCTTGGCGGCGGCCATGACCTTGCCCATGTCGGCCGGCCCGGCAGCGCCCAGCTGCTGAACCAGCGCCGCGACTTCCGAAGCGATCTCCTCGGCAGTCAGGCGCTGCGGCAGGTAGGCCTCGAGCACCTGCAGCTCGGCGGTCTCCTTGGCCACCAGATCGTCGCGTCCGGCCGCCTGGAATGCCGTGATCGAATCCTTGCGCTGCTTCACCAGCTTGTCCACGATGGCCACCACCGCGGCGTCATCCAGCACGATGCGCTCGTCCACCTCGCGCTGCTTGCAGGCGGCCAGCAGCAGGCGGATGGCACCCAGGCGTTCGCTGTCGCGCGCCCGCATGGCGGCCTTCATGTCTTCCTGGATGCGTTCCTTGAGCATGCTCATCTTGGGGTCTCCGTTCAGGAGGCAGAAACAAAAAAGCCCGCTGCGGCGGACCGCGCGGGCTTCTTGGGGGGGATCACCGGCGTGGGCCGAAGGCCTTCAGAACAACTTCTTGGGAAGCTGCATGCTGCGCACGCGCTTGTAGTGGCGCTTGACGGCAGCGGCCTTCTTGCGCTTGCGCTCGGCCGTGGGCTTCTCGTAGAACTCGCGTGCGCGCAGTTCGGTCAACAGGCCCAGCTTTTCGATGGTGCGCTTGAAGCGACGCAGGGCGACATCAAAGGGCTCGTTTTCCTTGACGCGGATCGTGGTCATGAACGTGGTTACGGTTGAGTTGCCAGCAAAGTCGGACATTCTATACCGGAATTCACGGCTGACCGCGAGGCGGCGGCCGGGGAGCCTCTGCCTGGCATGGAGAGCGGAAGTCCGGCGGCGTTTCGCGGCTACCCCACGCATGGGTGGTTGAGCCTGAGCTTCCCTCAAGCTAGGGGTCGGGGCTGTCGATTGCCATTCTTGGTCTTGCTAGCCTGATCGCGGTCGCCCAACATGCACCTGACAGGTCCCTTTCGACACCCGCACGCGAGAGCCCATGCTCACTGCCGACACCGACGCCACGCCCCTGGGCCATGCCGATGGCCACCGCCCGTTTGACCTGGAACCGGTGCTGGCTGCGCTGCTTCCGGTCGTCATGGCGCAGCAGGGTGACCTGCTCACCGTCAAGGATGCGGTGTCCGGCCGCTACCTGTATGTCAATCACGCGATGGCTGCCCTGCTGGAGCGAGCGCCGGCGCATGTGATCGGCCTGAGCGACAACGAACTCTTCGATGCGCAGCTGGCGGCGATCTTCCGCGCGGCTGATCTGACGGCGCAGGGCAGCAGCGAGCCGGCGCTGAGCGAGCACCGCTTCGAGTGGGCCGGGCTGCGCCGGGACTTCAGCGTCCTGCGCGTGCTGCTGGAGCGCGGCGAGCGCGCTTTCGTCTGCGCGGTCTGGCGCGATCAGGGCGCGCAGCGCCTGAAGGAAGCCCAGCTGCGCGGTGCGCTGGATCAGCTCGAGCGCGAACAGCGAGCCAACGAAGCCTTGCGGCGCGAGATCAAGGAACAGGGCCTGCGAGAGACCCACAGCGGCCTGTACACCCGCGCTCACTTCGAGGATCAGCTGCGCCGCGAGGTGGACCTGTCGATGCGCGAGCAGCGCGAGTTTGCGCTTGTGCTCATCGACATCGACCCCTGGAGCGACTCGGTGCGCCAGCGTGGCGAGCCGGCGCAGCTCAAGGTCGTGGAGGCACTGGGCAAGCTGCTGCGCAGCAACACGCGCGCCATGGACGCTTCCTGTCATCTGGACGGCAGCCGCTTTGCCGTGCTGCTGTCGGGCGTCGGCCTGGCCACGGCCCATGGCCGCATGGAGCAGCTGCGGCGCCAGTGCGCGACGCAGATCGTCATGCTGGATGCGCAGGAGCTGCACTTCAGCGTGTCCATCGGCGTGGCCAGCTTTCCCCACACGGCCCATACGCGCGATCAGCTGCTGCTGGCGGCCGAGCAGGCCGTGGTTGCGGCGCGCTCGCGCGGCAATCACGTCTCGCTGGCCAGCATCCGGCTGGAAGACTGATCCCGGTCGGCGGGCCGGGTAGCGAACTCCTCAGTTCAGCAGCGACAGGACGGCCGCCCACTCTTGCGCGCTGACCGGCGTGATGGACAGCCGGTTGCCGCGCTGGAGCACCCGCAGGCTGGCCAGCGAAGGCTCGGCGCGCATGCGCTGCAGGCTCAGCAAGCGCGTCTTGCGCTCCAGCTGCACATCGATCTGCAGCCAGCGCGGCGACTGCGCGCTGGACTTCGGGTCGTGATAGGGACTCTGGGGATCGAACTGCGTCGCATCCGGTTGGACATGTCCCACGATCCTGGCGAGGCCGGCAATGCCCGGCTCTGCGCAGGACGAGTGGTAGAACAGCACGCCATCACCGGGGCGCATCTGGTCGCGCATGAAATTGCGTGCCTGGTAGTTGCGCACGCAGGTCCAGGGCAGCGTCTGCCCGGGCGCGCGTTCGAGGTCATCGATCGAGGCCTCCGCGGGCTCGCTCTTCATCAGCCAGTACTGGCGTGGTGCGGACATGGTGTGAGGTGACGGCGCACGCGCTGCGCCCGGCCAACAGCGCGCAGCTTGGCGCGGCTGCCGGTGTGCATGGAGGGTGTCCACGGCGACTCGAAGGCCGCATTCCCGAACCCTCAGCGAAGATTCAGGTGGGCGAGGTCAGCAAGGCTTCGGGTTCATCTGACGCGAGACGATCACACCTGCCGGGCGATGTTCCAGGCCCTTGCTCAATGAGCATCGGTTCGAGGAAATCAAGGCCTTCAAGACCACCGTGGACGAGTCCATTCTAGGCACGCTTTGCCCTGCAGAACACGCCGTTTTCTGGCGACCTTTTGCAACATCGGGTGACGGAGATCAAGCGCGCCGCAACGGGGTGCGGCGCCAGCGGCAGGCGGGCCTCAGATGAGGTGGCCGTCGCTGCCCAGCACCGCATCCAGGCGCCTCACGAGCGCATCGACATCGACCGCGGGTTCCTCCGCGGCGACGGCTGGCGCGGGCACCGGTGGTGCGGGCATCTCGGCCAGGCGGTAGGCCAGGTTCAGGGCCGCCAGCACGGCGATGCGCTCACGGGCCTTGACCTTGCCGCCGTCGCGGATGCCGCTCATCTCGCTGTCCACGGCACGCACGGCAGTCTGCAGCAGGGCCTCGCCGCCTTCGGGGCAACCCAGGATGTAGCCCTGGCCGAGGATGGTGACTTCCACCTGGTTCATGAGCCACTCCCGTCGCGCGCCGGTTCAGCCGGCAGACGTTCGATCAGCGCATCCACACGGGCGCGCGCCGAGCTCAGGCGCGAACGCAGGCCGTCGCGCTCGGCGGTGAGCGTCTCGACCTCCTGCAGCAGCAGCGCGTTGGTCCGCTTGAGCTCTTCGTGCCGCAGGATGAGACGTTCGATGCGCTCGGCCAGATCGCGCAGGTCATGCATGGGGGTCTCGCGGCGGCAGGTTCAAGGGCTCAGATTGTAGGCAGGTCACCGCCGGGTCGGCGTGCTGGCGCGCTGTCGCACCAGGCGCTGACGGCACAGCGCTCGCAATCCGGCTTGCGCGCCTGGCAGACGTAGCGGCCATGGAGGATGAGCCAGTGGTGCGCGTCGGCACGATAGGGCGCCGGCACGCGTGCGAGCAGTGCGTCTTCGACGTCCCGCACGTTCTTTCCGGGCGCGAGCCCGGTTCGGTTGGCGACGCGAAAGATGTGCGTGTCCACCGCCATGGTCTCTTCGCCCAGCGCGCAGTTCAGCACCACGTTGGCCGTCTTGCGGCCGACGCCGGGCAGCTGCTCCAGCGCTTCGCGGTCCCGCGGGACCTCGCCGCGGTATTGCTCCACCAGGATGCGGCAGGTCTCGTGCAGGTGGCGTGCCTTGGTCCGGTACAGGCCGATCGTGCGGATGTGGGCCTCGATGCCTTCCACGCCCAGCGCCAGCATGCGCTGCGGCGTGGGAGCCCGCGCGAAGAGGCTGCGCGTGGCCTTGTTGACGGAGACATCCGTGGCCTGCGCCGAGAGCAGCACCGCGGCCAGCAGTTCGAAGACACTGGTGTAGGCCAGTTCCGTCTGCGGCTGGGGATTGGCGGCCCGCAGCGTGGCGAAGAAGGATTCGATGGCCTGCGGCGTCATGCCGGGCTGTCCTCGTTCGGGCCGGCTTCTGTGCCGCTTTCCGGGCGCGGCACCGGCTGCGCCGACCCCGCTGGGGCGAGCTTGGCCTGCGCGCGGGCGAGCGCGGCCTCCACCACCGCCCGCTTGCGTTCCAGGACCTCAGGGTCGGTGTGCAGGCTCGCGGCCGCCATGTCGGCCAGCTTGTGCGCCGCCTTGGCGGCGAGCCGTTCGTCGTTTTCGCGCTGGGCGCGCTGCAGCCGCTGGGCACGAAAGCCGTAGGCCTCGCGCGCTTGCTGGGCCTGGGCGGCACTCCAGGCCTCCCAGCCAGTGCGGGTGCCCGTGACCGGGACGAGAGAGATGCAATCCACCGGGCAGGCCGGGATGCACAGCTCGCAGCCGGTGCAGTCGGCCTCGACCACCGTGTGCATCAGCTTGGACGCGCCGACGATGCAATCGACCGGGCAGGCCTTGATGCACAGCGTGCAGCCGATGCACCAGTCTTCGTCGATCACCGCCAGCTGCCGGGGGCCCTCCAGGCCGTTGGCCGGATTGAGCGGGATCACGGGTCGCCCGGTCACCTGCGCCAGGCGGCGGATGCCTTCGGCGCCCCCGGGCGGGCATTGGTTGATGGCCGCTTCGCCCTCGCTGATCGCTTGGGCATAGGCGCGGCAATCGGCGTAGCCGCAGCGGGTGCACTGCGTCTGTGGCAGCACGGCATCAATGGGGTCGAGCAGGTCCTGGGTACCCATGGCCGCAAGGCTAACAGCGTCCGCGCGGGGCACCGCAGAAGCCCATGCTGTCGACCCCTTGCAGCTCAGGGCAAGCCGGGCCGGGAGGCCCTGCGCGCCGAAGGACCCGCGCACTTCGCCGCAATCGGCTCTCGCACCGGCCGTCTCGGACGGCAAGTCCGGGAGAGACCCGGCCCTCAGGCCTTGCGGATCCGGCGCACGCGCGGGGCCGCTTCTTCTGCCGCGGCGACGTCGTGGCCGCTGATGAAGTCGCGCACGCGCGGGTAGACCATCTCGCGCCAGCGGCGACCGCTGAAGATGCCGTAGTGACCGGCGCCTGCGACGTCATAGTGGAACTGGCGTTCTTTCGGAATGCCGGTGCACAGATCGTGCGCAGCGCGCGTCTGCCCCGCACCGGAGATGTCGTCCAGTTCGCCTTCGATCGTCAGCAGGGCCGAGCTGCTGATGTCCTGCGGACGCACCAGATCGCCGCTGACTTCCCAGGTGCCATTGACCAGCGCAAAGTCCTGGAAGACGGTCTTGATGGTGTCCAGGTAGTACTCCGCGGGCATGTCCAGCACGGCGTTGTACTCGTCATAGAACTGGCGGTGCGAATCCGCACTGTCTTCATCGCCCCGCACCAGATCCAGGAAGTAGTCGTAGTGCGAGCTGAGGTGCCGGTCCGGGTTCATGGCCACGAAGCCGGTGTGCTGCAGGAAGCCGGGGTACACGCGGCGGCCAGAGCCCGGATAGTTGGGCGGCACCCGGTAGATGACGTTGTTCTCGAACCAGTCGTGGCTCTTGTTCATCGCCAGGTTGTTGACGGCGGTGGGCGACTTGCGGGCATCGATCGGGCCGCCCATCATCGTCAACGAGCGCGGCGTGAACTCGCCCGCGCTGGCCAGCAGCGAGACCGCCGCCAGCACCGGCACCGTCGGCTGGCACACCGAGATCACGTGGACCGAAGGGCCGATGTGCCGGATGAAGTCCTGGACGTAGTGCACGTAGTCGTCGAGATGGAATTCGCCGTTGTCCATCGAGACCATGCGCGCGTCCGTCCAGTCGGTGATGAACACCTTGTGGTCGTGCAGCAGGCTCTTGACCGTGTCGCGCAGCAGGGTGGAGTGGTGCCCGGACAGGGGCGCGACCACCAGGACGGTGGGCTGGTTCTTCATCACCGCCAGGGCGCGCGGGTCGTCGGTGAAGCGCTTGAAGCGCAGCAGGCGGCAGAACGGGTGGTTGATCGCAACCTGCTCCTGCACCGCGACCTCGATGCCATCGACCGTGGCTGCGGTGATGCCGAACGGAGGCTTTTCGTACTCCTTGGCCAGGCGGTGCATCAGATCCAGCCCGGCCGAGATCCGTTGCGCCATCGGCGTGTGGGCAAAGGGCGACAAGGGGTGGTTGTAGAGCTTGGCTGCCGCGCTGGCAAATTCTGAGAACGGAGCCATCAGCGCGCGTTGTGTCTCGTAGATCTGGTACAGCATGGAGATCCTTTTCGTCAGCCTTCAAGGAGAGCCGGCGCCGCGTCGCGGCCGTTGGGCCGCTTCATCAACGGGAGAGGCCGGCTGCCCCAGAGTGGGGCGCACGACACTGAAAAGCGCCTGACAGGCCCGAATGTCGCACGACTTTTGTTGCAGTGCAGCATTTTTTTCTGGGGCCCAAGCCCGATCCTCAGTCTTTCATGACCGCCACGATCGCCGGAATCACGGTACGCAGGTTGCGCTCATTGAGCGCCGCGACGCAGATGCGGCCCGAATCGACACCGTAGACGCCAAATTCCTGGCGAAGACGTTGCATCTGGTCTTTGCTGAGGCCGGAGTAGCTGAACATCCCCCTTTGGCGGGTGATGTAGGAAAGGTCCTGGCTGACGCCGGCAGCCCGCAGCCCGTCCGCCAGCTGCTTGCGCATCTCGCGGATCCGCAGCCGCATGCCGGCGAGCTCTTCATCCCACTGCCGGCGCAGATCCGGGGTGGTCAAGACCGTGGTCACGATCTGCGCGCCGTGCGTAGGCGGGTTGGAATAGTTGGTGCGCACGGCGATCTTCAGCTGGGACAGCACGCGGGCGGTCTCTTCAGGGTTCGAGCAGACGACGCTGAGCGCCCCGACGCGTTCGCCGTACAGCGAGAAGCTCTTGGAGAACGAGGTGGCGACGAAGAAATCCAGCCCCGCGGCGACAAACTGCTGGATCACCGCGCCGTCTTCGGCCAGGCCGTCGCCGAAGCCCTGGTAGGCCATGTCCAGGAAGGCGACCAGGCCGCGCGCTTTCACGGCATCGACCACCTGTGCCCATTGCGCGGGCGTGAGGTCGGCGCCCGTGGGGTTGTGGCAGCAGGCATGCAGCACGACGACGGTGCCGGCGGCGGCAGCCTGCAGCGAAGCGAGCATGGCCTCGAACTTCACGCCGCGCGTGCCGGCGTCGTAGTACGGGTAGCTGCCGACCTCGAACCCCGCGTTGGTGAACAGCGCTCGGTGGTTCTCCCAGCTGGGGTCGCTGATCAGCACCTGCGCCTGCGGGTTCAGGCGCTTGAGAAAATCGGCGCCCACTTTCAGGCCGCCGGTGCCGCCCAGCGCCTGCACGGTGGCCACGCGGCCGGCCTTGAGCAGTTCGCTGTCGGCGCCGAATACCAGCCCCTGCACGGCCTTGTCGTAGGCGGCGATGCCGTCGATGGGCAGATAGCCGCGCGGCTTGGCCGCAGCCACCAGCGCCTGCTCCGCGGCGGCCACGCAACGCAGCAGCGGCAGCTTGCCGTTCTCGTCGAAATACACGCCGACGCCCAGGTTGACCTTGTCGGCACGGCCGTCAGCCGTGAACTGCTCGTTCAGACCCAGGATCGGGTCACGGGGGGCCATGTCGACGGCGGCAAAGAGGGACATCGGGACTTCCTGTGGTGATCGGCGCGACGGGGCGAGGGCCCGGCGCCATGCGTTACGCTGCCGGGTGGCACGATGGCCCACGGCAGCCTCCGTGACGGCGAGCGGCCGATGCCGCCCGAGCCGCGGGCGGCGTTGAAACCGCTGCCAGAAAACTTCCTGATTTTAGGACCGCCCTGCATGAATGACCTGACAGCCGCTCCGGTGGCCGAGCCAGTGCCCGCGGCCGAGGGCAGCTTCGTGAGCTTTCCCGGCTCGCCCTACCAGCTCTTCCAGCCCTATCCGCCGGCCGGCGACCAGCCGGCAGCGATCCAGCAGCTGGTGGAGGGCATCGAGGAGGGCCTGAGCTACCAGACGCTGCTGGGTGTCACGGGCTCGGGCAAGACCTTCACGATGGCCAATGTCATCGCGCGCACGGGGCGGCCCGCCATCGTCTTTGCGCCCAACAAGACGCTGGCCGCGCAGCTGTACAGCGAGTTCCGCGAGTTCTTTCCGAAGAACGCCGTCGAGTACTTCGTCAGCTACTACGACTACTACCAGCCCGAGGCCTATGTGCCGCAGCGGGACCTGTTCATCGAGAAGGACAGCTCGATCAACGAGCACATCGAGCAGATGCGGCTGAGTGCGACGAAGAGCCTGCTGGAGCGTCGCGACGTGATCATCGTGGCCAGCGTCAGCGCGATCTACGGCATCGGCAACCCGGCCGACTACCACCAGATGGTGATGACGCTGCGCGTGGGCGACAAGCTGGGCCAGCGCGAGGTCATCGCTCACCTCATCCGCATGCAGTACGCGCGCAACGAGACCGACTTCTCGCGCGGCAGCTTTCGCGTGCGCGGCGACACGATCGATGTCTTTCCGGCCGAGCACTCCGAGCTGGCCATCCGCATCGAGCTGTTCGATGACGAAGTCGAATCACTTCAACTGTTCGATCCCCTGACCGGCCGCGTGCGGCAGAAGATCCCGCGCTTCACCGTCTACCCGAGCAGCCACTACGTGACCCCCCGCGAGCGCGTGCTCTCGGCCGTGGAGACCATCAAGGCCGAACTGCGCGAGCGGCTGGACGAGCTGGTCAAGGCCGGCAAGCTGGTGGAGGCGCAGCGCCTGGAGCAGCGCACGCGCTTCGATCTGGAGATGCTGGTCGAGGTGGGCCACTGCAAGGGCATCGAGAACTACACCCGGCACCTGTCCGGCGCGCTGCCGGGCGAGCCGCCGCCGACGCTGGTGGATTACCTGGCGCGCGATGCCTTGATGTTCCTTGACGAAAGCCACGTGCTGATCGGCCAGCTGGGCGGCATGTTCAATGGCGACCGGGCCCGCAAGACGGTGCTGGTGGAGTTCGGCTTCCGGCTGCCCAGCGCGCTGGACAACCGGCCACTGAAGTTCGAGGAGTTCGAGCGCAAGATGCGTCAGGCCGTCTTCGTCTCGGCCACGCCGGCTGAATACGAGCGCACACATGCCGGCCAGGTGGTGGAGCAGCTGGTGCGTCCCACGGGCCTGATCGACCCGGTCGTGGAGGTGCGGCCGGCCGTGCATCAGGTGGATGACGTGCTGCAGGAGATCCGCGAGCGCGTGAAGGTCAACGAGCGCGTGCTCATCACCACGCTGACCAAGCGCATGGCCGAGCAGCTCACGGACTACCTGGGCGAAAACGGGGTGAAGGTGCGCTACCTGCACAGCGACGTCGACACCGTGGAGCGCGTCGAGATCCTGCGTGACCTTCGACTGGGCCAGTTCGATGTCCTGGTGGGCATCAACCTGCTGCGCGAAGGCCTGGACATCCCTGAGGTCTCCCTGGTGGCCATCCTGGATGCCGACAAGGAAGGTTTCCTGCGCGCCGAGCGCAGCCTCATCCAGACCATCGGACGCGCGGCTCGCAACGTCAACGGAAAGGCCATCCTCTATGCCGACAACATGACCGATTCCATGCGCCGCGCGCTGGACGAGACCGAGCGCCGACGGGTGCGGCAGATGGCCCACAACGAAGCCGAAGGCATCGTGCCGCGCAGCGTGAAGAAGGACGTGCGCGAGCTCATCGACGGCGTGGTCTCGGACAAGACCGCCAAGGACGACATCAAGGCCGCGCAGGCGGCCGCCGAGGTCGAGGCCCTGAGCGAGAAGGATCTGGGCAAGCGCATCAAGCTGCTGGAAAAGCAGATGCTGGAACACGCGCGCAACCTGGAGTTCGAGAAGGCCGCGCGGGTGCGCGATCAGCTGGCCTTGCTGCGCGAACAGGCCTTTGGCGCCGGTGGCGGCCACGACAGCAATGTCGTGCCCCTGGGGGCGCCCGGAGGCCGCCGATGAGCGCCGCGCCGCGGCGCCGCGGCGAGAGGCCCGCGGCCGACTTCGCGGTCCTGATGGTCTGCATGGGCAACATCTGCCGTTCTCCCACCGCCGAAGCCGTGCTGCGCCAGAAGCTGCAGGCCATCGGACTGGACAGCCGGGTGAGGGTGGATTCGGCAGGCACGCACAGCTACCACGTGGGCTCGCCGCCGGACGAGCGCGCGCAGCGTCATGCACGCGAGCGAGGCTACGAACTGTCGGGCCTTCGTGCCCGGCGTGTCTGCGAGGCCGATTTCCAGGACTTCAACCTGTTGCTGGCGATGGACGAAGACAACCTGGCCGAGCTGCAGTCGCTGGCGCCCCCGGGTGCGGAGGGCCGGGTGAAGCTGCTGATGGATTTCGCCCGCACGCGGCGCGATGTCCGTGAGGTGCCGGATCCCTACTACGGCGCGGCAGCCGGCTTCGAGCAGGTGCTCGATCTGGTGGCAGATGCCTGCGACGGGCTGACCGGGGTCCTGCAGCGCGTATTGACGCGCCCGGCCTGAGTCCTTGATCGTTGTCAGGGAACTTCCGGCGTCGAACCTGACCAAATCGCTCGGCTTCTGGTAAACTTGAGTGAAGCGCTCGGATTAAGGCCCGCAAGGTCCGTCCGGTGCAGCCAGGTCGGTGGGCGGTGAGCCGTCTTCCTCCCGGGGCTCGAGTGTTACTGCCGGTTCCTTCACGTTCCCCGTTGTCCCACCAGGCTCTGCCGCCAATCGACAGGAGTTCCGAATGCGTTTGACCACCAAAGGCCGTTTCGCCGTGACCGCGATGATCGACCTCGCCCTGCGTTCCCAGAACGGGCCGGTGGCCCTGGCTGCGATCAGCCAGCGGCAGCAGATCTCTCTGTCCTACCTGGAGCAGCTGTTCGGCAAGCTGCGCCGGGCGGATCTTGTGGCCAGCACGCGCGGCCCGGGCGGCGGCTATACGCTCGGCCGCGATGCCGATGACATCACCGTCGCCGACATCATCGTCGCCGTGGACGAGCCGATTGATGCCACCGGCTGCGGCGGCAAGGGCGACTGCATGGGCGAAGACAGCGGCAAGTGCATGACGCACGATCTGTGGGCCAGCCTGAACGAGAAGATGATCGAGTTTCTCGATTCCATCTCCTTGAAGAAGCTGGCCAGCGAGCAGCTGGCCAAGGGCATCTCCATCGAGGAGTCGCCGGTCAAGCGGGCCATCTCCACGGTGCCCGTGGTCAAGCCGATCAAGGTGACCGCGCCCAACTCGGTGTTTGCGCTTGGCACGGCCATGGCCAAGTGAGCATCGCCCTCCCACACACCACCTGCCTTCAGGGCTTGAACCGATGACTCCGCACTTTCCCATCTACATGGACTATGGGGCCACCACGCCGGTGGATCCCCGCGTGGTTGACGCCATGGTGCCCTGGCTGCGTGAACACTTCGGCAATCCTGCCTCGCGCAGCCACGCCTGGGGCTGGGAGGCCGAAGAGGCCGTCGAGAAGGCCCGCGGCCAAGTGGCCGATCTGATCGGTGCCGACCCGCGCGAGATCGTCTGGACCAGCGGCGCCACCGAAAGCAACAACCTGGCGCTGAAGGGCGCGGCGCACTTCTATGCCAGCCGCGGCAAGCACCTGGTCACGGTGAAGACCGAGCACAAGGCGGTGCTGGACACCATGCGCGAGCTCGAGCGCCAGGGCTTCGAGGTCACCTACCTCGACGTGCAGGAGAACGGCCTGCTCGACCTCGACCGCTTCAGGGACGCGCTGCGCAAGGACACCATCCTGGTGTCGGTGATGCTGGTCAACAACGAGATCGGCGTGATCCAGGACATCCCCGCCATCGGTGCGATGTGCCGCGAGCGCGGCATCGTGCTGCATGTCGACGGGGCACAGGCCACGGGCAAGGTGGCCATCGACATGGCGCAACTGCCGGTCGACCTGCTGAGCCTGGCCTCGCACAAGACCTATGGTCCCAAAGGCATCGGCGCGCTGTACGTGCGCCGCAAGCCGCGCGTGCGGCTCGAGGCCCAGATGCACGGCGGCGGCCACGAGCGCGGCATGCGCAGCGGCACGCTGCCCACGCACCAGATCGTGGGCATGGGCGAGGCCTTCCGCATCGCCCAGGCCGAGATGGGCACCGAGAGCGAGCGCATCCGCATGCTGCAGAAGCGGCTGCTCGACGGCATCGGCCGCATCGAGCAGGTGTACATCAACGGCGACCTCTCCGCCCGAGTGCCGCACAACGTCAACGCCTCGTTCAACTTCGTGGAAGGCGAGTCGCTGATCATGGGCATCAAGGGCATCGCGGTGTCGTCGGGCTCGGCCTGCACCTCGGCCAGCCTGGAGCCCAGCTACGTGCTGCGCGCCCTGGGGCGGTCGGACGAACTGGCCCACTCGTCGCTGCGCATGACGATCGGCCGCTTCACCACCGAGCAGGAGATCGACCTGGCCGTGGGCACGCTGCAGGAGCAGGTGGCCCGGCTGCGCGAGCTCTCGCCGCTGTGGGAGATGTACAAGGACGGTGTCGACCTCAGCACCATCCAATGGGCTGCACATTGAAGGAGTAGACGCACATGGCCTACAGCGAGAAGGTTGTCGAGCACTACGAGAACCCGCGCAACGTCGGCTCGTTCGACAAGGGTGACGAGTCGGTGGGCACCGGCATGGTGGGCGCCCCGGCCTGCGGCGACGTGATGAAGCTGCAGATCAAGGTCAACCCGGCCACCGGGCTGATCGAGGACGCGCGCTTCAAGACCTACGGCTGCGGCTCGGCGATCGCGTCGAGCTCGCTGGTCACCGAATGGGTCAAGGGCAAGACGCTCGACCAGGCGCTGACCATCAAGAACACGCAGATCGCCGAGGAACTGGCGCTGCCGCCGGTCAAGATCCACTGCTCGATCCTGGCCGAGGACGCCATCAAGGCCGCGGTCGACGACTACAAGGCCAAGCACGGGGCGGGGTCCGCCTGAAGC